>JAKSLD010000032.1 GCA_024401395.1 Bacteroidales bacterium
ATCTGCCTTACAAGCAGAGGGTCGGCGGTTCGAATCCGTCAACGCCCACGATAGAACAGGACTTGAAAAGGTTCTGTTCTTTTTTTTGTGTGTATGTCGTATTTATATTGAGTTAACGCATATTATTAGGAGAAAAAAAACGTCCCAGTCTGGATAGGACTGAGACGCAAAAGAACGAAAGAATAGAATCAGGACAGTAAGATGTATATATAAGAAATGAGGGTTATGGCATATACACATACGTACCAGAATAGAAAGAACCTGCAGAACCGGGTATATCAATACGAGTATCACTGCCAAGAGAGAACAATGCAAGCTCTTCCCTTTCCTGGCCATAGTGCAGAGTCCAAGCTGTAGCATAACGACAGAAAGGAATGGATTCATACTTAGTTTCCGGCTTACCAAGTTCTTTCCAGCTATTAGTATAAGGGTTGTACTCCCACATATTCACGCCAGCAGCAACTATATATAACCTTTGCTTGCATTCGCTGTCATTCTCCGAATTACCCAATACGAAGCCAGACGAAGCACACATATACCTACTATACATATTCAATTCGGCTGAGACTTCAAGTTTCTCCCAAGACTGAGAATATGGATTGAATCGCTCCATCAGCTCTACAACACCATTGTCGTTACCGCCAATCAGATAAGCATACTCATGCACCTCAGGTTCCCCAGCTGCCCTTGGAGAAGTAGCCACGCCATTGGCGACCAAAGCCGTTGCATTCTCACGAGCGACATTACAACTTGCTGCAACGCTCCATTTCTCGCCATCGAAACGACAGAAAGAAGAATAAAAAGCAGAACCGTCCGATCCTGTTCCCACATAAGCATACTCCTTGCCATCGTTAGGATCCTTAAGGACGAACGAAACGCCATATCCGAGATTATTCTCTACAGGGAGATCAGCCACGCGGCTCCATGAACCTTCGTACAACTGACCTTTTTCATCCGACCAAGAACCTTCAGGGTCATAGCACCAGAAATCCTTCTTATAATCATCACCTGTAAATCCAGTACCGACATAGCCCTTCCCATTCAAGGCGAATGCAACAGCGCCATTACGGGGGTCTGCCTCATTTGGCATAGGAGCCACGTCTTCTAGAGAACTCCACATAATGGAACGAGAAAAATTATTTATAGGATCAGGATTCTGATCGTTTACGTAGCAATAGAAGAAATCTTTATAACAGCCGTTGACATTATTGGTGGAGTGCGTATTCACGCCAGTACCAACATACACACGTTCCTGGTCATTCACCAAAAGCTTAAAGCAAACGGCACCAGCGCGAGGGGAACCTGGGAACTGAGATGAGTTAACCCAGTTGGACGTCAACTGAACTTTACCATTGTCATCATCACAACCTGTGATTCCGACAGACATGCCTACTACAGAGGCCAAAAACGCATAATACAGCGTGGTTTTCTTTTTCATGTTGTCATATTTGATTAATGTTAACATCAGCAAAATTATATACCTACGATAATACAGTACAATAAAATCAACTACTGTATTAAGCATTTCAACCAAAAGAAGAGAGAGCCTATACCATATCTGCAAAAGTGCAATAAACTTCAACGAAAAAGAAGTCTGACAACATAGACGTGGGATGCGAGAAAAAACGTGTGCTATTCGAACATAGGATGGTAGCATATAAAATAAAAAAGGAATTTTTGCTAAAAATAATACCTTGAATAACGATGAAGAATCTAATTATAACAGCAGTAGCGCTTTTTGCGACGGCTATGGCAGCCAATGCTCAATCGCTAGAGAAGATGGAATGGTTCAATGAGCCAGAACAGTGGGAGATAAAAGACAACACATTGACGATGAATGTCACACCACACAGCGATTACTGGAGAATATCACATTATGGCTTTACGGTAGATGACGGTCCGTTTCTACATACCACACGCGGAGGAGAATTTGAGACCAAGATAAAGATAAGCGGAGAGTACAAGGTAAGATTTGACCAGGCAGGGCTTATGCTACGCATAGACCATGAGAACTGGCTAAAGGCAGGTATAGAATACGTAGACGGGAAGTACAACTTGAGTGTGGTAGTAACACACAAGACCAGCGACTGGAGTGTAATAACACTAGACAAGCCAGTAGACTACATCTGGATAAAGGCAGTACGCAGACTAGATGCGGTAAAGATATTCTACTCATTTGACGACAAGACATACACCATGATGCGCAACTGCTGGATGCAAGACAATGTACCAATGATGGTAGGTCCGGTGGCAGCGTGTCCAGACGGAGAAGGCTTCAAGGCCAAGTTTGAGAAATTTGAAGTTAAGCATCTGGCAGACAAGCGCAGATTAGAATGACTTGAGAAAAACAAATAAAACATTTATATTCGGGAATATTGCTGAATAGCGTCTGCCTTATGTGTGCGTTATAGGAGCGTTATAAGAACGTCAAGGGAAGCAGACAAAAAGAAATATTATTATTCCGAATAATCAAACTACGAGAAATAGGCTCGGGCTAGAAACGGGAAGACTCGGACTAGACTCGGGCTAGACTCGGAGAAGACTCAGAGAAGACCCTTTTGCTTGCATTATTTGCAAATTGATGATATAAATTTTGAGGTACGCTTTTGGTATCTAATGAAAAAGCTCTACATTTGCGCCGTCAAAAGTATAATTAGATTAACCAGAGCATGACACAAAAACGATTTATTAGTCCGCTCACAGATTTCGGCTTCAAGCGAATCTTTGGCAACAAGGACATTCTGCTCGCATTCCTGAACGACCTGTTCGAGGGCGAAGTACAGTTCATCGATTTGGTATATTCCGACAAGGAGATTAAGGGCGACTCAGGGACAGCTAAGACAGTAATCTATGACATTCATTGCACTACATCCAGTGGCGAAAGGATTATCGTTGAGATGCAGAACGAGTTTACACTAGGTTTTCGCGACCGTATGGTGTATTACATAGCCCGCGATGTAGCCAAGCAGGGCGAAGCCGGCAAGGACTGGAATTATGTCAACCTGAAGGCAGTATATTCAATAATCTTTACTAATTTTGAGCTGTTCGACAACGACGGTCTGCAGGAGTCTTTTCAACGACACGATGTCAAGCTTGTTGACACAGCTACAAACAGGCCGTTTACGGACAAGATACGGATGGTCTGCCTGCAGATACCTCTGACCGTAGAAGAGCCGTTGCAAGTCGGAACAAAAATAGATACGTGGATGTATAATCTCAAAAACATGGAACGCATGCAGCAACTGACAAACACAGAAGATATGCCGATCTTCAAGAGATTGGAGCAGGTGGCAGAGTATCATCAGCTGTCGCCTGAGGACCGTGAGGCTTATGACATCAGTTATAAGCACTATTTGGATGCGTATAACCTTGAGCTATCGCGCAAGAGACGCATGGAGATGGCTATAGAGCAGGGATTGCAGCAGGGGATAGAACAAGGGTTACAGCAGGGGATAGAACAAGGTAGAGCGGAAGGCGAACGAGAGAAGCAATTTGAGATAGCGAAATCTTTTAAGAGTTTAGGAATTGATACCGATACGATAGTACAGGGAACAGGACTTTCTCCAGAAGAGGTCGAAGCTCTTTAACGTGTAAATTCCCGCACAGAATAAAATAGAGCTGGATGGCGAGGAACATTTGGCTCTAATTTTACTACTTTTACACCGTCATTGCAACAATAATCGACACAACAATATTGACACATGAAAAACAATCTTACACGTCTTTTGCTCCTTATGAGCATCACAGGGCTAATAGCCATAACATCGTGCAAAAAAGACGACCCAGAGCCAGAACCTGAGCCAATTGAAAAGCCTATACCTACACCAGACCCAGAAAAGCCAGATCCAAAGCCTGACCCAAAGCCAGCGGAAGACGACACCGTAAAGATTGTTAGTTATAAGATCATCAAGCAGAATCTCATAACTGAAAGCAAAGCTACTATGGAAGTAACCTTCAACCGTCCTGTAACAGTCACGAATCTCATACCCAGACTTGACGACGTAGATATACCATTCCTAGTAGACTATGAAATGTCTAAAGACGGGCTCAAGATGACTACCGGTCCTCTCGGGTTCTACCACATGACCGACCGTAAATTTGAGATTGGCATAGTTGCGAAAGACCTAGAGAGCGGACGTCCATGGGGAAGCAAAATAAAGTTTACCAACTTCAAGAACAGTTACGTTTATGAAGGAATGACAGAGACTGTGATAACCGACTACGAGAGAGAAACAATATGGATGGCGACAAAATTTCCACACCGCGTCTACCGCATAGCCATGTCAGATCCTGAGCACCCCGCATATACAGACTTTGACCTCTGTCCTAATGTTATCACCATCAACCCATACAACGGCTATCTATATGTCGGGAGTACGGTCAACTCATATGATGAGGCGGCAATATATGACAGGAAAGTGCATGTGCTTGATGCCACGACACTCAAGGAAGTCGATTCGTTCATAGTGTCATTTGACCATACATCTATGTTTGACTCCAATGGACTATTAAAATTCCCTGACGCTACGCCTATATCGATGGCATTTACTGACGACGGCTACGGCATCATCGTACGCCAGATCTATGGTTCCAACGGCACAGGACTTTGCTATGTCGACAGCAAAAACGGGCATGAGTTGACCATCGACAATTGCTGGGAGGAATTTTACAGCACGGTTGACCAATCATACGACAAAAAGCAGTTGATAATCAAGCGAGACCGCTTTATGAGTTCCGATTTATACTTCGTATCACGCGATAATCCTACACTAAAGGAATACGTAGTAGCAAACCAGTACAAGTCGGATGATCCATCAGCAGGAGGGACACTTGTGGCATACAAATTTCACAGAAGCGAGCCTAAATATTTCATACATGACGTTTCAACAATGTGCATCATAGACTATGAGACCGATGAATACTCGCCAGTCTTCACTATGGTCGGCAACGTAGTAAGTATTGACTTCGACTACAATAACGACAACTTCGCTTTCAAGGTCGACCAATTCAATGGTGCATACTACTATGTCGACATGAATACCGGCACACCTATCTATGGTTGCAAATACGTATTACCACTTGAGTCGGGCGATATCATGAAGTACATGACACACAACCCTATCAGAGACGAACTTTACTTCTTCGAGCTTCCTCCAGACCGCACAAGCAAAACCCATTTGATAGTGTTTGACGCCAAGGAATTCCGAGCGCAATACACCAAAGAATAGCAAGCACATCCACATAGTCCTTTCCATCTAGGGGCTATGTGGAACATTGATAATAAAAAATTAGATTAGAGAGAGAAAAAACTGTGGCGCGTGTATTAAGGGAGTATTAAGAGAGCATTAAGAGAGTGTTAAGGATGCCTTATAGAGAAAATATACAGAGAAGAATTTAGATTTCGGGACAGGCCGAGACTAGCTCAAAATTTTGTTATCTTTGTAAAAATGAAAAAAAACAATACCTGCATGCCAGAGATAAGCGTAGGCATCATACATGCCACATCAATATATTTTACGATTGACGGTCACTATACCGACAAGAATAAATTAAAGATATCAGAAGGGAAGCACTGCATCTCCATTGCGGAGGGGATTGTGACATTAGACGGCAAAGCTATCAGCAGCCTGCCCTATCTGGTCCCTGCCAAGGAAAAGTGCAAGTTCACGCTACATGATGTTGTAATTGGCATTGGATTCCATTGGGAGCAGAAAGAAGACCAGATATTCAAAGGTGCGCTGTCGTTCGTTGTTGAGGGAGGAAAGCTTTGGGCTGTCAATACGCTATCCATAGAAGATTATCTATTTTGCGTGATAGCCAGCGAGATGAAGTCGACCTCATCACTTGAGCTACTGAAGGCACATGCTGTAGTTTCCAGATCGTGGCTCATGGCACAGATAGAGGCCAAGAAGAAGACCAAGCCAGTATACAGGAGTGTCAGCATAAATGCCGGGACACTCATCAAGTGGTATGACAGAGAAGACCACACCCTATTTGATGTATGTGCAGACGACCACTGTCAGCGTTACCAAGGACTCACACGAGCCAACAACAAGACAGTGAAGAAAGCCATAGAAGAGACAAGCGGTCTGCTATTAGTATACGAAGGACAGATATGCGATGCGCGCTTCTCCAAGTGCTGCGGTGGCATGACAGAAGTATTTGAGACCTGCTGGCAACCTACGCATATAGACTACCTGCAATCGTTTGTGGATAATCCTGTTCGTCCGGCAGGCACCCATGATTGGGACCTCACCACAGAAGAAGGAGCTACGAAATGGATAACCTCATCGCCAGATGCGTATTGCGACACCACAGATGCAGAAATACTGAAGCAAGTGCTGAACGACTATGACGTGAAGACCACGCCGCAGATGTACAGGTGGACAGTAGAATATACCCAGCAAGAGATATCAGAACTTATAGAGAGCAAGTGCAAGCTAGGCATAGGGACACTACAAGAGATGGAAGTAGTGGAACGAGGGCCAAGCGGACGCATAGTACAACTAAAACTCATTGGTTCTGCAAAGACCATTACCATAGGCAAAGAACTAGAGATACGCAGAGCGCTAAGCAAATCGCACTTACAGAGTTCGGCTTTCGTGGTAGAGAGAAACCTGCACGGCAACTTCATACTCAGAGGAGCCGGGTGGGGACACGGAGTAGGTATGTGTCAGGTAGGTGCTGCAGTTATGGCGCATAAGAAATTCGCATACAAAGGCATATTATACCACTATTTCCGCAGAGCGATACTAGAGAAGCGCTGGTAGAGAAAATGAGAATGACAGTCACCATACTGACAGGACCGACAGCAGTCGGCAAGACAGAGCTATCCATACGGTTGGCCGAGAGATTGCGTTGTCCCATTATCTCAGCAGACAGCAGACAGATATACCGTGGTATGCCCATAGGCACTGCACAGCCTACAGAAGCTGAGTTGGCACGTGTCAAGCACCACCTCATTGCTTGCAGAGAGCCAGAAGAATACTACAGTGCATACGAATTTGAACGTGACGCGCTACAACTGATAGAAGAGATATCCAAGACTAATGACAATGTACTGGTAACAGGAGGGTCGATGATGTATATAGACGCTCTATGCGGACTGATAGACGACATACCCACCATATCAGAAGAAGTCAGACAGCGGACATGGGAAGAGTATGAAGCCAACGGACTAGAACACATGATGACCGTACTGGAGACTCTTGACCCAGAATATGCCAGGCAAGTTGATTCGCAAAATGCCAAGCGAGTGATACACGCAGTGGAGATATGCAGGCAAGCTGGCAAGCCATATAGCGAGCTAAGGACAGGGAGCAGGAAAGAGAGACCATTTGACATAAGGATGATAGTATTAGACAGGAAGAGAGAAGAACTTTTTGATAGAATAGGGCTGAGAGTTGAGAAGATGGTAGAAGAAGGTCTTACTGAAGAAGCGAAGGCGATGCTGCCCCACAGAGAACTAAACTCGCTCAACACCGTAGGATACAAAGAGATGTTTGCCTACTTCGATGGCATTATGACATTAGACGAGGCAAAGGAGAAGATAAAGCGCAACACCCGCGTATATGCAAAGAAACAATTGACATGGTTCAAGAAGAATCAGCTATATACATGGCTAGATGCCTCTGAGCCTACAGAAATATTGATAGAAAAGATACTTAATACACCTGTGATACAATGACAACAGAAGAAATAAAGAACAGATGGAGTTATTACGCCATTGATGAGAATGTAGACGTAGAGATAGACGAAGAACTGATAGCGAAGATAGTAGGTATGTGTCCAGACTTGGAAAATACCGTTATGATATATACCGACTATAAGCTAAATGGTGAAGAGAGGCCTCTGATCGACTACCAGATAGGATCGGTACGTGACGACTTTGACTTCGGCCCTGTTGTATTCGTGAACAAAGATATATTTGACGAGGTCATTGAGAAAAGTTTCGACAACATCAGGAAATCGCGTTACTCGTGGTTTTATGACATACGCCTCAACCTTTCCATAGCAGGAAAATTCTGTCACATAGCACAGCCTATGTACGAAGCCAAGACCAAAGAGGTTGATGAGAGAGCATCGGGGGACAAGCAGTTTGACTATGTAAATCCACGTAATGCAGACATACAGAAAGAGTGCGAGGAGATATTCACCGATTATCTCAAAAAGACAGGAGCCATCATAAAAGAGAGCGACCTCAAGTTGGCTGAAGAAGACAACGGCACATACCCTGTAGAAGCCTCGGTTGTCATTCCAGTATTCAACCGTGTCAAGACAATACTTGACGCTGTGAGGTCAGCCCTCGGTCAGAAATGCGATTTTCCTTTCAACGTGATAGTAGTAGACAACTGCTCTACAGACGGGACATCAGAACTATTGGCAAAGGCGAAAGAAGAGTATAAGAACCTGTGCGTCATCACACCGACCAAAGAGGAGAAGCTAGGCATAGGAGGATGCTGGATGAAAGCCGTCAATTCGGAATATGCAGGAAAATATTGTGTTCAACTTGATTCGGACGACGAATACTCATCAGAGAATACGCTTTCGACCATAGTGAAGGCTTTCAAGAGAGACAAGAGCGCTATGGTAATAGGAGGCTATCAACTAGTCAACTTTGACGGAAAGCCTCTATTCACAGACAATCTGGAGCGCAACTACATTCTCCATAACGAGTGGACAGACGACAACGGGTTTAACAATGCGTTACGTATCAACGGTCTAGGAGCTCCAAGAGCATTCCGTACATCAATTTTGAGAGCCAATCCTATGCCGAATGTAAGTTATGGCGAAGATTATGCAGTAGCTATCCGTATTACGAGAGAGTGGAAGATAACACGCATCAAGGAGGTAATGTATAACTGCCGCAGATGGGAAGGCAATACTGATGCCCAACTGTCGATAGAAAAGGTAAACATAAACAATACGTATAAAGACTCTTTGCGAAGCGCAGAGTTGAAAGCAAGAGGAATTTTTAATTCCTGATTACTAGTTACTAAGTATTAAATTATTTTATTAAAGAATCACCATAAGATGAATAAAGAGATTCAATCACTCATTGAGAGACAAGAAGCTGTTTCTGCTGAATGGAGAAACAAATTGAAGGGTGTAATTCAGAAAGAGTTCTCTTTCACTACTTCCCTTGGCAATAAGTTACACTATACGCTACAGTGCAATACAGAGCGTATACGTTCCACTATGGCAAAAACCGGTAGTGTTGCTGCACCTGTAAAATGCAGGATATGTGCAGAGAACAGACCCGACGACCAGCTGTTCATAGAGTGGAGAGCACAGAAGAGCGGCAATGAGTTTGACATACTCATCAATCCGTTTCCTATATTTCCAGCGCACTTAACTGTAGTATCCAAGGGACACCGTCCGCAGACCATAAATGCAAGTGACATGCAGGAATTTGCCATGTACAGTCGCATGGCTGTATTCTTCAACGGAGCAGACTGCGGAGCTTCCATTCCAGGACATATGCACTATCAGGCAGCACCTGTTGAGTGTTTCAACATTGTGGAAGATGCCAAGGGGTTAGAAATTGACCCATTCACGTTCAAGTCTGGCTGGATAATAGGCATAGGCAGAAAAGTTATCAAACTTGCCACTAGTCATACGAGCGATGCTCAAAAGGAATTGGACGAGATATTGCAAAAACTGGGAAGAACCGATGACAGGATGTTAAATGTGATGGTGTATTACGACGAACAACAGGCTTTGTTTTATTGGTACATTTTCCCTCGTCAGAGATTCCGTCCAGATTGTTTCTTCGCAGAAAATGAAGAAGAGCGTCGACTGATTAGTCCGGCTACAGCAGAGATGTGTGGAGTGATAGTGACCCCAGACATAAAAACGTTTGAGAACACTACCCTTCCAGAGATACTAGAAATCATACTTGAATCATAATACCAATCGCTATGAAACTTCCAAGAGTTCCCAAAGCCGATTCATACCGACTGTCAAACGGACTTACAGTACACACGCTGTGCGGAGGCAACCACGACATACTTCGTGTTACGCTATGTATACCCGCAGGGGGATACTATGCACAAGAACGCGAAACGGCACCGTACACTTCGGATATGATTACTAAAGGCACTCGTAGTGTGTCGGCAGAAGAGTGGTCGAAGCGAATTGAGTATTATGGAGCATATATAAATTCATTCTGTACCAGTCTTTACAAAATCATCTCTGTATCGTGTCTCACCAAACATTTTGCCAACGTATGGCCACTGATAGCTGAGGCGGTCATAGAGCCAGCATTTGAGGAGACTGAGCTAGAACTTGAGCGAGCTAGAAGGATACAGGCATTCAAGATGCAGCTGATGAGGACGAACTTTGTGGCTATGCGAGAGCTGACTACCGCAATGCACACTGAGGGGTCACACTACGCCAAGCGTATAACCCTGGAGGGGCACAAAGCTGTAACGACTGACCAGATAAAGAGATTCCACTCCGAAGCATATCTTCCTAACGGATCATTCATAATGCTATCAGGTAAACCGAATGATGAAGTTTTCAAGGTAATAGACGAGACCTTGAATGAGAAAGTGTGGAAGAGTGGTGACAAATTGCTTACGTTGCCCCCTGTTGAACTGAACCCCAATCCAAAGCACAGAATACATGTGGCAATGGAGAACAAGGCTCAAAGTACACTCCTTGTAGCAAGTCCGACCATCAGTCCGCTGCATCCCGACTACAATGCTTGGAGTCTCGCAGTTCATATCCTGGGCGGAGGCTATCTTGGTTCGCGTCTGATGCAGAACATACGAGAAGAAAAGGGTCTGACATATGGTATCGGCGCATATTGTACCGACCACTCGTTATTCAACACTTTCTTGATACAGTCGGACCTCAACTCAGACAAAGTCGAGGAGACAATAAAAGAGATAATCAAGGAAGCAGACGAACTAAAACAGAATCTGGTACCACAAGACGAATTTGAGCAAGCTATAGCCGTTTTGAAGAATCAGGCGCTGCAGAGTATGGACGGCACTATAACATCCGGCGAAATGCTTCTCAACTTATATCTGCGTAATGTCGACGAGGAATATCTACAGAAGACATACGACTATCTGGACGAGGCTACGCCAGAAGATGTTTTGAGATGTGCACAGAAATATCTAGATTTGGACCGCTGCGTCATAGTTGATGCAGGATAAGCAACTGACTCATAGTTAACATAAATAAAATAATATCATGAAAGAGATTTTTGCGATTTTGATTGCAATGGGAGCTTTCTACCACGTAGAGGACCCTGCTCGTGGAGGTGTCACGATGATAAACTTTACAGGAACATGCAATACTGAGCATTTTCAGGGTAAGGTTCTTGACGGTGGTGTAGACACTCAGAGACATTTCTCACCTGAGCACACACTTCTCTCGGCAAGATATATGATGGAAGGTGTGGATGGTGCCGGCAAACCTTGTAAGGTTTTCGTACAAAACGAGGGTAACAATCCTACACAAGGCAGAATCACTCGTCCTATATATATAACGGACAGCGAATACCTTCAGCAATTCCAGAACGACTCGATATTCGGCAAGATGGACTTTACAGAAGAAGGTCTATACATCAGGGTATATGCTATGCCGAAGGAGTAAAATAACATCAGTAAATAATAAAACAATAAAGGCGTTCCCCCAAAGAGAACGCCTTTAATTATATTCCGATTTATTGGAATTTACGAATTGAAGTGATAGAGGAATACTATCTCGCCATCATAAGCTGGCTTGCGGTTACCCTCAATCTCGAGCTTCACTGTCATTGTAGCCTTTGTTGTACCACGGAGGTCAACAACAGAACCTACCTTAACATGAAGGCGAACACGAGAACCTACGATAACTGGCTGGTTGAACTTGAAGCTCTCGATACCATAGTTAATCTGGTCCTTAACGTTGCGAACATCTACAATCTGCTCCCAGAGATATGGAAGGAGAGAAAGTGTCAAATAGCCATGTGCGATAGTATTACCAAATGTAGACTCTTTCTTAGCCTTTTCTACGTCTACATGAATCCACTGATGGTCAAGAGTTGCATCAGCGAAGAGATTGATCTGATCCTGATCGATAGTATGCCAGTCGGAAACACCCAACTCTTTACCTACCAAAGCTTCGAGTTCTGCGAAGCTGCTGATAATCTGCTTATCCATTATAATCCTATTTAGTGATTTGTTTCTACTCTACTTTTATCTCCTTCAGGTTCTCACGGAAAGTCTTAAGAGAATTGGACAAGACACCAAGGGAACCCATCAAAGTCTGACCGTAACGGGCAGACTGCTCTGGTGTCATCTGATTGCTAACCTCGGTAAGTTCGGCAAGCAGTTGGTTTATATCCTCAGACATCACCTCAGCTTCCTTTATACTCTCTTCCGAAGCAGTCGCCATCTTATCTGAGTAAGATTTAATAAGCACCTCGAGGCGATCGAGACGTGTATCAATAGTCTCCTCCTTTGGCTTACATGAGTATACCATAAGAGAGATGGCACAGATGACAATTAATAATAACTTCTTCATTTTGTTATAACGAATATAGTTAAATGTGCCGCGAAGATAATCACTTTTCGCGATATGCAAGCATTTGCGTTGTAAAATCACTCTCAGGGACAATGCGTACATCCACCACCTCTCCCGATAAATTCCTCAGCAATTCGTACTTAGGATTAACGAAGCAAGAGAATGGGGCAACACCCAGAGCATCGTATCTCTCCTTGATCTCGCGATGCAGATTCAAATCGACTTTGACTCCATATGTCTCTACCATATTGCGTGCTGCCTCAAAATCGCCCTCACTCTTGATACGTTGTATCTCCTTGAGCAACATACCGAAGACCTCGCGCATCTTGAGGTAGTCGTTTATGTGGATATAATGCTTACCGTCGCGGACTATCATCTCAGCGGCACCTTCACAATGCTCTAAAGCCCATGCTGCAATAAGATGACGGTTGCGCATGTGAGACTCTTCTATATTGGTACCCAATTCTAATCTAGAGAGCTGAACTAGCAATCCACTACGCATATATGAATCGTAGTGAGCCCAAGCTGCATCAAGATTAGGAAGGAGCCCAAGTTCGACTATCTTCTCATCTGCCATAAAATAGAGAGCATAGAGATCGGCACGGGTCTCCTCAATGGTACTACCATAAGCCTTGAGTGCATCCAAAGTAATACCATCCTTCATCTGTCCGCTACCGTGACCAAGGCACTCGTGCAACTGTGTATGCAGGTCATCAGCCTCAGAGCCATATTTACGGGCTCTCTCGCACTCCTCAGGGGTATATGCAAATTCGTCCAATACTCCAGACGACTGAGATGCCTCATGATAAGCACCTTCAATATTGGCAAGGGCAACAGACTTTGAACCGTACTGCTCTCTTATCCAATCGGCATTAGGCAGATTTATGCCTATAGGGGTAGTAGGATAGCAAGCGCCGCCTAGCATAGCGACATTGACAATATTCATACTAACTCCCTTCACATTGCGTTTCTTATATTCTGGGGCGACAGGGGACCTGTCCTCGAACCATTGGGCATTCTCTGCCACAGTAGCCACGTGCTTGGTCTTCTCCTCATCTCGAAGTTCGACTACCGATTCCCACGTAGCCTTGATACCCATCGGGTCGTCATAGACTTCAATAAAACCATTGATGAAATCGACCTTCAGATTGCTGTCGGCAACCCATACCTTGTTCATCTCATCGAATGTGGTATTATTACCGTCACAATAGAAAGATATCAGCAGATCTATAGTCTCTCGCTGCTTATCCGTCAGGGCATACTCACGTGCCATCTGAAGATGTGACACTACCCTATTTATCTCCTCTGCGTATCTTCCCGAGAGCGACCACACATCCTCCACTATACCGTCTTCTGTCTTGACGAGGGTACTGTTAAGCGGATGCTTATCCGTGGTATCCTTATAATATGACTCAACTTCCTGTTGTGTCACGCCCTCATAAAAGTTGACAGCAGAGGCCTTGATAAGGTCTACCCCATCGGCTAGCGACACCTTCTTTGCATCGAAATCGGGATTGAAGAGAATATCATCCATAAGTGCCTTGATATCTTCCGACATATACGCCCCTTCGGAAGAATAGGCATGAGTCTCAAGAATAGAATCACGTGTACCGAAATTCAATGGTGACCAATATGGATCGCAAGGAGCAGGTGCTACCTGAGGTGCTATATACTCACCATACCACTCATCAAACTGCTCCTGAGAGAAGTCGGGCTTGAACTTATCATTGCTGTAGTGATGATGAACACCGTTTGCAACCCATAGGCGCTTGGCGTATGTAAGCAGATTTTCATCTACCTTACCCTTATGCTGTTGACCGAGCAAAATACGCTCTATGATATCTCGCACCAATAGGTTGTACTTGTAATTCTGATCCCAGAGAATATCTCTTCCTGCATCAGCAGCCTGAGCCAGATGATATACCAGCAGTTTCTCATTCAGAGACAACTTATCGAAACCTGGCACCTCATATCTCAGTACCCTTATATCAGCAAACTGTTCAAGTATTGGGTTCATTGTATGTAGTTTTTTGTGTTAATTCCATTTATTCCAAAAATGATGTAGAGGACCATGCCCCTTTCCTATCTCGTATTCAGCAGCAGCTTTTATGGCATTGGCTACATAATCGTGGGCCTTTGCGACTACATCACACATTGGCATATCTGGATTCAAAGCGATGTACGAAGCAATGGCAGATGAAAGAGTACAACCTGTCCCGTGGGTATTAGGCGTACTGATATATTCGTGTGTGTAAGTTGTAATGTTATTCCCTGTCTCAGCATCACAGAGCATATCCATAGTCAGTCCCTTCTCTGTAGCATCCTTGAGATGCCCACCCTTGAGGAGGACAGATGTACCACAGCAACTTGTCAGTGCTCTGGCAATATCCTCCATCTGGTCGTCTTCAGACATTGCCCCGGATAAGATATGCAATCCCTCGGGGATATTAGGCGTTACCAGCCTTACGTGCGGTATCAGTTCCTGAAGTAAGAATCGTAACCCCTCTTCCTTGAGGAATGTGGCGCCTGAGGTACTGGCAAGCACAGGGTCAAGCACAACATTACGGATACCATATTCCTTGATCAGCTTGGCTACCATACTGATCTGCTCCTTATTACAGAGCATACCAATCTTTATGGCATCGGTACCTACATCATCCAGAACTGCTCGTATCTGCCCCTCTACCCATTCGGCAGATAGAGGCAGGATATTCCTTACTCCAAGAGTATTCTGATCCACGATAGCCGTGATGGCAGTAGTACAGTAAACTCCCAGCGCAGATGCTGTCTTGATATCAGCCTGAATACCTGCTCCAGCAGATGGGTCGGTTCCTGCAATAGACAATATTCTGGTATAATGTTTCATCATATACTATTTCAACAGGTCTATAGCCTCACCACTACATCCATCGGGATTAGCCACACCAATCAGTCGGGTTACTGTCGGTGCAACATCCTTCATTGTATGAGAGCCATATATCAATGCGTGGGGAATCTTCCAGCCGTAGAATACCAAAGGCACAGGCTCCTCTACCCATTGCTGCTGGATCTGACGTCCATCGTCCATCTCATCAGCCCAACCTGGCTGTAGATAGACTAATATATCTCCAGAGCGCTTAGGGTGATAATTGTGCCTGAGCATCTTCACTATCGGCATATCACTATCCATCAAGTCGAGATTTTTTGCTACTATGGCTCGCTCTATACCTTTTACCTCTAACATAAAATCGGCACTTTCTACCAAAAGGGAATCCCACGAGACATTCTTGCTACGTGCAAGTTCTCGGTCGAGGTATATGGCACCGGGGGCATAATTCTTTACCCAGTTGGCCTGACCATGCTTTGCCATTAGATAAAGATTGAGGATAGCTGTGGCCTTCTTCATAGATACCACGCCACGAGGTGACCAATGGGCAGATTTGGTTGACTGAAGGTCGAATATGCTCTGAGCTGCAGTAAAAACCACTAGTGTATTATGCATACCTATATGCTGGTCTATGGCCTTAAGCAAAGAGGCGATACTCTCGTCGAGCTGCATCAACAGGTCTTCGCTCTCGGCATCCATTGGCTGTTGCTTAGGGCAGACCGACGGGGTAAGGGAGAACTCTAGGGTCAGCATATCGGGTATGTCATCTTTGCCCATATCTTCCATAAGCAGAAGTGCTGTAGCGAAATCTCGGATAAAAGTATTGCCGTAGGGCGAACCCACCAAGCGACCGTATTTTGGAAGAGTGTTGCCGGGCTGTTGCTTCATAGGATAATAGAATGGCTTAGCCTTGGCATCGGGGAAGAATTTTGAATTATGGTATGTATTGATATCCTGAGAAGGTGCCCACGTCTTGCTAAGGAAGGCATCGGGGAAACGCTTGGCATTGAACTCTGCTATCCAGCTATGGCTCACGCTGTCGACCTTCATATTCTCTGTTCTCATCTCGCCTTTGACAGCATCAAACCATATCACAGGCTCAGGAACGTGGGTGCCACTGCTCCATAGCAGATTCTCTGGATGGAAACCTACGGCATACATCTTTGCCTTATCGTTGTATATCTTACGAATCTGATTGCCAATAGTGGAACAGAACAGCTGATCGTTGCATACGCTGAGAGCAGAATCCAACTTACCTGCATCATTATAGGCATCTCCGAATATGGCATTGATCTTGTGATTAGAAAAATGGTCAATCCACTGTTCTCCCACAATACCGTGAGTAGCTGCAGGTGCTCCTGTAAACAAAGTTGCCATATTCTTGCCGGCATAGTTGCCTCCTGCATCATAATAGGCATGAGCCAACTGTGTTCCTCCATTGAGGATGCGCTTTATGCCATTATTGCCAAGTCGAGGCATAACGATCTGCAACTGCTCATTGGAAAGATTGTCGACAACGAGCCACAAGACCAATCGGGGACGTTCAGAAGTGATATCGCCAACCTGCACGGAACGCTGTCCGAGTGCTTCCCGAGTGTAGCCCGAGTGTAGCCCGAGTGCACATAGAATGTATATGGTGTAAGTACGGAGTGCCTTAAGGTTCATCGCAAAAAAATATTTGCACAAAGATAATGTTTTATCCTCTATAATACGTGTGGCGGACTAAATATAACCTATTGGACATTGTAACGTATTAAGATTTGTTAGTAGTATTAATGCGTGCCCATGCGCGCCTTGCAAGTGGTATTATATGAGTGATAAAATATTAGAAGCCTTGATGCAGTTGTTCGCTATCGTAGCGACAGTTCGTGGCACGAACGATATGAGTGAGCGACGCAAGGTTGTATATTCGTTCCTGACTGAACAGCTGAACAAGGATTTAGCCAACATATATATATCGCGTTTTGATGAGTATTACCGCAACAACATACAGCAGGCTCAGAAATCAGAGAATCACTATAAGGTAATCTCCCGTATCTCATCAAGAGCAACTCGTATTGCCATTGAGATCAACAGAGAGTTGTCTCAGTATCAGAAATATATCGTACTGGTCCAGTTGTACGAATACCTCAACACTGGCGAAATATCGTATACAGAGCGTGGTCTGGTATCGGACGTAGTAGCCGATAAGTTCAATATTCCTATGAAGGATTTTGAGCATATACGCGACTTCATTCTGAATACAGATTCGGTAATGGACCGTGTGATTTTTACCAACGACGAGAACTGCGACCAATACACCGAGCCTAAATATGTATTCTGGGAAGACCTGGGCGGTGAATTGCCATTCATCTATCTGCCAGCAATCAACGTATTCATATACAAGTATCTGGGCAACCAGAAGATGGAGATGAACGGCCGAGCCGTTGAGCCTGGCAAAGCATATATACTTCGTCCAGGCAACAGTGTCCGCAACAATATCGCTTCGCCTATATTCTACAGCGACCTTACCAAGCAGATATCGGCTCTCAACAACGTAGAACCTATCACTTTTGAGGCACGCAATGTCATTTATAAGTTCAACCCTACCACAATAGGTCTGCATAAGTTCTCTTTCGAATCAGAGAGCGGTCGACTTGTCGGTATTATGGGTATATCCGGATCTGGTAAGTCTACCTTGATGAATGTGATCTCAGGTATGAACAAGCCTACGTCGGGTAATATATACGTCAATAATATTGACATATACGAGAATCCTGAAGCTATACACGGCTTGATAGGTTATGTGGCTCAGGATGATATCCTGTATGAAGACCTGACGGTATACGAGAACCTTTTCTATAGTTCTAAGTTGGCTTTCGGCAATATCACTCAGCAGATGATTGAAGACCGTGTCAACAACATACTGCACCAGTTGGGATTGTGGGAAATCAAGGATATCAAGGTCGGGTCTCCTCTCAACAAGAAGATATCAGGTGGTCAGCGTAAGCGACTCAATATAGCATTGGAGCTCATCCGTGAGCCTCCTATCCTTATTCTCGACGAGCCGACATCGGGTCTTTCGTCTACCGACTCGCAGAATATCATTGAACTTCTTAAGGACCTTACCTTCACAGGTAAGTTGATATTCGTAGTAATCCACCAGCCGTCATCTGAGATATTCAAGATGTTCGACCAGATGCTTATCATCGATACTGGTGGTTATCTTATCTATAATGGCAACCCACTGGAGTGCTTGAAGTATTTCCGCTACAACTTGCACATGATCGAGACCGAAGAGGTGGAGTGTAAGCATTGTGGTAATGTCAACGTGGAGCAGGTACTGGAACTCATCTCTACGCCAATCATCGATGAGTATGGTAATGCTACGGAGAATCGTAAGATTACCCCTGAAGAGTGGTACGAGCGATTCAACTGGGGTGATATGGATATATCGTATATCGGTGACCCAGAACCTCTGCCTGCAACTAAATTCAAGGTGCCGAATCCTTTCAAGCAGGCATTCCTGTATCTGCAGCGCGACCTTAAGGCGAAATTTGCCAATACGCAATACATTCTCATCAACTTACTGGAGACGCCTATCCTCGCCCTCCTGCTCGCTTCTTTGATCAAATACTTCAATGTCGGCGAATCCTACACGTTTGCAGGCAATGTCAATATACCTGTGTTCTTCATAATGGGTATCATCATTGCATATTTCGTTGGACTTACAGTATCTGCTGAGGAGATTATCCAGGACAGACCTATACAGAGGCGAGAGAAATTCATGAATCTCAGTCGCCAGAGCTATATCATCTCTAAGGTTACGCAAACCAGTATTCTGTCTATTGTACAGATGCTCATGTTCGTAGCCATCAGTTCTACAATACTGGAGATAAGGGAAATGCACGTACACCAGTGGATAGTGCTGCTTTCTGTGGCTATCAATGCCAACCTGGTCGGCTTGATATTGTCTGATACTATGCGAAAGACCATAAACATATATATCATCATCCCGTTTATGGTCATTCCTCAGCTTATCCTCTCGGGCGTATTCGTCAAGTACGACAAGATGAACCCGAATCTGTCCGACAGCGTCTCTGTTCCTTTCTATGGCAATGTGATTGTTGCTCGCTGGGGCTTCGAGGCTTTGGCTGTAAACCAGTTTATGTACAACGAGTATGAGAATGAGTTCTATATGTACCATAAGCAGAAGTCGCAGTCGTCATACTATAAGGATTACTGGGAACCTCAACTGCGAGCAGAACTCAACAAGGCGCTGAAGTATTCATCAGACCCGGACAAGAAATCGGAGCTTGTGAATATCCTCAATATGATAAAGAATGAGATATACGACCCTTCGCACTCGTTCAAGTACATCTCATTGCCTCGCCCTGAGCTGTTTGAACCTTCATTCTTCGGCACAGCTGCTCATGAGTCTATCCGCGACTACCTGCAGAATGTTCGCCGCTACAACGTACAGCTCTATAACAAGGCGGATAAAGATGAGGACCTTCACCGCAAGGAGTTCTCGTCGGAAGAGCTTCAGGAGATGCACGACAAATATGCCAATGATGCTATCGCTGAATTCGTAACCAGCAAGGCTTCGATATCAACAGATGTCATCGTGGAATACGACAATCATCTCTACCAGAAGACTGATCAGATTTTCCACGACACTAATGTGGCTTTCAGCGCACCTCTGTTCACTCCTTACAAGACTATATTCGGAATACGCATCGACTCGTATACTTTCGGTGTGATGATTATCTGGCTGCAGAATATCATCTTCTATCTCTTCCTCGCATTCAGAGTCATACCGAATTTGGCCGATAGTATGACCCAAATAGTACCAGTCATACGCAAGCTATTCAAGAAAAGTGCTTAAAGTATCTTAAAACAGAGCATCATATCCTAGAAAACTGAAATGACAGCAACGTTATTTCAGTTTTCTTTTTTACTTTTGCACGTGTATATCTATATACAATAGACTAGAAAATTTCAATATTTAGATCAATGAATAGAACGATCATTACCGTTGTTGGACGCGACACCGTAGGCATCATCGCTCGCGTTTGTACTTATCTTGCAGAGAATAACATCAATATCCTCGACATCTCTCAAACAATCGTACAAGGCTATTTCAATATGATGATGATTGTAGACACCGCAAAGTCTTCTAAGTCTTTCGACTCAGTACAGGAGCAGATGTCTAAAATCGGTGAGGAGATGGGCGTACAGGTTAAGTGCCAGCGTGAGGAAATCTTCGATATGATGCACCGCATCTAATCAAGTATAGTTTGTAACGCTTTAATCCTACAACAGATTATGATTAGTATTTCGGAAGTAATCGAGACCAATAAAATGGTCGAGCAGGAAAATCTCGATGTGCGTACCATCACTATGGGTATCTCACTTCTTGATTGTGCCGACTCCGACCTTGACAGGCTCTGCAATAATATCCGTAACAAGATTCTCCGCCTTGCCAAGAACCTCGTTCCTGTAGGCGAAGAGATCAGCCGTGAGCTTGGTGTACCTATCGTCAACAAGCGCATCTCTATCACTCCTATCGCTATGGTGACAGGTAATGCCTGCCATTGTACAGAGGATTACGTAAAGGTAGCTAAGATGCTCGACGAGACGATTACCGAACTCGGCGTTGATATTCTCGGTGGTTTCTCTGCCGTAGTGTCTAAAGGCGCTACTGCTTCTGACATCGCTCTCATTAAGTCTTTGCCAGATGTCTTGGCTCAGACTAACCGTATATGCGCTTCTGTAAACGTAGGTTCTACCAAGACTGGTATCAACATGGACGTTGTTCGTCTTATGGGTGATATCATCAAGGAGACTGCTAAGAAGACTGCCGACCGCGATTCTATCGGCTGTACTAAACTCGTAGTGCTCTGCAACGCTCCTGATGACAACCCATTTATGGCTGGTGCATTCCACGGCGTATCAGAGGCCGACGCTATCATCAATGTGGGAGTTTCTGGTCCTGGCGTAGTAAAGCACGTTCTCGGTAACGTTCGCGGCGAGAGCTTCGAGGTTCTTTGCGAGACCATCAAGCGTACTGCATTCAAGATTACTCGCGTTGGTCAGCTCGTAGCTCAGGAGGCTGCTAAGCGTCTCAATGTTCCTTTCGGTATCATCGACTTGTCGTTGGCTCCTACTCCTGCTATCGGCGACTCTGTTGCAGATATCCTTTGCGAAATTGGTCTCGAGCATCCAGGTGCTCCTGGCACAACAGCTGCTTTGGCTTTGCTCAATGATCAGGTTAAGAAGGGCGGCGTGATGGCTTCTTCTTACGTGGGCGGACTCTCAGGTGCTTTCATCCCTGTATCTGAGGACCAGGGTATGATCGATGCCGTGCTCGCAGGCGCTCTCACTCTCGAGAAGCTCGAGGCTATGACTTGCGTATGTTCTGTAGGTCTCGATATGATTGCTATCCCAGGCAATACTCCTGCTACTACCATCGCTGGTATCATCGCTGACGAGTCGGCTATCGGTATGATCAACCAGAAGACTACTGCAGTGCGTATCATCCCTGTCGAGGGTAAGGATGTCGGTGACGAAGCTCAGTATGGAGGCCTGTTCGGCTATGCTCCTATCATGCCAGTCAATAAGTTCGACTGCTCGGCATTCGTCAACCGTAAGGGTCGTATCCCTGCACCTATCCATAGTTTCAAGAACTAATATTCACGTTGCAATACAATACTAAAACATCTTTTTCTATGCAAAACTCATTTCGTTCATTTGCTGTAGCTGCATTGGCTGCCGCTTCTGTTCTCGGAGTAAATGCTCAGGAGACAGAAAAGAAAGACGATGGTTATAAGTTTACACATACTATCGATATCCCTACAACATCCGTAAAGGATCAGTTCCGTTCGGGTACTTGCTGGAGCTTCTCTACAGTCTCTTTCCTCGAGGCTGAGATGATCCGCCAGGGTAAGGATTCTATCGACCTCTCTGATATGTACGCCGTAGCTCTCTGCTATCGCGCTAAGGCTGAACGCGCTGTTCGCTTGCACACAAAATGTGAATTTGCTGCCGGTGGCGCTGCTCACGACCTTCTCTGGGTATTGAAGAACTATGGTATGGTTCCTGAGGAGGCTTACAAAGGCCTTAATTATGGTCTTAACCAGCACAACCATGGTGAATTGGACCGCGTAACTAAGGGTTTCATCGATGCCTTAGCTTCCGACCCAAAGACTAAGACCATTACTCCAGCTTGGAAGAAGGCTTTCGCTGGTATCGTTGATGCTTACCTCGGCGAACTCCCTACTGAGTTTACTTTCAATGGTAAGAAGTACACTCCTCGTTCATTCGCTGATAATGTAGTGGGGCTCAACCCTGATGACTACGTATGCCTGACTTCTTTCACTCATCATCCTTTCTATGAGCAGTTCATCCTCGAAGTTCAGGACAACTGGCTCAATGGTAAGGTTTACAATGTTCCATTGGATGATCTGATGCGCATCACTGATAATGCTCTCAAGAATGGCTACTCTATCGCTTGGGGTGCAGATGTTTCTGAGGCTGGCTTCTCTTACTACAATGGTGTAGCCGTAGTCCCAGAGACAAACGTCGACAATCTCGAGGGTACAGAACTCTCTCGCTGGCAGAAACTCTCTAAGAACGACCGTCAGCAGTATGGTCTCAAGTCTCCAGCTAAGGAGAAGACTATTACACAGGAGATGCGTCAGGAGGCTTTCGATAACTACGAGACAACAGACGACCACGGTATGCATATCGTAGGTATGGCTAAGGACCAGAACGGTACAGAGTACTACGTAACGAAAAACTCTTGGAACGTAGGCAACCCATACAAGGGCTACCTCTACGTTTCTAAGGCTTTCTACGCTTACAAGACTATGGATATCATGATCCATAAGAATGCTATTCCTTCTGATCTCAAGAAGAAACTCGGCATTAAATAATAAAGAGATAATGCAAACGGGGAGTTCATGCGTGAAATCCCCGTTTGTTTTTTCATATATAGAAATAAGTAATTAGTAATCACTATGGATATTAAACCAAAATTCGGCTTCGATAAGATCCACTTCGGTCTTACAATAGCTCAGGTAAAGACTATTCTGGGCGAGCCAGAGGATATGGATGCCGATCAGAACTTCTCTGATGAGCCAGACGACCTCACAACGGTATTGTACTACGACGGCTATTCGCTCTCGTTCGACAAGAAGGTAGATTACCGCCTCACTGAAATGCTCTTCGAAGATGAGAGTTTCAAACTGGGTAAGATTGCTGTAGGTATGGCCGAGGATAAGGCAGTGGAACTTGCAGAGGGCATGAACCTAGGCGATTGGAACGATCCTTTTGCAGAGGACGAAGATAACGACCCTGAGTTCGAGAGCACAACTGGCTACTCTTTCGACGAGGCTAGCCTCTCTCTCCTTTGCACTGATGGCCGTCTCACAGAGATTGAGATCTATGTTCCTCTCGATGAGAACGACAACCCTATCTGGCCTAAATAACAACAGATATACACATCAAACCATAACAACCAACAATAACGTATGAGAAATTCTTTTAAGTCGTTGCTCGCCTTAGCTCTCATGGCTGTAGCTGGCAATGCATTCGCTCAGGTAGTAATACCTACAGAAAAGGGCGACCTCAAGCTCCGCATCATGGGCCGTACTAATGTCGATGCTGGTCTGTTCATCGGCGAAGATGGCGACGACCGCGATGGCGTAGCTATGAATGATACTCGTCTTGGCGTTCAGGCTAACTTCGACGAGAAGTATGCTGCTAAGATCGAAATCTGCTTCGCTGATAAGGCTATCTCGTTCCGTGACCTCTGGGTGTCTTACGCACCAGATGCTAATAAGACTATAAAGTTCGGTAACTTCTTCATGCCTTATGGTTCTAAAATCCTCGGTCTTGCATATAAGTTCGTAGAGGATGCTCCTGTCGACTACACTTTCTGTCCTTCTCGTAAGATGGGTGTTGCATACGACTATGTATCTGATAAGGTCCTCCTCTCTGCAGGTATCTTCTCTGATGGCAACGTAGATGCTCGCGCCACAAACAAGGGCTATAACCTCTCAGCTAAGGCAGTGGTTCACCCTGTCCTCACAGACGAGACTGTAGTCCATATCAGTGCAGCTCCTTTGTTCACTAAGTCTGATAATAAGGTATCTATTAAGGGTATCGTTCCTTTCACTTTCGCTACCCCACAACAGGCTGTCGTAGCTTCTCAGTCTATGGATGCTAAGCACCAGTTCCGTTATGATATCGAGGCTCTTTACATCAACAAGCGTTTCTTGTGGGAGACTCACTTCATGGGCACAACTGTCGACCTCCCTGGCGAGAACAACTACAAGGCTAACGGTCTCTTCACTCAGGTATCTTGGCACCTCATCGGTACTCAGCAGAAGTATAACAAGAAGACTGGTCTCGTTGCTAATGCAGCACCTAAGACCCTCGAACTTCTCCTCCGCGCCGACTACCTCAACCTCATTGGTCTTGACAATGGCGACAATGAGGGTAAGCAGCTCGACCTTACTCTCGGTCTGAACTACTTCTTCAGCAAGTACCTCAACTTCAAGTTCAACTACGTCTACGCAGCCAAGAAAGATGCCGACCACTTCAATGGCGTTCAGGGCCGCTTGCAGTTCTCGTTCTAAGAAGTCTAGTAATCAAAATAAGAAAGGGCGATTTGCATCAGCAAACCGCCCTTTATAGTTTCTTTATCGTACTATTGTTTACGAAATAGCCTCTTTTATATTCTCCACAATATATCTCACATCATCCGCCGTCACATAAGGACCTGCTGGCAGACAGAGACCTCTCTTGAACAACATCTCACTCACTCCATTCACATACACTGGATATTGCGCATTCACTGGCTGCATATGCATTGGCTTCCACGCCGACCTGCTCTCTACATTGGCTCTGTCAAGATATAGTCTCAATGCCTCCACATTCACGTTCGGTTCGCCTGGCAGATGTGCCTTGTCTGCAACCTCATACTGACCCTTGACTTTTATCTTTGGATCTAATGTTATAGACACTAGCCAATAGTTCGAATCAAACAATCCTCCTTCTGGTTGCTTATGGACATTCACTCCCTTGACGCCTTGCAAAAGTTCCTCATACAACTCCTGTACTTTTCTGTGGTGTGCCACATGGTCATCAAGCACAGTCATCTGACCTCTACCTATTCCTGCACAGATGTTCGACATTCTGTAGTTATACCCTATCTCTGTATGCTGATAATATGGGAATGCCTCTCTGGCTTGTGTCGCATAGAACATAACCCTCTGCTTTATCTTGACATCAGGACATATCAATGCACCTCCACCAGATGTTGTTATCATCTTATTGCCATTGAACGACAATACGCCATATTCTCCGAATGTGCCGACTTGCTTGCCATCATACTTCGACCCCATAGCCTCAGCCGCATCCTCCACTACAGGTATCTCATATTTCTCGGCAATAGCCATTATCTCATTCATCTTGGGAGGCATACCATAAAGCGCCACAGGAATTATCGCCTTCGGATACTTCCCTGTCTTCATCTTTCGGTCTTTTATAGCCTCTTCGAGCAATACCGGATCCATGTTCCAGGTATCTTCTTCTGAATCCACAAACACTGGTGTAGCACCAAGATAAATCACTGGATTTGACGATGCACAGAATGTAAATGACTGCACAATCACTTCATCGCCTGGACCAATACCCAGACACTTGAGCGCCAAATGCAATGAAGCTGTTCCCGAACTAAGGGCTACCACTTCTCCGCACCCGACATACTCTCGCAGGCTCTCCTCAAATGCATTGACATTCGGTCCTAAAGGCACAACCCAATTGGTGTCAAATGCCTCGTTTATATATCCTTGTTCCTTGCCGCTCATATGAGCCAGACAAAGATAAATTCTCTTCTCAGGTCTATAAGACATAGTCCTTATATTCTTTTACATAGGTGTACGATAATACCAGGTATTTGTTTCACGCCCTTATCCCCTTAATCTCTTCATCTCTTTCCCTCCTCGCTTCACAAACCGGCTCTTTATCAAAGTCCATACTTGATCTGCCAGACTCTCTTTATATACCAACCTATTTTTCCACCTGTTGTTCCACCATCGGTTTCCCTTGAACCACCATACCCTCCAAAAGCCTTCAGTCGGACCTCCATCTCTGCACCAAGGCTCCCATATATCGCCCATTATGCGATTCTCAATATCATTCAGCTCAACATCCTCCACTAGGGAATGGGCCAACTTGTCAAATGCTTCCATAAACCGGGCCAGCCCATTCTCTGTCGCTACCCTATTCACTAGTTCCCAATCGACATTGTCTCTATATTTACCCGTAAACAATAGCCAATCGACCAGATGTCTTATCTCCACGTGCATTGCCGCAAAATGCTGTGCCGTATGCCTCAGCATGAATATCACTCCCAATGTCGGCGGCATACCATACACTATCGTATCTCCTATCTGAAACTCTTCCCCGTCTTCCTTCTCTGCCAACGCCTTCAACTCTCTCTCTATTTTTGGAGACGAACTATGGGCATGAACGTTTATGAAATCATAATGATTCTCTACCAACACGCCATCCACCACAAATTCCGTATGGTGATGATGCTCATTGCTTACCTTTATCCCCCATCTCTCTTCTATCAGCTGGTCTCCTCGCTGCTGGTCTCCATAAAGATATATATCTACATCACTGCATTGCCTGTGATTTGTCACTGGATAAAGCCTGCTGAGACCATACCCTTTCAAAACCATCATACGCAAGCCATTCTCATTGTATAGCCGCGCCAACTTCTCTACCAGTCTCTCCTGTGTCTCATACCTGCGTTCTGCTATCTTGACATTTCCATAAAGATTTGTCTTGTCCACAAGCGACATCTGCAGGGTACCTGTCTTAGCGTACACCCCATATCCGTCATACATCAACGCCAATACTCCCTGTTCATTCGCCACCTCCATCAACTCATCCCAAGACACAGACAAACAAGGGAGGTCCCGAACCTCCCCTGTCAATGCCACACGCACAAGCATGAGCAATATCTTTTGTACCGAACTCTTCACCGTACTCTTACCTCAAATTGCTTTTACATCCTCTGGCTTCATCGGTTCATAAGCCCCGTCTTTCATCTCGATAATCACACTAGGCTCATGAGCTATAATCGTATGCCACACACCAATAGGTATCTGTATCCCAATGTTCCCTCTCTCCCTGTCCAGATCTATTCTTTGCATCTCAACGAATTCATCATTAAACAGAATCTCTGTAGCCTTACCACGCAGCAGGACCACCGTCTCTGCTGTAGTCCTATGCCTGTGCATAGGTACAACGGTATCGGGCATCAATGCATTGAGCATACGTTGCGATGTATCATCAGCCGTTCCACGCAGATCCAGATTCATCCTCCGTCTCTCACTCGCAGCGGCCTTGATCAGCAACTCATCCAATAGCTCGTCATTTATAATCATCGTTGTTTCAGTAAATATAAGGAATTAAACACTCTACTCTTCACGCCTTCACTCTCCTCAGATACTCTTCGTGCAAATGGTAATATTTCTTCTTGAACAGAATATAAACCACTGCAAGCACCACAAACGACCCTATCAGGTATATCCAGTGTGCCAATGATGTATCTGGACATAGATATATAAATCCAAGCGAAATAGCAAGCTGAAGCACCATATATATCAAAGAAACCAACGGATGCGACATCTTCAGCTCGTTAGCCATCAACTGATACGCATGCTTTCTGTGTGCCTCACCCAGATTCTCATGAAGCATGATACGATGACATATCGTCAGACAACCATCTGCGCCATAAACTATCAGCATTACCAGCCAAGTCACATCTCCTGTCACCATAATCAATCTCCCTATGCCGAACAACATAATGAACGCGATACCAATCGACCCCACATCACCGGCAAAACACTTGGCCTTACCCTTATGCCTGAAGTTAAAGAACGCGAACACCAATACCGATATCAACGCCACCCACAAGAAAGACTCCTCCACAAATCCAGCGAGCGTATGCGAGCAATCCGTTGAATCTGCGTGCCCCACACCAAGGTTCACCAACGCCAAAGGCAAAAGCACAGCCAAAGCATAGCCAGCCGTGATACCATTTATTCCATCCATGAAATTGATGATATTCGACGCACCCACGCAAACAATAAGAGCTGCTATAACAATAGCTGCAAGCCACCATCCGCTCAGGCTCTCCAATGTTCCCATCGACCACAGCTCCCAAAACATCATACCCATGGCACCAAACTGTGCCACAAGACGCACCGAGTCAGGAAGCGACCTAATATCATCCACGAAACTCACCCCGGCAATAAGCGTCACTGCAGCCAGGAACCATGGATATTGGAACCCGTAGAATGCGCTCCAGACCCACATAGCCAGCAGGAAAATCACCCCGCCACCACGAAGCACTATAGTCGAATGACTAGACCGCTCATTAGGCTTATCAATAATATTAAACCTGTCCGCCACCCAGAAGTAACCCAACTCCAAAGCGAACAATAGAACTGCTATAATGATATATGTTGTCATCTTGTTAAGGAACTTTGCACTACTTTTAGTGCATTTTTCTCCAAAAGTTGCACTGTTTTTAGTGCAAAATAAAATCTATAACTAAAAATCCTCTAACCCCTAACCTCTCTAACCCTTCTCAGACTCTCCTCGAAACTCACCAGCTGATACTCAAAATCATACTCACTCATCTTCGGATCATAATAATATGTGGCAAACATCTTGTTTATTGGTTGCAACACAAAACTGCCAAGCCATACAAAAGGATTAAACAACTTTGAGATCCACACCTTATGACCTGCGGCCTTTGCAAAATAACGGACAATCTCTACTGTATCTGCCTGCTCACGATTCTGAGGATAGAATGTACCCTCAAGCTGACGATCTATCACTTGTTTCACAAACTCAGCCAAGTTATCTATGTACAGCATAGAACGCTTGTTATGCCATGCTGGGAACACCGGCACTTTTGTCGCCAACTTCATCAACCTAGGGAAATTACCCTTTGCGTTAGGGCCGTATATCATACACGGACGAAGAATACATAATTTCATTGTATTTCCTCTAACCTCTAACCTCTCCCCACTAACCTCTGCCACCCCGCAAACTTCAGCAAGCCCCCTCTCCGCCTGCAGTTTTGAATCGCCATAGAACCCATTCGGATTCTCCTTTGTCTCCTTTGTAAGCACCTCAGCCTTCAACGACCTACTCTCATGGAAAACGATCTGACTCGACATGAATATAAACTGCTTCACCCCGGCAGCCTTAGCCACCTTGGCAATCTCTATCGTAAGGTCACGATTCACCTTATAATAGAGAGGCTCCATCTTCGGATCCGCATTCACATGAGCTATTCCAGCCACATGATACACCACATCATACTTCGAGAAATCAGCCTGTTTCCAGGCATCATTCATAGTATCCACAGCATCTATCTCAAAACTGGAATCCTTAGCCAATATATACCGTCTGACAGACTCCCCGACATAACTGCCAGCCCCTGTAATAAGAACTTTCATTATTGATTAATTTGTTTGATTTGAGCCCTCTTGACTTTGACTATGACTTTGACTATGACTTTGACTATGACTTTGACTATGACTTT
>JAKSLD010000033.1 GCA_024401395.1 Bacteroidales bacterium
GACTATTATCAGTGGGGCGAGACTGAGACGCACTACTCAGCAGGCGGCAATACAGTTGCTCCAACATGGAAAGAAGGCTATTCGGCAGGCTACAACTGGAGTACATACAAGTATATGGACCACAGTAAGGATTCTTGGGAGGGCTGTACAAAGTACACTTTTGCTGATGGACAGACGAGCGGTGTATGGTACGACTCAGAGGGTAACTTCATCGGTGACAACAAGAAAGAGCTTGAGGATGCTGATGATGTAGCTGTTCAGACATGGGGTGGAGCATGGAAAATGCCGACATACGAGCAACTGACAGAGCTTCGCAATGAATGTTACTGGGTATGGACCAGTACCTATAATGGAGAAAACGTTAACGGGTATATAGTCTATAAGGCGAAGAAAGATGGTGATAAGGGAGTAAAGGTATATTCAGGAAATACACCTTCATCTGATTATGATGTTGCTATGGATGTGCACATTTTTCTCCCTGCTGCGGGCTACCGCTGGGATACGAATCTCGACTACGTGGGCCACGACGGCTTCTACTGGTCGCGTTCGCTTAACACGTACAACTCCTACTACGCGTGCAACTTGTACTTCAACTCGTACGGCGTGGGTTGGGACGGCAGCGGCCGCAGCAGCGGGTTCACGGTTCGCCCTGTCTGCCCTGGGGTTCAGGAATAACCATGTCACCCGACGCAACGAGTGACACCCATTGTAGCTTTGAGCCCGCAGCTCTGAGGCGTTCCGCCGCTTCAGCGGCTACCAAGGAACGCAGCAGAGCTGTGGACGCAAAGCTTTCATCAGAAAGATAGTATAAACAGATAAACAAAAGCGTGGTATGGCAACTCAAAAAGAGATAGTAGAAAAAGAGCAGCAACGTACAGGCCTTGAGCAGATGCGAAAGGCCTATATCTATCGCGAAGGCTCTTTCTACAGAGCATACGAGTGGAGTGCATGGCTTTTTGTTAGACACGTGAGCGATTTCAAGGTGACGTGTAGAAATATGAAGTCTCTAGAGCAGCCAGTAGCTTTCATTGGGTTCCCGATAACCAGTGCAGGCAAATTTATGCCCGACGGTTTTCAGATGCAGCCTAATCCTGATGGGACTCTTGATGTGCTCTTTCCGCGCCATCTCATTCCTGACGATGCAGATATAGAGGCTCTTGCTAGAGAGTATTCCGAATGGAAGTCGTCTCTGCCAGTCTCTGAGCCTTCGAAAAAAGGCGGAGAAAGCAGAGAGGAAAGATTGCCTGTCAACAGTCAGTCTTCTGTAGAGCCAATGAGTCTTACAGCCATCATGCAACGTATATTGGCATATCCGATAGAGAGCAAAAGTCCGCTCGATAGTATGGCTTTTCTTGCCGACATAAAACAACAGCTTTCGCATCTGATATGATAGAAAAATGCGCCATAGGTTCAAAAAATAATAAACACATTGACATGGTAATTTCATAGGCAGTCTTGCAAGCTCTTTCATCTTAAAAGATGGAACCTCGAAAAAGCGTAAATGTGAGGAGACCCAACACGACGCTTCTCCCCACATGAGTAACAGACGGACTGCTGCAGCGTTTCGATTTTTCTCCCTGCTGCGGGCAACCGCTGGGATACGAATCTCAACAACGTGGGCAACAACGGCAACTACTGGTCGCGTTCGCTTAACACGAACAACTCCAACAACGCGTACAACTTGAACTTCAACTCGAACAACGTGGATTGGAACAACAACAACCGCAACAACGGGTTCTCGGTTCGCCCTGTCTGCCCTGGGGTTCAGCACTTACCATCAGATAATAAAGGATACTATGGCGCATTCTTTTTCATCAACATTCTCATTATCACGAGACAAACTCTATTTCGATCTTTACTCAGCTTACATTGATGCCCGACGACACAAACGGTTTCGCCAATATCAACTAAAATTCGAAGCCAACCTCAATAGGAACCTTCAAGAGTTGGCCGACGAACTATATGAGCACCGTTACAAACCCTGTCCGTCGACCTGTTTTCTTATAGAAGACCCCAAGAAAAGAGAGATATTTGCAGCCGAATTTCGGGACAGGATAGTACATCATCTATACTACAACTATACACATGAAATGTTTGAGCGGACCTTTATCGCCGACAGCTACAGTTGTATAAAAGGCAGGGGGACGCATTATGGGATTAGTCGGTTAGACCATCATATACGGCAAGAGACACAAAATTATAGAGAGGTTGCATATGTAATGAAAATAGATATAAGAGGTTACTTTATGCATATAAACAGGCAGAAACTTCTGGAAATCTGTATGCGCTCCATAGAGAAACATCTGTCGCCCGACTCACCCATTTTTGATATAGTATGCTATCTGACCCGCGAAATAATACTCTTAAACCCTATAGAGGGTTGCCGTATCAAAGGGAAGCGAGAAGACTGGCGAGACTTGCCCCATGATAAAAGTCTGTTTAACAGCGAAGAAGGATGCGGACTGCCCATAGGAAATCTTACCAGTCAGCTATTCTCCAATATCTACATGAATGAGTTTGACCAATATATGAAGCGGACACTTAAGTGCAGACATTATGGCAGGTATGTAGATGATGCTTACGTGGTCAGTTGCGACAAGCAGTGGCTGAGAAGCCTTGTGCCGATAATAGATAAATGGCTGGTCAGGAACCTAGGACTGAGACTACATTACGGGAAACTTCAAATAGTGCCGGCACATCGCGGGGTAGAATTTCTGGGGGCATATATAAAACCCTGGCGTAAATATCTCAGAAGCGATACCTTGCGAAGGATAAAGAAAAAAGTCAGAACGATAGACAGTAAATTGTTATGCAATGCTAATTGTAGTGATGTAGACTTAGCCTCCACGCTATCGTCGTTTGGCGGACTGATGGCGCATTGGAAGACCTATAATATACGAAGGTCTCTATTTGAGGAGATGAAGAATGTGTGGAGATATGGGAGGTTTGATGAGGAGTGGAAGAAATTTGTTGGGGGTGAGATGAAAACAAGTTAACTGAGTCGGACATGTACGAACTTTGTTTATTTTTTATTTTACTATTTTTGTATTGTTAAACGCTTTGTCACAATGAATAAATTAGTCTGTGCTTTTATTCCTTTATCTCTATTCCTTTTCTCGTGTTCTTCCGAGAATATTTCGACTTCTGATAAGGATATCATTAAGTTCTCTTCTCCTGCAGCAATATGGGAGGAGTCTCTACCAGTCGGTAATGGCCATATAGGCGCTACTGTATATGGCGGTGCTTCATCTGAACATATCGTTCTTAATGAAATTACTATGTGGTCTGGCTCTAAGGCAGATTATGCGAATCCAGAGGCTTCTAAATCACTTCCTCAGATTCGCGAACTCCTTCTTCAAGGTAAGAATGCAGAGGCTCAGGAGCTGATGTACTCGTCTTTCGTTCCAAAAAGCGCTAGCGAGAATAAGGCTTATGGTACATATCAGTTGCTTGGTGATCTGTATATCGAAACATCTGCAGATGGCGACGTGTTGTATAATAGTCGCACTCTTGATATGTCTACTGGTATAGCGTCTGCTTCATGGAGTGTTGGGGATAATCATTTTTCTAGAGAGGTTTTTGCAGATAGGGTGAATGATGTTCTTGTAATTCGTCAGTCTTCTACTAAGCCTGTGTCTGTCGCAATATCTTTGTCGCGACCTGAACGTGCTCTGGTTTATTCTGTCTATGATGATGATCTTAAGGAGAAGTCTCTCGTAATGCAGGGTGAACTAGAGAGTGGTCAACCTGATGTCGTTGGTCTTAAATATTGCTGCTCTACTCATGTAAAGTCTCAGTCTGGTTCTATCGTAGCTTCTACTGATTCTGTAATTGTTGTCAATGATGCTAAGGATGTGACTATATATATAAAGTCTGCTACTACTTACGAGACGTATATTCCTAGTAGTTTTGTTTCTTATGTTGCTGAGGCAACTTATGTTTCTGCTCTTGCGCAGAAGTATTCTTATGATGAATTCCGTAATATGCATGTCGCTGCACATGGTGAGTTGTATAATCGCGTGAAACTTGATATTAAGTCTGCTGTGGATAATAGTGATATGCCTATTAATAAACGTATAGAGCGTTTCGCTATCGACCAGGATCCTGCATTGGCTGTCTTGTATTATAATTTTGGCCGTTATTCTCTCATTTCTAGTACGCGCAGGGGGTACTTGCCTCCAAATCTTCAGGGTTTGTGGACTAATGGTACTTCTACTCCTTGGAATGGCGACTACCATACTAATATTAATGTCCAGATGAATCATTGGCCTCTTGAGCCTGGTAATTTGTCTGAGTTGTATGAGCCTTTGATTGAGTTGGTAAGACGTTCTGTGCCTTCTGGTGAGGAGTCTGCTCGTACTTTCTATGGTCCTGATGCTAAGGGTTGGGTTATGCACATGATGACTAATGTTTGGGAGTATACCGCGCCGGGAGAACATCCTTCTTGGGGTGCTACAAATACTGGTGGCGCTTGGTTGTGCCAGCACTTGTGGGAGCATTATGAGTATTCTTTGGATAAGGATTATCTGGCTTCTGTATATCCTATTATGAAGGGGTGCGCAGATTTCTTCCATAGCACAATGATTCATGAGCGTTCCCATAATTGGCTTGTGACTGCTCCTAGTTCTTCTCCGGAGAATCTTTTCGTAATGGATGGTGAGAATGTGAGTGTGTGTATGGGCCCTACTATGGATACGCAGATTGTTAGGGAACTTTTTACTAATGTCTCTAAGGCTGCAGAGATTCTTGGCTGTGATAGTGAGTTTGTTGCAGAACTGACTAAGGATATGTCCGAACTTCCACCTATGCAGATCTCTGAGAGTGGATATCTTATGGAGTGGCTGGAGGATTATGAGGAGCAGGATCAGCATCACCGCCATGTGTCTCATCTCTATGGCCTTCATCCTAGTAACCAGATAACTCCTGCATCTACACCTGAGTTGGCTGAGGCTTGTCGTAAGACGTTGGAGAGAAGGGGCGACTCAGGTACTGGCTGGAGTCGTGCTTGGAAAATCAACTTCTGGGCTCGTCTGGGAGATGGTAATCGAGCTCTACGTCTGCTCACTAATCTTCTTGAGCCTGCTTTGTCTAGTGAGACTAATTACCACCATGGTGGTACTTATCCTAATCTTTGGTGTTCTCATCCTCCTTTTCAATTGGATGGCAATTTCGGCGGCGCCGCTGGTATCGCAGAGATGTTGCTCCAGAGCCATGCAGGTTATATTGATCCTCTTCCAGCTCTCCCTGATGTGTGGTCCGAGGGCTCTGTAAGTGGCTTGAAGGTGCGTGGCGGTGCTGAGGTGGATATGTCTTGGTCTGATGGAAAACTGAACAGACTTAAGTTGTCCGGTGGTGCAGCCGATGAGTATTATGTGGCTCTTCCTTCAGATGTCTCTTTTGATATGGTTTCGGTGAATAACAAGGGCGTTCAGGGTGTTGAAAAACAGAGGAATATGGTCGTTTTACGCTCTGGTGACGAACTTTCAATTAGGCACTTGTAAAAAGGTTGCATTTTTAGGTCACTTTTTTTTGAAAATTGTAATCTATAGGGTATTTTTGTGTCGGTAATTATGTAGCTACGTAAATTACTGTACCTAATTTAGATGAAACGCATAGCATTTTTTATTCTGACATTGTTTTCTGTTTCTCTCTTTGCACAGGAGAATGCAGATTTGACTCGCGAACAGTCGAAGAGACTCGACGAGGCAATTAAACTTGGAAATAAATCGAATTCCCGCAAGGCAATTGGTATCTTGCGTTCAATATACGAGGAGAATCCTAATAATATTGACGTGGTTTACAATATGGGTTTGTCGTACGTTAACGCGAGTGGCAATCCTGATTCTGCATTGTATTTTTTCGATAAGGTTCAGCAGCTTGATAATACTGGCATTTGGACTGAGGATGATGTCGATTTGCACCTCGCTATTTGCCGCGCCTATCAGTTGAAGTACGATTACGAGGGCGCTCTCAAGGAGTTGGCTCTTATTCGTAAGAAGAATAACTCTGATTACGGCGCTGACCGTGTCAAGATGGAGACGATTGTTTGCCAGAATGCTATCGCATTGATGGCTAATCCTGTTCGCCTTGAGGTCGAGTCTCTCGGCCCTACAGTGAATTCTAATGATAATGACTATCGTCCTGTCTTGTCGTACGATGAAAAAGAGATGTACTTCACTTCTCGTCGCCGTCGTCATGAAAGACGTTCAAGTTTCGATGATGGACAGTATGAGGAGTCTATCTATTGCATGAAGGCGGACAGTAAGGGTAATTGGGGTGCCCCAGTTCGTGTTGCTGACCTTTTCGGTAGTAGAGTTCATCAGCAGGAGACTGCTACTTGTGTGGCTAATAATGATACTGAGTTGTATGTATTCTGTGATGGTAAGGTGTATATGTCAACTCGTGCGAGTGTCAACGATCCTTGGGGTAAAGCTGAGAGGTTGCCTGAGCCTATTAATGGTTACGGTAACATTAAGTATGCTTGGGTGACTTCTGATGGTCAGCAGATGTTCTTCTCTTCAAATTGTGAGGGCGGCTATGGCGGTTACGATTTGTACCACGCATATCGTTTGCCTAATGGTAAGTGGGCAATGCCTCGCAATATGGGTCCGAACATTAATACGGAATTTGATGAGGATGCTCCAGTGATGCATCCGACTAAGCCTATACTTTATTTCAGTTCTCAGGGTCATAACTCGATGGGTGGTATGGATATTTTCTTTACTATCCAGCTTGAGGATAGTACTTTCGAGGCTGTGCAGAATATTGGTTATCCTATCAATACTCCAGATGATGATATCTATTTTATGCCATCGGCCGAGAAGGATGTTGCCTACTATGCATCTATGCGTTGGAATAAGGATGCCAATGGTATAGCTTCTACTGGTTATGATTTGTATAGGGTGAAATATGATGAGCCTGAGGTGAATAAGATGGCTGTATTTAAGGGTACTGTTTTGTCTGATAATCTGAAGGATTTGAGTATTCGTGCTTCTTATAATGGTGAGAATGTGGGTATTTATAGGCCTAACTTGAATGGACAGTTCGTTGTGATTCTTGAAACTGAGAAGGATTATGAGATTAATGTCTCTAATGGTTCCCGAGATACTACATATATTGCACGCGTAGATTCTAATAACAGCTATTATCATTCTGGAGGAAAGATGATTGAGCTCGCTATGCTTGATTGGCGTACTCCTCAACAGCATTTCTATGGCGGTCATGAGTATTCTACTCCTGGTGATATGATTCTTGATACCTATTATCAGTCTCTTTATGGTGTAGCCGAGACTGCTGAAGATATGAAGGAGGAATATGCTGCAGCCCAGCAGTCATCTAATGGCGTTGCTCAGACTACTGGTGGCAAGAGCACTGTTGGCGGCAATATATTGGTGACCAATAAGTATGAGTCGGCTTCTTTCTCTACAGTTGTAGATTCGACTGGTTTTACTGTGCAGGTATTTGCTCTCAGAAGCCCTCTTAAGCCAAGCCGTTTGAAGGGTCTCGACCCGGGTCATATTCTTGAGCATAGGTATCGTGATGGGTGGTATGTCTATTCTTATAGAAAGTATGATGCATATGGTGAGGCAAAGTCTTCGCGCGACCATATCCGTAAAACTACTCCTTATAAGGACGCCTTCGTTCGTAGACTCTCTGCTTATAAGAAGTATATGACTAATAAGACAGAGCAGAAATAATCTCACAGATGATTGGTGCACAGATTAGAGCCATTGAGCCATCTGATGTAGATGTGATCTTCCGTTGGGAGAATGATCCCCAGCAGTGGAAGGATGGTGGAGCTAATTGTAGACCTCTTTCTCGTGCGGATATCCAAAGTTTCGTAGATAACTCTTCTTTGGATATATATCAGCAACGACAGATGCGCCTGATGATATCTGATGGAGAAACAGCTGTTGGTTGCGTCGATCTTTTTGATTTTGATCCGTTTTCGTTACATGCAAATATTGGTATCCTTGTTGATGAACTATATCGTCAGCAAGGATATGCTACTTATGCCATAGAGTGGATAGTCGATTATGCCTTTAATATTATAGGTATAAAATCTCTGTGCGCAACAATGTTATCGACTAATGATATTTCGCGCCACTTGTTTGAACACTGCGGTTTTAAATATATCGGAACCCGCAGACAATGGTATCGTATAGGTGATAAGATGTATGATGAGCTGATCTATCAGTTAGTCAACGATCCGACTTAACAATAATACAAATAACAATCTGATATGCTCCCACAACTTAATCTTCCAGATGCTAATTTGAAACTGAAGCCACCTACTACTCCTAAAGGAAGACCGCAAGTGTGGGATATTTGTCGCAAGCAGTATGTCTCGCTTACGCCGGAGGAATATGTGCGACAGTCTTTCTTGTCTTATCTTATTAATTGTCTAGGGTATCCTAGTTCTAGAACTTCTGTCGAAGCAACTGTGAATATCAATGGACAGAGCCACCGTGCCGATATAATTGTATATGATTTGGAAATGCACCCCCTTATGGTAGTGGAGTGTAAAGCTCCAACTGTACTTATTTCCCAACAGACCCTTGATCAGGCATTGCGTTACAATACGAAACTTGGTGTGAAGTATATTGTATTGACAAACGGATTGAAACATTATTGTTTGGAATGCAATCAGTCTGATATTACTATGTTGTCGCAAATACCACCATATTCTAAATGATATTCGTTCTACTTACAAAGTGTAAGTGAATATACTTATTTGGTTAAATATCGTAAATTATTTATCAAGATACTTGCAAGTATGAAAAGTGTCTTGTATATTTGCAGTGTAATTATAAGACAAGGTTCTAATGCGATAAATATTGATTTTTAAGCTGACCCCCTATTTTAAAGGGGTATGTATAGAAAGATATAATATTTTGGTGTAGAGTTCCCTGTTTTTCAATTTTGAATAAATAAGTATCACAATTTAATATATTGTAAGTATGGCAACATTGCGTTTTAAGGCTTTGTCCGACTTGATGTCCAAGAAGGCGCCAGACATGAAGTTCCCAGAGAAGCGAGTTTCTGAATTCTATGGTGAGCTAGTATTCAACGATGAGGCAATGAAGAAATATCTTCAGCCTAGTGTCTACAAGAAGGTAAAGGAGTGTATCGCAAAGAGCGAGCTCGTTGATCGTTCAATCGCTGATGGTGTAGCTGCAGGTATGAAAGCTTGGGCTCTTGATCATGGAGTAGTACACTATACTCACTGGTTCCAGCCATTGACAGAGGGTACAGCTGAGAAGCATGATGGTTTCATTAACTATGGTCCTGACGGTAAGATTATCGAGGAATTCTCTGGTAAGCACCTTGCACAGCAGGAGCCTGACGCATCTTCATTCCCTAATGGTGGTATCCGACAGACTTTCGAGGCTCGTGGTTATACAGCATGGGATGTAACTTCGCCAGCATTTATCGTAGGTTCTACACTTTGTATCCCTACAATCTTTATTTCATACACAGGTGATGCACTTGACTACAAGACACCACTTCTCAAGGCATTGAAGGCTGTTGATGAGGCAGCAGTAGCAGTTTGCCAGTACTTTGACAAGAACGTTACAAAGGTTTATTCATACCTTGGTTGGGAGCAGGAGTACTTCCTTGTAGATGCAGGTTTGTACAATGCACGTCCAGACTTGATGTTGACAGGTCGTACATTGATGGGTCACCTTTCAGCAAAGAACCAGCAGCTCGAGGACCACTACTTCGGTTCTATTCCAGAGCGTGTTGCATACTTCATGCGTGACCTCGAGGTAGAGTGCCAGCGCCTTGGTATACCAGTTAAGACACGTCACAACGAGGTTGCACCAAACCAGTTCGAGCTTGCTCCTATCTATGAGGAGGTAAACCTTGCCAATGACCACAACCAGTTGGTAATGGACGTTATGAAGCGTCTTGCTAAGCATCATGGTTTTGAGGTATTGCTCCATGAGAAGCCATTTGCTGGTGTAAACGGTTCAGGTAAGCACAACAACTGGTCGCTCGGCACAGATACAGGAGTTAACCTCTTTGCTCCAGGCAAGAACCCTAAGGGCAACATGGTATTCCTCACATTCTTGACAAACGTGATGGCTGCGGTATACAAAGGACAGGATTTGCTCCGTTCTTCTATTCTCAACTCAACCAACATGCACCGTCTTGGCGCTAACGAGGCACCTCCAGCAATCGTTTCTATCTTCCTCGGCACACAGATTACATCAATGCTCGACAGCATCGTAGAGAAGGTGTCTGATGCCAAGATGACTCCAGAGGAGAAGACAGCATTGAAGCTTGGTGTTGGTCGTTTGCCAGAGATCTTGATTGATAATACAGACCGTAACCGTACTTCTCCATTCGCATTTACAGGTGACCGCTTCGAGTTCCGTGCAGTAGGTTCGTCTGCAAACTGTGCAGGGGCAATGACAGTACTCAACTCAATGGTTGCTGCACAGCTCGTTGAGTTCAAGAAGAATGTTGATGCACTTATTGAGAAGGGTGTCAAGAAAGACGAAGCAATCTTCCAAGAGATTCGTAAGCTCATTATCGAGTCTGCTCCAGTTCACTTCGATGGTAACGGTTACTCAGAAGAGTGGAAGGCAGAGGCTGCTCGCCGTGGCTTGACAAACATCACATCTGTACCAGAGTCAATCAGCAAGATGTTGACAGACCATGCAAAGAGCGTATTGATTGGTCAGGGCATTCTTACAGAGCGTGAGCTTGAGGCTCGTGCTGAGGTAGAATATGAGAAGTTTACAAAGAAGATCCAGATCGAGGGCCGTGTAATGAGCGACTTGGTTGTAAACCATATCATCCCAACAGCAATCCAATACCAGAACATCCTTATCAAGAATGTTAAGGGCATGATGGAGATTATGGGTGCAGAGGCAGATGAGCTTACAGCATCAGAGAAGGATCTTATCCGTAAGATTTCAAAGCACGTAAGCGAGATACGTACAAAGTCTACAGCACTTGAGAATGCACGTAAGGTTGCTAACGTTATCGAGTCAGAGAAAGATAAGGCTGAGGCATACGATGCTACAGTTCGTCCATTGCTCGGCGAGATTCGTTACCATGTAGACAAACTCGAGCTTATCGTTGATAACGAGATGTGGCCATTGCCTAAGTATCGCGAGTTGCTCTTCGCTAGATAATACATATATAATATAGGTATATATCAATCCTGTCAGTGTTAAACGCTGACAGGATTTTTTTTTTTATATTTGAAAGAGAGGTGTGGCAGGCTTATATTTTGAGCCGTGTCAGATTTGTATGTCGCTATTTGGCTTGTGAACCATTAATATGTGTTAACTGAGACTGTATTTGTAGTGTTCTTTTGGTTGTGGCTGATCCTATGGTGGTATGTCGCTACTCCTATGCTAGTCATAGAGAGCACCCTTGTTCATCGTAATTTTTTTATTTGAAGGGTGGTGTTTTGAGTGTTTTAGAGGGGTAAATAGTCAGAAATAGCGCAAAAACGTTGCGCAAAATTCATATATTTTAAGTGTTTGGATGCTTGATTTTTTGCGCAAGCATTATGTAAAATGCTTTGTTTTTTGCGCAAAATTCTGCTATATGTTACTAAAAATAAAGAAATTGTAACGAGCGGGAAAGTGAAAATGATGCCTATTGCGCAATTTTGCGCCCAGTAAGTTGTTAATGCGCATTAAAAAATGTGCATGTTATTAAACAGACTTACAAGCATATCATTTAACTAACACATTATTAAAAATTAAGGTACGTCTATGGCTATCAAAAGTGCAAGACTAACCAGTAATGCTAACATGATGAGAAAGAACTATCGCAGGATGCTCTCATTGTTCATGGCAATCTGTCTTACAGTATGTGCATTTGCACAGAACATGACAGTTACTGGTGTTGTGACTTCTAAGTCAGACAACATGCCACTTCCAGGTGTAAATGTTGTCGAAACAGGAACTACAAATGGTACTATTACCAACATTGATGGTAAGTACACATTGGTAGTAAAACAAGGCTCAACCATTAACTTCTCGTTTATTGGTTATGCAGAGCAGACTCATGCAGCAGCTCCTACTGTTAATGTAGAGTTAGTTGACGAGACAGAGTTACTCGGTGACGTTGTTGTAGTAGGTTATGGTACACAGCGTAAAGAGGCAGTTACAGGTTCTGTAGCTTCAATGAATGGCGAGTCCATTCGTGAGGTACCAGGCGGTAACATCACACAAAACCTTCAGGGTCGTATCGCAGGTGTCGAGATGGCTCAGACATCTTCTAAGCCAGGTGCTGAGATGCAGATTCGTATTCGTGGTACACGTTCATTGAACGCATCTAACGATCCATTGGTAGTATTGGATGGTATTCCATTCGCAGGTAGCCTTGGTGATATCAACCCTAGCTCGATCAAGAGCATTGATATCTTGAAGGATGCTTCTGCTACAGCAATCTATGGTTCTCGTGGTGCTAACGGTGTAATTATCGTTACAACAAACAAGGGTACAAAGGGTCAGAATGCTAAGCTTACATACAGCGGTTATGTTGGTGCTAAGACAGTATTCGCTAAGTTCCCTATGATGAACGGCAAGCAGTTTGAGAAGCTCCGTGACTACGCAGGCAAGTACCCAGTAGACGGTGGTGATGAGAAGCGTGGTACAGATACAGACTGGCAGGATGAGATGTACGAGACAGGTCTCGTAATGAACCATGACCTTTCTGTAACAGGTGGCGGTGAGAAGAATGCTTACAGCTTCGGTGCTGCATACTACAAGGAAGAGGCAGTAATCGCACTTCAGGAGTACTCACGTATTTCAATGCGTGGTTCTTTGGATCAGAATGTAGGTGACTACTTCAAGGTAGGTTTCACAACAACAAACAACTACACAACAAAGTATGGTGATGACCTCGGTCTTTACAATGTACTTTCTCCATCTCCAATTCTTGACATCAAGAACTCTGACGGTACAATCAAGCGTGTTGTTAAGTCAGCTCAGGATGATGTTTGGACATATACACGTGAGACACTAGAGGCACTTGGAGACAACTACATCGACAAGAAGGTAGCTTTCGGTACATACAACAGTATCTACGGCGAGCTCGCTATTCCAGGTGTTGAGGGTCTTAAGTATCGTGTAAACCTCGGTTTGAACGCACGTTTCACAAACGACGGTCACTATACAGGTGAGGGTGTGTTCTCTACAAATGCACAGGAGCCATCTTCTGCATCACAGTCTAACTCTACAACAACAAACTGGGCTGTTGAGAACCTCTTGACATACGACCGTTTGTTCGCTGACAAGCATCAGGTTAACTTCGTAGCAATGTACTCTGCAGAGAAGAGCCACTATCACAGCTCACATATGTCTGCACGTGACATTCCTTACGAGGCATTCCAGTTCTACAACATTGGTCGTGCAAACGGTACTATCACAGTAAATCCTGACTATCAGGGTTACAACGAGACAGGTCTTTCTTCATGGATGGCTCGTTTGATGTACTCTTATGACAGCAAGTACATGCTCAGCGTTGCTCTTCGTTCAGATGGTTCAAGCCGTTTGGCTGAGGGTAAGAAGTGGCATACATACCCAGCTGTATCAGCAGGTTGGAATATTGCAAACGAGGAGTTCTGGGGAATTGAGAAGATCAATGCACTCAAGCTTCGTGTAGGTTACGGTGAGACATCTAACCAGGCAGTAGATCCATACAAGACACTTGGTAGACTTGCAACTCGTCCATACAACTTCGGCAGCTCATACGAGACAGGTTTCTATGTATCAGAGCTTCCAAACTCAGATCTTGGTTGGGAGTATTCTACAACAATGAACTATGGTCTTGATTTCGGTTTGTTCAATGACCGTTTGACAGGTAGCTTCGAGTACTATGTACAGAAGACAAAGGACGTACTTCTTTCAGTAGGTCTTCCTTCAACATCAGGTGTAGGCAGCTTCATGGCTAACATCGGTGAGACAGAGAATAAGGGTTGGGAGTTGAACCTCAACGGTACAATCTTCCAAAACGACGACTGGACAATTGATGCTGGTTTCAATATCTACTCTAACAAGAACAAACTCGTTAAGCTTGCTTCAGATCAGAAGAAGGATGAGGGTAACGGTTGGTTCGTAGGTCACGCTATCAATGCAATCTACGATTATGAGTATGATGGTCTCTGGAACTCTTCGGACCCAGACTTCAAGTACCTCGACATCCTCGAGCCAGGTGGTAACGAGGGTATGATCAAGGTTAAGTACAACGTAGAGCGTGATTCAAGCGGCAAGCCAACACGTGCTATCGGTCCAGATGACCGTCAGATCATCGAGGTTGATCCTAAGGCACAGGGTGGTTTCAACGTACGTGCAGCATGGAAGGGTCTCGATCTCTCAGTTATCGGCGCATTCAAGTGCGGTGGCAAGTTGATCTCTACACTCCATACAGCAGGTGGTTACCTCAACATGTTGACAGGTCGTCGTGGCAACGTAGATGTTGACTACTGGACAGAGGATAACAAGGGTGCTAAGTATCCAAAACCAGGCGGTATCCAGAGTGGTGATAACCCTAAGTACGGTTCTACACTTGGTATGTTTGATGGTTCTTACTGCAAGGTACGTACAATCACACTTGGTTACAACTTTGACTCAGCAGCATGGTTCAAGAATGACGTTTTGAAGACATGTCGTGCATACTTCACAATTCAGAATCCATTCGTAATCTCATCTGACTTCTACAAGGAGACAGGTCTTGACCCAGAGACAAACTCATACGGTAATGAGAACCAGGCTGTAGCAAGCTACAACCGTCGTATCCTCGTTGTTGGTACTAACACACCACAAACACGTTCGTTCATCTTCGGTCTTAACATGACATTCTAATAATAGCAGTAATATATGAAACTCAATAAATATTTCCTTGCTGCTGGTGCATTGGCTCTCTTGGCTTCATCTTGTGATGATGTTCTCGAAGAAACACCTCGTGGCATATACACACCAGAGTACTTCAAGACAGAGAAGGGTGTTATGGGCGGTCTTACTTCTCAGTACACACACCTTCGTCAGATCTACAGTACATATTTCTATGCATGGCTTGAGTGTGGTACAGATGAGTACACATACGCACAGTCGGCAGATAACAACTTCAAGGATGTTGACTTTACAGGTGTAGGTCAGTATAACTCGACATCAAGCCGTTCAGATAATATGTGGGGTGCAGCCTTCACAAATATCAACACAGCGAACGGTATCATTGAGAACGGTGAGGCAGCAAACCTTGATGCAAGTCTTATTGCAGAGGCTCGTTTCTTCCGTGCATTTGACTACTTCCAGTTGGTTCAGATTTTCGGTGGTGTACCACTTGACCTTGGTTCAGGAGAGTTGAAGTTCAATACTTCAAAGTCACGTACATCAGTACGTAACACAGTTCCTGAGGTATATGCAGCAATTTTTGCTGACCTTGAGAAGGCTGTAGCAGATCTTCCTGAAAAGGCTCGTAAGACAGGTACTGTAACAAAGACTACAGCACGTCTCTTCCTTGCAAAGGCATATTTGACATTTGCATGGTGGCTTGAGAATCCAAAGGGCATTGCTACATATCCTGCATGTGACCGTAAGGCGCTCAGCGGCAAGTCTGCACAGCAGTACTTCCAGATGGCATACGACATGGCAATGGACGGAATCAACAATCCAGGCGATTATGGTTTGAATGCAACATACTACGAGACACACCTCGGTTCAAACGACCGCAACAAGGAGTGGCTTCTCTATGCAGACCACACAGAGGCTGATGAGTTCTATGATGGTCAGAACCACGGTTATGCATCAGGTGGTGCATTTGACCAGATCTTCGTATGGTTCCCAACATCGAACTACTGTAACATCAAGACAGCTGACGGTGTAGCTATCGGTCGTGAGGCTGCTCAGGAGTATGGTCGTCCTTGGACACGTATGGCTCCTCCAATTGATGTATTCACAAAGACATTTGCTGACAAGACAAACGACTCACGTTTCGACGGTACATTTGTAGGTGTTTACCATGCAAACTGGCATCGTAATGGTGACTCAGCTATGGAGCATGAGGGTGCAAACGGTTTGAAGATTCAGCGTGATGGTGCTGTACTCAGCTTCATTCCACAAGTTGAGGGTATTGACTATTCAAAGAATGGTGCTGGTGTAGGTGCTGGTATCCTTCCAGACCGTGCAGACTATGTAATTGGCTATGAGGATCTCAACCGTATCATCTATCCAGGTCTCTGGAAGCTCGGTACATACCGTACAGACAACAATGGTGGTATGGGTTCACCAAACGGTGGTATCACACGTCCTACATTGTTGGCTAAGTTCTCAGAGTTCTATCTCGTAGCTGCTGAGGCTGCTGTCAAGGGTGCTACAGGTGCACAGTCGGCTCGTGACCTCGTTAACGTACTTCGTGCACGTGCAGGTAAGTGGGTATACTCAAATGCTGATCATGTTGCAAAGGTAGAGGATTACAGTGCAGAGATGATAGCTGCAACTCCTGCTACAATCGATATAGAGTACATTTTGGCAGAGCGTTCACGTGAGTTCTTCGGTGAGGGTCATCGTCGTCTCGACTTGATGCGTACACAGATGTACAAGGAGATTGCTGGTACATATCGTATTGCCGGTAACGGTTACGGCGATCACGTAGCAGAGACATTCACTCGTGATTTCAAGGATCACAACTGGTTGGCTCCAATTCCACAAGGTCAGCTCGACGCTATGGAGATGACAGATGATGAGAAGAAGGCTTATCAGAACCCTGGCTATTAATAGGCTATTGAATTAGATTGAGTGAAACCTTCTTCACGGAAGGAAATACAGAGGATGTGTCTGGTTAGTGCACATCCTCTTTTTTTTGTACCTATTGCAATAGAAATAGGATTAAAGAGAGTAGTCCCTGCATACGGTCTGTATACAGGGAAGTACCTTGTTCATCGCAATTTTTTTATTAAGCAGCTCTTTTATATTCGTATGACGTGGCCTTTCAGGTTAGGAGAAATCATGTGGTCGGGAATAATCTTGCGTATGCTATCGGCGATAATATTGAGAAGCTTCTCCTTGACGAAATCCTGGCGGATGATCATGGAGACCTCGCGAGTTATGATAGGAGTATTGATAGGGCGGATATTAGGAGTCTGGTATTCGCGGAGTAGACCGAGGTGAAATTCAGGTATTATAGCGAATCCGCCATTATTATCCACGATACGAACCAAAGTGTCTACGCTACCAGCGTGGTAGACGTCAGAATAGTTGGAAGCTATATTGGCAATATTTCTCAACTGGTTTGTGGTACAAAGACTCTCGTTCAAAAACCAAGCCTGACCATTTTTCAAGTCTTCGCCTCTAATCTCCTGCAAGCTATACAGAGGGTCTCGAGGCGATACGTATGCGACGAAGCGTTCGTGGTATACAGGGATGGACAAAAAATTGTCTGTCAAATAATAAGGAGACATCAAGGCAACATCTATCTCACCCTTAGCGAGGTGCCGGCTCATGATTTCCGGGATAGCCTCCGTGATATGCAAATCAATGTTAGGGTAGCTCTCGTTCATGATTTTTATGAAAGGCGGGACGATATAAGGGGCGATAGTTGTGATAATTCCGATATGGATTTCGCCAGTTTCGCGTTCGCGTTCCGACCTGACCATCTCCTTCATTTTAGCCGTGTCGCGAAGGATGACCTTAGCCTGACTGAGTATTTTAGAGCCAGCTTCGGTAGCGACAATAGGGTGCTTGCTTCTGTCAAATATCTGAGTATCAAGCTCCTCCTCCAGTTTAGCGATAGTTGCGCTGAGAGTTGGCTGAGTAATGTTACAAGCCTCGGCTGCCTGCAAGAAATGGCCATAGCTCTCCAGTGCGATGATGTATTCAAGTTGTTGTAGAGTCATATTCGTTTTTAATAGATTTTTGTCTATGCAAATATAGAAATAATCAGTTGGTTATAAATTTATATCTAACGAAATTTGCATCGTTAGGTTAAAATAAAGAGAAAGAACAAACTCAATAGTCATTTCAATAACTCAAAAGATACAACAATTATGAAACTAAAATTCTATGAATGCACTCAATGTGGCAACCTTGTTGTCGTGATTAACGAAGGCATGGGAACAATGGAGTGCTGTGGGGAGCAGATGAAGTGTCTGACACCTCACGTATTCGATGAAGGCGCAGAGAAGCATGTGCCGCAGGTAAAAATAGACGGTTGTGTGGTAACGGTCGAAGTATCGACAGTGATGCATCCGTCGACGAGTGAGCACTACATCAGGACTGTCGTTCTAGAGACGACTGAGGGGTTTAAGGTGAAGCATCTTCAACCTGGGGATAAACCGAAGGTGAAGTTCTGTTTGTGTGATTGCGAAACATACGTAGCGGCATACGCTTACTGCAACCTTCATGGTTTGTGGATGACAAAAAATGCGTAAATGTAGTAGGTTGTAATATTTTTATCGCGTTATTACTCACGCCTTAACGAAGGCGGTTAGGAACATGCTCAAACACAAGGGAGACTGCGTAGCCGCTGATGGTCACGCAGTCTTTATTTTTTTTGAGGAAGTGCTGGGGAAATATAAGAGGGAAGGTTAATCAGTTGATTGACAGTGGTGTGGTGAAGTCGGGATGACTGGATTCGAACCAGCGACCACACGCCCCCCAGACGTGTACTCTAACCGGACTGAGCTACATCCCGAAAATTGCGGTACAAAGATATTGATATTTGTTGAGATAATGGAGTGTGGAGAAGAAAAAGAGAGGCTGAGTCGGGATTCCGACTCAGCCTCTTGGTGAAAATAATAGCTGTGGCTATTTTTAGTTGTTTGTGTCTTGTTGTTTTTGTCTTTTTATCGGATAGCCTGTTCGAGACGGTTCTTCCAAGTATTGTAAGCCTCTGCGTACTGAGCAACCTTAGCTGCATCAGGCTCGATAGTCTTCATAGTCTCGAGAGTGCTGAATGCTTCTGCTGCTGACTTGTAGATGCCGGCACCGATACCAGCGCCCTTAGCTGCGCCGAGAGAGCCATCTGTGTCGTGGAGTTGGATTGTAGCACCTGTTACGCCAGCCAAAGTATCGCGGAAGATAGGAGAGAGGAACATATTAGCGTTACCAGCGTGGATAGTCTTAACCTCCATACCCATCTCGTTCATGATATCGATACCATACTTGAATGAGAATACGATACCCTCCTGAGCTGCGCGTACCATGTGAGCCTTAGTATGGATATTGAAGTTGATACCCTGAGCTGTACAGCCGATCTCCTTATTCTCGAGCATACGCTCTGCTCCGTTACCGAATGGGAGAATAGAGAGGCCATCGCTACCGATAGCTACCTGTGCAGCGAGGTCGTTCATATCAGCATAAGAGATACCCTCTGGAGCTACAGTGCGCTTGATCCAAGAGTTAAGGATACCAGTACCGTTTACGCAGAGGAGGTGACCGAGGCGGATATTATCCTTAGCGTAGTTAACGTGAGCGAAAGTATTTACGCGGCTCTGGTTGTCGTAGTTAACAGTACCGTTAACGCCATAAACCACACCAGAAGTACCGGCGGTAGCTGCGATTTCGCCTGGCTCAAGAACGCCGAGAGAGAGGGCGTTGTTAGGCTGGTCGCCGCCACGGTAGGTAACAGGAGTACCCTCAGCGAGGCCGAGTTCTGCTGCTGCGGCTGAAGTCAAGTGGCCCTGGTCTGCGAAAGTAGGGAGGATTTCAGGGATGAAGCTCTCTGGAATCTGGTAGTAATCGAGGAGGAACTTAGCGACCTTATTCTCCTTGAAGTCCCACATCATACCCTCTGAGAGGCCAGAAATTGTTGTGTTTATTACGCCAGTCATGCGCATAGCGATATAATCGCCAGGGAGCATGATCTTGTAGATCTTGTTGAAAAGTTCTGGTTCATTCTCGCGAACCCAAGCGAGCTTAGACGCTGTGAAGTTACCAGGAGAGTTAAGGAGGTGACCGAGGCAGAGGTCCTTACCGAGAGCGTTGAAAGCCTTCTCGCCATAAGGAACGGCGCGCGAGTCGCACCAGATGATAGCAGGACGGAGGACATTCTGGTCCTTATCCACGCAAACGAGGCCGTGCATCTGGTAGCTGATACCGATAGCCTTTACGTCGGCAGCCTTTACGCCGCTCTCCTTCATAATGAAGTTGACGCTCTGGCAGAGGTTCTTCCACCACTCAGATGGTTCCTGCTCAGCCCAACCTGGCTGATTTGCGATGATTTTAGCCTCTGATTTAGGGAAGAATGTAGTTGCAACACACTTACCTGTTTCTACGCTAACCAAGCTAGCCTTTACGGAAGAACTTCCGACGTCAACACCTAAAGTATACATGTTTTATCTATTTACTAATTTATATTCTGTTTGTGTTATAAGCTTTCTCGTATAATCATTTTAGAAGGGATGCAATGTTCTATATGTTGACCCTTCACTACAAAATCGGCGGCCATTTTACCCAGAAGCTGGAAGTCGGTAGAGAACACAGTGATTCCTCGGTCGATGAAAGGCTTCATAGGCGTCTCGTTGTAAGAGATGAAGCCCACATCCTCGCCCACTTTCAGTTTATTGTCGCGGCACTGCTGTAGGAAGTGGCCCAGCATACGGTCGGACACAGACAAATAAGCTACGCCACGCTGTACGTTAAACTGAGTCGAGTCGGTCTCTACCTTATAGCAGATACCTTGTTGCTCGCAAAATTTTTTAAATACATCTACACTCACGTATGGGTGTTGAGTGTATTCGGGGTAGAGAAAATGCACCTCGTCGTATTTTTTGAGCAGATGAAGAACGCTATTCAATCCTTTTGACAGTTCCTCGCCGAAATCCTGATAGATTACAGAAGCCCCCTCCGGCTTACAAATGTTCCAGTCGATGATGAGGAGTTTCTCCGGGTCTATCTGGTCTATTGTCTCCTTGACACCCTCGCCCTCGAAAGGCATGATGATCCATTTAGAATACTTACCCATGCTTTCCTCTATGAGCTTGCGGAATATTTCCGGCTTATAGTGGTGGAAGTTGACATCAGCTATTATATCCTTAGGGAGGTTTTTGGTCAGTGCGTCATATAAGACCTCCTTATATGCCTTAAAGGTATCGAGGAATACGAAAACCTTTTCGATTTGGTTAGCCACGTAGAAGCCCTTGCTAGGGACGCTTTGTATGGTACCCTGTTCCTTGAGGATAGAATAAGCCTTGAATACGGTTTCTGGGGAGACTGACAACTGAGAAGAGAGAGCCTTCACGGAAGGGAGCGGGTCGCCCTCGTGGAGTCTACCGCCATTGATGGCTGCCACGATTTCGTCGGCAAGGGCCTTGTATTTAGGGCCGGATGTCGCGTTCTGCAGCGTTATGCCATTAATCTGTATATCGTCTCCGTTTTGTGCCATACCATACTGTATTGCGCTACAAAGCTAGGATATTATATTTTAACGGCAAAGGAAAATGTGTTAATTTTAAGATGGGAGTGTTTAAGAGGAAGAAAATGAGACGGTTATAGAAGTGAGGAGGAAGAGAGCGGGCGTTATGCTCCGTTATGTAATTCCTAGTTCCTAATTCCTAATTCCTAGTTGAGGGGGTGGTTGCTGGAGGTGTTGGGTAGTGGGGCTAGAGGAGGTAGATGGGCTAGATGAGGTAGTAGGGCTAGGGGAGGTAGTGGGGCTGGTGGGGCTAGATGGGGTAGAAGGGCTAGGAGAGGGTGTTGGGGAAATAAAAGAGGCAAGACTGTTGGGTCTTGCCTCTGGTGTTTAGGATGATATAATAAGGTATGCTTTTGGCCTTACTTGATGATTGAGCCGTTCATATTGTACTTTACGCCATCGCGGATGATGATAACCTTGCCGTCCTCGATTGTCTTAACTGACTTACCTGCTGGGAGAGAGTCGGCGTTGATAGACTTGATAGGGGTTGAGCCAGCTGGGATGATAGATACAGATCTCAAACGGTAGCCACCGTTTGTTTCCTTGATTTTAACTGTTTTTGTGCCATCGTCTGTTCTTACGCATGTAACGTTAGAGAATTCAGCGACTGATGCAGCTTTTGTAACAGCTCCTGCATTGCTGCTATAAGTAGCAATGTTTGTGGTGATGCTGCCTGGATTGTTAAATTTAGCGTCTGCATCACCTTTGGCGGATACGTTGAGAACGATTGTTGCGCTTGCAGGAACGTTTGCGATTTCCATTACGAAGTTCTTTGAGTCGAATTGGATGTATTCTGCAGCGCACTTAACTACATTGTCCTTTGCCTTTGAGTTTGAATAAGTGAAAGCTATAGGGGTGTCAATAATCTCAAGGCGTAGAGCTGCGCCGGCAGTTACGCTTATTGAACCACAATCTTTACCATCCATCACGTAGGTGCCCCAAGAGAGTTCGTTACCGTCGAGAGTAGTGTTGCAATCGTCCTCTACCAAGCCGTCGAATGTGTATGTCTGAACTTGTGCGGATGCACAAACGCCTAGCATGAGAGCTAGGGCTGAAAGAAAATATTTTTTCATATATGTCATACGTTTAAAGGTTGCGATTTTGAATTTGTTGGAGGCAAAGGTATAGCGGAGAATTTAGAGTGATGGGGTGTAATTTGTTAGAAAAAGTGTGAAAAATCGGTAAATAAATTCACACCCATTAACAGTCAGAAACTATAACCTGCTGTTTTGCAGGGGGGCTTATCTTTGCGACAATCATTTATACACACATTTTATGAAACGATATATTTCAGTAGTAGTTCTGTTATTTGTTTGCCTTGTGGCATTTGGTCAGGTACAGGTAAAGCGTTCTGGGGGCTGGCTAGAGACCGCCTTTGTAGAGTGGGAGCTATATACAGGTGCAGATATGTACAATGTATATTATAAAGTATCCAGCAGTTCGCAGTGGACAAAGATAGACAAAGAGTTGGTTCGTAATTATGGGTATTACGGCAGAGCTGATGTTGTGGGCATATCAGCAGGGGTATACGATATAAAGATCGTTGCTACGAATGGAGGGGCAGAGATTGCGGAGTCGGCCACTACGGTAAAAAACATAGGAGTAGAAGCTCATGACAGAGCAGGATTTGCGTTCATGAACGGGGTAGTACCTGGTGCATATAAGTCAGACGGCACATTGAAAGACGGTGCAAAGGTGTTTTATGTGAACAATTCCAATTTCAATACGATAACATGGGAGATAAATAAAGATGCCAAGGGTACAAAGCAGACCTGTGTAGGAGTTCAAGGAATATTGGCCGAGAGCGTGCTCAAAGCCATGAAGTACAATGACAATGCGCCAATATGTATACGTATTATAGGAGAGATCAACACCACAGGATTCCCATCGACAAGTTGGGGTTCATCGGCAGAAGGCCTATCAATAAAAGGAGATGAAAAAGTAGCGATGAACATCACCATAGAAGGAGTGGGAGAAGACGCCTGCGTAAACGGGTTCGGAATATTCTGCAGATCATCAAACAGTGTAGAATTAAGAAATCTCGGAGTGATGAACGTGAAAGACGATGACGTATCACTAGACACAGACAACTATTATACATGGGTACACAACCTAGACCTATATTATGGTAATGCAGGAAGCGATTCAGACCAAGCCAAGGGAGACGGTACAGTAGACGTTAAGGGAGACTCAAAATACCAGACATATTCCTACAACCATTTCTGGGATTCTGGCAAATGTTCGCTTTGCGGCATGAAATCAGAGAGCGGTCCGAACTACATTACATACCATCACAACTGGTTTGACCATTCCGATTCACGCCATCCGAGAGTGAGGACGATGACAGTACACGTGTATAACAACTATTATGACGGAGTAGCAAAATATGGAGTAGGAGCCACATCAGGCTCGAACGTCTTTGTGGAGGCCAACTACTTCAGAAATACAAACAGACCAATGATGTCGTCCAAGCAAGGAACCGATGCTACAGGCGACGGCACATTCTCTGGCGAAGACGGAGGTATGATAAAAGCATACGGCAATCAGTATGTAGAGTGTGGGAAGAACTTCTCATATATCACAGCAAACGATGTAGACGAGAGTGCGGCTACAGGCGTGAGCAAGACAAGCTTTGACGCATACGAAGCATCGAGCAGAAACGAGCAAGTGCCAGCTACATACAAGACACTACAAGGAGGCAAGGCGTACTCCAATTTTGATACAGACGCATCAGTGATGCCAAGCTACAAGGCAGACAAAGCAGTAGAAGTGCCAGCCAAAGTGAAGAGATATGCCGGAAGAATGAACGGAGGCGACATAGTATTTGTATTCAACAATGCCGTGGATGATGCCTCGTCTGCCGTGAATACAGAATTGAAGTCGATGATAAAGAACTACAAGAGTTCACTTGTTGCTGTTGCATCATTCAGCAAGACATCATCAAAGCCAAAGACATACAAAATAACATTCCTCAATGAAGACGGCAGCGAGTTTGCGGTAGTAGAAGACCTTGTAAAAGTGGTATATCCAGAAGAGAACCCTACATCAGAAGACCCAACAATGACATTCATAGGGTGGAACGTAGCCAGAGGTACCGTTTTGTCAAGCGACATAGAGGTACAGCCAATGTTCTCAGACGGATCCAATACAGAAGGAGAAGGCGTAGGAGGAGTAGAAGTAATCAACGAGTGGGCATTTACAAGTTGGAGTACGGCATCGAAGAACATAACAACAACACAGACAGATACGTGGTTAAAAAATTCCGACAATACGTTGCGCTATTTCAATAAGAACGCACTATCGAAGAGCGGTCTTGGGTTAGAAGAGACAGAAGGACTGCTATTCACATGCAATTCCAGCAAGCTATTAGTAAGCTATGATTCAAGCAAAGGCTCATACATACAGACAATAGCTACAATATATGTACCTGCCAGTGCAGGAGAGCAGATTACGATATCGTTCTCCAATACAGGTAATAATGGAGCGCGATATATACGAGTAAACGGAGTAGATATCGCAGGAAGCAGCAGTACGGCAAAAGTAGTTGCCACGATAAACGTTACAGAAGCGATGGTAGAAGACGGGTACGTTGCCATAACATGCTCAGGAAATCTCAACTTCTTCTCGATAAAGCGCACGTTTGACGTATCGACACTAGAGAAGCCAAAGTTCAAGTTTGCAGAATCATACAAAGAAGTAGATATAGCAGACAATGCTACCTGGGAATACCCATCATTGACAAATACATCAGACAATACAACGGTAGAGTATTCATCATCAGACGAGACGATTGCCAGTGTGGGAGCAGACGGAGCGGTAGCGTTGAAAAAGATGGGTACGGCAGTCATTACCGCCAAGATAGCCCGTACCGACACATACAGAGCTGCCACAGCCAGATATACACTAAAAGTCAAGGATTCGTCAATTCCTTCATACACAGTAACATACAAAGTTGGAGAAGAAACGTATGCAGTATTGACAGAACAGTATACCGTGGTATATCCAGACGATATGCCTGAAAAAGAGGGATTTACGTTTGAAGGCTGGAGCGTCCCAGAAGGCGATATTCTGACTCACGATACGACGATAGAAGCTACATTCGCAATAATACCAGTTTATACTGTTAAGTTCCTCAATGCAGACGGGACAGTATACGAACAGATGGACGGTCAGAAGAGTGTAGCATACCCAAGCGGCAAGCCAGTGAAGAGCGGATACACATTCAAAGGCTGGAGTGTAAAAGAAGGTACGGTGCTGACTGCAGACATAGACGTGACACCAGTATTTGAAGAAAATGCTACAGACACAGACTCCGGGATCAAGCCAGAAGAGCAGTACGAGATAGTGCTGTATACGCAAAATTCCAACAAAGCCTTCTACACCGCTGGAGGTTTCTTCAACATGAACTCCACAGCAGTAAAGAATTCCAGTGATTTCGGTCCATTTGTATATGAGGGAATCACATACAAATATGGAGTTAAGATAAACAAGAGCGGCAAGGTGAACTTTACACTTACCAAGGCGATGAAGATGGTAGTTGTGTTCAATGCCGAAAAGCCAGTAAAGGTAGACGGTGTGGCATCCAGCAAGCCAGTAGCGATAGAAGGATATACGGGACTATATAAACTAGAAGTTGACCTTGCTGTTGGAGCGCATGAGTTGACATACAATGCTTCAGAGACACAATTCTTCCTATTGTACCTTGAGACCATTAGTTCCGCTACACCTATTGAGACGGTAGAGGGAGACAAAGAAGTAATGCAAGTAGAGTATTACGGGTTGAACGGAGAGAAGAAAGAGAAAGCAGGCAGGGGCGTGAATATAGAGAAGACAGTATATACAGACGGCAGAGTAGAGGTAAGGCGAGTATTGAAGAAGTAAGTGCGGAGTATAGGCGAAGTTCCTTTCTAGTATAAGGGAAGTCCCTTGTTGGTCGTAATTTTTTAAGTAGAACACATCTAAATAAAGTATCGATATGAAGAAAACAGGATTAACATTAGCGTTAGTGATCCTAGCGATATGCACAGGTATTAGTGCGATAGCGCAGACTACGCTAAAACTAGCGTTTACTTCTGGAAATAACTACATAAAGAAAGTGGTAGTTACAGAAGGAACAACAGTGCATACGTTTGATTTTTCGAAAAACGTAAATGACCTTGGAACATTCCAAGGTTCAGACTCAGAGGCAAAAGAAATTGCCAGCACTGAAGATACAGAGTATAAGGCAATAATCAATGCGCAGTCGGGCAAGTACCAGACACATAGTGACAATTACGGTGCTCAGATTAACGTTGGTACATTTATGACATTTGACGTTGATGGTGATGCTACAGTAACGACAACGGTATCATACAACGGCACTGGGAGCCTTGAGCTATTTGCTGGAGAGGTATCATGCGGCACAGCAGAGTTTGATGCAGTAGGAGACTATGCTATTACATTTACAGCATCTGCTTTACCAAAGACAGCAAAGTGGGACTTCAAGGCGGCAGAGCCATCGACAATAACCACAGTTAACTTTCAGGGGGAAAACACAACAGGAACAGTAGCCTCGACACTGGAAGGCTGTGAGATGACAGTTGATGCTTCAAACAGCGGCAAGTTGCAGTACAATGCATCCGGTTATGCTCAGTACAACAAGAATACCATTCTCAGAATTCCAGTTGCTACTACAAATGATGTAGTAACAGTAGAAGCATACCCTGGTCAGTATAAGTACACAGTTGGAGGAGTTGCTGCAGAAGGAAATACTACAGTACACACAGCTACAGCAGAAGAAGTTGCAGCTGGATACGTAGAGATAGTAGCTACTGGAGGCGCGTACATTTATTCCATAGTTGCTGTATATGCACCAATAGTAGCAGAGCAATATGTTCCATCTACATGGGACGGCAAGGCAGAAGTATGGGATTTCGGTCAAGCTGTAGTTGAAGGGGCAAATAACTATATTACTGCAGATGTAATAAACGACTGGTACAAGCAAGCAGACGGTTCATACAAAGATGCAGCTAAGTCGAAGACATTTGCAAATGCCGAAGAGATGGCAGAAGGGATAGCTAGTGCTACAGGTTGGACGCTCCCATCATTTGTCACAGGAGACCTTAGCTTCAATGCAGGAGGCAAGACCAACCATCGATTCCGTACTACACAGACAAACGTAATCAGATACGATGCAAAAAGCTACACAGGGTATAACGGCTATATCTACAGCAATGCAGGTTCGACAGAAACAGTATATGTAGCACTTGACAACTGCAAGCAAGGCGACAAGATAGAGTATGTACTCGGTACAAACGGAAATCCAGGAACATTTGTTTTTGCAAATGAAGAAGGAGTAGTTGCACAAGAGAACATAACAACTATACCTACAGCTGTTACATTCTGTGTGCCAACAGACGGCCAATATAGAGTATACTGTACAAATGAGAAACTTACAGTGGCACGTATCACACGTACACATGCCGGTAATGCAAGAGTATCAGGTACAGTTTCGGCACTCACAGCAAGCGATGAAGCTATCACAGGCGAGGACCTCAAGTCAGTCTTTGCTTCTACAAAGCTAGTATTCACCAACAAGGAGATAAATGTAGCAAAAGAGGTAGAGATAGCATCAGACGGAAAATTTGAGGTAGTCAATTTACCTTCGGGCTATACCTATACAGTATCATCTTTGCTTCCAGACTATATTGTTGCAGCTGGCATTACAGTAGAGATTCCAGCCAAGGATGGCGAGAGTGTAGACGTAGCACTTACAGATAAGGACGTTACACTCAAGATGATAGACAAGGTAGCCGTAAGCGGTTCTATAGTAGGTATGGACAACACATCGAAGCTTGTTCTAGTACCATCATCATCAGAGCTGTTTGTTCCAGAGTTCAATATCTCAGGTACAACATATTCAGTAGTCCTTCAAAAAGGAGTTCAGTATACACTTGTAGCAGAAGGAGTAAATGACTATGAGCTAAAGACAACATCGATGCAGTCAGATGTTGATGCTTCTATAGACATCGAATTTGAGAAGAAGGCAGTATATGACATTACCATTGCTCCAACAGTTGCAACAATCAGCGACCTTGCATCTGCAAAGTTTACATTTACAAGACTAGACGACAAATATACATATAACTTTACAGGAGCAGAAAATATCAAGCTCCGCGATGGTGTATATTCAGTAAAGGTAACAAATGCAGGTGCCTTTGCTCAACTCCTGACTTCGAACCTGGTAGTATCCGGTGCTGCGACAACAAAGGCTATTGATTTCAAGACAGACATTAACGAGTGGAACTTTGCTGATGGCGATTTTGTGAATGCCCTCTCATATAATGGTTTGACATCGACAAACGGACAAGTCAACAAGACATACCTCCTAGCATCTACCGGTACGGTAACTATTCCAGTAAAGAAAGGCGACCTTGTGACAATCAAAGGCTGTTACCAGATGACATTCCAGTTTGAAGGAGAAGAAGCAGTGGCAACAAAGTCGGGGTCGACAGGAACAATAGAGACATATACATATACATACAACGGAGAAGAGACGACAGCTACCATTACAATTAGCGGTACAACATACTTCACATACATCTCTGCTGTAAGTCCTGTAGAATTTGCTTCCACGATCAATGTAGGTGCTACAAGAGAGTACAAGACAATCTCAGAAGCATTGGCAGTAGTTGATATGATGTCACGCCCTGCTGGTGAGGCTGGTCGTGTGACAATTATGATAGATCCAGGCAACTACGAAGAGATGCCAGTAGTAAATTCAGATTACATCACATTCAAGAATTCAGCATTAGAGCCTTCAATCGCATTGAAGAATAAGGGAGTAGACATTGACGAGAATGCGGTACGTATCACATCATACTATGGAGAAGGCTACCGTTACTACAGCTGCGGCTCAGACAACAAGTGGAACGAGCGAGTTCTTGCCGTAAGCAAAGACAACGGCGAATGTACATACGAGTGCTATGGAGGTTCTACTAACGAGAGTTACTGGAACGCTACAGTAGTAATCAAGGGAAAGAACTTCATCGCTGAGGATATTATCTTCGAGAATTCATTCAACCAGTATGTATCTGCTAAAGAGGCAAATGACGTTGTAGTCAACAAGAAAGGCAATAACCCTTCAGGAACCAAGGTAGACAATGGCATTATAAGACCAACTACAGTAGGTTCGACAGCCGTGCAAGACAAGAAATATGTAGAGAGAGCAGCTGCAATAGCAGTGATAGGAGACCGTGCAGTATTGAACAGATGTGCTGTTATTGGTCGTCAGGACTCATTCTATGGTCACACAAAAGTTCGTGTTGCTTGTTATCAGTGCGAGCTCTATGGAGCAACAGACTACATCTTCGGTTCGCAAGATATGATAGTTTATGACTCGAAGTTAGTTATGAACACATCAGACGACAAGAACGACCAAGCATACCTTATTGCACTTAAGGCACC
>JAKSLD010000034.1 GCA_024401395.1 Bacteroidales bacterium
TACGATGGATGGCTGCGTATATCTGACGGGCAACCTTATCAATGGGCATCACCCAAAACAGACCGTCACCTTTAGCCATTGCTGTATCAACGGCCTCATTTTTCTCAAGTTTGAAGTGGAACCTGTTTTCCCATGAATTTATTACATCATCGGGTGAAGCCTCAATTTGATTAGGATGCTTTATCCACTTTCTCTGCTTGATCTCATTGTCAATGAGCTTTTGCTTCGTAGGAGTTCTATCTGTCAACAACACATAGGAGGCTTCTTCATCATATATACCAGAATTACCAGTCAAACAATAACGAATACCCTTATCGATAATCACAGCATAGCTGCGATTTTCTTCAACTTCATCGAGATTTAAAGTTATGCTTGGAGCCAAAAGTTGATATATAACATTTTTAACTCCACTCTGCTTACATAGTTCCATTAATACGAATGTACTCATATCCTTATTTGTGTTAACCTCTTTATTTATTCATCTTTGACAATCTATTCTTCATCATCTCTTCCATCCCAACACCCAGTGCCCTAATGGCTGAAGGCAAATGGATGTTATCATTACCATCCTTCTCCATTGATGCAAGTACATCCCCTTGCCCATTTTCTGAGAAATGCTCATACTGCGAGAAATATTTGAAGTAGTGAAATAATCGCATAGCCACAGATTTGAGTTCGGGTATAGCAACCAAGAAGTCAACAATATCCTTTGTCTTAATACTATTTTGTTTAGTGAAACCTGCGTCTTTCAGCTGTCCTTTCGATTGCTTAATTACCGTCAATTCTTCCAGATTGTCGTCAAGTGTCAGCAGTCCCAAGAAATTGTCTTCCATCGTCAACTCCCACAAATGGTCTATAAAGACATCATCAAGTATCTTTCCCGTACTTTTCACCTGATCTCTGTATACCTCTTTGCGCTCCAACATTGAGTTGGCATACTCTATTGTTCTCAGATCCAGTTCCTCGTAAGCTCGTTCCTTGCCAGCCCGCTGTATGTATAGGGCGAACAAACAATCGGTAAAGCAACAACGCAACAACAAGCCTATCGGTAACTGAAAGAATGAAATCTTTCCAGTTTTCAAGACCTGCACAGTTAAGAGCAGAGAAGAATACAGATTCGAGTATATACGAAATAACAAGAGTAACTTAACCTTCTCAACCCGCTCCATTTTACCTTGTGAATGTTCTCTCCCATAGCTTCGAATCTGCCTCAACAAGGCAAGTTCCTCGGAATATAGTTCTTTAATCTCCCTCATGTAAATATTTGGTTCAAACACTGCCATAAACTATCTAAGTTTAATAAAATCAATTCTTTATTGGATTTTAAAAGTCATTGAGAAAGGCATTATCCTCCGCTTTCTTATATTTATTATATGCTTTTTCGATGTAAGCTCTAAAGGTTTCAGTACTCATCTTGTCATGTCTGCCGTCATAAGTACCCGTAGTCCTGTTATATAGCGAGTTTTTACTGAATATCACATAACTGCCCTTTAATTGGCGAGTTACTTGTCGAGAATAGTCCGTTACATTATATCCATTTTGTTTGGCGAGGTCACCATCTTCCATTACGCCATAATCCTCATACTCGAGCGGTGACATCTCTGATACTCCTTCATCATAACTGTCTTTGGGAGTTGATTTAAGTGCAGGCTCTAATGGATTACACTCCATTCGGAAATAATTCCACAACAAATCTTCACCTATCGATTCGAAGATCAGGATTTTCGGGTTGAAGATCTGCCTCAACCCACCAAAATCCATTTCTAAGCAATGCTCCTCATAAGAATCAAATACAGCATCCAAGTCTAATCCACCGCCAGAGGGGAAGAACAGATGATTCAAACTGTCATAGTGACTGATCATGTTCAGCACATTTTTTATTTCTTTAATATCCGTCCATTCGGCATGTGTCGGAACTGAATAAGGAAACAACGCCTTAATTACTTCAACCCACTGACTGCGATTACTTTTTGCAAAATCATCCTGCATTTTCTCCCATTCCTCGTACCTAGCCAAAACTTGTTCAATATTAGGTCTATTGTCAGGCAGCACATCTGTACATTCTGCTAGCAATTCTCCTAATGGTGTAAAATATGTGCCTCTTGGACACTTTACATTGTCTTCAAGTCTGGTAACTTGATTCCTACTATATTGACCTTCAAAACTATCGGGATATTCTGTCAGTATCACCCAAATGGTTTTCGCAATAGAATATACATCAGCCTTAAACGGATCGGCATTCTTTGAGCCAGGCCGTTCCATTTCTGGGGCTAATGTCCTCCTTGCTCCCATACGCTCGTCGGTTTTTGTCACACGAGGTTTATCTTGATAGAAAACGAGTCCAAAGTCAGATAACACATAGTGCTCTTGATACATCAATATGTTTTCAATCTTGATATCCCTGTGAGCAATACCTTGATGATGAAGTAGACATAACATCTTTAGGATATCCCTGATGGCATTCAATTTCTCTTCAAAGATACATCCAAACAAGCGTTCTTTTGCAGGAATTGCCAAAGGCATAACATAGTAAAGATCTCTTTCAGTCTGCTCTGAGCCATTTAATTCAGGAAGATTGAAGTCAATCACTGGCAACATTCCATCGGCACCTTGATGAGAAAGCATTACTTTCACCTCATCCAAGAATCGTTGATACGCTTCTCCTGTTGTCTTAGTTAGGATTTTCATAGCAAATGCATTTCCTGCTTGGTCTATGCATTCCCAGACCTCGCCATTGCCACCGCTACCAATCTTTCTCTTTAGTTCCCAGAAACCAATTATTTTTTTCGCTCTCATAATCTATTCCACCTTTATCAACTGCTCCCATACATCCTGCTTCATAGCAGTAAGAGGTCGCTTCAAAACCTCATCCTTCTTGGCATATGTTCCTAGTATATACCTGTCAAAATCAAATCCGTCTATCTTTAACTTTTCGAATTGTTTAATCGTCGCTTCCATGATTCCCTTTGTATATATCCTATTGCGCCATAGTAGTTCTTCTATCTCGTCTTCATGCTCAGCATAAATCTTATCTATGCCGAAAATATAGTTAAACCTCTCTGCAAGCGTTCCATCTTTCTTAGTCACAACAGGTTGGCCGGGTTTATCTTCATCACAAAGAAATGCTTTTATCCCTCTACACTTTCCTTTTGTATGAAAATCAATCACGTCTTGTGGACTGAGAGCAAAATGTAACGGTGTTGGATGTGGGTCGCCATCCTCATAATAAAATGAAAATGGCAAGTCTTGTGCAGATTTACGTTTGTTGCACGAGCCACAACAAGGTTGAAGATTATAGAAGTTGGTACATAGGAACGGATATTTAGATTTTGGCTTGTTATGATCCAGTTCATAGTATCCGCCCATCAATGGTATAATCCTCGCTTCTTTGGGGCGACCTCTTTTCCCCGTCTTTATTTTTTCATGCACATCCTCTATGAGTGTTGTCATGGCATACTGGGCGTTGCAATAAACGCAAGATCTAATCTCAAGCTTCTTCACATAGTTAGGCATCAGTCCTGCTCTTACTTTATCATAACCCATCACATCAACAATCACCTCATAGAGTGGTCGCTTATCCTTATTTCCTTTAAACTTTACCCAAATATCATCTACAGCGACATCTTTCAAAGCACTATTGATATTGGAAATACACTCATCAAACTTGGATGGCAGCATATTATTGAGGTTATCATACTTCTCTACAATCTTTTCAACATACTCTGACACCCTAAGATATTCGCTTCCCTTATGATGAACGCTTTTAAATTTCTCTTGTTTATCCTTCAGCGATTGCTCTGCATTAGCAGCCTCAATTGCGTCCGGGCGCATCTTCTTTCTGATGCTTGATTTGCCTTTTGCCTTCTTTCCCTCTACTGGTGTACATATCAGGATCTCTGTTGACTCTTTCTTTAAGTCATCAGCCAAATTTTTCAAATCTGCTTTCACTTCACCCGCCACAAGTGGCAGTTTCTTCACGTATTCAGCAGCAAGCTTCTTTATCCTGTCATCAATCAGAATCCTTCTCATCGGTTCTCTTGGTTCAATCCTAGTTTCTCAAATTCTTTTTGTACCCACGTCTTATACGCTTGATTTTCTTTCCCGTACTTGCGAACGAACAACTTGCGCAGTTGTATCTTTACAACATCATCGCCAACAGTCTCAATCAATTGATCTACAGAATCCATATCCCATCTACGTTCATATTGTTTGTTCAAGAGGAAATTAGCCAAGTCATTAACCACTTGACTAGCAAACTCTCCTACAAATCCTCCATTCAGGAAAAAACTTTCTGCTAGCAACTCATTGATGTTAGATGCGAAAGTCTTCACCTTCATCTGTTCCCTTGCATCTTCCCCATTTTCAAGATATAGGATATTACTCTGTGGAATATCAGACAGCACAAAAGGTGAATGTGTCGTTAGTACTACATTCACGTTTACACTTTCTGTAACTTTATTATCCTTCAAACTCCGAAGCAAGTTGGCAACAAATAACCTCTGGTATTCAGGATGGAAGCAAAGTTCTATCTCATCCAAAAACAAGCACACATTATGATACTTCACCCTTCCAGCATTCTCCGGTACAGAAATGATATTTCTCAAATGGTAAAGGTAAGCTGATAGAGTGAAAAGGTATTGTCTTTCACCAGAACTCAGCAACGGAAATTCTATGCATTCCTGATCCATATCATTCTTCAGATAGATATAGTTTCTGAAGATTGGCGGCGGATAATACTCCATGATAGCCTTAGGGCCTTCAATAATCATGTCAGGAAAGAAATGCTGTATGTATTCTTCATAAGAGAAACCATTATCATCCATTTCAGACTGTTCAACCTCATCAACATGAATAAGCCTCTCAAGGAAATGCAACGTCTGGTGAACTTTCACTCCTATATGCGATGGTTCCTCTTTAACTCTCTTTATTAATGAGATCACCATACCTTTTTCTTGTGGAAGCAATTCATGTTCCAAGTCAAAGAAAGTATCCGAAAGCTCTGAGTAATCTTCATAGTCTGGATAATTACGGCTTACACTGAAAGTTTTATCTATCAGATACATAAAAGCCCGCTTAAAGAAGTGACAATCATTCTTTTTATAGCCCTTGTCAATTCCGTAGAATTCAAAAAAGAGTTCGCTTCTTTCCCCATTCAAGTCCTCTGCAATTTTCTGTATTGCATCCGTGGAAATATCATCATCTTCTGCCGGATGGTCAAATCTTAAAGAAAACTTATGGTCATAAGTAAAATCTATCGAACTATAACTATACCCTGGCAACAATTTATGACCATGTTTTTCAGCATCAATCAGCAACGCAGCCACTCTGTCCTCTGCTAATTCCTTTTGGTTTACCAAGTCTATCTGGTTGTTCCCTCTATAGGGTTCAAATCCTATGGGTACCATATAGCCGTCATTTTTCCTATAGAGACTCGTCAGCCAAGAATTATCAGCCCAATCGCCTGTATCTTCGCCGTATGCTTTTTCATCCTCATAGTCGCATGGGTTCAAAGATTGGATGGAATAGTTCACCACGAGAGAATAAAAGAAGTGATTCAATGTCTTTTCTATGTTTTCCCTTATTGTTCGTTTTTCCATGCCGCTTATGGCATCCTGCTCATACCCGTCCAGTGGTCTGGCGTTAAGCCAGCCGTCAGTTACCTCATAATTCTTGCTGCCGGGGAAGTATAACTCTATAGGTTCATTATCGCCATAGATAAGTGTAACGGTATCATCTTCAACTTTCACACACCCGAGTTGTCCATCTAACTCATAATATAGTTCTGCCTTTATTTCTCTTATGTAATATAATCTTTCTGCTGTTGCTCTATAAGCGCTTTCGGTAGCAACATAAGAGAAGTTGTTTAGGATCCTATATATCAGCTCCAGAAGTGAACTTTTACCACTTCCGTTTTTCCCGACAACAGCTTGGATTGTAATACCATTCCCAAAGAAGTCTCTTTTGAATGTATTATCCTTATTTCTGATAATTTGTCCATTTTCTTCTCGATACCAATCATTGAAGAAATAATATTCTCCCTCTTTTAGTATCTTTAGATATTTGCATCCTACTATTGGATGAATACAAATAATTGTAAATGCCATGTTTCTTAAGTTATTTTCGTGTCCTTACTTTTTAATAAGAACTCCCCAATCATTCCTATTCTATTAAAATCAAATTCATCCTTACAAGAATTAAAAAGCTTCACTTATAGTATTATGGTTATTCTATTTTTGACTCCCAGCTCATAAATAGCTACAAGCAAACTGCGTATCGTAGAATCAAACGGATTAGTGATAGTTCCCCCGGCATTCTTGATTATCTTAACATCTCCATTCCTGATTCCCAACGCCGCCGGCAAAAGCTGCACCAGACGAGTATCCATACACGTCACTATAGCAATCTTTTTATCAGGATACTTACTTGTATGATACTCTTCATACCCTTTCTTCTCAACAAATTCCTTGTTGAATTCCAGCATCTTATCTATTTCAGTCATAATTTTCCTTTTTTGATTTGTAATAATAGAATCTAATCACGTGACAATATATAGCAATAATCACAACAAACACTACCCCATTGCCTCAATGATTAATTACTCTTCCAAAAATAATCATAAAATTGCTATTTCCCTCCCAAAAGCAAATCAATATGAACTACCGTTTATATTTAGTACTAGACAAATACAAAATCCCGATTGACAATCGCAACTTTTCCCAAAAAATCCCGATTGCCAATCGCAATATACCCCAACTTTCACTCTTAATATCATATCTAGCGGGGAAAAAACCACGTCTTATTGCTACCGTCGGCAGCAGTCGTCAAATAATTTTTGACAACTGAATCTTGAGCTAACTCCCCTTCTTTCAATCTTTTATGTCTATGATTTTTGATAGCATACTTCACGGTCCCCAAAATATTCAACTTAATTGCTTGCGACTATAATATAGAGCAACAACAAATTAGTGGACGTTATGACGCATTAACACAATCAACCCATCTGTGTGTTTAACTTCGTGCCACTTGCCGTTCTGATGTGTGATATACGGTGTAATGCCATTAAACTTAAATGTCGCATTCTCCATATCCCAAAAATCAACACCATCAAGGTTGCCGATGTATCGTGCGAAGTCTCTGTTGTGAGCCTTCGCAATATCATCGGCGTGTTTCTGAACCGAAACATCAGTATGTTTCTTGTTAATATCAAATGTATTATCCATAGTAATATTGTTTTTGCAAATGTAAACTATTTATCGACAATTTCAATGTGTTTATTCAATGCGTCCAGAATCGTCGACAACACATCGATTCCGACTGAATAACGCCCGTTGCATATCTTCGATATGTTCGCGATGTTATATCCTGTCATTTCGGCTAACTTGCGAACGCTGATATTCTGCTCTTTCATGATTTCGGCGATTCTTGCGCCGATGTCGATTCTTGCGTCTGTCATATTATTGTTTGCTAAACTATTCAGAAAGGAAATCTTCTATTTCGGTCAATGTTCCACAACACATTCTTCCCCCACATATCGCTACTTGGTAGTAGTTTCGTCCCAACTTTACAAGTTGTGATTCGCTTTCATTTTTTCTTTTTGCATATCATCTCGGTCCAAAAACACACTTTCTAATATATCATCTCGGTCCGAAATCACCCAAAACGAAAACATTTTTCTACCCACCATCTTGTAACATCATCTCATATACATATATTTGCATTATCAACCATAAGAGATATATGCAAAAGAATAATATCCAATCATTCATAGACCGCTGGACAGGCATTGGTGACGAAAAAGGACAAAGCCAAACATTTTGGATCGAACTGCTTCACGATGTCTTGAATGTCGAACGACCTACTGAACTGCTGACATTTGAGAACCGTGTAAAACTCAGTCATACATCTTTCATTGACGCATATATCGACAAGACAAAGGTGCTCATCGAGCAGAAGTCTATCGACAAGGACCTTCGTACCCCTATAAAACAGAGCGATGGCTCTTTTCTCACTCCTTTCCAACAAGCTAAACGCTATGCCCATGAGTTGCCTTATTCGAAACAACCTCGTTGGGTAGTGACATGCAATTTCAAGTCGTTCTTGATATACGATATGGAACGCCCTCAGGGCGAACCGTTTGAAATTCTTCTCGAAAACCTTGCCAAAGAGGCTCACTTGCTGAATTTTCTCGTCAAGACGGAGAATGAAAATATGCTGACACATGAAATGAGAGTCAGCATCGACGCTGGAAAATTGGTAGGCAAACTCTACGATGCTTTCCTTGCGCAGTATGGTGGAAATGCAAACGAGGAGGACCTTCATTCTCTCAATGTGCTTTGTGTTCGTCTCGTATTCTGCCTCTATGCCGAGGATGCTGGTGTATTCGCTAGAAACCAGTTCGTTAATTATTTGCGGTCATTCCATCCAGAGAATATGAGAATGGCTCTGCGTGAACTGTTCACTGTTCTCGATACGCCAAAGGAAAAGCGCGACCGTTTTATGGCTGACAAACTAAAGGCATTCCCTTATGTCAATGGCTCTCTATTCCGTATGCAGCCTGGTGAGGATATTCCCCCTCTGACCAATGAGACAGCAGAATTGCTCATAAATAAGGCTTCATATGATTTCAACTGGAGCGAAATCAGCCCTACAATATTCGGGGCAGTCTTCGAATCTACCATTAATCCCGAGACTCGCCGCTCTGGTGGTATGCACTATACCAGTATAGAGAACATACATAAGGTAATAGATCCCCTATTCTTGGACGACTTGACGGAGGAGTTCGAAACACTGGAAAAACAGCCTTCTGGCAAGCAGAAAGAACAACGTCTGACTGCCTTCCAAGATAAACTGGCTTCTTTGAAGTTCCTCGACCCTGCTTGTGGCTCTGGTAATTTCTTGACAGAAACATACGTCTCCTTGCGCCGTCTCGAAAACCGAGTTATAGAATGTATCACAGGCGGACAATCTATCTTGGGCTTCGAAGAGGTCAACCCTATCAAGGTCAATATCCACCAGTTCTATGGTATAGAAATCAACGATTTCGCCGTTACCGTGGCAACGAGTGCCCTTTGGATAGCTGAATCCCAGATGATGGAGGAGACTGCACGCATTATCAGATTCAATAATGACTACCTCCCCCTGAAAAGCTATTCCAATATAAAGGAAGGTAACGCTCTCCGAATCGACTGGAAGGATGTTGTCGACCCTAGCGAACTGAACTATATTATCGGCAATCCGCCATTCGTGGGTGCTAGAATGATGGAACAAGGAGGATCGCAGAAAAAGGATATAGAAGAACTGTTTGGCTGTATTAAGGATGTTCAAGACCTTGATTATGTATGTGGATGGTATAAGAAAGCCGCTATGATTATGGAGAATACAAAGATTCAAGCAGGACTAGTATCTACTAATTCTATTTGTCAAGGTTCTCAGGTTCCTATATTGTGGGACGTTCTCTTGAATCAGCATAAAGTTCACATTAACTACGCTTGGCCTACATTCAAATGGAATAGTGAATCAACTGATAAGGCTGCTGTTCATTGTATAATAGTTGGATTCGGGTATGAGAACAGACCGAACAAGAAGATTTTTACGGATATTGAAGTATTCAAAAACGTGGATAACATTAGTCCTTACCTAACAGAAGGAACTGATTTATTTGTCACTGCTAGGAATGAGGTACTATGTGATGTGCCTAAAATGAATTTTGGCAATCAACCAAGAGATGGTGGTTATTTCATACTTAAGGAAGATGAGAGAGAGGAACTGTTAAAACAAGAACCTTCTCTTGATAAATGGATACGACCATACGTCGGAGCGGATGAATTCATAAAAGGGAAAAAGCGATATTGTTTATGGTTAAAACAAGCCACGCCATATGATATTAAACAGAGCAAAATACTGTATGATAGGGTTTCTTGTGTACGTAAGTTCCGTGAAGAATCGAAAGCAAAGACAACAAATGGATATGCTAAGGTTCCGCATCTATTCGCACAATTGACACAACCTGACGATGTTGATTATATATTATTACCTCGCGTTTCTTCGGAGAGACGCAGATATGTTCCTATGGGTTTCTTAAGTGGGTATTATATATCGTCTGACGCTGTACAAATAATCCCTAATGCTTCCCTATACCATTTCGGCATCCTCACATCATCCGTCCACATGGCATGGATGCGTTCCGTTTGCGGAAGACTAAAGAGCGACTACCGCTACTCGAAGGATATCGTCTACAACAACTTCCCATGGCCTACACCTACCGAAGCACAAAAGGCTAAAATAGAGGCTACAGCCCAAGCTATTCTGGATGCACGAGCATTGTACCCAGATTCTTCATTGGCAGATCTATATGATGAAGTTACTATGCCCACCGAGCTCCGTAGGGCCCACCAGCAAAACGATCGTGCCGTTATGGAAGCCTACGGATTTCCTATCAAGGATTTCACCGAAAGCGACTGCGTAGCCGCTTTGTTCAAATTGTATAAGGAGTTGGTATCGAGAGCGGGTAAAGTTTAATCTTCGTATTAATCGCATACAAATCTGTATTGAAGTTTCCTGAAAGCGAATCACAAAAAGGATTATTCCGTTGTGAACGGACTCATAACAACCCTTCTGGCATTTTTACAAGTCGGGTGTCAAGACGTGGAGCAGTATTACTACCTGGCTTAACCTTGAAATAAGATGCTAACGAACTACGTTTAGACTTCTTCTTTGATGTCGTCACAACGCTCTTGTAATCCAAGATTCCAAGTTTCTTTAGATCTTTCATATGCGACTCTTTTTGTTTTCACTGCAAAAGTATAAAATAATTCATTATCGAACAGACGGACCTAGCTTTTAATTGATATCATCTCGTTCCGAAATCCCCCTTCTCACTGAGTGGTCATTGCAAAAAAACGCTACAGCCTCCTATTCCATAGCAGTAAGCCATTCATATGCCGGAACACATTGAATTCTCACCCCATTCGCCTCTATTGTTTCCGTATGACTGTTGGTTATCAACCACACGTTATCGCATTTTGTAGCTTTTGCCGCAGATACACATCCAGCAATTTCGCGTTTTCGTGTTTTTTCATTCGTGATATCGTAACTTACTTGATAAACACCTGTAACTGTGTTGCCATCAACCGTCACAAAATCACACTCGCTCTTTTGCACAGCATAGTAGTATATGTCTTCACTTGCATATTTTATTCGCCTGCGTAATTCTAAATACACTATAGTCTCTAATCTCCATCCTAAGTTATTGCCAACCAGCGCATTTTCTCTTTTGTTCATCATCGCTACGTCTATGGCATATATTTTCTCGCTTTGTGCTCTTACACTGCTCTTGTTCGAATACTTCTTTATGGGTAGTATGAGATAGGCTTGCGTCAGATACGAGAGATAGTTATCCATCGTTATTGGCGATTTTATCTCAAACAACTCTCGCAGACTGGGTTTGTTTATAATTGCAGGCGTTATATTCAGAAGATGCTGCGACAATTGTCTCAATATTTCTATATTCTTTACGTTGAATCGGCGTTTGATATCTTGTGTTAAGATACTCTCATACAAGGAATTTACATACCCTAAAGCATCTTTTTCATACAAAAGTTCTGGCAATCCTCCTTGGGCTAGATACTGCTCAAAAGCCCTTGCCAGTAGCCCTCTGTTTTTTGTCGTTAATGGAGCCGTCATCACTTGGTTATAATCACAGAATTCTGCAAACGAGAATGGTAATAACTCTATTTTTGAATGTCTTCCCGTTAGATGTGTGGCTAAGTCTTGTGACAACAATTTTGAGTTACTGCCGGTTATCAACAAATGCTTGCCTTGACGTAAGAGTCTGTTTATGAATAGCTCCCAATGTTCAACATTCTGTATTTCATCGAAAAAGAAATATTCTAGGTCTCCATGCATTTGATATAAAGTCATCAGTATGTCGTCCAATTCATCACTCTTTATATCTCCTATGCGTTCGTCATCAAAATTTACATAGCCAAACTTGACGCCAGTTTTTTGCAAAACATTCTTGCATAATGTTGATTTGCCACTCCTCCTTACTCCTATCACTACTTGGGCAAGGTGACTATTCAAGTCAACTAAGTCTTCTTCCTTGCGGTGACAAAGATTAGGTATCAATGTCGTGTCTAGCTCTTCTGTCTGATCTAAAAGTATTTGCTTCAGTTTTTCCTTGTCCATAATAACAGTTTTTACTTTGCAAATATACTCTTATTTTCCCTCAAAATATATCATCTCGGTCCAAAATCCCACTTTCCACTATATCATCTCGGTCTAAAATCCCACTTTCCACTATATCATCTCGGTCCAAAACCTCACTTCCCACTATATCATCCCGTTCCGAAATCTCCCTCTTACCCATGTTCGCACTCTCATTCCGAATATTATTTCTAATTTCGTTTTATTTCTAATATTATTCAGCTATTCGCACTATAACGTTCAGCAAACTCCTTTAAAGACATAATACGTGTTCGCCCATTGCAATTTTTGTAGTCTCCTACGTTGATTGAGACCTTCTACACAGAGATTCGAGTATTACATTGGTATCAATAAAAATCTTCTTATTCTCCATATTTTTCTTTAAGGGCTTCAGCTCTGATTTCTTCATAATTCATATTTTCTGGATATGCGTTTTGCAACATACCAGAAAAACGAGCTAAAGATTGCTTCTTCTCCTTCCGGGCACCTCGATTGTTTGTAGCATTAATACTCTCAACCAATGTCTGTATTGCCCATAGCTTATCCTCTGTAGACAATGTCAATAACAATGGCTGAAGTTCTTGTCGAGTATATGTCGTTTGATTATACATACATAGCATTTTTGTAAACACAAACATAAGTAGCTTTTTTCAAAGATACAAGTTTTGCAGTATTCATACTCTTCTTACAACCTCTCCAACTCCCCTGTTCCCGAGTCCATTATATACCCTCTCACCACCACATCCTTAGGCACCAACGGATGGTTCTTCACCAAATCCACAGTCTCCAATATCGCCTCTTGCGTATCGTCAAACCCGTGCAGCCATGCCTCCAAGTCTATCCCACAGTGCTTCATCAACGATATATGCTCATCGTCTATCCCTCTCTCTTTCATCAACTCTAGCATCTCAGCACCGTCCATGCCTTGAACGCCGCACGACGTATGCCCTATTATCATTACCTCGTTGACGCCCAACTCATATATCGCTACCAGCAAACTGCGTATCGTGGAGTCAAATGGATTGGTTATCGTCCCCCCAGCGTTCTTGATAATCTTTACGTCCCCATTTTTAATGCCCAACGCCGCAGGCAGAAGCTGAACCAACCTCGTGTCCATACAGGTCACAATGGCTATCTTCTTATCTGGATACTTGCTCGTCTGGTATGCTTCGTATCCTTTGCTCTCAACAAATTCTTTGTTAAAAGCCAACATTTTATCTATCTCTGTCATAATGTTTTATCTTGTGTCTTCTAATGTCTATTCTATAGCTCTACCCTGCCAGCCTCATAAGCGCCTCTCTGCACTCTACTACGTCGTCAAACCTTACCCAGAAAAACATATTGTCTTCCTTGAAAACACGCATATCTACCCCTCTTCCCGTATTCTCTACCTCTCTCTTCTTCAACTCTTCTCCATGCTCCCTGATAACCTTGTAGTAAAACGAAACAGCCGCCCTGTACGCCCCTTGTTTCTTGTGCTTTCGGGCATACCTCTTCCAGTGCCTTACCCTGTTCCATTTCCCCATGTCTTCTTTGGCTAATACATTGGCATCCGCAAACATGTCTCGTAGCACACGTTGCTTCTTTGTAACGTGTACCATAATCAACTTGTAGTTGTCTTTCCCGGGATACCTCTTGATGTATATGCTCCTGCCGTCTACCCTGGCTGTACTGTCTGCCCTGGCGGCTTTTCGAGCGTATGTAATGTGATTCTTCAGAATGGTTACTCTCGCCATAGTGAGTTCAGTTATTTGATTAAACACCTTCTTTTACGAAGAAGACCGATAAAGGTTACGTGTTAACAGCTAAAAAATTTACTCTTCCAAAAAATGAAAATTACGACCAAAAAGGGACTTCCCTTATACTAGCGACTGACTACAGCGTGTCTTGTCTTATACCTGAAAATATTACCCAATATCGGTCTATGTCCGTATTATTAAGTATATTTGCCCCGATTTTATTACTAATAACCACATTATCATGAATAAGAAAATCCCCCTATAGCTATTTATATATAATATTTTACGACGGCCTCTGCCAAACAATTATTACATTTGCATTTATGAAGACGATGTATATAATATCTGGATGCAATGGAGCTGGCAAAACAACGGCTTCTATGTCCATATTGCCAGAGATTCTTCAGTGCAGAGAGTTTGTAAACGCCGATGAAATAGCTAAGGGATTGTCTCCATTCAACCCTGAAAGTGTCGCTATCGAGGCAGGTCGCTTAATGTTACAAAGAATAGCGACACTCATTGAAGGTAATGTATCGTTCGCTATAGAAACTACATTAGCAACTAAGTCGTATGTTAAACTAGTTGAAAAAGCACATCAGAATGGATTTTTTGTCCAGTTGTTGTTCTTTTGGTTAGAGACACCGGAAGCGGCGGTAAAGCGCGTTGCGAAAAGAGTGAGTGAGGGTGGACATAATATCGAAACAGATGTTATCCTACGTAGATATATGGCAGGTATATCCAATTTTCAAAATCTATTTCGTAACAAAGTAGATATGTGGTTGTTGGTAGACAATGAAACAAATCCTCGCCGAATTATAGCTCAAGGAAATCCTAACCACGAGACAATAGAAGACGTAGAACTATATAACAAGTTTTTGGCTTATGTCGGAAGAACAGTTTAATGAAGAAATAAATAAACTCAAGAAGGCTTTAGAGATAGCTGAGTACGAAATGCTTCGCAGTAAAGCCATGAAGAATGAGACTATCATTCAAAGCGATAACAATAATGGTTATCGTGAGGTCTCGGCACGCGAAGTCTTTACGCAGCTATATAATGAACCTGTGCCATCATATTGAAAAACCGAAATAACTTCACACCTCTATGCCTCCCAAATTCTACCGCCATTTCAAAGGCAACTTCTACCGCCTCCTCCATATCGCCCTGGATAGCGAGAACCCCGAACAAAAGCAATGGTGCGTCTATCAGGCTCTCTACGGCGAACATAAGGTATGGGTGCGCCCCCTGGATATGTTCTTCGAGAATGTGACTCGCAACGGACAGACTTTCCCTCGTTTTACCGAGGTCCCTGAAGCCGACCTCCCGGATGATGTTAAAGCTTTGCTGACAACTTTATGATCAAGTCTGTTACTTCTTTCATATCCAACCATATAGCGTGGATAATCTTGACTGTCGCTGCAGTTGCTGTTGTCTGCCCAGAGTCGTTTTTGTGGATTCCTACGTCTTCTATTAATTGGATGCTGGGAATAATTATGTTCGGTATGGGCCTGACTCTCAAATTGTCTGATTTCCAAGTGGTTTTCACCCGACCTAAGGCTGTCCTCATCGGTTGCGCAGCTCAGTTTACTGTCATGCCTCTATTGGCTTGGCTGCTCTGCCGTGTCTTTGATCTGCCTGTTGAAATAGCTGTTGGTGTCATCTTGGTCGGTTGCTGCCCAGGGGGTACTGCTTCTAATGTCATAACGTATCTGGCTGGCGGCGATATTGCTTTGTCTGTGGGAATGACTGGGGTATCTACCCTATTGGCGCCTGTTATGACGCCTGTCCTTACTTATCTGCTTGCCGGCCATAATGTCGATGTCGATGTCGTTTCTATGCTCTTAAGCGTAACTCAGGTGGTTATCCTTCCTATTGCTATAGGTTTCATTATCAACCGATATATGCGTTCAACTGCAGAAAATGTTGTATCTTTTCTCCCCGCTTTTTCTTGCCTGGCTATAGCAACTATCATTGGTCTTATCATGGCTCTTAATGCCGAGAAGGTGCTTTCTTCTGGTCTCCTTGTCATAGGTATCGTAATACTCCACAATCTCCTCGGCCTCTCTCTTGGCTATCTCATAGGCAAAATCCTACGCATCGAAAGGCCTAAACGTATCGCTATTGCTATCGAAATTGGTATGCAGAACTCTGGACTGGCTACTTCTCTGGCTAACACTCATTTCGCCACATATCCCCTGGCTACTATCCCTGGTGCTATATTCAGTGTCTGGCATAACCTTTCTGGAGCTCTCGTAGCTTCTGTCTTGAAGCTTAAAAAATAATCCCCAACAGCTTGTGCCGTTGGGGATCGTATATCATATATCGACTGTCAACTGTCGTTTGTCAACTATAGCTTGAATCTGATTCCTCCCATAAATGTGGCCTTGGGCATTGGATACCCTGCTATGACTTCATATTTCTCGCCTAGTAGGTTCTCTCCTCTCATCCATAATGTGATGGCTTTTGTAGCATGGAATCCGACATTCATATTTACTAGTGTGGCGTTCTCTTTATGCTCGTTTGCTCCCGTAACTGTGAATAATCCTGCCAACTGCTGTACTCCTGCTCCTGCATTCCAACGTTCTGAAGCATAGTTTACTCCAAGCATACCTTTGTATTCTGGTGCTGCCAATACGTGGTATTTCATATTCAGGAAGCTGTGGTTGGTCGTCAGACGCCAATGCTTATTGATCGCCCAGCTCGCCTCTGCCTCTAATCCTTTGTTCTTGATCTCTCCTGTGTTAACGTTCTTTCTCTCAACGGTTTGTATGATGTTATCTGCATCTATCAAGAATATGTTGATGCCGTAGCTGAATGACGTAAATCTCTGTTTCCAGGCTATCTCGTAGTTCATCATTTTTTCTGGCATCAATTCTTCGTTTGATGGTGGATAGAGGTACATCTCTCGCATGGTTGGATTTCTGAAGCCTTTGCTGACTGTAGCTTTCAGATCTGCACTCTCTACTGGTCTTACTACAAGGCCAATCTGTGGAATCCACTCATCGCCTGTCACATTGTGCTTATCCCAACGTATTCCTGCATCTATCGTCAGCCAATCCATTATGTCTTGTCTGAAGTCTACGTACGCTGCTATCTCGTTGTTGTCTACCCTGCCGCTCTGCTTGTTCTGTGTCTCAAGTACCTCGCCCGTAGCTCTCGATGTATAGTAGGCATTTCCGTATATCTTCTGATAATCAATACCTACAGTGAGTCTGTTGCCTTCAAATAGCTTGAAACTCTCGTATGCCGATATTCCTGTCAACGCATCTTTTGACCTGAAGTATCTTGCTTGTGGCTTTGCACTTGGGTCGTTGGCTTTATAGCCGTCGTTTATCTTGTGCCAGCCGTATGTAGAATAGAAACTTACCCTGCCGCTGGTATTCTCATACTCGTGCTCTACTGCTGCTGTAGCAAATCCTCTTGTAATCCATTGGTCTGCCTCAAGCATTGGTACATCTATGGTCCCTGGATATGATGAGTTATAACGTGTTACATTGATGTCTGCCCATGCATTCCAATTCTGCGAAATGGCGTATGATAGCTTGCCGAATCCTCCATATTGCTCAAAACCCATATGCGGACGGTGGTTGTCGCTTCTCATGTATTGTCCGCCGACTGATGCCGAAAGCTTATCTCCGTTCATCCTGTATGCCAGATCTCCTTGTACTGTACCGTATGATCCTGTCCCTAATGATGCATCTAAATGATGCCCTTTATTGTTGTTCTTGTCTGTGACTATGTTGATTACTCCTCCCATGGCATTTGAACCGTAGAGTACGGATGCTGGTCCACGCAATACCTCAACTTGCTGTGCATAAAGCGATTGGTATGTATCAGCTATAGGATGACCGTAGATGCCGTTGTATTGGGGATGTCCGTCTATCATAACCATAACCTGACCAGCTCCGCCTGCTATGCCTCGAAGCATAACGTCGCCCGCAGCTCCATTGGATACTCCATATCCCATCATGCCTCGTGATGTTACAAATAGTCCTGGAACCGACTCTGATAGCGTCGGCATAACATTGGGCTGCTGTCTCTGTGTTAGCACTTCCTTGCCCACTATACTCACTGTCATAGGCAAATGACGAATATCTGTCTTCTGTCGCGTTCCTGTAACAACTACTTCTGCAACATTTACCGAACTGCTAATTCCAGACTCTTTCTCTATACTGGTCCGACTAACTTGAAGGGAATCTCCGACTTCACTCTTGGCGTACTGACTCAACACCATGAACGAAGCCATCATCACGTAAACTTTCCTAATTATCATTGATATGTTATTTAAATAATGCAGCAATACCGCTGTGTGATAGCCATATTGCCGCTTTGGTAGTAATTTCTCTGCCAAATATAGGAATAAATATTAACTTTACGCTCAATTACATATTTTACATACTCACAATAATGATAAATAATAAACTATCGCGACTTTCATTGTCGGTTTTGTCTGCCTTGTTGGTCGCTTGTGGACCTAGTAAGACTACTGTGTCTCCATCTCTCCCTGAACCTAAGTCTCCAGATTTTGTAATATCAACTTTGGACGACCTTAAGGCTCAGTTCGTATCCCATAACGCTGACTTCTCGCCGAAAATGAATGTCCGAGTTAAGGACAATCTGAAATACCCTATCGACAGTATTTTCTCTTTGGTGCATCTCGCTTCTGTACGTTGTCAGATGACAAGTATCGATGGCACAACTAATTATGAGTATATTTTCAACTATACTCCTGCTCAACGTATAGTCAAAGCTATGCGTAATAATGATTTTTCTGAACTTACTCCTAACGAGATGGCCGCTTATAAATCTGCGTTGTCTGTAGCTGACAAGGCTAGGAAGTCTAGCAAGAATATCCTGATGCAGGAGCTTTATATTCACGATTGGATATGTAAATCAACGGATTACCTCAAAGGATTCGATAATAGCGCAGAATCTGATGTCTCTTCTGTTGTAGGCGTTTTTGTTAATCATCAGGCTAATTGCCAGGGCTATAGTGAAGCTTTCTACCTCCTCGCTACTATGCTTGGGTTCGAAGTTGATTGCGTAACTGGTGTGGCTAAGGGGGAACCTCATGGTTGGAATGTCATCAAAATCAATAATAATTGGTATGCTGTCGATGTAACATGGGATGATGGCAATAATCTGTATATAAGCCATCTATATCTCAACGCTCCTCAGGAGATAATGAATTACGACCACGTCGCATCAACTTATAATCCTCATCCTGTTGTGAAATCGATGGACGACAAGTATTTTTTCAATTGGAAATCTAATTCTGCCGGTAAATATTTCAAAGACCCTGCTGAGGCTATCAATTATGTCTTGAAAACTGCTAAGGGCGGACAGCCTGAGGTTGAGGTCTTGTTTGACAATATTGAGGGCTTCAATTCCTACAATAGTGTTCTCAGCACTTTAAAGGAGATAAATGCGTCTAAAGAGTATTTCAACGGAATGTCTCTCAAGGCGGGTAATATCTATACTGATAAGTACGCTTGGTACTATTTCAACATAGTCAAGAAATAATCGATTCTTTATTATAACAAAAAGCCTCGGTCAGGTGCTACCCGACCGAGGCTCTTTATTTTATTGTCTCTTACATCATCTCTTTCAGGGCCTCTACATAATCGCCTTTTACCACAACATGATGATTCCCGATAGGTTTCTCTAAGAAATACCCCACACTCTCTTCTAATTTCAATAGCAACTGTGTCCTGCAGACTTTTTCGTCTTTCGTATTCTCTACCATATCTGCCCTCGATACGAAAATCTCATTCAATCCCTTTCCTCCAATCTTTGCTACCGTACAAACTCCTTTCTCCATCTCTCCTTGAATAGCTACACCCTTACCACTCTCAAAATGTGAACGTATCTCGTAGCTCTTCACTTGTTTCATGCCAATCGTACAATGCGCTACTTGTACCGTATTCTCTTTCTTGTTTATGCTGGATGGATTGCACATGAACCCGGAAACGCCTGTCAGCTTCTGTAGCGCCAACATCGTGAATACGGTCTGCTCGTCTCCTTCACAGCCTGCCACTATTCCTTCATCATTCAATAATGATAACGCCAGACAGCCTGTAGTACCGCAACTCTCTATCAGGCTGAAGCACTGTAATGTAATAGCCGACAGCTCATATCTGTCTATCGTAGCCTTTAATGCTTTGTATAGTCTGGCTGCCGTATACAGATCTTCTTTCTTTGGCTCTCTTATGCTCTTGGCTCCATTCAACACTCTCTTGGCTATATCTATGGTGTCGTCTTCTGTATAGCACTCAAATCCATTCTCTATCACGCTCAATGGAATATTGACGTACTCTACTCCCCATTTTTTCTTGGCCATATTTACATCAACTCCACTGGCAATCAACCACGATGATGGCTCGCCTATAACGCCTATCTTGCACCCTTTCAACGCATTCTTGGCGTCTGAAGCTCTCTTCATATTCCAGATGGTATTCACTAACTGGTCCCCTGTCTCGTGGATTATCCTGCATTCTGCACCTTTCTGTCTTACCCAGGAGCATATCTCTAGTGATGCCGCAAATGAATTCTGCAAACCGTCTGTAAGCAACACTGTTGGCTTGGGTAATTTGTCATACGAAGCAGCAAACTTGCTCTCACATCCACCACTGCTGATGAACACAAGACAAAACTCTCCCGTATATTTCTTGACGTAATCGTCTGGAGATATAAATCTTACCGCCATCCCACTGGCTTCAATTGCCGATAGGAACTCTTCATGAGTCTTTTTCATGCCGCTCTCTGCATATCTGTCGGAGGCAAATGCTATTAGATTTAGTGTTTCCAATGCTATGTGTATTAGTAGTTTGTTTATACTTGATATAATACTATTACATTTTTGTTACAAATATATATAATTTATGGTAATTATGTACTACCTTGCACTCATTAAAGAATATATTTTCTCACCGAGGCATATTTATTTCATAAACCTAAAATTTTTACCGTATAATGAATTTTCAACTTTTCCCTCTGTCGCGTACTTCTCTAGCCGCACTATGCCTCACGGCTTTGTGCTCTGCTTCCTACGCTCAGAATGACTTGAAGCTGACTCCTCGTGGTTATTTCCGTTCTGCAGGTGTCGATGTCATGGCGTTCGATGATATTTACCCCGAGGGTCACCAGTCTGGCGTATCTGTCCTCATGAATGGTCACCGCGTGGCTACTAATGGCGACATCCGACTGGAGGCTACCCCTGGTCAATGGCAGGCTGTCCCTAAACAGCTTAGCCGTACGCTTACCGAGAATTGTATCTCTACAACGCTTTGCTACCCTGATACGTCTCGCCACATGACGGGCTTTAACCCTATGGTCTATCCCGACCTCCATTTTTCTTATACCGTAAATGTCCGCTCTATAGGCCGACAGATTGAGGTGACTGTCGATCTCGATAAGCCTCTGCCTAAGGAGTATGTGGGTATAGTGGGATTTAATATGGAGCTCTTCCCTGGCGATCTCTTCGGAAAACCTTGGATCATGGATAATCAGTCGGGTATCTTCCCTCAACAGCCTAATTCGCCTGTCGTAGAGGGGCATAGTATAATGGAGAAGGCTTGGAATTATCAGAATGCCAACAAACCTCAGGCTTCTGTCTCTCGCCTCGAAGGGGTCGAATATAGCCCTATCTCTGCCGACAAGATTACTGCTCTGCCTTATGCCTCTGGTTATTGCTTTACTTCTCGACCTGATGACCCTTATAGCCGCCTGACTGTCGAGAGTAAATCTACTGAAATAGCTCTCATCGATGGTCGTATGAACCATAATAATGGCTGGTTCGTTCTCCGCTCTCTTATCCCTGAGGGCGCAACTAAGGAGGCTGTAAAATGGATTATCTCTCCTAATATTGTCGATGACTGGCACTATGCTCCTGTAGTACAGACTTCTCAGGTGGGTTACCACCCTGCTCAGAATAAGGTGGCTGTCGTAGAGACTGAAGCTGGCTCTGCTGCCGCACCTGCTAAGTTGTTGCGTATAACTCCTGCTGGCGAACAGGTCGTTATGTATATCTCTCCAAAGCCTTGGGGCGATTTCTTGCGCTACACTTACTATCATGTTGATTTCTCAGAGGTTAATACTCCTGGTCTATACCAGATTCAATATGCCGATAGCCGTTCTGAGGTGTTCCGAATCGGTGAGGATATCTATGATCGCGGCGTATGGCAGCCTGTAATCGAGTATTTTCTCCCTGTCCAGATGTGCCACATGCGTGTTGCTGATAAATACCACGTATGGCATGGCGCTTGAACAATAAATAATAATAAACATCTTTCGCAGATGTCTCCCTACATAATACATTGAGACAGTCTTTTTTCCCCTCGAATTCAATTCGAGGGGGAAAAAACTAGTATTAAAAGTTTGCACTTAGAATCACTATCTTTATCTCATCAGCTCTGTATACCCCACAAAGTTAGAGTCTTCTAGTGCTAAACCATTACCTTCATAGTATTTTTCAACCAAATTATCTATGCCGCGCCACCATATCTTTGACTGACATAGTTGTAGATGGTATCGCGGTAATAGTTTATGCTTTCCTCGCTATAACTCTCTGGAAGTTCCTGCCACAATACATCACGGATGGTAATGATAAGAGTGGCACGAGTCGTTGGCTTGTCAAATGGATGATCCATTCCTGCCAACTGTCCTTTAATCTTGGCAAGGAGATCTATTGCAACATCCTTCAGCTTCTTTATCTCTGGCTTCGAAAGGTTTTCTTTCAGCAACAGGTCATAGAGCGAAAGTTCTTCGTCACTCTTGAATCCTTCCCGTACGTAACGTTTCTCTTCTTCGCTGAGAGTTTGAGACAGGTGCATCAATTCCTCAAAGGTCTTTTCTATTGTTGCACGATTCTGTTCTTGGTTATATGCTTGAATAATCTCTTGATACTTCTCGTAGAAGTTAATTCTGGATGGATTCTCTGCTAAAAGTCGAGCAAGACGTTCCTGAAGTATGTCTTGAATGTCTCGTAGAATGAGATTTTTGTCTTCGCGCTTGGCAAACTCTTTTCGCAACAAGTCGAAATCTATGCCGCTAATATCAAATCTTCGAACACCTTCAGCAATCCCTAGATGCTGAAAATCTACTTCTAGATACTCATTGACAATGTCATTGATAGCCACACTCAAATCCGTAATATCTGCGTGCTTGCGCTTCTTCTGCAATTCTTTGTAGATTGCTTCTATAGTATCTTTCTTTATGCGCATTTCAGCAGTAATATCCTCACGATCAAGGTATTTCCATAGTTGGAGTAAAGTTGTGGCAAAGGTACAATAGGATTTTCTAGTCTCTGTTGTATCACATAGCAGATTGGCTGCCTTCTTCAGAAGTGATAGTTTCTCAAACGATTGTGCTTCTATGAGATCTTTTAGTTCAAAACCTTTATCATGGATAAAAACCACTGCTGCAGCAATGGTTTCCCATACATCTTTAATTAGTTCTTCTTTGTTGACTGTCGGTTCATTGCCACCTTCTACTCCATTTGAATTAGCGGTATAATCTGCTAATGCCTGACGCAATGCCTTTACAATACCTATATAGTCGATGACGAGACCGTTTGATTTCCCTTCTGCTACACGGTTGGCACGTGCAATCGTCTGCATCAGGGTGTGCGCCTTCATTGGTTTATCTATGTAGAGACAAGAGAGTGTCTTCACGTCAAAGCCAGTGAGCCACATGGCGCAGACAAAAACCACACGTAGTTTGCCTTCGGCATCCTTGAACTCTTTGTCCAGCTCCCTTTTCTCCATCTTCTCTCGATGTGGAGTGATGTCAAGTCGCCACTTCTTGAATGTCTGTATCTCGTTCTGCTCCTGCGATACCACAACAGCCATTTCTGTTTCTTCCATCCATTGCAGTTTGCGCTTCATTTCCTGTACTTCCTGCTGCCAGGGATCTAGTTCTATACGCTTTCGCAGAGCCTTAATCTCTTTTTGCCAATACTCCTGCACATAGTTGTACATGCGGACGCAGGTCACTTTGTTGAAGCTCACCATCATAGCCTTGCCACTTGTCCAAAGGTCGCTATAATGACGCACAAAGTCCTGAGCCACAACTCTCAGACGTTTCTCTGCCGTAAGCAGGTGAACTTCCTGAGCAAACTCGCGCTCTAATTTTGCTTGCTGTGAAGGATCTAAATCCTCTTCATCCAACCTGGCTGCAATCTCGGCATTTATTTCTGGGTTCTTCAGTTCTTGAAGCTTCTCGCCACGATTCTCGTAGTAGAGAGGTACGGTTGCCTTGTCTTCCACGGCACGCTTGAAGTCATAGACAGACACATACTGTCCGAAGGTGCGGGCTGTGATGTTATCGTCTCGTAGCAAAGGTGTACCCGTGAAACCGATACGGTTGGCTGTTGGAAGCATGTGCATCAGGTTGTCTGCAAACACACCGTTCTGCGTACGATGCGCCTCGTCACTCATCACTATGATGTCATGGTCTGGATATATAGGTTCTGCGTCAGCCTTATTGAATTTCTGTATCAATGAGAAGATGAACGAAGGATTGCCTGTCAGTTTCTGCCTCAGATCATCACCACTATGAGCTATGAACTGCTTGGCTTTCAATCCTCCCAGCAATCCGCAGTTCTCAAAGGTGTCGCTTATTTGTTTGTTCAATTCCTCTCGGTCGGTCAACACAATGATGGTAGGTGAACCTTCAAACTTACGTCTGATTTTCTGTGCCAGGAACACCATCGAATAGCTCTTGCCTGAGCCCTGTGTATGCCAGAACACGCCGAGCTTACCTTTCATCGCCTCACGATGGCGATACATCTCTACGGCTTGATTCACGCCAAGGTACTGATGGTTGCGAGCAAGAATCTTTGCCGTTGAACCACCGCTATGGTCAAATAGTATGAAGTTTTCGAGCAGATCCAGCAGGTTCTCCTTCTTGCAGATACCTCGCAACATCGTTGGCAATTCAATATTGCCGTGATCCTGCTCCGTCAGTCGTTTCCACTCATGGAAGAACTCCCACTTCGCTCCCACCGTACCCACACGGCTCTCCATACCATTGCTGAGCATTATCATAGCATTGTGGTGGAAGAGGTGAGGTATAGTATCTAAGTAGTCACGATAGTTGTCGGTATAGGCATTCTGAATATCTTGGTCGTGATTCTTCAGTTCTATAAAGATGAGCGGCAGACCATTCACAAAGCAAATGACATCAGCCCTACGCTTGTGGATGGGCCCTTTTATCCACAGTTCCCTTACGGCAATAAACTCATTATTGTCAACATTGGCAAAGTCCATCACACGAGCCCGCACCTGTTCTGTCTCTCCGTTAGGCTTCAGACGAGTGACAGGCACACCATCGCGCAGATACTGGTACTTCTCTTCGTTAATCTGCATAAGCGTCTGCGAGCTCATGTAGCTGGTCATGCGCTCAATGGCCTCTGTCATCTGCTTGTCGGTCATCCAAGGGTTCAGACGTTTCAAAGCTAAGCGAAGGTGGCGTGTCAGTACGACCTCGCTCTGTGACTTGCGTCCAAGTGTACCTTGTTCGCCAAGTACCTCGCTATCAAAGGCATAGACGCTCTTCCAACCGAGCTCTTTTTCCAAGAGTTCAGCAGTCGATTTCTGTATCAGCAGGTCTTCGCTAAAGTCTTTTGCCATATTATAACTTATTATGGAAGAATGTGGTCAATAACGTTCTTGATGACGAAGCAAAATTCTCTTAACGAGCCGTCATGTTGAGGATTTAGGATTGATGCAGAGATACGTCGAAGGTCAGCGTCAGGGAGAATATTTCCTTGCTCATCATATAAAATATTCATGGCATTTTTTCGTCGATCAACTAAAGCTTGGCAATCAAGATTCAAAACCTCTATATCATCTTTCGAATTAGTATCTGTTTCATGTACATGACCAACTAAATCATAAGAAAAACGTGTATCACAATTAGACTGTAAAGGTGTATAATGCAATGTACTGTTTTTCTTTGTATCGTCACAATGCATCACATCTGTGTCTATAGCTACACCTGTCTTGATGTCGTTTTCTTCATCTTGTGTAAGAGAGCAACATAACAGAAGATTTCTATATTCACCGACCAATACTCTATTACATTTTGGAGACAAATGCTCAACAGTTGCTTTTCTATCATTATCAAAGGATATTTTTAATCCGCAGTAACAACATATACCTCCTTGTTCAGTCATTAGCTGCTTCTTCATATCCCAATAGTGCGGAATAATTTTCAGATCTTTAACGAGACGCCAAAGTTGTCGTCCTGTCTTTCCTGGATGCACTTTTGGATTCTGTAAGCTAACTTCATCCAAAGAATTAGTCCGCAAATCTGCTTCGTATGCTTGTACAGTAGCAGTGCTATAGTCTTTGTTTATATATTTCATCTTCCTATCAGTTCAATACGATTGATGATTGCTCGTACTCTGACTAAATCGGGCTGTTGAGGATCAGTCATTTTTTCTAATTCTGCTAGAACTAATTTAGCATGTGCTAAGTCTTTATCCTTAAGATATGAATCTATTTTATCAAATAGTTCTGCGGTCTTGGTGTCACGGGGCGAAACTTTCATGCTCTCTTTTAGCAATACATTTGCATCCAATCCGTAAGTATTCAATTCCTTATGTGTGTATATACCATCCTTATACTCCAACTTATAAACCACATTATCTTCATTGGTTTCCACCGAGGACATCACCAAGGGAGCATGTGTACTGATGATAAACTGAATATTGGGAAAAGTATCATGCAGAGCCTTCAAGATACGTACCTGAAGGGCTGGGTGCAGATGCTCATCAATCTCGTCAATGATGACTGTACCATGAGTCCTATTGTAAGCTTCTTTGCCATAAATAGTTTTGTTGAGCAGTGCACATCGGAAAGCGATGTCTATGACAATGCTCACTAGACGACGATAACCGTCAGAAAGAAGGTCTGTCTTAATCTCCCTTCCATCAGTAAGCAAGAATATTACCTCGCTATCATTATGTCTGATTTCAATATCATTAATAATACCACATCCATTGGCTCCCAACGAGCTTTTTATCGCATTGCGAACATTCTCTATTTCTTCTTCACCCTTCTTTGACTCTCTTAAAACCAAGAGGCGCTTTATCCAACAATCAAGAAGTCCCTTTGAGTCGAAGCTTTCAAAATAGCCAAATGAAGGTTTCTGAGGATACTTCTTAAAGTTCTTCTTCTCCTTATCAAACTTTCGTGTTGTATGAATATCTTCAGTAGTGAAATAGGCATAGACGGGAAGAGCATTTCGCTGTATTGCTTTGCCATTCTCTATGATGACAGAGTTTGACTGCAAGGCGGAAGCATAATCTTTCAGGTATTTTAAACCTGTTACAAGATTGCGGGCATTCTTCTTCGACTTCTTCTCAATTACCAAATCTCGATATTCGCCCGATTTGTCATCTTTCCAGCATGTGGGGATTGTCGTGCCATCTGCAAGGGTCAAAGCAGGAAGGTCTTCATCACTCAGATGGAAAGTGATATTTATGGGTTTAACTTCATTCTCAATTGTCTGCTCGGTCATAACTTCCCTGAAGTCATCATCCTCAGCACTTTTCCATGTAGTATTTTCGTCACTGTAACCACAGAAAAAAGAATTGATTACAAGATTACATGCACGCAGCAGAGATGTTTTACCAACAGAGTTATCTCCAATTAGAAGATTTATTCCCCTCCTAAAAACCATCGATTTTATTTCGTAACAACGAAAATTATTTATTGTTATTTTATACATATTATTGATGTTTATTTCATTCTATTATATGTTTATCTCCCCACTCATCAGCTTAGGAAGCAAGCGGTCACGGGCTTCGGTAAGGTGGCGGAGCTGGGATTGAATGGACTCCCTTGATGATTGTATCGGCTCTACCTTTTTATTGAAAGATTCAAGAATATTCTTGATGGGCAAATTGATATAGATATTATCAATCATACCTTTAGTTAAGAATTTGATTGTTGAGCCACTTGAACCAGCTGCTAATTTAGTCATATTAGCAGAAATGGTATAATACAACAGGTAGAGATGCTGGTCACTATGTGGAGACAGAACATAAGTTCTCTGATATGCCTCAAACTTCCCTCTATAGAGCTTTACGTTGAAATCTCCGTTACCAGCCAGAAGTACTGCTGCACAATCAAAGGAGAATGAAGGTGCTTTTATTGGCTCTTGCGAACAGGTGAAGAATGGATATTCACCATCTGAAGTTCCATAATTAGCATCTTTTTTACCTGTTATGATAGGAGCAATCTCCCCAACCTTCTTCCTCTCCCACCCCTCTGGCACTCCATCCACGATGTTTGCATTTTCATATCCAGGGAAACGGAGGTCGATAAACCATTCCTTGTAGAGTCGCTGAGCAGCTTCCTCCAATAGCTTTATCTGCTTCTGATAATTCTCTATCAATGAGTCGTAGCGAGAGAGGATGGTCGCTATGCGGTGCTGGGTGGGGAGAGTGGGAATGCTTATTTCTAAATTCTTGATGATTCCTGCATTAAGATTTGG
>JAKSLD010000035.1 GCA_024401395.1 Bacteroidales bacterium
CAAATGCGCATGGTTGCGAACGGGATTTTTACCACTTGACTACGGCGACTATTATTCGTGGGGAGGTATAGAAAAGCATTATTCAGAATTCGATTCGGAAGGCAAGCCAGTATGGGTAACAGGAATGGAAGGCTATGACTGGGACACATACGAACACAGCGATGAGAAAGGAAAACTGACAAAATATGTTCTAAGTGAAAAAGGAGCCATGTATGGACTGAAAGGGAAGTCGGATGGCAAAATCAACATAGACAAAAGTGACGATACCGCCAAAGCCCATTATGGAGATAAGTGGCAGATTCCATCAAAAGATGATTTCAAAGAGTTGTTGGAGCAGTGTGAGTGGGAGTGGACGGATGATTACGAAGAGAAAGGAGTTGCAGGATATGTCGTCACTAGTAAGAAAGATGATAATGACAACAGCATTTTCTTCCCTGCTTCGGGTTTTATACAGAGGACAGACAGGCAAGATGTGAACGGCTATGGTTACTATTGGACATCCGACATGGACGAAGACAGATATGACTTTGCGACATACATGTTCTTTTATGAAGGGTACGTGGGACCATGGCACAATGGGTTTAGATATCTCGGACACGTAATCAGACCTATATGTAAAACAATCACTAATAAAGTAGCAGAATGAAACAAGCAATAGTACCAGCTATATTTGTCGCATTATTCCTTTCGCTTTGTGACATTGCTTATTCACAGACAGAAGAGCAGACACTGCTGCCTTCCATGATTCCAAATATTCCTACCAGTCCGCAAGCTAGTGCATTTGTGCGATTAGGGGAGTACAAAGCGGAAAATGCGTATGGCATGCCGGACATATCTATTCCGTTGTTCACAGCTGATTTTCATGGATATCAGATTCCTTTCAATCTGCATTATGAAGCCAGACCATTGCGACCAGGATATAACTATGACGTGTATGGATTGGGATGGACACTTAGTGGAAACTCGTGTGTAGCAAGAACTATTATGGATAGAGCTGATGAATATGGGGACAGCAAAACTGCTTTCAGAGTGGAAACATTTAGGACATCTGATGGCAAAGACATGAAAAAATTCATATCGTACAGAGATCAGCATGACCTCATGAAATACCATTTGGAATGGATAGACACAAAACTTGACAGCTATAAAATAGTCTTGCCAAGCGGACGTACTATTCCATTCTTCATGTATATGGACGAAAACAACAAACTGAAGTTCGATTTGCTATCTATAGATAGGAACATTAAGATATCATGTAAGACCTCTTCGAAATCAATTGATTCATTTCTGGTAATAGACGAATCAGGCATCAGATATACATTTGATATTGCCGACAAGGTAAGTAATGTCAGTAAAGATCCTAATACGTTGGCCAATATCGCATGGCATCTGTCTAGAATCGAAATACCTGGAAAAGGAACTATCTCTTATCAATACAATACACAGATAAAATGGTATGAGCCTTCCATGAAGGAACCCATACTTAGAATAACTAGATTATATCCAATTGATTTTGTTCCAGATGCTCTAGCTCCATCCAAATTTCCAAAACAAGGCTCGGGTCAAAACTCTTATTGTTGTGAGTACAATTATCTTATTTCACTAAATAAAATAAATCAAAGTCCATTGTATCATTTAAGATTATTGAAATCAATAAAATATAACAATGTTTCAATTGAATTTGAATACAAGACTGATAACAGACATATTAAAGTAATTACACTTAATGACAGTTCAAAGAAACAGACATACAATCTAGATATAGACAGCCAATCGAAACTTAATAATCTTATTATAGGTTCCGATGAAAGTAAATTGAAATATTCTTTTACATACACAAGTAAAGATCCTGGAGAGTGCACAGACCATTGGGGAAATTATGGACAATCTTTTACACCAGAAGATATTGGTAATTTTAATATCTGTGTGGATAACAGATTCGTGCAAAAAGAAGAGATCGAACTCGGAATACATAATATTGGCAATAGAATTTTGCTATTGGACAGGCAAAAAGACGACATAACCGCGTACTTTAAACTCAAATTACAAAGTTCAAATGGAGGTGACAGCAGGTGTGCTACTTCGCCTGAAAAGCATTGTGTTTTAAGAAGCATCACCTATCCTAACGGCGGTAGTACTTGGTTTACGTTTGAGAATCATAAATTTCTCACAGCCAGCAGTGCAGACGGTCATCTTGAACCAGACCGTACAAAGCAACGAATGGTTGAAGGTGGTGGCTTTCGCATAAAGAACATCATAAATTATGATGCAAACAATAAAGAAGTTTCAAGAGACGAATACTGTTATGGATACATATACAACCAACTATCATATAACAAAGTGCCATTCCCAGTCTCTTCTACGCAGAATATGGATGAGTATACAGGATGTGGGGAAGCGGTTGTAGATCCCAACGTCTTGACATACATGAATTACGATTATTCAACTTCTACGATACCTTCCGGATTCCTTAGTATGATTACAGGGAGAAAAAATCATACGGGATTTATGGATATTACCCTGATAGATGAAACTGCTTGGTGGTGGAATGCAACGTTCTGTGCATCCAATTTCAGGCAGTTACTTGGCGATAGGCAGGCCGTTGTCTATCCGCAGATAACAATATTTCATGGAGGGTTACCATCTAGTGGAAAATGTATTGGAAAAACAGAGCTAAAATATGACATATATAGGCACGATTACGTTGCTAATGTATATTACCTATGTCAGTTATCTGATACCCCAAAACCATACACGGCATACTTTGAATGTATACGATATGCCGATAGGGGAGGAACAGTACTGGTATGCGATGAGAAACCCGAAAAAGCAAATCAATTGATTTCAAAGACATTGTATTCCCATATCAGCGTTTCAGCCACATGTGAATGGATACCTGTCTCATCAGAAGAATATACATACAACGAATATATCATTTCCAAACGCGGATGGACGTACAATAACGCGTATGCACAATCTCAATGTCTGATGACAAAAGCACACATGTTAAGTCATTCAGTCGGGAAGGATGAAGATTTCATATACCTTATAGACTTTTACTCCACTATTGATGATAGAAAGGGAACAAGCAAGCTAGCAAGTAAGAAGATTAAGAAGTATAGTATGTCATCCTCTACTCCGTTTACTATGCAGGAGAAGTATAGCTATGTATACGGGTCCCAGATAAGCAGCAAAAATTATTGGGATATTGCTGATAAACAGGATATGTACACATACGTAGGAGAAACACAGTCGTCCAATGCCGCTATAGATTCCTTGAAGGCGAAAAATATGCTTGCATTCCCGACCAGTGCTCTGACGAATACAACTACCTATAGTGGTCCTATAAAGACGGCAGGAAACCAGATAGATTATGGCTTCTATGGGAAGAATGGAAAATATAGTCAGGTATGCCTCGCCAAAGACGATAATATATACCCTCATATATTTTATGAATACAACGGCAGTGCAATGGAAAAGAGTATAGAGGTATTGTCCTATTCTCCGCATGGCAATCCGACAGAAGTGGTTGACTTGAAAACAGGATTGCACACTGCGTATATATGGGGATATGATGACAGGTATGTGATAGCTGAGATATCGGGAGCAACATACGACAGTGCGAAGAGCTACATAGATACATCCAATCCGACGATTGACAAACTGAATGCAATCCGAGAAAAACTGCCCAATGCGATGATACGGACATGGGAATATGTTCCTCTCAAGGGTGTTGTCGCGCATACGAACGTTCAAGGTCAAACCTTCAGGTATGAATATGATGACCTTGGACGTCTGACAAAGGAGATCAGAATAGGGGGCAACAAGGAGAAGGAGGCAATCAAGTCGTACGAGTATAACTATAAGAACTGATCATGAAACGAGAGATAATGACCATATGCTTCTGTCTGACAATTGGCGTTCCTTTGTCATATTCACAAAGTTTTGGCAGCAGCATTACGTCAACCACATATACACAACCTGGAGAGAAGTCGGCAATCAAGTCCATCGTTTACGACAATGGATTAGGAGATATAGTACAAGAGGTGTCTGTCGGCGTGACACCTGCGAAGCAGAATCTTGTATTGCAGCATGACTATGACAGTAATCGAAGAGAGATAAGGACGTGGCTGCCAATAGAAGTGTCGGACACGAAGAGTACAAACGTCGCTTCACTGGCAAAGTCTCAGTATTCGGATGACTACGCTTACGAAGAAAAGACATACGACAAATTCTATGTAGACAAGGCTGCGAGCATCCGGTTACCGGGGAAGAACTGGACAGGAAAGAAGAAGTTGACAACATACGGATCGGCCAACGGAATCTCGTTTGTAAACTATGCCAACAACATAGGATATGCCAGCAGCGTCTTGCATATGTACAGCAGGATGACAGACGAGGACGGATGCTATGTGGAAGAGTGGCAGGACAAGAGCGGTCGACTGATGGCAAGGGTAGATAACAACGGAAAGACATTCTTTGTGTATGACTACAACGGCAACCTGTCGTATGTCATACCTCCGATGCTGACAAGTTATTTTGAACAGAACATCAGCAAAACCACATTATTCTCGGAGTCCGACAACATGGTAAAAAAATATGCCTACATATACCACTACGACGGCATGAACCGATGCATATACAAGAAACTGCCAGGAGCGGAGCCCGTATATTATATCTACAATAAGGCTGGAGCTTGCATACTGATGCAGGATGGCAATCTGAGGGCAAGGGGGGAATGGCAGTTCAGTATCCCTGATGCTTTTGGGAGGGTGTGTGTTACAGGTACGTGCAAGAATACGTTCACGTACACGGCATTTCCGCTGCAGTCGACATGCGTTTATGCGACATACGACGGGTCGAGCACCTACAAGGGGTATAAGATAACCGGGCTGACACTGAGTAATGCTGTTCTGACATCAGTTAACTACTATGACAATTACGGCTTCATAGGTAAATATGGGACACCGACAACCATGAACTACGTTGCAGATGCCAGCAGTGACTACAGGAGAGATGCCAGCGCAGGGAAAGGACACCTGACGGGGACAGCCGTTGCTTACATGGATGCGACAGGAATGAAGGGATTTCTGTACAGTGCGGTGTACTATGACGAGCATCACAATGTGGTTCAGACGCGGAGTACGAATATAAGGGGAGGATTGGATGTGGCAAACTGCGCATATACATTCACGGGGAATGTGAAATCGAGCAAGATTGAGCACAAGGCTGGAAGTATCAGTAAGGCAGAGACATACACATACACATACGACCATGCGGATAGGCTCACTAATGTCAAGCACAGCATGACGGGAGGCACGGAGAAGACCATAGCAAGCAATACTTATGACCGATTTGGCAGGATGGTATCAACAGGACACCTTGGCATATCGGCACTGAATACATCATATACGTACGACATACACTCCAACGTAAGGAGCATAAAGACAGGGTCAGCATTCAGTGAGGCACTGCACTACGAGGACTCGTACAAAGCCAATACGCCAAAATGGAACGGAGGAATATCCTCAATCGAGTGGAAGGCAGATGCGACTACCCGAGGGTATAACTACACGTATGACAAGACGGACAGGCTCACAGCTGCGAAATATCTTGAGGGCGGTACAGTGAATGACAAGTACAGTACCACGTATGCATACGATGCCATGGGTAATATCACTTCACTTACGCGAAGGGGCAAGATGTCGAACGGCACATACAACCAGATAGACAATCTGACGATGACGTATAACGGCAACCAGCTTACGAAGGTTACTGATGCTGTTACATCTGCCACTGCAAGCGGCAGTATGGATTTCAGAGATGGGGCAAACGTCGCAACCGAGTACACCTATGATGCCAACGGCAATATGACATCAGATTTAAATAAAGGGATAACAAATATCCAATATAATTTTCTAAATTTGCCTAGTAAGGTCACATTCAGCAATGGTGGCACAGTCACATATTTCTATGACGCCACTGGGCGCAAGCTGAAGGTGGTCCATGCCAAGGCAGGGAAGGTACATACTATGGAATACGTAGGCAACCATATATATGAGGATGGGGTTCTGAAGCAGACTCTCATAGAGGGCGGGTATCTGACGTACAGTGGGAATACGCCTGCGTACCATTTCTATGTAAAGGACCATCTGGGGAACAACAGAATGGTGATGAGTGCCAGTGGAGCTGTGGAGCAGGTGGTGCATTATTATCCTTACGGTATGGCGTTTGCAGATGGGACGAATGCTGATGCACAGAGGTTTAAGTATAATGGGAAGGAGCTGGATGCGGAAGATGGACTGAACTGGATGGATTATGGGGCAAGGATGTATGATGCTGCGATAGGCAGATGGGGAGGCGTGGATGCGCTGGCGGAGAAAGGTGTCCAATGGTCGCCATATGTGTATTGTTTCAACAATCCTGTTAGGAACGTTGATCCTGATGGAAATTGGCCATGGGAAAATAGAAATGTGAGAAATGCCAGAAGAATTGCATCAGAAGTTAATGGTCAATTCCAAAGATGGGAGGGGCAGAATGGTCAAACATATGCTTCTGTAACAACAACTAGTTATGGTGAGGATGGATTTACAATCACGGCAGATGTATGTAGACCCACCGCTCAAAACCAGCATAACGTTGTTTGGAATTTGCTTGAAAGTATAGATGTTAAGGAAGGTCATTCTGATGGAGCAAATGCTGGATATATCAATAAGCAAGATGTAAAGGTTGGTTTTGGAATAATGGGCGTTTTGGCCGGAGGAATGACAACCCTAACAACGGGAGGTAGTATTATAACTTCACTTGGGATGGCGAATTCCATGGACGATGCTTTGACGAATGAAAGAAATGAAAGTTTATCTCAGAGATTGTGTGACACAGAACAAAAAGATGTATTAAATGGGGTCAAAAACATTCTATCCATAGTATCCCTAGGTGATGGTATAATGGGATTATACAACAAAGGTCAATTAATAAATTGCATTGACATAACAAACACATCCGCTAGCTACATTGTTGAACAGTTATACCCTGATTATTATGAAAACACTACTAAATAAACCTCCATATTTTCTTCATACCTTTAATTTTGTAGGGGTCACTTTAATTCTCTCATTGATTTTGAAGGTTATTTTAACAGAGATAGGTGTTGATATGTACATTCTCGGGCCTAAAATCTGGGAATTACACGTACTTCCAACAGCGATATCAATAGTATTTTCATACTATTATTTTTTATGGAGATATTTAACAATCATGTATATTGACAACAATACGATTATTATATGTTATCCAGCAAGGTTCGTTTCTAAAAAACTATCTATAGACATGTATGATATTGAAAAAATAGATCTTATATTTTATAGTAATGAAACTGATTATAGGGTATATTATAAGAAGGGCAAGAATAGAGATTATGTGAATGTATCAATCGGAGACAATAAAAAAATAAAAGATACACTACGTCTCTTTCGGGATTTGGGTATAAGCATAGATGTTCGAGGTGACAAGTACGAAAAACAGAAGTATATGCCATAATGCCAACGGCAATATGACATCGGATTTAAACAAAGGAATAACGAAAATACAATATAATTTTCTAAATTTGCCTAGTAAGGTCACATTCAGCAATGGTGGCACAGTCACATATTTCTATGGCGCCACAGGGAGCAAGGTGAAGGTGGTGTATGCCAAGGCAGGGGAGAATTAAGTTTATTAAATCGAAGGTAATTCGTCGAACACACAATAATTAAGGAGTCATATTCAGGCGATAAAATTGTTTTTTTCATTGGAATACGTAACTTTGTATATCTGTATTAAGTAAAACAACTGCAATGCAAGAGATTCAGAAGGCTCTACAGGAAGTCAGAGCGACTCTAGAAGAGGGAGTATCTTTGTTGGCTGTGTCCAAGACGCATCCGGCAGAGTACATACAGGAAGCCTATGAGGCTGGGCAGAGAGATTTTGCCGAGAACAAGGTACAAGAGTTGCAGGCCAAGGTGGAGGTTTTGCCAAAGGATATCAGATGGCATTTCATAGGGCATTTACAGACCAACAAGGTCAAGTATATAGTTCCTTACATACATTTGATACACACGGTAGACAGTATGCGTCTATTGCAGGCAATAAGCAAAGAGGTAGTCAAGTTCAACGCGGCTAACAAAGCAGACAGAGTGGTGGATGTACTTCTAGAGGTACACATAGCACAAGAAGAGACAAAGACAGGGTTAGGAGTTGAAGAACTTGATGGGTTATTAAAAGAATGGGGGCAAGCACCATTAGAGGGAGTCAGGATCAGAGGGTTGATGGCGATGGCCAGCAATACGGACGATATGGAGCAAGTGGAGAGAGAATTTGAGGTAATGAATCAGCTGAAGCAAAGAATCGGGGCACAGTATTTTGCCGGAGATGACAATTTTGATCAGTTGAGCATGGGTATGTCTGGAGATTATGAGTTAGCGCAGAAACATGGCTCGACCATGGTACGTGTTGGCAGCAAGATTTTCGGAGCCCGTTATTATATGAAATAGAAAAGAAAGTATCATAAAGATATAGGGTTATATCATGTGTAGAAAAACTTCAATCGCGATGGGTATTGCAACGATAGCTTCAATACTGACATCCACATCATGTTCGTGCGACAGGAATCGTTCGATAGAGAGTTATGACAGTCAGATAGATACGGCGACAGCCATGACATCTGACATGGAAGAAGACATAGCGAAGAGTAAGACTATTCTATATACACTCCCTGCGCCAGTTGAGATGGCTACACTCATCAAAGAGACAGGGCTTATGTATGATGATGAGTTGCTCAACTCGTTATCCAAGATGCCAAAGTACACAAGCAACTTGAAGATGGCGTTGAATCTTGGTGTATATACGACAGATATGAGTATTGCATCGATGTTCAACCAGAGTCAGAAGACGATGGAGTATCTCAATACAATCAAGCAATTGACAGACAAGCTAGGCATTGTTCAAATTGTAGACGATGCTACATTAGAGAAATTCGAGAAGAAAGAGACGTCAAAAGACGAGATACTCAATATAATCTCTGACGTCTATATGAATGCGAATCAGTATTTGTCTGAGAACAACCGTAGAAATGTAGCAGCAGAGGTACTTGTAGGAGGATGGATAGAAGGCTTCCACGTAGCCATTTCGCTAGCAGAGAACAACAAGTGGAAGAATGAGAAGATACAGGAACGTATCATGGCGCAGAAACTTTCTATGGGTACAGTTATCACCATTCTTGAAAAAGAGAATCCGGATTCTCAAGATGAGGATTTGAATTACCTTCAAGAGAAGGTATCGGAGATAAAGATGATTTTTGATGAAGTACAGTTTGAGCAGACGGGAGCGCCTATAGTAAGCATTGACGAGAAAGCCAAGACTGCATACATCAAGTGCAACAGTCAAGGTACAATTGAGAAGAATATTCTCTGGGTTCTCTGTGAGAAGGTAAAAGAGATTCGCAATGAGATTGTAGAGTAGAAGATACCTGACGATAATAGAGCGAGGTTGACGTCACAGTTGGCCTCGCTTTTTTTATCTGCTGTTGTTTTGAGTAATAAAAAATTGTATATTAGCGTGTTTAATTGTAACTAGATAATAGCTATATGCTTCGTAAAATAAGAATAGTCGTTGCGTCGATAGTATTATTGGCCTTCGTAGCTATGTTCCTGGACTATACAGGAACGCTTCATGCATATTTCGGTTGGTTGGCAAAGCTTCAGTTTTTGCCCGCTGTATTGGCGATCAACGTGATTGTTATTGTAGGGTTGCTGGCATTGACAGCTGTATTTGGCAGGGTATACTGCTCAGTTATCTGTCCGTTAGGAATTCTACAAGATTTCATCGGAAGAATAAGCAAGGGGTGGGGAATGACCTGGAAGAAGCACAGATACAGACATACCTACTCACCAGCCAAGAGTATTTTGAGGTATGTGATGTTGGGAGTAATGGTCGTAGCGATACTTTTCGGCATTAATGTAATAGTTGGTCTTTTGGCGCCATACAGTCTGTTCGGCAAAGTAATGGCCAGTGTAGTTGCACCAGTCATGAAGCTAATCAGCATGGGCTTAGAGTATATAGATGAGCGAATGGGTACATATATGGTATATCCAAACGACGTTGTCCTCTCAACTGGACTACTATTTTCGCTATCGGCATTCTTCCTAGTGGTACTTTTTATACTAGTGACAAAGAACGGAAGAACATGGTGCAATACCATTTGTCCAGTCGGCACGCTATTAGGATTTGTCAGCAAATACTCCCTTTTCAAGATACAGATAGATACAGAGAAATGTAAGAACTGCGGACTATGCGAGAAGCGTTGCAAGGCATCATGTCTAAGTGCAAAAGCGCATAAGATAGACTACACTAGATGTGTAGCTTGCTTTGACTGTCTAGATGAGTGTAAGCATGACGCTATCAGCTTCACAATGAGGAAGAAAGCAGAGACAAAGAGGGTAGACGAAGATAAGCGCTCTTTTGTCACAACGGCGGCATTCGCACTGGGAGCGACAGCAGTACAGGCGCAGCAGCACAAGTTGGTAGACGGAGGTATGGCTGCCATTATAGACAAGGCGCCATCACCTAGGAAAACAGCTCCAGTACCTGCCGGTGCGGAGTCGATAGAGAATATGGAGACACACTGTACGAGCTGTCAGCTATGTGTTACGGCCTGTCCGAACAGAGTATTACAGCCAAGTACCGACCTGACTTCATTTATGCAGCCAAGAATGACATTTGAGCATGGGCACTGCAGGGTAGGGTGTACAAGATGTTCGGATGTATGTCCTACGGGAGCCATAAAGAAGATAAAGCCAGAAGAGAAGACAGCCATAGCAGTTGGCAAGGCAGTCTGGGTAAAAGAGAACTGTGTTGTGATTACGAAAGACGACCCATGTGGCAACTGTTCCCGACACTGTCCGACAGGAGCCATAGAGATGGTGTTTGACAAGAGAGTCGCAAAGAAGGTATTCCCAGTAATCAATGCAGAGAAGTGCATTGGTTGTGGAGCCTGTGAGAACCTTTGTCCTTCACGTCCGCTAAGTGCGATATATGTTGAGGGTTATGAAAATCACCATGTTCGATAACTACAAAAAGAAGAAGATTATGGATTCGAATAATATATCACGCCGTTCATTCCTAAAAGGGTTAGCTGTAGCAGGAACTACGATAGCTGCAGGCGATTTATTGGCAGGGTGCAGTGAAGGTCCGAAGAGTGTGGGGACGCAGCCATACGACCCTAATGCAGAAGTGCCTACAGACAAGATGACATACAGAGTAAATCCAAATACAGGAGACAAAGTATCCATTTTAGGATATGGCTGTATGCGTTGGCCGAACAAGAAAGATGAGAATGGGAAAGACATTATAGACCAAGAGCAAGTCAACAAACTTGTAGACTATGCCCTAGAGCATGGAGTGAACTATTTTGACACGGCACCAGTCTACTGTCAGGGTCATTCAGAAGAGGCTACAGGCATTGCTCTTTCGCGACATCCTAGAGACAAATACTTCATTGCCACCAAGATGTCCAATTTTGCTCCAGAGCAGCAGACCTACGAAGGCAGTGTCAAGATATTTGAGAATTCGCTCAAGTATTTGAGGACAGATTATATAGACTATCTGCTATTGCATGCAGTAGGAGGTGGAGGACTAGCGAACTTCAATGCGCGATTCATAGACAACGGAGTATTAGATTACCTTATTGAGCAGAAGAAAAACGGCAAGATAAGGAATTTAGGATTTTCGTTTCATGGAGACGTAGAAGTATTTGACTATCTCCTTTCGAAGCATGACGAGTGGCATTGGGATTTTGTTCAGATACAGTTGAACTATGTAGACTGGAAGTATGCCCAGCAGCAAAATTCGCGTAATGTCAATGCAGAGTACCTATATACAGAGCTAGAGAAGCGCGGCATTCCAGCAGTTATTATGGAGCCACTGCTAGGAGGTCGACTATCCAAGGTACACGACCATGTGGCGACAAAATTCATGGAGAGAGCGCCAGGCAAGAGCATAGCTTCGTGGGCGTTCAGATTTGCCGGTCATTATGACGGCATTCTGACAGCATTGAGCGGCATGACATATATGGAGCATTTGCAAGACAATATCCGTACATACGCGCCACTAGAAAAGCTTACAGAAGACGACCTAGTATTCCTGGACAAGGTAGCGCAAGAGATGATCTCGTTCAAGACGATACCATGTAACGACTGTAAATACTGTATGCCATGTCCATACGGCATAGACATACCTACCATACTTCTGCACTACAATAAGGCGATCAATGAAGGATTCATACCTGGAGACAAGAATGACACAGAGTACAAGGCACTTCGCAGGAAGTACCTTATCAGCTATATGCGATCATTAGAGCCAGAGCGCAGGGCAGACCACTGTGTGAACTGTGGTATATGTATGCCACACTGTCCGCAGAACATCAAGATACCAAAAGAATTGCAAAATATAGACAAGTTCGTAGATTCTCTGATTGACGAATGATAAAATGTGAAGTAAAACATACAGTCTTAGACTTCAAACAGCCAGCCAAGACCTCGAGAGGTGTGTATCTGAACCATGATTCGTGGATGCTCACCATTACAGACGGCGAGGGAAGGAAAGGTATAGGCGAAGCTGCGCCATTACCAGACCTAAGTTGTGATGCTGGAGAAGACTATGAGGTTCGCATAAAAGAGTTTGCAAAACATATAGAGGCGAATGACGGCAGCATAGACTACGAAAGCTACAAAGATTCGCCATCTATGATATTTGCGGCAGAGTCGGCGTTGCGTCAGATGCGTGGCGATTATCAGAAGATATCGAGAGAGCCTATCCAGATCAACGGATTGATATGGATGGGAGATATTGAGACGATGAAGAAACGCATAGACGAGAAGTTGGCTGCTGGGTTCAGGTGCATAAAGATAAAGATAGGCGGTATAGAATTTGACAAAGAAGTAGAGCTTATCAAGTATCTTCGCAACAATCCCAATTATCCAGAGTGGGGCAGGCAAGCAGAGCTGAGGCTAGATTCGAACTGTGCGTTCAGTCTGGCAGAGGCCATGCAAAAGATAGAGAGGCTAGCGCAATTCAACGTACACTCCATAGAGCAGCCGATCAAAGTCAGACATTGGGACCAGTTGAGGTGTCTGACACAAAATTCGCCGATACCCATTGCATTAGATGAAGAATTGATAGGTCTAAATACCACGAAAGAGAAAGAAAAGATGCTACAGGCAGTCAGACCGCAGGCGTTGGTAATCAAGCCGACACTACACGGAGGGCTATCCGGGGCAGAAGAGTGGATAAAATTGGCCAAAGATTATGCTTGTGACTGGTGGGTTACATCAGCGTTAGAGAGTAATATCGGACTAGATGCCATAGCAAATTGGCTTCATACCCAAGAATACGGGCACAAAGCCCATGGGTTAGGAACAGGCCTATTATATACGTCGAATTTCCCATCAGAATACGAGTTGAGGGGAGATGAGATGTGTGCAAAATGATATATAGACAAACGATAGATTTGATGAAGATTAATCGTAAAAATATATTTGTACTTGCAGCGACACTATTTACAGGATATACGGCATGTGCTCAGGGGTACAGCATTTACGAAGATACCCAGATGGACATGCTACAGAGACAGATGTACCGTGTTGGGGAGAAGAGGCTGCACCCATCGTTGAGGAATTATTCACTAGACGACCTCAACAAGGTATTCGATGTAGATTCGGTGCTGTATGCAGGGTTTGACAAGCCAGAAAAGGCAGACAGAAAGATAAGGAATCTTTTCAGGAATCTTATCTGGGATGATTTGATACAGATAAAGGGAGAAGACTATTATGTAGCGATAAATCCCATGTGCGATTTCTCATTAGGGAAAGCCGAAGGAGAAAAGACATACCTCAATTCGCGAGGATTTTATGTCAATGGTAATCTTGGGAAGAATTTCTGGTTCTATATGGATTTGTCAGAGAATCAGATGTCCACTACAGATTATGAGACAGCGCACTATAATGAATTCAAGAGCGGGAGTCCCGTTGTAGCAGGTTTTGCTGCATCCAGAAGCGAATATGACTTTGATTTTGAGGCAGCTACAGGCTACATAGCGTTCAGGATAGGAAAATATCTTGATTTTCAGTTAGGAAAGAGCAAGACATTCATTGGAGATGGTTACAGATCATTGATGCTATCAGATTTCACGCCAGCGTATCCCAATTTCAAGATGAATGCGACATTTGGACCTGTGAAATATATGTTTATGATTTCGCAGCTGAGGGCCAATAAGCAGTATGCCAAAACCGGAGGGAACAAGGCAGTATTTACGAAATACGGATTTACGCACTATTTAGACGTAAATATAGGAAAGAGAGTAACGCTAGGATTGTTTGAGAACATCATGCAATGCTCATGGAGAGAGAACAGTGATGAATACAGAGGCATAGATTTTGAGTATGTAAATCCATTTATTGTACTGATGCCAGGAGAATTTGATGCAGGATCACCAGACAAAGTACTTGTCGGCATGAACGGCACGATAAAGTTAGCGCATTGGTTCAATCTATACGGTCAGTTCGTATTCAACGAGTTCAAGATCAAAGAGTTAAGAGCAGGTAATGACTGGTGGGCAAATAAATATGGCTTTTTAGGCGGTTTCAGGTCATTTGATTTGTTCAATGTAGACGGCTTAGATTTACAATTTGAAGCGTCGAGAGTCAGGCCATATACCTATTCGCAATACACAGGACAAGGAGCCTATACCCACTTAGGCAATCCGCTAGCGCATCCACTTGGGGCAAATTTCCGAGAAGTATTAGGAATACTACAATACAGGCATAAGAGAGTATATATCAAGGGACAATTCAACATAGCCAAGCACGGAGAAGATATAGACTACAAGAACGACAATATTTCGTATGGAGGAGATCCCAACAAGCCAAGTAACGACAGACCAGGGCAATATGGGAACACCATGTTTCAGGGGGTGGCATCAGATATCAAGTATTTTGAGGGAGAATTTGCGTGGCTGATAAATCCCAAGACCAGATTAAATGCAGTAATTTCGTTCAGAACACGACATAAGACTAACGAATTAGTTGACGAACAAAGCAAACATATTAACTTTGCATTGCGTTGGGGTATCAAGAATTGGTACCATGATTATTAATAGTTAGTTTTATCACACTTAAAAGCGAAAAAGAATTGGAAATAGAAGAGATTTTGCGTCATGAGGCGCAAGCTATACTAGACATACCGAAGTCGAATGACTTTGACAAGGCAGTAGAGATGCTTCACCACTGTGTACACGAATGCGGTGGTAAGATTATCATGTCGGGTATGGGAAAGGCAGGACAGATAGCTGTGAATATGTCCACCACATTCAGCAGTACAGGTTCGCCATCCATATTCCTTCATCCGGCAGAAGCGCAACATGGCGATTTAGGAGTCATGCAGAAGAATGATATTATGGTTTTGATATCAAATTCGGGCAAGACACGAGAGATTATAGAATTAATAGATTTGGCGAGGGGATTAAATCCCAATGTTCCGATAATAGTTATTACAGGAAATCCAGACAGTCAGCTAGCAAAAGAAGCAGACGTTGTCCTCAGTACAGGAAATCCCAAAGAAGTCTGCATTTTAGGGTTGACGCCTACCACCAGTACGACAGTTATGACAGTAATTGGTGATATTCTGGTAGTCAGACTCATGCAGAAGATAGGTTTTACCAATGCGGAATATGCCAAGAGACACCATGGCGGCTATTTAGGACACAAGAGTCGCAGTCAGGCTGAAAAATAGAAATATAACTCGATAGTTTACACAATATGGCTAGTTTAGAATGGGGTTTGCTGCAGAACGGTGCTGAAGTGAGAGGCATAGCGGCAGACGGAATAATAGGAGAAGACGTTACCCTCGGCATAGAGAAGGTAAAGGCGCTCGGCAGGGCATTTGTCAAGTGGATAGGAATGAAACACGACAAGCGTCCGCTATTGCTAGCCATTGGTATGGACAGTCGACTTACGGGTCCGAGGTTTCTAGAAGCACTAGAACAAGTAATTACAGAATGTGGAGCAGACCTGCTTAATTGCGGCGTAGTTTCGACACCAGCGATGATGTTGACGACCAAGATGCCAGAAGTACAAGCAGATGGAGCCATAATGATTACCGGCAGTCATGTAACATTCAACAGAAACGGGCTAAAGTTCTTTTTTCACGGAGATGATATCCAGCAGCAAGACATGTCGGACATCATAGATATGGCAGAGAGAGGAGAGTCGCCACATACCCTGATGCCAGGGCAAGTACACATATACAACCTTATGGCGTTGTATGCCAGAAAGTTGAGGAATAAAGTATGTGACAAGTTATCAGACATGCCCAATCCAGAGAAGCCATTTGAAGGGTTGAAAGTAGTTGTGGATGCAGGGAATGGAGCAGGAGGCTTCTATACGAAGAGGATTCTAGAGCCATTAGGAGCAGACACTACAGGCAGTCAGTTCCTCTATCCAGACGGTCGTTTTCCAAATCATGCTCCCAATCCAGAAGATTACGAGGCTACCATATCCATAGCCAATGCTGTGAGATATGCCCATGCAGATATAGGCATATTATTTGATGCAGATGTCGACAGGGTAGCGTTAGTAGATTCGAGAGGCAGGGTAATAAACAGAAACGATCTTGTGGCCATAGCCAGTGCCATAATACTAGAAGAGCATCCTGGTACGACGATAGTGACAGACAGCATCACCTCGTCGGGCTTAGGAAGGTTCATTACAGAAGTATTAGGAGGAAGGCACTGCAGGTACCAGAGAGGGTACAAGAACGTCATACAAGAAGCGCGCAGACGCAATGAAGCAGGAGAAGAGTGCTGGTTAGCCATTGAGACATCCGGTCATGCTGCGTTTGGGGACAATAATTTCTATGATGACGGAGCACATTTTGCGACTCGACTTCTGATAAAGCTAGCACAGCTGAAGAGGGAAGGCAAAGATCTGGCGTCGTTGATAGAGAATATGCCAGAAGCTGTAGAACAGAGAGAGTTCAGACTCCCTATCATAGGCGATGATGTAGCTCGAATCATGAAAGAAGCATTAGAAGGCATACAGCAATTTGCGTCGCAGATAGAAGGCTGGGAAGAAGTCAGTCAGAATCACGAAGGCATACGAGTAGTCTGCAAGAATCAAGACGAATGTGGATGGTTCCTGATAAGAATGTCATTACACGATCCAGAGATGCCAATAAATATAGAATCAGACATCAAAGGCGGTACGTGTGCCATTATCAAGAAGCTGAAGATGTATTTCAGGACAGTCAAGAATATTGATTCTAAAGCGCTATATAACAATTAATCAGCCATAGATGCATAAAGAATTACCAGAGGCATTCTGCAATAGAATAAAGACCCAATATGAGTCGGACGCTGACCAGCTACTGGAAGCCATATCCAACGAGCCCAACGTCAGTGTGAGGGTTAATATTGCCAAGATGAAGGAAGACGATACAAAACTTCCTTTTGAGAAGAGAGTACCTTGGTGTGAAGACGGGCATTATCTAAAAGAGAGACCAAATTATACATTAGAGCCCCTATTTCATGCGGGGGTAGTATATCCTCAAGAAAGTTCCAGTATGTATATACAACACGTACTGCGAGCCATAGAAAGAGAGATGCCAGAGAATCCCACTGTTTTAGACCTGTGTGCCTCACCTGGAGGAAAATCCCTCATAGTATCCAGTTGGCTCAAAGGGAAAGGCTATTTAGTGTCGAATGAAGTTATCAGGCAGAGAGCGTGGATATTACGAGAAAACATAGCCAAATGGGGTGGGGTAAACAGCATAGTTACCAACCTTATGCCAGATGACCTATGCAAGAAGACAGGGCTGAACGTAGACCTTATGCTAGTTGATGCCCCATGCTCAGGCGAAGGAATGTTCAGGAAAGACGACGTAGCGATAAAAGAGTGGACGCCAGCCAGGGCACAAGAATGTGCAGACAGGCAGCGAGAGATACTAGAGCAAGCCTGGCCCATGTTAAAAGTAGGAGGGTATATGATATACTCCACCTGTACGTTCAATCCGGCTGAAAATGAGGAAAATGTAGCGTGGCTACTTGAGAATTACGATGCAGAAGTAGTGCCAGTTGCGTACGAAAGAGAATGGGGAATCACCGCTAAAGAGCACGAAGGAATGGCATTTTTGCCACATAAAGTAGATGGAGAAGGACTATTCGTATGTCTGATAAAGAAGACAGACGGCAGAGTGTGCAAGGCACCAAAGAGCAAGCTACAGCCTAAGAAATATACATTAGACGAGAAAGTGCAGAAGATGGTGCCAGAAACAGAGGCATACATAATAAACGAGAACAAGGTAGTAGCATTGCCCAGTGACAAAGGGATAGCCAAAGAGATGGCAATGGTAGCGATGAACGGAGATGCGTTGTGGTGTGGAATACCAGTAGGAGAGCTAATGAAAGGCAATATAGTATTAGCAGATGAACTGCCTTTGTCACAAGGATTTGATGTAGACAATTCAAGTAAAATAGAGGTTAATAAGCAAGAAGCACTAGAGTTTCTGCATGGAGATATATTTTCGGTAGGAGACAGAGAGATAGCAGCAGGCAGGATTGCAGTAGTATATAAAGGGAAAGCATTAGGCTTTGTGAACGTGATAGGGAAGGGAAGCAGTGTCAGATTGAACAACTGCTATCCCAAAGAGTGGAGAATCAGGATGCGAGTTGACAGTTGATAATAGATAGCAGACCAGATATGGCAGAGTGGATAGACAGCATATTGACCGATACAGAGATCAATGCCTGGACAGTAATTTCGAGGATGACATTGAGTTTAGTACTAGGACTAGTGATTGGTGCTGAGCGAGAGATGCGCAGGCGAGATGCAGGCATGAGGACCTTTACGCTTATTGTGATGGGTTCCGCTATTGCCATGATACTATCAATCTGGATACCACAGATATATCCAAATTTTCTTAATGGAGACCCTGGGCGTATAGCGGCGCAAGTGATAACAGGCATAGGTTTTCTAGGTGCCGGTGCGATAGTCAGGGGTCAAGGCAGTATTCAAGGCCTTACGACAGCAGCCAGCATATGGACAGCGGCGGTAATAGGCATGGCAGTAGGAGCCGGCCTATATAACGGGGCTATATTAGCCACGGCGTTCACGATATTCGTGCTTGTTGGGGTAGAGCATCTAGAGAAGAGGCTGGTACTCACTGGAGTAAACCGTATTCTGATATTAGGGTGTTCGACCACAGAGCCAGATATAGAGCAGATAAAGGCAGTGATAGAAGAGAATAAGATTACGGCGAGCAGTTATACATTCTCCATAGATTATGAAAACAACCAGTCTACGCTAACAATAAAAGTATCCATAAAAGGTCAGGTAGACCAGCTCAAGGTCAGCAAGGCCATACACGACAAGATACCATACGTGAAGAGTGTAAATATGGTAGCGTAGGCATAGACAAATTAATCAGAGATATATGATGAAAAAGTTTATATATAGTGTGTTAACAGCCTTGACACTAATCAGTTGCGGTGAAGAATCGACGGATGATTATCAACCTAAGATTTACTTCAAGAATGAAGGCGTCATAGAGATAGGCATAGATGAAGAAATCGAACTATATCCGAAGATAGTATACGACGATGCAAAGACATCGAAATACATCTGGACATTAGACGGAGAAGTAATCAGCGACAAGTTGAAATACAACTTTACACCAGAGAAGATGAAAGACTACACTTTATCTTTTGAGGTGCACAACAAATACGGTTCAGACACCAGCATTGTAAATATCATTGTGAGAGAGTTGCTAGACTTTACAGAGATAGACAACGTCACTACCAAGAGCAAGGCCAAAGAGCTGATAATGCATGCAGACGAGATAGAAGACTACTGCATAAAAGTAAAAGAGCATCGTTTTTTGAACAATTATATAGCCGACACATTATTCTGGGGCGGTTTTGCGTACAGTTCGCGAACAGACATACAAAACCTCGCTACAGAACAGTCGATAGGCTGTGCATTCGTTACGCAAGGAGCTACCAGTGCCCCATATCTAGTAGCGACCAATATAAACGGCGAGCCATACATAGAGTTCAAAGAAAAATATATAGCGAAATCCATAGACATAGCCAATGACAACTACTGCACCGTACTCAGTAAGTTCGGCATAGAGAATGTGATATCAGAATTCAAGAAAGGGAACTATCTCAAGGTAAGGATTTATGGAGTTACAGACAATGCAAGCAAAGCGTTGACATCCAACTATGTAGAACATACGCTCATAGACTGCGATTTTGACGGTCCAGCCATGTATTTCAGGCAAAACAGTTGGGAGACACTAAATCTGAGAGAATTGGGAATGGTAGAAGGTCTATACATAGATCTAGTTTCCAATGTAGAAGATTTCCCATTATTATGCTGTATTGACAACATCAAGCTACAGAAAGAGTAGTCATATTCCATATAGTCATGACAGACCACAAAGGAAGGACTCTAGTATTCAACCCGACGGCAGAAGAAGCTATCAGGCAGAATAACATTAACTATCAGCCTTCAAAGATACTAGCTGCGTTTGAGAGAGACGTAGCCGAGCTGATGCCATATATAGACACCACCATAGACGACAGGAGCGAAAAATATGTTATATGGAGCGACAGTCCGACTATAGACAGGAAGATTAAAGGCATGGACGGTCGTTGGAGTGCCGACAAGAGGCTATTTCACTCCAGGCTGACATCAGTACATATAGAACAAGAGCTGGCAAATATGAAACTGCCAGAGTGGATGGAAGTAGAATATCCTCCCATTATTATAGATTCAGAAGAGAAATACGATTCATCATACCAAGTATGTAAAAGTCTGTGGAGCAGTTCCGGGAGGGGAGTATTGATAGATCCCAGTGGAGAAGCAGAAGCGATGAGGCGCAGATTTGTGACAGAACACGTAAAGAATGACGGATATGCAGTTCAAGAGATATTTCTGAAGAGAGCGATGGAGCTAGCATTCCTATTCTATGTACATAAAGAAGGAGAAATAAGCTACCTAGGCACGAATTATTATTCCAGTGCTACAAACGGAAGTTTTGGTATAGAAATCATAGGAGGAGAAGGTATAGGCAGTGTATTGGCTGGTTATAGCGAGAGTATAGAGAAAGAAGCCGCAGAGTACCTAAAGAAAGCTATAGGTCGGGTAGTGCTCAAGCACCACTACCATGGATATGTAGGAGTTGATGCCATGGTATATGAAGGCAGAGACGGCAAGAAGAGATTAAGAGCCTGTGTAGAGGCAAATCTCAGGATGACGATGGGCAATATCAATCTAGGAATAAGGAAAAAATTTCCAGAAGGGATAAAAGCGCAATGGAGCATAGTAGTAAAATCAAAAGCAGAGATACCGGCAGCCACATTAGAAGAGGCATTGAGAGAAGGGAAAGGTGGATTTAAGCTGATGGAAGGAGAAGTTTTTGCGGCAGTGGGGAAGATTTTGTAACGTTTTTATGCGTTTTATCCTTAAAAATATATTATTTGCGTAGGTGTTTCTTGTATTTGTTGTTAATAAAAGATAATCACATTGGTATAGTCGTCAGTAGTGTGCAAATTTGCACCAGAAAAAACAACACTATAGAGTAATGGATTTTGTTAGACAACTAATAAGACTTACCCTTATTGCCTTGACGGCAGCCACATTTATGGGATGTTCCTCACAAGAAGAGAAAGAAGTGAGGAGACTATATGGAAAAGTGGTAGAGGCCGAAGGTGATTCAATGCTGGTCGTTGTGGCTGGTACAGATACCATCTCGATGCACCGTACGAACAGATTTGCCGAGATGCCCATAGTCATGGATTCGGTGGTACTTTGCTGTGTGATAGACAGCGAAGGTCAGGTTCATGTTGAAGATCTGATAATACTCAATCACAACAAGCCAGTTCTCAATAATGTTACCGCCATGCTGATAGGCACATGGCAGATAAACGACGAGGACAGCGAATTGCGTCAGCTATCCTTTGACGACACATTGAAGGCACAAGCACTCAAGAGAGGCGGCAGATTACAAGATGTAGACTGGTTGCTAAAAGGCAAGAACGTGATATACGGCAGTGGCAAATCAGAGTCATCCGATGCAGAGCAGTACCGAGTAGTGAGTGTAGATGCCCACACATTGACGGTATCAGACCAGATGAACGGATATACATTCATGAGACTTTGTAATTGAAATCGATAAGTCGTTCTATACTAAGGCTAGCCGTACCCAATGCCGTAGCGAACATTACAGTACCGCTATTGGGGCTGATTGACACAGCCATAGCCGGCAGGGTAGCAGGAGATGCAGGTATAGGCGCGATAGCATTAGGAGGAGCAGTTTTCAGTCTATTGTACTGGAACTGCTCCTTTTTGCGTATGGCTACCAGCGGAATGGTCGGGCAGTCGTACGGCAAGAGAGACTGGGGCAGTTGCAAGAGACTACTTACCAGAGGAATAGTGCTAGCACTGGCAATCAGCGCATTACTACTTATATTCAGGCGATACATCACAGGACTAGCAGTATGGGTATTAAGTGCAGACAATGTATTTGCGCTGACAGAAGCAGCAGCCACGTACGTATCCATCAGAATATGGGCGGCTCCAGCAGTTCTATTAGGCTATGCGATGCAAGGGTGGATGGTCGGTATGCAAAGATCCAAGTTACCCATGACAGTCGCCATATCCTCGAACATCGTCAACATAATATTCAGCTACCTATTTGCCGTTATCATGGATATGGGGATAGAAGGCATAGCGTTAGGAACCGTAGTGGCGCAATACACTGGTCTACTGATATGGGTAGCAGGCACAGCGACAGACAAAGAGCTAGTAGAAGTAGTTCGAGAAAAGAGAGAAAGCATAGCTGCAGAAGAGACAAGCTATTGGAGCTTTGTGAAGAAAAATATAGATATTTTCTTAAGGACCATAGTGCTAGTCGGCGTACACTGTGCGATGACCATATTCTCAGCCAGGATAGGACAAACAGAGCTAGCAATGACAGCCTGCATGATGCATTTCTTCATGTTAATCTCATATATTACAGATGCGTTAGCCTATGCTGCAGAGGCACTTACGGGAAAATATATAGGAGAAGGGAATAGGGTAGAGATGAGGCAAATGATGGTCAAGCTAGGTATATGGGGAGTTATGCTCTGCGTATGTGCTGCGTATATACTATCTATTTGTTCATCGCAAATTTTCAATTTACTAGGAGCCTCACAAGAAGTCGCTACAGAAGCCCAAGAATACCTCTGGTGGATAATAATAATAACATCGCTTAGCATTATGGCATTCATAGAAGACGGAGTGATGTTAGGGGCAGCAAATACCAGGGCGATGGTAGGCACAGTGTGGGCATCAGGCATAATCGGAGCCATAATTACGTGGGCGATATGGGAGACAGACGTAATGTGGGCATTATGGATAGGCTTTGGCGTGTTTATGATATCAAGAGGCCTATTATTATTGCCATTTAGTCTATCTTTGTGCAAGAAATAGAAATACAAGAAGAAACACGAAATAGATGGTATCAATAGACGCATTGACCGTTGAATTTGGCGGTACGACCCTATTCAAAGACATTTCATTCCAGATAAATCCCAAAGACCGCATAGCGTTGATGGGCAAGAACGGCGCGGGCAAATCGACCTTGCTCAAGATATTAGCAGGAGTACAGAGGCCTACCAGCGGCAAAGTGACAGTACCCAAAGACTGCAACGTATGCTACCTTCCGCAGCATCTGATGACAGAAGACGGGAATACCGTATGGGAAGAGACCATAAAGGCATTTGCGCATCTCAAGGCCATGGAAGACGAGATAAACGCACTTAACGAGCAGTTGACCGTCAGGACAGACTATGAGAGCGACGAATATATGGCAATCATAGAGAAAGTCAGCGCACTCAGTGAGAAATACTACGCCATAGACCACACACACTTTGAAGAAGACGTAGAAAAGACACTGATAGGCCTAGGATTTGAGAGAGAAGACTTTCACAGGCAGACATCAGAATTCTCCGGAGGATGGAGAATGAGAATAGAATTAGCCAAGTTACTATTACAAGAGCCAGACGTATTGCTCCTTGACGAGCCAACGAACCATCTAGACATAGAATCGATAGGGTGGCTAGAAGAATTCCTGATAGAGAGTGCGATAGCCGTTGTAGTAATCAGTCACGACAGGCGCTTCATAGACAACATTACGACAAGAACGATAGAAGTGACGCTAGGCAGGATATACGACTACAAAGCCACCTACAGTCACTATCTTGAGCTCAGAAAAGAGAGAAGGCAACAGCAAGAGAAGCAATTTGCCGACCAGCAGAAGCAGATCGCCGAAGCCAAAGAGTTCATAGAGAGATTCAAAGGCACATACTCCAAGACCTACCAGGTACAATCCAAGGTAAAATGGCTAGAGAAACTCGAGATAGTAGAAGTAGATGAAGAAGACACATCGGCATTGAACCTACGATTCCCGCCATCGCCAAGAAGCGGACAATATCCTATAATTACAGAAGAAGTAGGGAAGAGCTACGACGGCAAGACAGTATTCAAGGGAGCGACCTTCACGATAGAGAGAGGCGAGAAAGTAGCTTTTGTGGGTCGAAACGGAGAAGGAAAGTCGACGATGGTGAAGTGCATAATGAACGAGATAGAGCATGACGGCAACCTAAAGTTAGGCCATAACGTTCAGATAGGGTACTTTGCGCAGAACAGCGCTTCGTTACTCAACGAAGAAAAGACAATATTCGAGACCATAGACGACATAGCAGTAGGAGACGTAAGACTGAAAATCAAAGACCTGCTAGGAGCGTTTATGTTCGGAGGCGAGACCAGTCAGAAGAAAGTCAAGGTACTATCAGGAGGAGAGAGAGTAAGGCTCTGCATGATAAAATTGCTGTTAGACCCAGTAAACCTCCTGATACTAGACGAGCCGACCAACCATTTAGATTTGAGGACAAAAGACATTCTCAAGCAAGCATTAAAGAACTTTGACGGCACTCTGATAGTGGTAAGTCACGACAGAGACTTCCTAAGCGGTCTAGTGACAAAGACATACGAATTCGGAGGCGGGAAAGTAAAAGAGCATCTTTGCGGAGTAGACGAGTTTTTGCAAGAGAAGAAGATGGAGCATCTGGCAGAGATAGAGAGGAAGAAGTGAGGGGAGAAAATTCAGGAATTATTCATATATTCGCGTTAAACAAAGGATATGAAATGTCATCTTTTGTTGTAAAAATAGGAATAAATGACTGAAAAGATAAATATACGCAAGCTCGAAGCTGATTTATGGGAGTCGGCAGACCTTTTACGTGCAGGTTCAAAATTAACAAGCAGCCAATATTGTATGCCTGTATTGGCATTACTCTTCTTGCGCTACGCCTATAGTCGTTTCAAGATGGTGGAGGCTGAACTGCTTCAGAATCGTCCAAGTCGCGGTGGCAGGGTGATGCCAGTTGAGCCAAGTGATTTTGCCGCAAAGAGTGCGCTCTACCTTCCAAGAGAAGCACAATTTGACTATCTAGTTAACCTCTCGGATGACCAACCATTGGGCGAAGCTGTCAACTATGCCATGACACTTGTTGAGGAACAAAGTGAGCAACTAACAGGTATTCTGCCCAAGTCGTACACCATGTTCAGTGATGAACTTTTGCGCGAACTGCTCCGTATCTTCAACAACAAGACACTTGATGAGATAGGTGGCGATGTAATAGGTCGTATATATGAGTATTTCCTCAGTAAGTTTGCCAAGGCGGTAGCTTCTGATGATGGTGTGTTCTTCACTCCAAAGTCATTGGTTAAGATGCTCGTCAATGTACTGGAACCAGAACAAGGCGTTCTGCTCGATCCTGCTTGTGGTTCAGGAGGTATGTTCGTTCAAACTGGAGACTTTGTGAATGCTGGAGGCATGAATGCAAACACCCAGATGACATTCTTTGGTCAAGAGAAGGTGGAATATAATGCCCAGCTCTGTTTGATGAATATGGCTGTTCATGGATTGAATGGTCGTATTCTCAGTGGTGACGAAGCCAACTCATTCTATCATGATGCCCACAACCTTGCTGGCAAGTGCGATTATGTAATGGCAAATCCTCCTTTCAATGTGGATAAGGTGAAGGCAGAATCGGCATCTGCTGCTGGTCGTCTACCATTCGGTTTGCCCGGAGTGAATGCCAAGACAAAGGAGATTGGTAATGCCAACTACCTGTGGATTTCATACTTCTATGCCTACCTCAACGACCATGGTCGTGCAGGATTCGTCATGGCATCGTCGGCAACGGATAGTGCCAATAAAGATCGTGACATCCGAGAGAAACTCGTGTTGACGGGCGATGTGGACGTGATGGTCTCTGTAGGCAATAACTTCTTCTACACACTCTCTCTGCCTTGTTCGCTGTGGTTCTTCGACAAAGCAAAACGTCTGGAGAACAAGAATAGGGTGCTTTTCATAGATGCCCGCAACTACTATACCGTTGTTGACCGTACGCTTAACGAGTGGTCGGAATGGCAGCTCCGCAACCTGCAAGCCATCGTGCATCTCTATCGTGGCGAGCGTGAGAAATACCGTCAGCTTATCGCCGAATATGATGCAGCCCTCTCTGTCAAGACCCTGCAGCAATGTGAGGCGGAACTCGCCACCATAAAGCAAAGCGCCAAGGAAGCCATTGCCGCTGCCGACCGCAAGACGAAGAAGCAGGTAGAGCGCGAGCAGAACGAACTCATCGCCGAAGCCGAAGACCTTCTCGAAACGGCACGTCAGCGTGATTGGCTCGTGTCGAAGTTCGGCACTGAAGGCGAATATCAGGACGTACTGGGCCTCTGCAAGATTG
>JAKSLD010000036.1 GCA_024401395.1 Bacteroidales bacterium
CCAGAATAAAATCGGCAATAAGTATGGCGTCAAAGTGGATGAACATGGTGAAAATATTGCCCATGCTGCTTTCTTGGCGTATGACTGTCTGGCTTTGACTAGGGAAAACTTGACGCAGTATTACTCTCAGACACAATCTGATACAGCATTACAGATGACTCAAAGCGCATAAGTCTTCAGGATTCACATGGCTAATATAACGTTCGATTACCTCCTGGACCGAGTGGAACAGGAGAGGGTGGATATTGCCTATGACTTTCGGGATTATATCGTTCTTCTTGCTGTCTTTGCTCAGTATGGAGAGGATGGTCGCGCATGGGCTCATGACTTCTGCCGTCTTAGTACGAAATATAATCCGAGTGACCTTGACCGCCATTTCGATAATATTATGCGCACTTGGCATAGTAGCCCTGGCATTGGTGCATTAATCAATATGGCACGTAGAGCTGGTTTGAATGTCTGATTCTCAGTGTGCTGAAGTGTTCTGGCATTCTGGCACTCTGGCGGATATATCCACTTTTTCGCGCCTGCGCGATATCAATATTTATATTCTAAACAATAGTATAATTACTAAATTATGTTAACACATAATCAATCGGCTCCTCAGAGCAACCGACCTTCTCATAATGGAGGTCCTCAAAATGTAGTACAATCTGGTCTTACTTCACGTCAACCGCTTCCTCCTCGCGAGAATCTGCCTCCTCGTTCGTCTGTTGAAGGGGATGCGGACGATTCTGGCAACCCTGATACTCCGTATCCTTATTTCTTATTGCCGCTGTTGGGTATAAGGGAGAAGCATCTGAAACGGTTGCCTCGTCGCATTCATCCGCTGTTGTCTTTGGCTGCTTCTGATGCACAGGCTGATGCTCTCTTCCTGACTCTTATGGCGTTGTTGCCGTTCACTGTCAGTAAACAGCTGAGATTCCGTTACAATGGTGTCGACTTTCATGCAGCACCGATGGTTCTCTTCTGTGCTCCGCCTGCCGCCGGTAAGGGATTGGTTGGTGAATTGTTTCATCTCCTGGATATTGAGGATGAACGTAGACGTAAAATCTATCAGGATGAGATGAAGGTCTATAAGCAACAGATGGATGCGAGGGCTAATGCGGGTAAGAATAGGGCAGAGTTCGATATTCCTGAGATGCCTAAACTGTATGCTGCTAGGATTGCAGGAGATAATAGTGCTTCGGGTCTGTTGGAGAATCTCTATGATGCTGGTGGTTCTGCCGCTCTCGTCGCAACTGAAATTAATGAATTGGCCGAAAGCACTCAGAGAAAGGGGTGCGGTGATCCTACTACGCACTTGTGTAAGGCGTGGAATCACGAGGATCTGTTCATGAATAGGCGTACGGAGCATGAGAATATCTTCATCAAGGAGCCTATTCTGACTGTGGTCCTGACTGGTACTCCATCGCAGCTTAAGGCGCTCATTCGTAATCCTGGTAATGGTTTCTTCACTCGTGCACTCTATTACCATATACCGATCGTGCGTGAATGGCAGTATGTTGTAACTGACACGAGCAAGGGCGCTAAGCGTGATGATGTCTCGTCTCAAGATCTGAAAAGTAATAAAGATCTGGTTCTCGACTTTGCCCGTGAGTGGGAGGCGTTGTTGCACAAGAAGTTTGATAGCGTGTCTGATGTGCGTATGTTGCTTACGGATAGTCAGTTGGATGATTTCAATATGCGTATGGAGAAACTCAACACTCGTGCCAATAGCAGTAGTGATGATATGCTCTCGTTTGTCCATCGTCTGGGATGTAATGTGCTGCGTATTTGCCTGACTCTTGCTCTGTTGCGTGCTTTAGACCCTGAATACGCTGAATTCCACTTGCTGATGCCTCGTAAGGGTACTAATAGCGACAATGTAAAGGATGGCATCACGCCTCTTCTGGATCTGCACGTGTTGGATGGTGATTTCTATATGATGATGGATATGCTGGAGCCTCTATACTTGCATGGTATGCATACGCTGTCGCTCTTGGATAAGGACCCTACTGTGTCTAGACATGATGCCGATAGGGAGGTGCTTCTTGCTGATTTGCCTGAGGTGTTCACATATAACATGGCCTACAGGCTTGGTGGTAGTTATGTGCCTGTCATCAAAGAAAGAACAGTCAGAGACTGGGTTAAGACTCTGGTCGACGAAGGAAAGGTGGAAAAGACCGGTAGAAGCTCCTTTGCAAAAAATCTAACCCCTAATAATTCCTGATTGCTAATTCCGAATTCCTAACCTATATCCCCTGATTCCTAACTCCTGATCCCTAACCTCTAACCCCAACCCCTATGAACTAGGAATTAGGAATTAGGAATTAGGAATTATTAACTTTTTTATGTGGAATATTATTCGCATACGCGCACCCGCGCGAAAAATTGACTACGAATGCCACACCGCCAGAATGCCAGAAGGGTGTGTATATTTGATAATTGATAATTGTTAGTTTGTAAGGAATGATGTACGATATTGATTTGATGCCCGATTTCTTGGACGAAGAGCGCGGTCTTGAGCAAAATAACGCAGAGCGAAAGATAATGCCTGATACGGCTTATTTGGACGTCAACAGGCCTATCAGTAAGGCTGAGTTGGCTGAGAGATTGGGAATATCTGGCAGGACGTTACGTGAATGGCTCAAGGCTATCGATGCCGAGTCTATTCCGGGCTATCGTAAGCGAGGTAAGATTATTACTCCAGGTGTCATGAGGGTTTTGGCTGAGCGTTTTTGCTTGTAGCCAAAACCTTCATTGCCTCTTCGTATAGGCCTCGTATAGGTCTAGTATAGGTGTAGTATAGGATTAGTATAGGATTAGTATAGGGGTAGAGTTGTCTCATTCAAAACTCAATAACGGCAAATAACGGAATTTTACGGCGGAATACGGCACGTAACGGCATAAGACGGAAGGGTAGGGTTGGGACAGTCGTAACTTTGTATCGTCAACGTTGAAGATCATTTACCAACATTTACTAACCGGCCAAGCGCTCTCTTCCTCATCGCGAGAGGGGGTAGGTGTGAGGCTGCCTAAAACCAATTTGACCAATGAAAGGAGCTTGTTTCCCTACGTTTCTTAAGCACTACCATGGTATGGTAGGTAAGGATGAAAACGTTTTCTTCCGTCAGACCCCATCGGGTAAGATTGTTCTGGCATCGTACAATCGCGACAAGGCTAGAAACCGCGTGCCTACTGAGAAGGAACTCGCACAGCGTGAGCGCTTCAAGAAGGCTCATGAGATGGCTGTCGATCTGATTATGGATGCATCAACGCGACCAGCTCTTGAGGCTGAGTATAAGAACCAGAACAAGTACACTACCTTGCTGGGATATGTCACGGCGAAAGTCTTTAAAGAGGTCTAATCTGAGTCATTAATCTAACCAAGTAATTGTATATGAGAATCAAAAAGCCAACCGTCAGAGATATCATCACCGCAATTCTCTCCGCTCTTGTGGGCATCCTATCCGCCAGCTGCGCATTCAACAACATCTGCCTGTTGTAAAACAAACTCCCCCTACTCCTTCTGTAAGGGGTAGGGGTGAGCTTTGCTGATATACTTTGATATTAATCTGAACAGCAAATATGAACCCGAAACTAATTATTGTCCATGCGACTATGTCGCGACATTATGAAGACATTGACACAGAAAAACTATGGGTGCGCTCGATACTCGAAGGGCATAAAGACATACCATATCATTTCTATATCCGTAAAGATGGTACGCTCACTCAGCACAGGTTGCTCACCGAGCCTGGTCATCACTGTAAAGGTCACAACAACCACAGTATCGGTATCTGCTATGAAGGTGGACTCGACGAACACGGATATCCCACTGATACCCGAACCGACAAACAGAAACGCCGTCTCTCCGACCTGATAGAAACCCTAGGATACGTCTTCCCAGGCATCCGCACCATCGGCATGCACGACGCCCACCGTCACCTCGACAGCCCCTGCTTCAACGCCCATGCCGAATACACCAAACAATGACCCCGAACAAAAGACGCCCCACACAGATTCAACAGATAGACAGATTCTCCCATCTGTCTATCTCATCTGTTTATCTCATCTGTTTATCTCATCAATCTATCACCTCTGTTTATCTCATCAATCTATCACCTCTAGGCCTCCATCTCCTCCATCTCCCCCAGCCCTTCTACCTCCCCCAGCCCTTCTACCTCCTCTAGCCCTTCTACCTCCACTAGCCCTTCTACCTTCACTAGTCCTTCTACCTCCTCCAGCCCTTCTACCTCCTCTAGCCCTTCTACCTCCACTAGCCCTTCTACCTTCACTAGTCCTTCTACCTCCTCCAGCCCTTCTACCTCCTCAAGTCCATCTACCTCCCCTAGCCCTACTACCTTCACTAGTCCATCTATCCCCCTATCCCTTGAATCCCCTAAATCTCCGTGAGCCCATAATCAATCCACAAAATCCGTTGAATCCGCGTGCCAAAACAATCCATATAAATCCGTCATAATCCGTATGACAAAAAAAAGCCGCCCAATGCAATTAAGCACTAGGCGGCATATCTCCCTATCGCAAGTTATAAGATTCTAGTGATGTAGAAAAATATTCAATCAAACAATATTCTACTCACTTTAGTTTCTTAGACAATATCCATTCTGATACGCTAATTGTCTTTAGACCAACACTGGCTATCTCTGCCGATAAAGCTTCTGCTCCCTTAGAATTCAAATGATGAACATCTCTTCTGCAGATAGAATCATTCTCAAATACAAAATTCTCGTAGTCCGCTATCAACCAATCAGGAGAATATTCGTTGGCCATATAATCGCAGAATCCATCGTATGTGCACCATCTGTCAAAATCATACAGAGGCGTGAAAAATAGTATAGGAACAACGTTCCTCTCTTGGCAGATCTCTATCGCTCTTTTGGTATAGTAGTCATTGTAATAGCTGTCGCTGAGAATCTCTTCCTTTGTATATACATTCCCTCCGTGTTTGACGCAAAGACTATCGTACCACGCTACACTCCAAACCTTATTGGAATCAAAAAGGTCACATTTAGTCGATTTGCCATGCCCAAATCCATAGTCTTTTAGATTTTTCGGACGATTGGTAATAACATCCATAATGTATGGATTAAGTATGGCAGCGTATAGATCGATTCTTTTTATGTAGTCTCGCCAAATGGTCTCCTTACAATCAAAGAAAATGAATGGTAATTTATATTTGTAACTTTGCATTTGGTTGTTAGCTCCCCCTTTACCACCAGATTTCGGATGAAATTGAAATCTACCATGACTTATCCATAGCGTGTCTATTTGTGGGTTTTCATCTAGCAACCTCGGTAACATGGGAACTATAGACATTAGATCAGTCCCGTCTCTCGATATGTTTTCAAAGCCAGGTATTATTTCTTCGTCTAATGCTTGATACGTAGTTGATGGCCCTATGGCAATAATATGAGTCTCTTTCTTCAGTTTGAAATCTATTCTTTGAAGTTTACTCACGTCGATCCAAGTCAGAACACAGAGCCCTGTAACACCTATGAACAAAACGCATAGTATATTAATTATGAATTTTCTCATAGGCTCTTAGAATTGAAAATAGATGAATTGTCCACCCTCAAATAATCCCAAGCACCCTATAGATAGTATCAGAAACGTAGGCCAAACGTAATTCACTAAAAATGGATATCTAGCTTCTATGGATGCTGTTACGCCATTCTCTTCTATTACCTCTTTGACAAGCAGAATCATTAATGGTATCCCAATTGACCAAAGCGCCATCTTAATTGAAATAAGGGAAATGTCTGATGGTGATATTGCCAAAGAGTAAGCGGATATTGCATCTGTCAACGAATTCGCTCTGAACAGTATCCAGCATGTGTTAACGATGATTAGAGTGATAGTAATATGTACAATTTTAGGAATAATACTCCACTGCATCTTATTCCATCCTAATTTTCTCTCGACACATTGAGCCAAACCATGAATGGCGCCCCATAAAACAAACGTCCAATTGGCTCCGTGCCATAATCCACTGATTAGAAACGTAATGAGTATATTCCGATACGTTTTTGATGTACCATTCCTGCTGCCTCCTAGAGGAAAATATACGTAATCTCTTAGCCACGTACTCAATGAAATATGCCATCTATGCCAAAAATCAGTAATACTGGTAGCAAAGTACGGCCTTCTAAAGTTGTCATTAAGTCTAAATCCAATCATACGACTACATCCAATAGCAATAAAAGAGTACCCGGCAAAATCACCATAAATCTGTATGGTAAACATTACAGAAGCAACCAACGTGCTATATTCTCCATGGTCGGCAAGATTGTTAAATACTTCGTCAACATACAACCCAGCTCTGTCTGCCAGGCATAGCTTCAAGAAATACCCCCAGAGCATAAGTCGGAACCCGGATATTGCAAGGTCATAGTCGAAAGTGTGTTCTTCATTGAACTGCCTCAGAAGATTACGACTTCTTTCAATCGGTCCCGCAACCAATTGAGGAAAGAAACTTACAAACAACGCGTACGTGAAGAAATTCTTTTCAGGGATGCAATCGCCTCTGTAGATATCAATGGTATACCCCAGGGCTTGAAAAACATAGAAAGATATTCCGACGGGAAGTAAGATATCCAACCCCGTGATACTCATTGCTATACCCCAAGACTGAAATACACAGTTTATGCTGTCCGCAAAGAAATTGAAATATTTATAGAAGAAAAGAATCGACAGATTTAATATCAAACTAGCAGACAACCAGAAGCGTTTGTGATTACCATCATGCTTAATCAATAATGCACCTACGTAAGTGATAACCGTGCTAGACAATAAAAGTAAAGCATACACAGGCTGCCAGCACATATAGAAATAGTAGCTAGCCAATAGAAGAAACAAATTCCTAATCAAGAGAGAAAGATTACTCTTGATAACACACTTTATCCCCCAATAAATAAAGAATACAATTGGGAAAAAAGCTAGAAATTGATACGAGTTGAATAACATTCTACAACTTCTTAAAGTCCTGAACCCCTATAGGGTATTTTCTCGTTGTCATCAGGAATTAGTTTTTCACAAAGATAAACAAAAATCTTCCCAAATCCCCCAAAACCGCGTGAGATAAAAAATCCAAACCCGCAGGAAATAAAGATTCCGTATAAATCCGTAAAAATCCGTATGAGGGAAAAAGCTGAATCCGTTGAATCCGTGTGCTCTAAAAAACAATCCATATAAATCCGTATTAATCCGTATGACAAAAAAAGCAGCCCAATGCAATTAAGCACTAGGCGGCATATCTCCCTATCGCAAGTTATACTAATCCATAATGTCGGATTTTACGCCATTCCCCGACATAAGATTTGGATTTTACGTCAAAAATGCTCATTATAATAAATCACTTAATAAAAAGTAACCCCTATTGGATATTTTTCTTGTCGTCATCACAGATCCGTTTTTCAAGAAGCTAAACACAAAACAGACAAGTAGGGTAGAGAAAAGTATCAAAATTCTTTATGATGATATAACCAGAACAAAGCAAAAACGTTGTATACTAGATATGTTTTAATTCGGTTTATTACTGGTTTTTGAGGGGTGAAAAGAAAGTCATTTACATCCTTGAAACATTCTGGTAATTCATAATAAAAATCCAGTATGTTCCTAAATGATTTTTTGTACTTGTTCAGCATCGCAAACTTAAATGCGTTGATTGCTATATGATAGCGTTTTTCTCCACCATTCTCAAATAGAATATTTTTAATCATGTTCAAGTTAGCTTTGTGAGCAGCCCATTTCCCCTTTGAACAATCAACATTATGGACAAGAGATGACAAATTCAAACAGTTGTAGTGGTATAAATAATCTTCAACGTACGCTATAGATGTAGCTCTGTAGTATGTTAACCAAAGAGAATAGAGATCTTCTCCGTAGTCAACATGAGAAATACAACTCATACTGTTGAGAATAATACCTTTACGTGAAATCTGCTGCCATAAAGAACCAGGAAAATAGTACCCCTGCCACGACTTTTCTATACATTCTTGAGGAATACAGCATTTATTGTAAGTCCTCTTGATTGCTTTATCAGACAACTCTTCAATAAAATTCGCAACAACAACATCAATTACACCATTTTGTGTAGCATCGTACATCTTTTGATACATTGTTGGTTCGACCCAGTCGTCAGAATCGCACCACCCAATATATTCCCCCTTTGCCGCTTCAATACCAATTAAACGTGTAGCCGACACACCCTTATTGATTTCATTGTTGATTATACGTACCTGGCCCTTTCTCTGGGGATAATCAGACAACACGCTGCCCAGAATTTCCATAGAGGCATCAGGAGTACAATCATTTATAAAAATGAACTCAATACCATCTTCCATAGTCTGTTCCATCAGACTACGTGCACAGCGTTCTATGTATGGTTCAGCCTTGTATATGGGGATGATAATGGATAATATCATATATGATTACGCAAATAATAGACCGTCATTATCTATTATTAGACTTATATGCACTTTGTAATAATAGTGAAATTATTATTGGAGAACGAATATAATAATGCCTTCTACGTAGCGTGAAAAAGTTTGAGTTTGATGTAATGCAAAAACAATTTTGCAGGGTATATATATAACTGTTCGAAGACTGACATGTCTTTTAATCTAAATGATTCCATAAACCCATAGTAATTGTTGTTTCGAACTCTGCATACTTTGAATATTTTCTTCAGTGTCTCATCGTGAATCAACTTTGAACTTCTAATACATTTTGTGAAGCCACTAGTTTTTGAAGCAAAGCTATTCAATATTTCAAGCGGGATTCCTTGTGTGTTTGACACTGAATAGAAATGTATCAGTAATTGAGAAAGATAAAAGTCATATATGCCGTCTATATGTGAGTATTTTTTTACCAAGGTCTTCATTGTCGTTATTATTTCAGCTCTAGTATTGATAGCTTCTTGTATAGATGACAATGATTTATTGGTGGTAATAGAACCTTCTCTGTTTATGTAGTATAGAGTAATTTCTTCTATAAAAGAAATATTGTTTGCCAATGAGTACACTTCTAGGTCAAATAACAAATCCTCGAAGATTTTTGTGTAGCAATGTATATTGTTTGTTCTTAAAAAACTAAGTAAGTATAACTTGTTCCAAACTTCAAGGTGGGGTTTTGCGTCTCCCAAAAGAACCTTAAGCATAACTCCATTTCCTCGACACGTCATATTTCGTAATGATTCTATCTTATATATTTCTCCTGAACCATCAAAAAGTCTACAAGTAGAACCGATAGTAATTTGGCTATTATTTCTTTCAGCTTCTTGGTATAACCTAGATATGCAATTATCTGTAATATAATCGTCGGAATCAAGAAAGAATAGGTATCTTCCATTGGCTTCGGATATCGCTGTGTTCCTTGCAGGACCGAGCCCTAGATTGCGTGGATGGTGTATTATTCGAATAATATTTCCTAAAGGATGACTGTGTGCTATTTCTTCGATAATGTCCATACTACTATCTGTCCCAATGTCGTCTATTATTAAAATTTCATAAGGCAGAGTGAAAGATTGGTTAAGAGCGGACAATATGCATTTACGTACATACCGTTCTACATTATATACAGGAATGGCAATAGTAACTTCAATCATTTTAATGTTACTTCGAAAAAGGATTGGTTTGATGACCGAATTTTTCCACAAGTCTATTATCAATATCACTCCCAATCCAGATAATATCTGCCTTTCCTTCTAAACAACTCACAGCTGTTGAACAAACTGTGATAGCATATTTTACATTCAAGTCGAATGCTTCAAGTAATTGCATAGGAGCCTTTGAATCAATCATGCTGATTTCAGGATAATATTTACAGTAGTCAACATTATCTCTAGGGTGCGGTTTAATAATTATTCCTTGATGAATGTACTTTTCTATGTACGGTTTGTATATTTCGACTTGTTCTTGCTCTGTTAATCCGCAATCAGTTGTGAGTGGTTGTGTAAATACTATAGTTTGTGCTAATTTAAGCTGTTCAATCTGCTTGTCGGAAATAGAATAAATATCCTTGATTATCTTTTTCTTTGTTTCAGAAGAATCCAACCAAGTTTTTTTATAGTCTAATAATGTATACTTTCTTCCCTTGAGATACGGTGAATTAACATCTCTTTCTGATGTTATTATTCTATTTATGCATTGTCTGTTATGACCTAATGGTTGCCTATAAGTCGTTCCATGTTTACGAAATGCCCAAAAATACCATCTGAATCCACTTACTTTTAATGGTTCTTGCATAATTAGATTATGGCATTTACTATATACCTCTGGGCAGTCTTCGATATATGTATATGGCATAGTCCCGATAATCGCATTGAATAACCAAACGTGGTCTTGTGCAAAAAGCTTAGTAAAACGTCTGAATGGCCACGTTATTATACTTCTTCGTCTGAATTTCAGACATTCTTCATCCGAAGAAAGGTTTTTTCCTTGAAGGTATATCTTATGAGGCAGTCTATCTACAACTGATCTAGGAATGCCTGGCCCAACAATGAACATTGTTTTATCGCATGTCTCATCATCTGTATATAGTAGATATATGGACAATGCGTATACTGTGTCGACAATACAAGTATACTTGTATTTAAATAGTGGAATCATTACTATTCAAGAATTTCTTTTTTGTCAACAAATACTTTGGTAAATACTTGCTCTGCTATAAAGAAATCAATCGGATTATCTATGTCTGTGGCTTCAATCTGGTCTATATTATAGATGTAGGGCCTGTATCCAACTACATTTTTACAGTCTATCATAGTCGATTTTGCAATGACGTTAACGGCAAAATTCAATGCGGATATATTTGGCAAGTCCTGACTTCTAGGCTGATGTCTAAGGTCGTAGTTTATGGGAAGATTGTCTCGAAATAGGAACTCTTTAACCAAATGTGCTGAATTAACGGAATCGTACTTGTCTACATTGTTCTTGTAGAAATCTATAATATCATAAATCGTCTGGTCATTGATTACTGGATTTGTACAGTTGGCATAGACTATTACATCACAATCCATGTTTTCCGCCATATTTTTATATACATCACTCATTGAAACGGTGTTTGAGGCATAAAAAGAATCTCTTCTTATCGCTTTAGCTCCATGTTTCTCAGCAAGAAGTAGAATTTCGTCGTCATTGGAATTTACGACAATTTCATCAATGTTTGATATCCTTTTTAGTTGCTCAATCTTTACTTCTAGTAGAGTACTCCCAGCAAATGGTCTGATATTTTTGTTTTTGACGCGCATTGACCCTGAACGCGCCGCTATTAGTGCAGTTACTTTCATGATTACTATTTATTCTAATATCTTATAGCCGTTGAGATAGAAATATCCTGTGTTTTTGGGGGTTCTTTCTATTCCTACATGCTCGTTTATATTGTCACGTTTAGCAACCGTCATCAGATTGATGATTTCTGCTAGTTTTGCTATTCCTCTTTGTAAAAATTCAAGTTTTATTCGATAGTTTCCATTTGTCATATTTTCAGGAAAGTATATTCTTTCTAATAATTGAAAGTTCCCAATTTCTAAATGGTCAAACCTTCCTTCATTACCAGGACAATATGAAGTTACTAATATATCGTTAGAATCGTATACCTGAAGGATGAATTGAACGTTCAGAGCTAAAGAAGTTGATCCCTTAATCAGAACATCTAAAGTGTTGTTGCACTCGTCTAGAAATAACTTATGTGGTCTTTCTCCGTTAATAGCAATTTCATCTATAACGAAGGTGCTTGAACCATAGTTGATTCCGTTTTTTACATCAAATACTCTTTCGGTTTTATTCCCCTCTAAAAGGTACTTTGAAATCGCACTATCAGCTGCCCCTATGTAAGAAATAGTTCCATTTTCTAGAACTATTCCTTTATGACATAAACTCTTTACTGCAGCCATATTATGGCTCACAAACAAAACCGTTCTTCCCTCTCCTTTGCTCACATCCTGCATCTTCCCAATTGCCTTCTTCTGGAATTCGGCATCTCCAACAGCTAATACTTCATCAACAACCAATATCTCTGGCTCCAAGAATGCTGCTACTGCAAAACCCAGTCGGACAGTCATACCACTCGAATATCTCTTCACTGGCGTGTCAATATACCTCTCTACGCCTGCAAAGTCTACTATCTCATCTAGTTTGCGTGTTATCTCTGCCTTGCGCATGCCCATAATGGAGCCGTTCATGTATATATTCTCGCGACCTGTTAGCTCTGGGTGAAAGCCTGTGCCGACCTCAAGAAGGGATGCAATACGCCCATGTGCGCGAATTACTCCAGTCGTTGGCGTGGTTACTCGCGATAGAAGTTTCAGTAGGGTAGACTTACCTGCTCCGTTCTTCCCTATGATTCCTACTACATCTCCTTGGTGAACGTCAAAAGATATGTTCTGAAGTGCCCATACATAGTCTGAATCACCTTTGCTGGTTCGGTCGTTTGATTCTCCAATCTTTAGAAATGGATCTTCTTGTCTTAAAACGGACATTTTCCACCAGCGGGTCAAGTCATCACCTAAGGTTCCAGTGCCGACTAGTCCTAGTTTATATAGTTTTCCGACATTGTCAAATTGTATTGCTATATCACTCATCTAGCTAATTGATATTTTATAATTGATAGATATTCCCGATGTCGGATTTTACGCCATAATCGCACATTTCAGTCTTTTGTAGGCTTTATTCATTCTATAATAGATACCTAATTCAATACATGAAATAATACCAGGTCTTTAGTTTCTTGTCGTAGTACTTTCCTGTTTCATTCTTTCGTAGATGTACATGGGACTCATAAGATATAATCCTGTATTTGTATCGATGATTTTTTTATACGTCGTCGAAGAGTATATTGTAGAAAGTGCTTTTGATACACTTACATTATTCTCTTCCGTATATTTTTGTGCAATTTCCTCAATTATACAATCTATGATATAATTATATTGCGTTTTGGTTAAAGTTGACTTCATTTTATTCGAGTTAAATAAGTTAAAGCAATTTCACTGCCAAAGAAGTATTGCTTGTTGAGTTTTCTGTACGTAAGTTCTTTGACTAGTGTTGGTAAATCTATAATATGTTGTTGATAACGATTGATTTGATATACCACACCATCATCTGCAACTGGTCCTATAACAATGTCATATTTGTTATCTTTGATGTTTTTCGCATGTTTCCTATTGCCTATGATGAATAGAGCCCATTCTTCAGAAACACCATCAAATACTTTCGATTTAACTTTATTGTTGCTTAGTGCTGTTTCATCAAAAGAATATTTTAATATGGTCGGATTCCCTTCTTCTTCAAGCGTTGTTCTCCGAATGCTCATGTCTTGAGCGTGTTTTTCTGAGTCGGATAAGTAAAAGCCTCTTCCGAAATCTTTGTATGGCTTACATTTCGACAATGTTATTTTGTCGAAGTCTACGTTTGTTCCGTGGTAAAGATTTGTCATAAGCTAAAATGTTCCGCCATTACGCCGACATATTCTTTTTATGTCGTTAATAGCATCGTTTAGAGAAAGAAGATGTTCTGCAGAGTAGCATTCCTCAAGGAATTGGAGCCCACCAAATTTACTGAGATAATCGCATGCAATGTGCCTAGGCATATGAGTTCTTCTGGCAAACTCTACTATGCACATATTGATATATCGTATGATATTGATTCTGTTTTCCATGTTTTAATAGTTGCTGAATATACAGACAAAGAGTCTAAGAGTCTAAAAGTCAAAGAGTCAAAGAGTCTTAGAATCTATTGATGTTGTCTCTTTATTTTTTTGTATTGAATTTGATAGTTTAACTATTCCAGATGTTATCTTTCGTATCTGAGATTGAAATTGCATTCTTTCACTCTCAGTACAATATCTTAAGTCTTCGCATAGGTACAACATGGAGCGTACTTCTCCACAACTACCTCTTGCAATATTAAGGAAATTCATAAACTTCGAATCTGACCCCGACTCAAATCCCTCAGCTATATTATTCATTATACTGACAGCCGCTCGTTGAATCTGATCCCTAAAACCATAATCCTTACAATTCTCCATCATCCGATAAATTGAATTGATTAAAACACGCGACTCCTGCCAGATATAAAGATTCTCAAACGTTCTATTCATCCTCTAAATAACTACTCAATATTATTAGTCTCTTAGTCTCTTAGACTTTTAGACTTTTAGTCTTTTAGACTCTCCGTCTCTTAGTCTCTCAGACTCTCAGTCTTTTAGTCCCTTAGTCCCTTTGTCTCTTAGTCTCTCCATCTCTTCGTCTTTCTTACACCGTATCCATGAAATTCCTCTCAACCCTATTGAATACCACGACAGCGATGAACAGCGTTACCACCATGAATATCGTACTATATACCAATCCTCCCCAATCCATAGAGCCACACCCCATACAGCTGTATTTGAATGTTTCAAAAATTGGAGATAGTGGGTTCATAGCAAGTATATCTCTATATTTTTCGGGCGCAGCGCTAAGTGGGTATATTACCGGAGTCGCGTACATCAGCAGCTGGATGCCAAAGGTGACTAGCTGTGTCAGGTCTCGGTATTTCGTTGTCAAAGCTGATACTATCAATCCCCACGAAAGTGCATGAAATGCTATCAGGAATATCAGGAATGGAAAGAGAAGTATCGACCAGTTTATTGCTATTGGTGCACCTTGAAAGACGTAGTAGATGTAGACTGCTATGAAAAGCACTAACTGGATGCCGAACTTGATAAGGTTGGAAGTGAGACCGCTGAGAGGTACAACCAACCTAGGGAAGTATACCTTGCCGAATACACTGGCATTTGCTGTGAATACGTTGCTCGAAGCTGTAAAAGCAGTGCTGAAGTAGTTCCACAGCATGATACCTGACATGTAGAACAGTGGCTGAGGCATTCCATCAGTTGAGATGCCAGCTAAACCTCCAAAGACGAACATATATATCACTGTGGTAAAAATCGGTTGAATGAGGAACCACAGCGGACCAAGGATAGTCTGCTTATACACAGTGACGATATCGCGCTTGACATACATTTTGTACAAGTCACGATAAGCCCAAAGAGATTTAAGGTCTATGTCTAGCCAGTGTTTCTTTGGTTTTATTGTCAGGGTCCAGTAATTTTTGTCTTGCATTATGAAATTCTTGTGTGATAGCTCAATTTTGCTAAAGTTCAATTCTCCAACTCCCCATACCTCAGTCAAAATAGTGAAGCATAGGTACTTACATTAAAGTAAATGTGAAATAGTGTTTTAATCTAAGTGCGCGAATGCTGATTTTATTGTGCGTTCGCTCTACAAATGTAACACTTTTTTTCATATTTTTGTCTTAAATGAAAACACGATTGCTCTTCGTGATAGAATCTCTTGGTGGAGGTGGTACCGAAAAGGTGCTTGCTACTCTCCTGAAGCATATCAATAGGGATGTGTTTGAGGTGACTTTGTGTCCCATTGTGGATACTGGTAAGTATGTCGAGGAGGTGCGTCCGTATGTGGATTATAAGCCTGTTTTGCCAGATCCACAGTCGCTCTCCGTGTTGGAAAGGCTGTGGTACAATATTAAGTATAAACTTATCTACAAATGGCTCCCTATGTCATGCGTTTATCGTTTGTGGGTGCCTAAGAATCACGATGTTGAGATTGCTTTTTGTGAGGGTTTTGCTACAAAATTACTCGCAAGGAGTTGCAATAATAGTGCAAAGCGTATCGCGTGGGTGCATTGCGATTTGAAGACACTTCCATGGCCTCTGCAATTAGGTGTTTTTAAAGATGTGACGGAAGAGATATATGCTTACTCCCAATATGATACTATAGTGAATGTTTCAAAACAATCTGAGTATTCATTTGTGGAGAAATATGGTTTGAAAGAGAAGGTTAGGACGATATACAATCCGATCGATGTCGTTGATATCATAGAAAAATCTAATGCACACAAAGAGTTAAATACTTTACAAGATGGTTCAGAAGATTTGCGAAAGCTACGGATGGTCAGTGTTGGCAGGTTGACTTCGGCTAAAGGCTACGACATCCTCCTTCAAGTAGTGTCACGACTTCGTAATGACGGCTATAATTTTACATTGAGTATTCTGGGGGAGGGAGAACAGCGCTCCGAATTGGAGTCGTATATTAAAGAACATAATCTGCAGGATAGGGTAGAGCTACTGGGATTTCATCGTAATCCATATCCATATATAGCGCGGTCTGATTTGTTTGTCTGCTCTAGCAGGTCTGAGGGGTATAGCCTCGTCATTGCCGAAGCTTTAGTTCTCGGTAAGCCTGTGATTAGTACATACTGCTCTGGTCCGAACGAATTGCTTGGGGAAGGGAATTTTGGTATGCTTGTGCCTAATGATGAACAGGGAGAGGGTCTTTATCAAGGCTTAAGGACAGTTCTTGATAATTCCCAGAAACTAGCGCAATATCAACAAGCAGCCACAGCGCGTAGCTCTGATTTTTCACTGTCTTCTACTATGCAAAAGATAGAAGAGGTGTTTGTTCCTCGCTGATAAGTCCCACCTGCAATACCCTAAAGCCTGACCGGCATCAACTCTTTGTCCACTTTTCCCTTTACGTCATATATCAGTCCATTCTCTTCCAGCATTCCTTTCAAGTCGATTTCATCAAATGCCTTATGCCCAACAGCATATATGATAGTGTCGTATCTCTTCCCTGCAGGGACTTTGTCTGCTATCTGTATCTTCAGCTCTTTCATTACCTTATCTGCATCGGCTACGGGGTCAAGGACTGTTATGTCTGAGGTGTATTCTGATAGTGTGTCGTATATGTCGACGACCTTGGTATTGCGGATGTCTGGACAGTTTTCTTTGAAGGTAATCCCCATTATTAGAATGCTGGCGTCTTTTATGCGTATGCCCTTGAGGTTCATGTGCTTGATGACTTGGTTGGCTACATAACGCCCCATGCTTTCGTTGAGCCTGCGCGATGCTTGTATGATATGTGGCATCACTCCATAGACTTTGGCCTTTTCTATGAGGTAGTAGGGGTCGACCGAGATGCAGTGCCCGCCCACAAGTCCTGGGGTCATCTTTATGAAGTTCCACTTGGTCGATGCCGCCTCAATGACGTCGTGCGTGTCTATCCCCATGGCTCCGAAAATCTTGGCCAATTCGTTCATGAACGCAATGTTCACGTCTCTCTGCGTGTTCTCTATGATTTTCGAGGCCTCTGCAACTCGTATCGATGGCGCTCTGTGTGTGCCGTTGATCAATACACTATTATATAGGTAGTCTACCACTTCTGCGGTTTCTGGCGTGGAACCAGAGGTGACTTTCACTATTTTCTCGACGGTATGCTCCTTGTCTCCCGGATTTATGCGCTCTGGCGAGTAGCCGGCAAAGAAGTCTGTGTTATATTTCAATCCGCTCGAAGCCTCAATGGTGGGTATGCATACCTCTTCTGTCGTTCCCGGATAGACTGTCGATTCGTATATCACTATGTCTCCACGCGATATGACACGGCCAACGAGCTCACTGGCGCTGATGAGCGGCGACAGGTCGGGTGTGTTGTCAGCCTTGACGGGAGTCGGAACGGTCACTATATATATGTTGCATTGCCTGATCTCTTTCTCGTCCGATGTGCACCGCAGTCCGTGCGCCACCAATGCTTCCCTCAATTGCGAGCTGGTAAGTTCTTTCGTGTCATCTGAGCCAGACATTATCTCGCGAACACGCTCCTTGTTGATGTCGAACCCGATAGTAGGGTAGTATTCGGCGAATAGCGCTGCCAGTGGCAACCCCACGTACCCAAGTCCAATGACTGCTATTTTATACTGTTCATTCATCACCTACAAAGTTAGTGATTTTTCCACATTCCCGATTTGCCGACCGCTTTTTTGGCACGGTCTTTGCTGTTTTATGTCTATAAAAACACTAAATTCACACTACGACACAGATATAAGACCAAAAAAATGTAACCTACTACACGTTATTTCCATAAAAAGAGATAACTTTGCATTCTAGAATAACTTTTATTAGGTAGTTTGTTATGAAAAGTATCAATAGAATATTCGCAATCGCAACACTAGCGATTTTGTTCTGCGCTAACACTATCGCGCAGAGCGTGGAACCTGTTATGGTAGCATCTAAGACTTATTTGATTTCGAATGCTGCTGAGTTGCAGTGGTTCGCCGAGGAAGTTAATACACGAGATAATACAATCTCATGTTTTTTGTCAAATGATATTGAGTATTCAGGTCCTCAGATTGGAACAAGGCAGAATTTCCCTTTCCAGGGTGTTTTTGATGGGTGCTACTATAACGTTACCCTCAATATGGATTGCAAGGATACTGAGTATGCTGGCTTGTTCCAGTATGTAGGCGGTGAAAACGCAACTATTAAGAATTTGAATCTCCTTGGAAATTTGTATGCTTATGGTCAGTATTCTGGTTGTTTGGTGGGTTGTGTCCCATCAAATAATGTTAACATCAACCGTGTTTTGGTTGATGTGAATTGTCATGTTAAGACTGCGTCTACTGATATTGACAAGTATTGTGCTGGCTTTATCGGTCGTGTTCTTTCAAGTGCGACATATAATGTTAATAATTGTGGCTTTGTAGGTACTGTTACAGAGGTAACCCCTACAGATGAAACCCTCAATTTGTGTGGTGTTGTAGGTAAGGACGAAAGACAGAGTGCTGGTTCTTCTGTCGCTGGTGCTTTTATGTATGCTAGTTCGCCTTTTAGTGTTGTTACAGACAATGATAATGTGTATGTTTATCCTGTTGGTGACTTGAATGAATATACATCGAAGAAAGTGACACAGTATTATACTATTGTTAGTAATGTAAATTATCTTAATAGCGATAATTTCGATTATACATATCCTGCTATCTATAAGACTAGTGGCGCTATATATGGTGCAGACGAGTCGGAGTTTGAGAAAGGTGATATTTTAAGTTATTTGAACCCTGAAGAAGGTACTTATAGCTATGAGACTGACCTTGTTTGGGAGCAAGAAGGAAGTTCTTATCCAACATTAAAAGTTCCTACTGTTGAATGGGAAGGTAATAATGATGTTGCCTCTTGGGCGAATTCTGGTAACTGGGTAGGTCATATTACTCCTAATTGGAGTACTAATGTTAGGTTCCCTTCAAGCGCAGCTATGCCATCTTTTACTATCGGCGGTTCTGCACGTAAAATAACTATTGATAAGGGTGCATCGGTTACGATGTCCGGTTCCTCTTTTGTCCGTACAAAGGATATCATTATTGATGGTTCATTAATAATGGGAGGAAGTTCTACTCTTGAGTCGAAGAATGTTTCTGTAGCAGGTACACTACAGTTGACTTATGATTACCTCAAGAATAGCCCATCATTGATTTACACAGGAGCATTTACTGGTGCAGCAAAATTGGTTCGTGAGTTTAAGCCAAACTATTTGATGTATCTTGGTGCAGGTATTGAAGAGTGTACTTATTCTAAGGTTAGTCCTTATGGTAAGACTGCTTTCTTTGATACTGCTGTAAATAAGTATACAGACCTCGAATGGTTCTATGATGGTTATGATTTGGTGAATGGCGATGTATTCCCAGGTGACATTACAACCGGTCGTGTTATCCGCTTGTATGCAGATGAAGGTGTTAATTATCCGACCATGACTGAGATTGGTACTCCAGTAAGCTCGTCTAGAAAGTTTGTTGTAAATAATTTGACTTCTGGTTATGTTGCTTTGAATAACCCATACCCTTATACAATTGATGTTAGTCAATGGGCAAATAAAGTCGGTACTACAGTTGCTTGGAGAGTGTTGAACGGTAGTGAATATTCAACAGTAACATACAACACTGTTGGCGGGGCTTCTAATAATGCAGATCCATATATCGCTCCATTTAAAACGGTTACCTATCAGGTTCCGGAAGGTGTGTCAAGTTTGGTTTTGCCGAATGTGTCAACTAGAGGTGAGAATCATCAAATGTTGAAGTCTGCATCTCTACGTGATGACATGATAAAGATTCAACTCTTTGTTAACGAGTCTGCTGTTAAATCTGATGAGGGTACGCTATTGTTCATGAATGTTGGTTCAAAAGATACAGATACTGATAATCTTGATTCTAGTGTTGGCGATTTGTATTCTGATGAGACTGGTAAGGTTGCATCTCCAAAGGTAGTGCTTCATAAGTTGACCTACAACGAGGGATTGTCAATCGCTATATATCCAGAGGCTCAGAACATGATTGGAGTTGAATTGCCTGTTGAAGTCATTCTTCCTGATTATGGCGTAAAGTCTCTCAAGATAAGTGGCTTTAATGTTAATAACTTCAATTACGATTACGGTGTATATTTCTGTGATAAGTTGAAGCAACAAATGGTTAACCTCAGAGAGGAGCCTTATGAAGTTACAGATTTGGAGAATATGCCATCTAATCGTTTTTGTGTAATACTTGTGAATTCTGGTGATACTCCAGTTATTCCTGAGTACGTAGAAGAAGAGATTCAAATCCCAACTTCAATTGAGGTAGCAAATACTGGTACTGATTTGGATGGTGTTATTATAAGATCAGAGAATGGTAAGGTTATCGTAAATAATGTTCCAGATCAACTCGTCGGTTCTCCTATTGATGTCTACAATACTTTGGGTGTTAAGGTGTCAACTAAGGAAGCTGATATTGATAATACTATTGACGCAGGCGGTACAGGTATCCGTGCAGTTGTAGTCAATAATAGTCAGGCAAAGAAAATTTTAGTAAAATAATTTACTATGATGAAGTTAAATAAATATACATCACCTGCGCTTGTGCGATTTGAAAAGGATTTGTCAGTGTATACGACATCCAATTCTAGTACAACCATAGAAGGAGGTCATGCTAATTTCGGAGGAGAAGGTGCTGAGGATCCTCCTGGTAGACCAGATCCTAAGGGAGCCTCTAATAAGTCAACAGGCATTCAGGATTACAATCCTTTTGGGGGCAATTAATTTGTAAAATCTCTTTTAACAATACCAACCCAGCGGCGAGAAATTCTCTGCCGTTGGGTTTTTGTTGTCTGTTTTGGCGGGGGGGGCGGTGCTTTTGGAAGGGAGACTCTTGTTTTGTGTGTGTAACTTTTAGCATTTGCAATGCGTAACTAATCGTAGAATTATTATATATAGTTTATGACTGTCGATGAATTGGTAAAGGCTCGTTTTTCAGTGCGGGCATATAAGAATATAGGTGTCACTGATGCTCAGGTGGAGGAGCTGTTGGATTGTGCTCGTATGGCACCATCGGCTTGTAATAGGCAGCCTTGGGAGGTGCATGTGGTAAGAGGCGCAGATATGCTGGAGATGGTTGGTAATGCTTATCCGAGAGATTGGTTCAAGACAGCACCTTGTGTGTTGGTCCTGGTTTCTAATCACGAGGAGAGTTGGCATAGACCTAGTGATGGGAAGGATCATGCTGATATTGATATTTCTATATTGGCAGATCATATAACATTAAAGGCCGTTGAGATGGGACTTGGTACTTGCTGGGTGTGTAACTTTGACAAAGAGTTGGTAAGTCAGCTTCTTCAGCTAAAAGAGACACTCGAACCAGCTGTTTTGATACCTATAGGTGTGCCTGATGTCGAAGCAAAAGAGAAAAGTCGCAAAACATTTAAGGAAATAGTACACTTTTGGTAAAAAGAGTGTATCTTTGTGTGCCGTTACGAGAAATACGTACGCGAAATAGAGAAATTAAACAAGACAAAATACAAAATAAAAACATTTGACCATGAAAGTCACAGTAGTTGGTGCAGGTAACGTTGGTGCTACAGTAGCTGACGTATTGGCATACAGAGAGGTTGCCAATGAAATTGTACTTCTCGACATTAAGGAGGGCGTTGCAGAAGGTAAGGCTCTTGATATTTTCCAAAAGTCACCTATCACAATGTACGACTCTCGTACAGTAGGTGTAACAAATGATTACGCACGTACAGCTGATTCTGACGTTGTAGTTATCACATCAGGTCTCCCACGTAAGCCAGGTATGAGCCGTGATGACCTTATCGGTGTTAACTCAGGTATCGTTAAGTCTGTTACTGAGCAGGTAGTTAAGTACAGCCCTAATGCAGTTATCGTTATTGTGTCTAACCCACTTGACGTAATGACATATCAGGCTCACTTGACATCTAAGTTCCCACGTAACAAGGTGATCGGTATGGCAGGTGTCCTCGATACGGCTCGTTACAAGGCATTCCTCGCTGAGGCGCTCAACGTATCTGTAAAGGATATTCAGGCTGTTCTCCTCGGTGGTCACGGTGATACAATGGTTCCGCTTCCACGTTACACAACAGTTGGTGGTATCCCTGTAACAGAGTTGATCGATATGGATAAGCTCAACGCTATCGTAGAGCGTACAAAGGTAGGTGGTGGTGAGCTCGTTAAGCTCATGGGTACATCTGCATGGTATGCTCCAGGTGCTGCTGCAGCACAGATGGTAGAGGCTATCGTTAAGGATCAGAAGCGTGTATTCCCAGTATGTGTTAAGCTCGAGGGTGAGTATGGCATCAACGATTGCTACCTCGGCGTACCAGTAGTATTGGGCAAGAATGGTGTAGAGAAGGTTCTCGAGCTTAAGCTTGACAAGGCTGAGATGGAGCTCCTCCAGACATCACGCAAGCACGTACTCGAGGTTATGGCAGTACTTCAAAAGTAATTTCTAGAAATAGAATCATATTAAGGCTCCTGATGAGGGAGCCTTTTTTGTTTCTGTTTGTTGTTTGCTTGATGATAATTGTTATTTTTGCATCTATAATAATTGACCCATGGAACAAAAGAAAGAAGAACAAGTTTATTCACCTTGCGTTGCTGAGGAAAGTGCTCCTGAATACAATTCAGGAGAACAGAGGTTTTTGCGCGCATTGCAAGAGGCTAAGGAGATTGAAGATGGTCTCAGAAATGGTAAAAAGTATATGACACTTGATGAACTTCTTGAAGTTTTGTAAATGGATGTGCTCTATATACCGACTTCTGAATTTGTGTTAGAAGTTAAACGTTTAGGAAAGAAATACCGCTCTCTAAAAGAGGATTTGTCCAAGTTTCGTGATGATTATGCTAGTGGAGCAAATGTCGGTGTTGATCTCGGAGGAGGATACCGAAAAGTAAGAATTTCTATTAAGTCCAAAAATAAAGGTAAAAGCGGAGGCGCAAGAGTTATTACCTATGATCTCGGGCTAAAGGAAGTTGCCATAGAAGGTGATAATGGAGAAATTCGTAGGCAGGTTATTCTAATTACAATCTATGATAAGGGAGAAATTGACTCAATAGGGGAGAGTGAATATAAAAATATCCTTAAAGCGTTTATCTCAAATTAGTATAGTTTCATTTTTTGTTTAATTTTGCATTGGAATACGTGCGCAAACGTTTGTTTGTAATCTCGATATTGCAAACTTTATGTTTTTTCGTACGTATATAATATAGTGTAATAACTTGATAATTAATACAAATAACAACATAAGATGGATTTTGTAGAGAATCTTAAGGCTCGCGCAAAGCAGAATAAGAAGCGCATTGTACTCCCAGAGGGTTATGAGGAGCGTACACTCCGTGCAGCTGATCAGGTATTGGCTGAGGGTTTTGCTGATATTATCTTGATGGATAATATTGATAATGTGAAAGCTAACGCTGCTAAGTGGGGCTTGAAGAACATTGATAAGGCAACTATCATTGACCCACTGAACAATCCTAACAAGCAGAAGTATATCGACCAGCTCGTTGAGTTGCGTAAGGCGAAGGGTATGACACCTGAGAAGGCACGAGTATTGGTTGAGAAGTCGCTCTTCTTGGCTTGCTTGATGATCAAGGCAGGAGAGGCTGATGGTGAGGTAGCAGGTGCTGATAATGCTACAGGCGATGTATTGCGTCCAGCTCTTCAGCTTATCAAGACAAAGCCAGGTATTTCAACAGTTTCAGGTGCGTTCTTGATGTTTACTCCAAAGCCTGAGTATGGTGAGAATGGTGTATTCGTATTTGCAGATTGTGCTGTTACGCCAGAGCCTACAGCACAGCAGTTGGCAGAAATTGCAGTAGCTGCTGGTAATACAGCTCGTGTTCTTGGTGGTTTTGAGCCACGAGTAGCTATGTTGAGCTTCTCTACAAAGGGCAGTGCTCAGCACGAGGTAGTAGATAAGGTAGTTGAGGCTACAAAGATTGCTCAGGAACTTGCTCCAGATATGGCTATTGATGGTGAGCTTCAGGCAGATGCTGCTCTTGTTCCATCGGTAGGTGAGAAGAAGGCTCCAGGCAGCAAGATTGCTGGTCATGCCAACGTATTGGTATTCCCAACTCTTGAGGTTGGTAATATTGCCTACAAGCTCGTTCAGCGTTTGTCTGGTGCAGAGGCTCTCGGCCCAGTTCTCCAAGGTATTGCTGCTCCAGTGAACGACCTAAGTCGCGGTTGTTCGGTCAGCGACATTGTTAAGATGATTGCTATTACAGCAAATCAGGCAATAGGATAAAAGAATAACCCCCGCAGTAGAGATATTTTGTATGTCTCCCAACGCAGGAAAAAATAGTATAGTATTATGAATATTCTAGTTTTGAACTGCGGTTCTTCATCAATTAAATATAAGCTCTTTGATATGCCATCACAGACAGTTAAGGCATCTGGTGGTATAGAGAAGATAGGTATGCCAGGATCGTTCATCAAGTTTTCGATGCCAGACGGCTCGAAGAAGATAGAGGAGATGCCGATTCCAGAGCATACTGCAGGTGTACAGATAATCTTCAACGTATTGACAAACGCTGAGTATGGCGTGATGAAGTCGCTTGACGAGCTCGATGCAGTTGGCCATCGTATGCTTCATGCAGGTTCGAAGATTACAAAGTCGAGCATCCTGACACAAGAGG
>JAKSLD010000037.1 GCA_024401395.1 Bacteroidales bacterium
TTTCTGCTTCGTTCAGCAAGATTGACTACGCAGTTACAACCGCAACAGGTTTGACTGGTGGTTCAGTTTCAGCTGACGCTACTGCTCAGTACCAAGACCAGGTAACCATCACAGCAACTCCAGCCGTAGGTTACAAGCTTGATGCTATTACAGTTAAGGACGCAAGCAACAACGCCGTAGCAGTTACCAATGGCAAGTTCACTATGCCAGCAAGCGCAGTAAATGTTACCGCTTCGTTCAGCCCTACTGGTTATGTCGAGAATGGTCAGGTATATGGCGACTGGGTAGTAACTTCTGATTACACTATCGCCGAGGGCGAGACTCTCGTAATCCCTGCCGGTACTACAGTCACTACTTATGGCGGCGCCGTAATCATAAACAATGGTACCCTTAAGGTAGAGGACGAAATCTCTGGTGTCACTCTCGCTGGTGATGGCGTATTCAACTATACTACACTTGATAAGTATGATGTCACTTTCGGAACTGCTACCTACAATGGTTCTGCAATCACTATCGGAAATGGTTTGGATGTGACATACGCTACCAAGACTTTCTGCGGTAAGACATTTACTTTCGATGCCGAATCTTGCACAATCACTTATACGAATAATGTCAACGCTTCTGTCGGTACACGCTATGCAGTTGTAACTTGGGACTTCTCTGGTAATACTGCTACGAAAGAGTTTGCTATCCTCAAGCGCGAGCTCAACTTGACTGGCTTCATCGCTAACAATAAGAATTACGATGGCACTACACAAGCCACAGGTTCTTTCAGCGACGACCGAATCGCTGGCGATGAACTTGAGTTCAATTACAAGTGCGCATTTGAAGACGAAAATGTAGGTACAGGCAAGAATGTTTCATTCTATAGAATCGAAATCGATGGCGGTGCCGATGCTGACAACTACGAGTTGGTGACTACGGAAGGTTCAGCATCTGCCAACATCAACAAGGCTCCTCTGACAATCAAGGCTAACGACTTCACTATTAATGTTGGCGATGAGATGCCTACATTTACTGTCGAGTACGATGGCTTCGTAGCCGCTCAGAACGTAGAGGTGTTGAGCACATTGCCAACGGTAGGCGTAGATATCACAGAGACATCTGTAGCCGGAACCTACGATATCATCGTCTCTGGTGCCGTGGCTGATAGCTACGAGATTACATACATTAATGGTACTCTCACTATCAACCCTGCTACTGCCACAGCTATCGACGAGGTTGCTTCTGCCGACGTGAAGATCTATTCTCGTGGTAATATCATCGTAGTAGAGAATGCCGATTCTCCTATCGAGGTGTTCGATATCTCTGGTAAGCGCGTTGAACGTCAGAGCGAAATCCTCAGTAGAGTCGAAATCCCTATGTCTGATAGAGGCGTATTCGTAGTACGCACGGGTAATACATCACAAAAAGTTATTGTTAAATAATAGTTGTTTATAATAGTGTAGACTATTGACGCGCGGGACTTGTGTCTCGCGCGTTTTTTATTAAAAAATTGCGAGCAACCTTATACTTCCCTTATACCTCGCTTATATCTCCCTTATATCAGAATATACCTATATCCTATACCCAGTAGGCTATTGGATAATTGTCTATTTATCTTATATTTGCAATGTGATTATCAATTTATTCTCAAGTGAATACTAAAGCATACATCCATATATTGCTTGCTTTTTTGTTGTTCGTCCCGTCTTTGACAAGGGCGGATAACTATACCGGCCTTTCTGCCGATTCTCTCTACTCCTTGGGTAAACACTCTTTTCAGGCTGATCCTGATTTGGCTTTGTCTTATCTCTTCTTGGCTGATTCTATCGTTGGGGGTAATTATGTCCTTAAGGCTGATATCAATCGTTATATCTCTAATTCCTACCATTATAAGGGCGAGTATCAGAGGGCTGCAGATGTCTGCCAGAAGGCTGTCAATATCAGAACTCACTATGTGCCAAGGGATTCTGATAATATCAGCAACTTGGCAGCTCTTAATTATAACTTGACTATCAATTATCGTATCCTGGAAAAGATCGATAGCGCTTTGTTGGTCATCAAGCGTGCCGCCAAATTCTACCATCAGGTGGGTAACGACTATAGCGAGGGTATCTGTTACGATTTGGAGGCACAGCTTTACCAGCAGATTGCTGAGCCGTTCTTCGCTCAGAGGTGCGCGTATGCCGAGTTGGCTATCAATGAGAAGATGAACGATTCTATTGGTATCGCTTTTACTAAGGATCTGTTGTCTAATATCAAAAGTGATATGAAACAGTTCCGCGAGGAACTGCAACTTCAGCGCGAGGCTCTCGATATTCGTCGTCAGATAGGCGATTCTGTTCTATTGGCTTATTCTTACAATAATATTGGTCTGACTTTCATTCAGCTGGAGGAGTACGATTCTGCTTTTCATTATCTTTCTGCTTCCCTGAAACTGAAGGAGTCTTTCTCCGAGGATCAGGCTTATCAGATTCCTATTACTAATGCGTCGTCTACTCTCGACTACCGTAAGTATTGGCGCGAGGCTATGCTGGCGTCTACTTACAAGAACATTGCAGCAGCCCTAAATGCTCAGAATAAGGATGACGAGAGTATTGTCTATTCCCAAAAGGCATACGATTATTATAAGCTCATGGATCAGGATTACGATTATGCTGATGCCGCTATCTTGATGGCTAATTCTTATTTTAACCGTAAGCAGTATAGTAGGGCTATCCATTATCTGGAGGAGAGTTTGTCTATCGCTCAGAAGTCTAATTACAAATTGGTGAAATACAAGGCCATGCAGCTGCTCTCTCGATGCTATGCTAAGGTGGGACGTAGCGCCGAGGCGTTTGATATGGCTGATTACCTGACTGTCCTCCACGATTCTCTTGAGAACGAGGACTTGGTTCGCCGTATGACTTTGATGGAGTCTGAATATGAGTATAATAAGATTCGTGAGACGGATTCTATAAAGCAGTATCATGAACGCTTGGCTCTCAAGAGAAAGCACGATGGGGAAATGCAGCAGAAGAGGTTGGAGCTGTACCTTTTGTTGGCTTTCGTCTTGGTGGCTGTCGTTATTGCTGTTTTGCTGTTCCGTAACTATCGCTTGCGTAAGGATAATGAGCAGAGCGCTCTCAAACATAAGGCTCTGGAGGTTGAGCGTACTCTTTTGCGTACTCAGATGAATCCTCATTTTATTTTCAATGCGCTCAATTCTATACAGAGCTTCATAGTGGATAATGATCAGTCGGCAGCCGAACTTTATCTGTCTAAATTCGCTAAGCTTATCCGTATGATCCTCGATAACTCTATGAAGCAGCGTGTCCTCTTGTCAGATGAGTTGTTGTCGCTTTCTCTCTATCTTGACCTCGAGAAGGTTCGCTTTGCCAATAAGTTTACCTACAGGATAAATCTCAATGACGATATCGAGGATGATATGATTTTCGTCCCGCCTATGCTTATCCAGCCTTTCGTGGAGAACGCTATCTTGCATGGCTTGATGCATAAGGAGTCTGCCGACGGCCTTATAACTGTAAATATCAATGAGCGCCCTGCCGACCATACTCTTGTGTGCGAAATCGTAGATAATGGTATCGGCAGAAAGGCTGCTGCAGAATATAGCTTGGGCAACAAAAAGCATCGCTCCGTGGGTATGCAGCTGACTCGCGACCGTCTCCAGGAACTTAATAATCAGACTCAGCAAGGTTTTACTTGTTCTATAACCGACTTAGTGGATGAACAGGGCTCGCCTCTGGGTACTAAAGTAGTAATCATTATCCCTTATTCCGAAGATGTATAAAGTAGTTATTGTAGATGACGAGGCTAGCGGCCGTAATGTAGTGCGCCATAATCTTAAGCGTTTCGATAAGGATTTGTCTGTCATAGCGGAGGCTGATTCGGTTAAGAGTGGTATTGAGGTTATTGAGGCTCTTAAACCGGATATCGTCTTCCTCGATGTCCAGATGCAGGATGGTACTGGGTTCGACCTCCTCCTTAATGTCAGGGAGCGCGGATTTAAGGTGATATTCGTTACTTCTTTTGATAATTTCGCTATTAAGGCTATAAAGTATAATGCGGCGGATTATCTCTTGAAGCCTATCGAGCCTGATTTGTTCCAGGAGGCTGTGGAGCGTGTCTTCGAAATCCTCGAGAATAGACAGCCTGCTGTCTCTGTCGAGCAGTTCAATAACAACTATAATAAATTCGATAGAATCGGACTCCCTATGTCCGATTGCGTAAGGTTCATTTCCGTAGAGTCTATATTGTATTGTTCTGCTGATGGCAATTATACTCGTTTCTTCTTCGTCGATGGTTCAAATTGTCTTGTCTGTCGCAATATGAAGTATTACGAGGATATCCTCCCTCAGAGTCTATTCATCCGCATTCACCGCTCTTTTATCATTAATATCCATTACGTAGAAAAATATATCAAGGGTGAAATACCATCAATAGTAATGGCTAATGGCTTCCAAATCGAGATTTCTCGCCGCAAGAAGGATGAATTATTGGAGCTGTTGGATGTCAAGTTGTAACGTTGTTGTCTCGTCAAAGCCTCTTCCTCAGCAGATTCATAAACTCATAGTTCTTCAAACCCCATTTGGGCGCAATTACCATCTCAGGCGGACTCTGGCTGGTGAATCTCTCTATCACTATGTCTTCCCTCAGCCTATTCACAAATTCTGCACAAAAGTCCAGATAATCCTCTGCCTCCCATAGCTCAACATCCAACTCTCCCTTCATATACTCATTCGCGAAGAGCGAACCCTCGATAATCTGCAACTGATGCAGCTTAATCAATGCTACAGGCATTTTGCTTACTTCGTCGGCAACTCTAAGCATATCTTCTCTGCTTTCCCCTGGTAGCCCCATTATGAAATGCAGTCCCACGTCTATCCCTTTCCCTGCAAGCCTCTGTACCGCCTCTTGTGTGCATCCCCACGTGTGCCCCCTGTTTATCTTTCTCAGTGCCTCGTCATATATGCTCTCCGCTCCCAGTTCCACGCATACGTATGTCTCTTTGGCTATCTCAGCAAGTCCTTCCAGTAAATCTTCCGCTATGCAGTCTGGCCTGGTTCCGATAACAAGTCCCACGACATCTTCACACGCCAATGCCTCCCTATATTGCGCCAATAATCTCCCCGTCTCTCCGTATGTATTGGTATAAGCCTGAAAATATGCCAGATAAACCATATCGGGATATTTCTTCCTGAAAAACTCCTTCCCTTCCTTTATCTGCTGAGTCACACTCTTCTCTGCATCACAGTACCCAGGCGAAAAGCTCTTGTTGTTGCAGAACGCACATCCCCCAACACCAATGCTCCCATCCCTGTTCGGACACGAAGCCCCGATATTGACGGATAGTTTCTGCACCCGCCTGCCTATCTTCTCCCGTATATATTGGTTGTACTCTTTCATTAAAAGTGACTCTATCACAATTCAAAATAACTACCTTTTCTCCTAACCACGAAATGTATTGCAAATAAAAAATAACGATGAACAAGTGTTTATCGTTCGTATGTCAGTGTGTTAGTGTTTGTATATCAGTGTATTATTGTTTATAGACGTATTCTTGGAGTATTGGAAATACGGCCTTGGCGTACTTTAGAATGCCTTAAATTTTGTTGCATAGTGTTACGTAATCTAATTTTGGCGGCAAACGATAATATGAGATTTACAATGAAGATTACGAACCTAATGCTATGTGCTGCAGCTCTTTTGTTGGGTATTCAGCACACATCCGCCCAGAATTATGAATTGGTCTGGGCAGACGAGTTTGATGGCACTACTCTGAATCCTTCCGTATGGAACTACGAGACGGGTACTGGCTCAAACGGTTGGGGTAATAACGAACTCCAATATTATACAGATCGCCCAGATAACGTTAAGGTGACTGACGGCAAGCTTGTCATTACTTGTAAAAAGGAGGAGTATAAGGGTAGCCATTATACATCTGCCCGTATCCAAAGCCGTAGTAAGGTAATGGCTAAGTTTGGTAAGATAGAGTCGCTCATCAAGTGCCCTAAGGCAACAGCTGGTGTATGGCCTGCTTTCTGGATGCTCGGTACAGGTAATGGCGGTAACTGGCCTAACTGTGGCGAAATAGACATCATGGAGATGATGTGTAAGAGAGATGAGTCGACATGGAATGATGTCCTCACTACCTATCACTGGAATGCCAATGGTGTCGGTGGTAGCTATAGTCCTGCTGACCACGGCCTTAAGGCTCATTTGTCAGAGGAGGGTGGTGCTTCCTGGCGTATATATGGCCTCGAATGGACACCTTCTATGATGACTGGTTATGTTTGTGATGCAGATGGCAAGAACCGCATTGATATCTGTTCTCTTGATATCAGCTCTAGGTCTGCCGGTTTGGACGCATTTACCGACTATGAGTTCTTCCTGGTCTATAACTTCGCTTTCGGCGGTACTTATGTCAATGGCGAAATCGACAACAACTTCACTAGCGGTGAGATGCTTGTCGATTGGGTACATATCTACCAGGACCGCACAGCTTGTCCTTCGTCGTCTCTGACAGACAATAGCTTTGCTCTCAATGAAATTCCGGCATTGACTACAGATTATATCAACGTCTTGTCCGACCGCGCTTTCGATGGTTCCGTGACAGAGTTGTCTATGTCTGATTTCTACATCTGGGAGAAGACTATGGGTGGTCTTGAAGGTACTCCTTTCGAGGGCGAGAATAGCCTTGGCCTTCAGGTAGGTAATGCAGGTTGGTTCGGAGCCGGTTATGTCAATAATGCCTCTGTACTCAATTATTCTAATCTGAGAAACTATAATCTGCATTTTGCCCTCAAGGCTAACTCTACAAAGCCTATTACTCTCACTTGCAATGGCATCAGCACACGGTTGACTCCTAAGTCTGCCAATAACTGGGAGGAGTATGACCTGCCTGTAGCATCTACTTTCCCTGGTATCAATCCTGGTACTTCGGCTAGCTTCGATTTTCTCTCTTTCAATCAGATTGATGGCGATAATGGTGCTGGTCGTACTTTTGAGTGGGATGATATCTATTTCTACCTCCCTGGCGGTGCTAATGCTGCCAATATGGCGGTGTCTGCTCAGAGTAACAGGATTAAGGCTAAGAACGGTCAGGCATCTGTTTCTATCAGCGGTAGTAATCTTGGAAATAACGAGGTTAGTGTAGTTTCTTCAAATCCTAATTTCGTATTGTCTCAGACGACAATACCTACTGTCGAGGGTAAATTTACTACTAATATTACTGTAAAATTCACTGGCAGTAAATCAGAATCAACAACTATCACTGCTACATGTGGCTCTGTAAAGGCAGTCGGCAAGGTATCAGCTACTATAAGTGGCGTACCAGGCTTGACAACAGATTTCATTACACTCTCTCGTGAGGGCTCTCTCGATGGCTCTGTAATTGATTGGAGCGTGCAGCCATTCTATATCTGGGAGAACACCATGACAGGTGGCAATCAGTCTCCTAAAGAGGGTAATGCCTGTATGTCTTTTGTCGTATCTAATCCTGCTTGGTATGGCGCAGGCTTCGTAGTAGGTCAGCAGTTGGATTACGAGAAGTTCAGTCAGTATAAGCTCCATTTTGCTATGAATTCAAGCAATACTCAGCCTATTACTATTCGTGTCTGTGGTCAGGATACACAGATTACTCCACAAGTAGTAGATGAGTGGGTTGAGTATGAAATAGCATTGTCATCTCTCGGTCTTAACCTTGATGTAGCTAGCTCCATCGAACCATTCTCATTCTGTCAGGGTGTAGGCGAAGCTGTTCAGGTAGGGAAGAAGATAGCTTTTGATGATGTCTATTTCTATATCCCTGGTGGTTCTGGATTGCCAGCTATGTCGGCTTCTACTCCAGCAACAATAGAGGGTCAGAATGGCGAGAGCAACTTCACCATAACAGGTAATAACCTCTCTGGCACTATCACAGTCACTTCATCCAATCCAGCTTTTGTACTCTCTACAGAAAGCGTATCTCCAGTAGCAGGTAAGGTCAATCAGACAGTATCAGTCAGATATACCGGAACTAAAGCCGATTACAGTACCATTACCATTAAGTGCGGCAAGCTCTCACAGACTGTTAAGGTAGCTGCTTTGGGCGAGTCGGCCTCTTCTGAGTGCAATTTGGTTTCATCGTTTGTAAATGGCGGTAATTTCTATGCTACAACAGATCAGTGGGTAGCTACAACTGGTCAAGAGTTCAACGTAACAGGCAATTCTGCTACAGTCTTTTTGCCTAAGGCTACTATCTTTGATTTCCAGTCACAGTTCTGGATGGACCCATCTTCTGCTCTCGCCCTTGAGGATGGCGTAGCTTATACGGTCAAGGCTTTGGTATACACAGATAAAGATACTAATGTCCGTATCAAGACAGTGCAAAGAGAAGACGACAATAACGCACTCTGCAACGAAAAGACCCTCGTAAAGGCTTATACTCTTACTCCTTTGGTATATACATCTAAGGCAAGAGCTGGTATGACCGATATGCGTGTTCTCTTCGACTTCGGTGGTAATCCTGATAATATCAGTATCCAAATCTTCAATGTAGAGGTAGGTCTTGCTTCTTGCTATGGCGAGGATAGCGAGAATGATACTCCAGCCGAGGATGATACAGAGGAGGAAGGCGATAACACTGGTAACACTGGTAATACCGAGGATAATACCGGTAATGAAGGCGATAACACTGGCAATACTGGTAATAACGAGGATAATACTGGCGATAATGGCGATAACACTGGTAATGGCGAGGATAATAACAATACTGGTAATGACAATTCGGAGAATAACGGCGACAACGAGAACAACAATGATAACGACAATACCGATACTCCTGCTGGCCTGGTTACTCCAGAGGGATTGCGTTACTCATACGAGTGTACTCCAACAGCAGAAGGTGTTACCGTTACATTCACTATCTTGAACCCAGAAGATTTCGTAGGTCTTGTGACATATATCTGGGATCAGACAAATGGCTTTGCAGAGTACCCTGGTAATTCTCATACCTTTGCTTATGAGCCAGGAACAACTATCAAGTTCGCTTGTAAGTGGGCATTCGCTGGTGGTATGTCCGTAGCAGAGACTGCTGAATACACAATAACAGCATCTACAGATGACAATGAAAATACCGACGGCGGCGACGAAGACCAGGAGGAAGAGAATAACCCATCTATTGAGGAGGGTACACATATTACTCCAGAGAACTTGCGTTACTCATACGAGTGTACTCCAACAGCCGATGGCGTTGCTGTTACTTTCACAATCTTGAACCCAGAAGATTTCGTAGGTCTTGTGACATATATCTGGGATCAGACAAATGGCTTTGCAGAGTACCCTGGTAATTCTCATACCTTTGCTTATGAGCCAGGAACAACTATCAAGTTCGCTTGTAAGTGGGCATTCGCAGGTGGTATGTCTGTTGCAGAGACTGTTGAATATACTATCACAGCATCTACAGATGATAATGAGAATACCGATGGCGGCGACGATGAGAATACTGATGGTGGTGACGAAGATCAGGGAAATGAGGATGACCCATCTCTTGAGGAGGGTGTATATGTTACTCCAGAGAACTTGCGCTATACTTGCGAAATCACACAGACTGCCGAGGGTGTTACTGTTAAGTTCACAGTCCTTAATCCTGAGGATTTCACTGGGTTGGTTCCTTTCATGTTTGATAAGACAACCGGATTCGAAGAGCATTTTACAGATACATATACCTATACTTATGCTCCTGGTACAGTCATGAAGTTCGGTTGTAAGTGGGCATACACAGGTGCTGCTACAATCTCGCAGGATTTCGAGTATACAGTACAGGAACTGCAGACAGAGCCAGAAGGACCTACAGCTATTGATAACCTTCAGTCGGACATCCAGTCTGTAATGTCGGTTTATCCTAATCCAGCCGTAGACCGTATCATCGTTAACGGTACCTCTGCAGGTCAGCTTATCGATATCTTCACAATGTCGGGCACTAAGGTTCTCTCGACTGTAGCGCAGGATGGTCGTACTTCAGTCACGCTGTCTGACCTCCACAATGGCATCTATGTAGTTAAGATTGGTACAAGATCTGCTACACTGATCAAGAAATAACATCCTGTTTTTTTCATAATTTATCCCTGGCATCAACTCTCGGACAGTCGATGTCAGGGATTTTTATTACATTTGTATTGTTATTTTATTTATTACCGATATGAAGAAGGTTTTATATTCTATGCTTGTAGCATCATTGATGGCTTGTACTCCTAATCAAACAGAGAAGATGGATACCGAGAACAAAATTGACACGGCGCCTGATGTAGTTGCTGGTGTGCTGAAGGATAATAGCTCGCTTAATCTTGCCGATTTCCAGTGGACTCGTGAGCCAGAGAGTTGCACCATCAAGGATAACACGATAGAGATAGTGACCAAGCCAAAGACCGACCTCTGGCAGCGTACCTACTATCACTTCCGTAACGATAATGCTCCTGTACTTCAGGTAAGTACAAGAGAGAAGTTCTTCAGCTTCGTAGTTAAGACAGATTTTCAGGAGAGTCATCATCGTTTTGACCAGTGCGGTGTGGTGATGTATCTTGATTCGGATAATTGGCTGAAGGGTAGTATAGAGTATGAGAACGAGCAGTTCCAGCACCTCGGCAGTGTGGCAACAAATAATGGCTACAGCGATTGGGCTACTACAGCTATTCCAGCTGATGTGAAAGAGATGTGGTACCGCCTTTCGCGCCGCGATGATGACTTCTGCATCGAGTGCTCTACCGACGGACAAGAGTGGAGTCAGATGCGCGTATGCCATATGTACGAGGCAAAAGACCAGATACGTTTCGGTATCTATGCCTGTTCGCCAGAAGAGTCATCATTCAAGGCTGTATTCTCAGATATTCAGATTACAGAATGTATGTGGAAGGCGCATGATGGTCAGCAACCTGATGAAGAATAAATTTTATACAATATGAAGAAATTTGTATTTGCCTTAGTTGCGGTTCTGTGTGTCTCGCTATTTAGCAATGCACAGCCAAGACTTGAACAACACGGTAATTGGGCAAGGATTATTGCCAACGGGAGACCAATGCTGATGATAGGAGGCGAATTGGGTAACTCTTCTGCATCTACCATAGAAGATCTTCAGAAGATATTTCCCCACCTCAAAGCGCTTGGTTTGAATACCGTTCTTGCCCCTGTAACGTGGGAACTCATTGAACCGAAAGAGGGGCAATACGATTTTTCTTCGCTTGATAATATCATTAATGAAGCACGTAAGAACAATCTGAAGGTTGTGATTCTGTGGTTTGGTGCGTGGAAGAATTCGATGAGTTGCTATGCTCCCGAATGGTTCAAGCGCGACACCAAACGGTTCCCTCGTGTTCATGATCGTAATGGTAAGCCTCTTGAAGAAGCCTCTTCCTTGTCTGCTAATGTACTCGAAGCCGACAAAAAGATATTCTGTAAGATGTTGGAGCATATTCGCGTTACAGACAGTAATGAGCAGACAGTAGTTATGGTTCAGGTGGAGAACGAAATCGGTATGATTAACGAGCCCCGCGACTATAGCAAGGATGCTACGAAGATGTATAACAGTCAGGTGCCCAAAGTCCTTACCGACTATCTGACGGGTAAAAACGTGCAGGGTGTCAAGAAGCTGACAGGCAATAATCCACGACTCAACATCAAGTCCGACAAAGGTTCCTGGGCAGAACTTTTCGGTAATGATATGTATGCCGAGGAGATTTTTCAGGCGTGGACCTATGCTGTCTACGTAGAGAAAATAGCGCAGGCAGGTAAGAGTATCTACGACTTGCCGATGTATGTGAATGTGGCTCTCAACAGCCGAGATCGTAAGCCAGGAGAATATCCTTCTGCCGGACCATTGGCTCACCTCATAGACATCTGGCATTGTGGGGCTCCAAGTATAGCGGTCCTCGGACTGGATCTTTACGATAAAGGCTATCGCGACTGGACCGATAGATACCATCTGTCTACCAATCCGCTATTCATACCAGAGATACGACTCGAAGATCAGGATGCAATGCGGGCGCTGTATGCCTTCGGACATCATGATGCAATGGGGTTCTGTCCGTTCTCGATAGAAGATTATCCACTATACAGTAATGCGTCACAAAGCGACTGGAAGGATATGGATCTGTCTCAAGACGACCAGCTGAATGCCTTCTCGTCAACTTCTTCCTCTTTGTCGCCCCTTGCTGCTGCCTATAAGTTGCTTCGCCAGGCAGAGCCTCTCATTCTGGCGCATCAGGGTACCGAGGATATGGATGCAGTCATTCTTGACAATGATTTCCGTCAGGCCGATATTCAAACGCCCGATGGGATAACACTTCATATCAAGCATAGCTATACCCTCGGCTGGGAACCAGGAGCGCACAGTGCGGCCTGGCCAGAAGTGGCGTGTATCGTAATAAGACAAGGCAAGGAAGACTATCTTGTGATAGGCTCTGGCGTCGTCATAACCTACGAGAAGGCTTCCAGTGCCACGACTCAGGTTGGGTTAGCAAAATGTGAGCAAGTACAAATTGAGAGTGACGGTTCAATGCGTATCCTGCGGCACCTCAGTGGCGACCAGACCCATCAGGGACGCCATGTACGAATCCCTGTCGGCGACTACCAGATGCAGCATTTCAGACTTTACGAATATTGAATTGTTCTTTTGTTTGCGTCAAAAGAGAATATTCTATATATTTAAGCCTTGTAAAAATTGCCATTTATTTACCTTAATAATATTACAGTCGATGAAACAGATACTACTAGCTGCATTGTGCCTTATGATGGCAGCGTGCGCAAACGACAGCACAAATGACAAGACAACAGATGTAAAGGTTGCCAAATCAGAGAACCCATCAACTTACGTACTCGTACATGGCGGTTGGTGTGCAAGTTGGTGTTGGGATTTCAATAAGCCAGCTCTCGAGGCTGCAGGTCACAAGGTGTTCACTTTCGATCTGCCAGGACATGGGACAAATACCACTAAGGACCTTACCGTGGTCACTCTTGCCGACCACGTGAATGGTCTTCAGGAGTTTATCAATGGTATCGATGGTAAGGTGATTCTGGTTGCTCACTCCATGACTGGAATGGTTATCTCACAGGTAGCCGAGAATATCCCTGAGAAGATAGACAAACTGGTCTATTTTGCGGCTTTTCTGCCTCAGGATGGCGAGGCTATGACCAAATTCCTTATGGACGACCCATGGAGCCAGGTGAGCCCTCTGACGACGGTTGTAAAGGAGAATGGGCTCACGACGTTCAACCTTACATACGCTCGCAACTTAGGGTTCAACACGACACCAGACGACAAGTTCCTCTTTGCCTGCCAGCATCTCCAAGACGAGAACCCAACTATGTGGAGCGAACCAGTACATTTGTCGGACAAGTATATGTCCGTCCCTAAAGTATACATCCACACCTTGAAAGACAACTGCTGCTCATACGACCTCCAGCGCCGCATGATTAAGTTCGTCCCATGTGTCAAGGAGTATTACCTCGATACCGACCACTGCGGTATGCTAAGTGACGTAGAGGGCACCAACAACATACTCTTGGATATAGCGCGGATTTAAGGCTTCCTGCATGATACAAGACCTCGGCATTAATTGTGCAAGTCCCGCTTGCACATTTAGAGCAGAGTCCAATTTTGCAAGACCCGCTTGCAAAAATTCACGGTGTCGGCCTATCTTGGAAGTGGATATAAATATATTTTTAATCAACAAAGGAATAACGTTAAATGAAGACAGAAGATATAAAAGACCTATTTAACAAGTTCGAATCAATAGCATGCGACTATAATGGCATTGAATGCTGGAGTGCCCGTGAATTGTGTGGACTTTTAGGTTACGCAAAATGGCAAACATTCGAAAACGTATTGGCAAAAGCAAAAGATGCTTGCAACAATGCTGGCTGTGATATTGCAGACCATTTTACCGGCGTCAGTAAAATGGTCAATCTCGGTAGTGGATCTGTGCGAGAAGTTGAAGACTATATGCTTACTCGTTATGCGTGTTACCTTGTGGCTCAAAACGGAGACCCAAGGAAACCTGAAATTGCATTTGCCCAAAACTATTTTGCTGTGCAAACACGTGTGGCAGAAATGGTTGAGAAACGTCTTCTTGAATATGAAAGAGTACAAGCACGGCACAAATTAGCCGAAACAGAAAACAGGTTGTCAGGTGTGTTGTATGAGCGAGGGGTTGATAACAAAGGCTTCGCAATAATCCGTTCTAATGGAGACAAGGCATTGTTCCACTTAGATACTGCTATGTTAAAACGAAAGCTTGGAGCTCCGGACAGTCGCCCACTTGCTGACTTCCTCTCAACTATAAATATAAAGGCCAAGGATTTTGCAGCTGAAATGACATCCGTAAATGTCCAACAGAAAGATTTACATGGAGTCGCTCAAATAGGTAACGAACATGTCGAGAACAATCTGGCGGTCCGCAAGATAATGTTGGACAGGGGAATAATTCCAGAAAACCAGCCTGCAGGCGAAGATGTCAAAAAGGTAGAACGCCGTCTGTCATCTGAAGAGAAAAAGGTACTGCCAAAGAAAAAATAGCATTAAAAGTTGACCTATAGGTCTCATACGGATTGATACGGATTCCTAAACAAACAAACGGACATCCCCACCAGGAGATGCCCGTTCTTTAATTATTTGTTATCGTTTTGTTAACCATGTGGCATCAGCCACATTTCTGTCAAATTACAACTTCTTTCCAGTCAGATCAAACTTCAATCCTCCTCGCTTAATGACTACCTTACCGTTCTCTATAAGCTTCACTGCCTTTGGCTCTTGCTTCTTGACCTTGACAGCAGCTATGGCTGTTTGGGTGTTGTTCTCAAAGGTAACGACAGCAGAATAGAGCATTCGGCCACGGACGTTCACACCGCACACATAGCTCTTGTCTTTCTCGCCGTTTGTGAGCGCCGATGTCGTCTGTCCCTCAACAAGTGTCTTTACTTCCGAGAATTTCTCAACAGTAAACGACAAGTCGGCAGCAGATTCTATTTCAATACCGCCCCATGTTTCATAAGACGTCACTATAAGCACTTTGCCATCTTGCGAAATGAGACTTTCACAGCTAATAGAAAAATCTTCAGGCAAGGCATCGGTGAAAGTCAGCCTGTACAACGAGCCTGGTTCTTCTGAGAATTCAAATCCACAATATTTATAGCCAGCATCTTTTGTCCATTTGCCATCACCGTAGGAGCAATACCAACTATCTGATACATTGTCCTCGGTGAGAAGCACAAAGCTCTCTTCGGTTTCGTACCACTGGTATTCTACAGAGGCGAGGTCGGATGTTTCGATGTCGAAAAGGTAGCCGTTTTCGCTGCTTGGCTGCGACTTGATGCGGCTGACGAAATGGAGCTGATTTTCGGCCTCGACATATTTAGCTACCAAAGAAGGATCTGCGGCAACAAAATAAGGGCTTACATCGCTTGTTGCAGGTATTGTGGTTCCGGCAATTGCTGGCAACTCAATATATGCCCCTGCACAAAGAGGGGTTTCGGAAGAGATGCTTAGGGTTGATGGATCAATATCCTCATGGTTTCTGATGACAACATCACCACCTACAACAAAATTACCATAATTATAACATAACTCACTATTATTCTCGATTATGCCACCAAGAAAAAGAGGAGAAGCATCACCGAGGCTGTGGAACGCACAATGTGAGTTGTCGGAAATGCGACCGCCTGTCATTACCAATGATCGCGCTTCTACTCCATAGCCAACATTATGATCTATCTGACCTCCAGTGATAATGGCATTTTTTACATAGGCACCCGTATAACTGCCAGCTATGCGACCGCCCGACATATTGAGCGTTGCTTCGGCCACATTGAGTATAGTCCCCGTGGATCCGATAAAATTGCCACCACAAATATTTACCGTTTTATCTTTTTCTGTAAAAATTGTTGCCTGATGGACAACACCACCAGTAGTCACAAAATAACCTTCGGCAGATTCTGCAGCAATCCATGTACCCCCACCAGTTGTCTGCCAGTAGCGCTCAGTAGAGCCACAGTCGTCGATGGTGACGCCTTCCTTGAAATTGAGATGAGCGTTACCAGAAATCATGTGGCCAGCAAGACAAAGATACACCTCTTTGTTGGCTGTGATATCACCGGTGAGAGTGATGTCGGCCGTGAGGTAGCCTTTGCCTCCGTTCTCCATCAGAGAAGTGAGGTCTGCGAGGGTTGCAATAGGGGTTGCCCCTTCGTGTGAATGGGTCGCTTCTTCAGCCCAGACACCCATTGTGGTCATCATAAAGATGGCCAAGAGAGAGAAAAATTTTTTCATGTATTCTTTTTATTGCATTTATCCTTGGTATATCCTGTGTGTTTCATCGGAATGAACGTACACAAAAAATCCGTCGCGAAACTATAAAATCACCTCCATCCCGCAATAAACTTTTTGACGAACTGCAATAATTTTTGACGAACGACATTTAATAGCGTGCGACTATGACGGCATTGAATGCTGGAGTGCTCGCGAATTGTGTGGACTATTAGGTTACGCAAAATGGGAACGATTCGAAGGTGTAATAGAAAGAGCTAAAGATGCATGCGTAAATGCAGGAGAAAAGATTGAGGATCATTTTCCCAGCGTTGGGAAAATGGTCAATCTCGGTAGTGGATCTGTGCGAGAAGTTGAAGACTATATTTCCCTCTAAATGAATTTACTCAACAACTTGTTGAGCAAATAGATAATATTGACAATGCCCTAGTTACACCGAGTCATATAACGAGAAGATACTGAAGGATTGTGGGCAGAACTCTCTAATGTGGCAGATGCTCAACGACCCCTGTCAAACGTCCAAAACGTACTCATTAGCACGAGTGATGCAGCAAAAATACGCAAAGATGCTTATAATGCAATAGAAAAAGAATTGTAATCATCTAAATTAGACTCAGGCCCTATTGACAAATGTTGCTAATTTTCTTCATTTTTTGCGCTTTTGTGGTTTGGGGAGCGTTTTTTAGTGCCTTCTTAATCGTTTGTTATCGCTTTGTAGAGACGGTGTGTACACCGTCTTGTTAACCACCTTCCCCCTAGAACAACTACCTCCTCCTAGCCCCACTACTTCCTCCTAGCCCCACTACTTCCTCCTAGCCCCACTACCTCCCTCCTAGCACCACTATCACATCCGCTTGAAGTCTGTCTCTCCTATGCCGCGACTTTCTCTATGGCAGCAAAGTATTCTTCTTCGTTCCCGAATTTCTTGTAATAAAATGGCGAAGCTTTGTCCATCTCTTTCCATTTTCTGGAAACGTACAATTTGCTCACTTCCAAGACGTTCATATCGCCCCTATTCTCATTCTTCTTCTTTAGTCGCCCTATCCTCATTCTCCTCAATGCTTCTTCTAGCTCTATCCCGTACTCTTTCAGCAAGCCGTAGAAATAGGACACTGCAGCTCTGTGCGCTCCTTTTATCTTGTGCCTTCTGGCTTCTCTCTCCCAATGCCTGCGCTTGTTCCACAGCTTCAGTTCGTACGAGGCGAGTTTCTGCGCGTCTGCAAACATATCTCTGCAGTTCCTCTGTTTCTTGCTGACCTTGACTCCCATAATGAAATATCCACTGGGACAGCGTTTTATGTATATACTCCTCCCCGTCGTTCTTGCTTTGCTGTCTTCCCTCATAGCCTTCCTGGCCATTGTGACGCACTTATGTACTATGCTGACTCTTGCCATCTTTTGTGAATATTCAGTTTAAATAATCCGACTGCAAATATAATACAACCTCTCCCATTTTGTACACTCCATATTAAAAAAATTGCGAGCAAACAGAGCCTACTCTTATACTAGCAACAGTCTACCCATAGACTCCAACGGAACATGATGCCTAGCTGAAGATAAGCAACATCTCAAGTGGAGGTACTTGTAAAGCAAAAAACATTTGTTAACTTTGTTAACTGATTTATTAGCCTGAGGGTGTAAATCGTAAATATTTGAATTCTAGCTTTTTATCCTTCATGTGGCAATCTGGTAAATGCTATGGCAAACACCAAAGACATACAAAACATAGATAGTAGCTTAACGAGCGCTATACAGTCGCTAGCATCAAAGATTGAGAGCCTCATAGCCAATGCACGTCAGCAGGTGGCCAGGGTTGTCAATACAGCCGAAGTCGTAACAAAATACGAGATTGGTCGAGCCATCGTAGAAGAGATGCAAGATGGAGCCGAGCGTGCAGCATACGGGAAGAGGGTACTACAAGGCGTGTCTAACATATTGACCGAAAGTCTAGGCGATGGTTGGTCGGTAGAAACTCTAACACTGTGTAGAAAATTCTATACTACCTATTGCTCGAAAATCGTAAACAGTGTTTACGAAATTGCCAAAACGAATTCGGTCAATACTGTAGGCCAAATTCCACAGTTTTCTCTTTCGTGGAGCCATTACCTTGTATTAATGCGTATAGACAATACAGACGAACGACATTTCTATGAAATAGAGAGCCAGAAGGAGAATTGGAGTGTGCGACAGTTGCAGCGACAGTATGCGTCGAGCCTTTATGAGCGTCTGGCGTTGAGCAAGGAGAAAACAGAAGTAATGCGTCTAGCAAACGAAGGCCAAGTGGTCGAGAAGCCTCAGGATATATTGAAAAATCCTGTTACGCTTGAATTCTTGGGATTAAAGAGTGCTAGCATCTATTCTGAAACAAAATTAGAATCGGCTATCATTGGCAAACTGCAACAGTTTTTGCTAGAGATGGGCAAGGGATTCTTGTTTGAGGCACGTCAGAAGAGATTCTCCTTCAACGAGAAGAATTTCTATGTAGACCTTGTGCTATACAACCGTCTGCTGCAATGTTACGTCTTGATTGACCTCAAGATAGACGAACTGACTCACCAGGATCTTGGTCAGATGCAGATGTACGTAAACTACTACGACCGCTACCAACGCCAGGAGTGGGAAAAGCCTACTATTGGAATTCTACTCTGCAAGAGCAAGGACGATGCGTTGGTTGAACTCACGCTACCAAAGGACTCGAATGTCTACGCTCAGGAGTATGCTCTCTATTTGCCGGACAAGGCTGTTTTGCAAAAGAAACTTGCTGAGTGGATTGAAGAAGAAAAAATAGTATAGAAAATGGCAGCAAAACGAAACGAAATAAAATTCAACGTCATCCACACTCTATCCCTTCAAATAGAAATTTAATAGGAAAGTTGACGCACTGAGTCCAAAATTGCTTCCATGTGTATTATATCCTGGACCCAAAAGAGATAGTGGAGTAAACGTGGGGGAGTCGCTTGTAAAGCAAAAAACATTTGTTAACTTTGTTAACTGATTTATTAGCCTGAGGGTGTAAATCGTAAATATCTGAATTATAGCTTTTTATCCTTGACGCGGGAATCTGGTAAATTCAAACAAACGAGGAGATAAGCAGCTAAGTTCAGGTGCCGGATTTTCCCTTGCCACTATAGTAGATGAATAAGATTTCGACGATAATAGATACCCAATAATATCAGCAATGGCTCGACGGCCTTCTTTCGTGAACAAAGAGATGTCAAAATCAATCAAAATAAAACAATGAATAACACAATACAACTATATAAAGAATTCATAAAGAGATGCACTGATTCGAAAAACAGTGTAGAGAATTATTCTGACTTCAAACGACTCAATGATTTGATAAAAAGTTGTATCGACTCAAACTTTAACGGTCTTGAGACTTGTACTGTTTCTGATGCTGATAAACTGCAAACAATATATGACCAATTGCTTACTTTTCAAAGTTTCGAGCTATTCAAAGACAACAAGTCAAACAAAGACAAAGATTTTGTTCACATAGGTGGAGGACAGTACCACAACACATTGAAAACATTCATTCGTTTCTTAAACGCTATGCAACTGTTTTCTGTAAATAGCCCTTCTTTTTCTAAAAAAACTTCCACTAACAATCTTCCTCTCCAGCAAATTTTCTATGGAGCACCTGGTACCGGCAAGTCGCATGGAATAAAAGAAAAAGAGGGCGATTTCTCGAAGGTTATCCGAACAACGTTCCACCCAGACAGTGACTATTCTACTTTTGTTGGTGCATACAAGCCAACAATGACTTCTAAAGAAAGAATATGCTCTGCAGATGAACTCATTGGTAAACTGACAACCATAAAGGAATCTGGCATTTCTTATCCTTGTCATAAGTTTTCTGCTCAATACTGGGAATCTTTGAAAGATCTACCAGCATCAGAAATCAAACGGATTATTAATGCATGCGGATTCACTGATACCATGACAGTCGAAATCGGCAAGGGTATTTCTATCGGCCAGGAACTGGCATCAAAATCAGACGACAAGAAAATCACATACACCTTTGTAAAGCAAGCCTTCCTCAAGGCATATATCGAGGCATGGAACAGACATGACAAGGGGGAGAATGTGCTGCTCGTAATAGAAGAAATCAACCGTGGTAACTGTGCACAGATATTTGGTGACCTATTCCAGCTGCTCGACCGTAATGACGAAGGATATTCGGATTATCCTATTCAGGCCGACGAAGATATAAGGATGGTTCTGGCAGATGAGTTTGTCAATCTCGATAATATCCCAGAGAACGTAAAGAGTGGCGAAGAGTTGCTTCTGCCAAACAACCTCTACATCTGGGCTACGATGAATACCAGCGACCAAAGCCTGTTCCCTATCGACTCTGCTTTCAAGAGAAGATGGGATTGGGAATATATGAAGATTAAGAATGAAAACAAGAACTGGAAGATTGACATCAAACAAGGTGAAGAAAATGTTGACTGGTGGGTGTTCGTCCAAAAGATAAATACCATTATCGCATCCATGACATCAAGTGCTGACAAGCAGCTTGGCTACTATTTCTGCAAAGCAGACAAGAAAGCAAATGGCGCGGATGCTGAACCAACTATAATTTCAGCAAAGGCATTTGTCGGCAAGGTACTCTTCTACCTGTGGAACGACGTATTCAAGGATACAGGATTTGAAGACGAGTCACTGTTCACATACGAGGAGGCAGGCAAGAAAACTGAACTGACTTTCCCTGATTTCTATGGTGAAGATGGCAAGGATGTTGACACCAAACGAGTTGCCGATTTCATAAATAGAGTTATGGCTTGGCAGAAGCAAGAGGAAAACTTATAAGCATATAGGCGTATGGCAGAGGATACGAGCGTAGTACAACATAACTCAGGATACGAGCAGCTTGTCAGCAACATAACGACGCTGATAGACAATGCCCGTAATCAAATAGCACGTGAAGTCAATACTACTATGGTTGATACCTATTGGCATATAGGACAATATATCGTAGAGTTTGAGCAAGGAG
>JAKSLD010000038.1 GCA_024401395.1 Bacteroidales bacterium
GTTCTCGAAAGCGGTTGCAAAGGTAGGGAGGTTTTTTGAATCTGCAATAGCTGAGTGAAAATATTTTTTGGAAAATTTTGAGCGACACTGCCGAGGGCATTATGCATCAGCGGATTACGGGATAGGTTAAATTTTGTTGAATGCGATGGGGATGGGTGTGGGAGAAGAGAAAAATAGACGGGCTAGTGGCTCTAGACGGATTAGGGAGAGCTAGAAGAGCGTGGGCGAAAAAAGGCAAGGATAAGATAAGAGAGGTACAAGGCTAGTATAAGGGAAGTATAAGGTTGCTCGCAGTTTTTGTAGCTGGTGCGTAGCTGATGGTACAATGGAGGTGCCTTGTTCATCGTAATTTTTTAAATAAAGAGTCCTTGTCTGGGGGTATGGGAGGCAGTCGCTGGTATAAGGGAAGTATAAGGTTGCTCGCAGTTTTTGTAGCTGGAAGATAGTTGCTAGTATAAGAGAAGTACCTTGTTCATCGTAATTTTTTATTTTGGTGATATAAAAAAGAAATCCCTGATTCGGGAAGAATCAGGGATAATCAATAGATATATAGTGGAGATTATATCTCCTGTATCATCTTGGAAAAATTCTAGAGCTTGAAGTTCACGCCGAATGTGTACAGTCCGCCGATTTTATCCATGTATACGAACTCTTGCTTCTCAGTATTGAACAAGTTATGGGCATTGAAGAACACCTCACAAGCTTCAGAAGTCTTATAACCGATACGGAGATTCATGGTAAAACGAGGATCCAATTCGTCAGGAGAGTACTTAATCTTAGCCACGCCATTGGCATCAACACCTTCAGTCACATTAGTAGTGTACATTGTAGTATAGCTACGCTTGCCGAGGAAGTTGGCGAAAGCAGTAATATTCAACTGACTAACAGGCTTATAAATCAAGCCAATCATACCATAGATATTAGGAGTAGACTTTGACTCGACGCCATTCTCCCTTTCTGGCTCAACAAACTCCGAGTTACCGAAGTAGTAATAAGAATTGACCTTATCCTTTGTGATTCCATAAGAACTCAACATATACTCATCGTCATTCATTTTCTGTTGGAGATCCGTACCATAACCGATGATCTGGTCTCTTGTCAAAGGCTGACCTGACATCATCTGAGCCATAGCAGGCTGCATGACACCATTGATATAATTCTCCATTACCTTACCTGCCATCAAACCAGTCTTAGTCACCATATTAGTGAGAGCAGTACGCTGGTTATAAGCATAATAGTTATCGAGGATAGTCTTTTGGAAGTTCACATTAAACTTAGCGATGAGTTTATTAGACAAGATCCAATCTGCGTTAAGGCTTATACCGAACTGCTTAGCTTCGAGAGGCAAGTTCTTAGTCTTGATTTCCGCAACAGTAGAGAATATATCCTCCATTATATATTTAGACGATGTTGCTTCACCCAGTTTTGTCTGGTCCTGGAGAAGGAGAGCATCAGCCACGCCGTCGGACAACTGATTCAAGAAAGACACAAGGGTAGTTTCTGGCAAGGTAAAATAAGCTCTGTTTGCGTACAATACGCTAAAATTCTTTGTCTTAGAGAAGAAGAACTCAGCATCGAGGAGGAAGCGGTCAGAAGGGCGAGAGCGCCAACCCAATTCGAAGCCATCAGTAGTAAGCAAATCATAATCGGAGCCGATACTGATTACGAGTTCAGGGAAGCTAAGGCCACGGCGGTTAGCCACATGTTGAGCATCAGAAGCCATAAGATTTGCGGAACGATTAGAGCGGCCGTAAGAGAGGCGAAGGAAATTACGCTGACCTACCTCCTTGCTGACAGCAGCCTGGAAAGCATGATTAGCCTTATCAGGGTTATCAGTCTTATCCATACGCCATGCGGCGATGAAACGCCAGTCGCTCACCTTATAGTCGAAGCGAAGAGAAGGAGAAACGGTAGTGAACTTAGCGTCATTTGACAACATCTGAGCCACTGCGCTCTGCGAGCCATCATTATTAGTAATAAACATACCATTAATCACCTTCATGCCCTTATTAGTTTCGACCCTTGTCAAAGGAATCTCCATACCATTACCGAGCGAATAGTTTTCTGTAGCATAAGAATTATAAGCTACGCCAGGGCGGACAGAGAAGTCGCCGAAAGAAAAATCATATTCAGCCTGAGCACGGAAATTCTTAATCTTAACCTTATACCCCTTTACACCAGCAGAATACTCCTGAGGACCCTGCATATAAGACACCTGAGCGTGGAGTCCCTTGACATTTGCATCGAGGTTAGCGTATGTAGTCTTAGATGTTCGGCCAGCCATAGCCCAGTGAGCATCCTCGACATTTGTAGTAAGGACATAAGAATTCTGGTAACCACCGGTAAGATCAAATCTAACCTCATCAGCAGGAGTCAATGTCAAGTATCCATTCAAACCATAAGTCTCACGAGACTGTCTAGGCTTTGAGAAGATTGCAGACATATCATAAAACTTAGGAACGAAAGAATAGTAACTCTGAGAAGCTGCTGCGAAATAACGAAGATTATTGAAATCATTTAGAGAATACCAATCATCATCGAGTGGGGAGTAAGGGTTCTCAGCATTATTAGGGTTACACATAAAGAACTGAGGATTGTGAGGCACAGAAATCTTATCAGTCTTACGTTGGCGTGTCTGCATATTAAAAGAGACACCATAAGCGAATTTGTCATTTACTGCGCTACGAATAGCGATATCCCCGATAGAAGTGCTATTAGACCCAGCCTGAATGCTACCCTGAACGAGAGAAGAGGCAGAACCAGGCTTATCAGTAATGATATTGACAACGCCCTGAACTGCGTTCTGGCCATAGAGAGCAGAAGTAGCGCCACGTACGACCTCGATACGAGATACATCCTCGATAGAAATAGGGAGTGTTTCGAAGAATACAGCACCCTGAACATAATTAGTCACGTCACGACCATCGACCATCAAGAGAATATTCTGGTTCTCTGTATATGAGAGAGCCTGACCATCAGGCAAATTATTCAAACCACGCAATTGCACGTCATAAACGCCATTAGTCTTTTCCTGAACGACGACACCAGGGATAAGGCGGAAAGCCTCCTCTATTGTAGATACACCCCAAGAGCGCATCTCGTCGCGAGTAATAACCGTTGTTGACAATGGGGAAGTGAATGCGTTTTCCTCTTTCTTTGATGCAGAAGCAACATTCTTATTCATAATCATAGCGAAGAGTTCGTCTACGCTAGAAACTCCGAGAGTCTCGACTGCTGCCATGAGATCCTCCAAAGGAAGGTCGGAAAGTTCCTCAATTGACATATTAAGAATCTGCTCCTTAGAGTACTTACCTTGTGCATCTGTCTCGCTGAGCAAGAATATACATGCCAGCGCTAAAAGTATCAGCTTTTTCATGTAAAACAGTATTGTAAAAAATCAGTAGTTGGTTGTTAGCGCATACCCGCACGATATTGCGGAAGAGAAGATATTTATCTGCTTCTCTGCCCAATTTCTACCCTACGACAAAGCGAAATGTTTCAAGAATGTCGGGCAAAAAAGTAAGAATTAATACTAATTAATAATACCGCTGTAGTGTGAGCGTAGGTATAGGGAGCATTCGGGGAAGTCCCTTGTTCATCGTAATTTTTTATTTTGGTTATACAAGAAAGAAATCCCTGATTCGGGAAGAATCAGGGATAATCAATAGAGGTATAGTGGAGATTATATCTCCCGTATCATCATGAAAAGAAATCTAGAACTTGAAATTCACGCCAAAAGAATAGAGGCCACCGATCTTGTCCATATATACATACTCCTGCTGTTCGTTATTGAACAAGTTATGAGCATTGAAGAACACCTCGCAAATATCAGTAGGCTTGTAGCCAATCTTCAAGTTAACAGTATAGCGAGCGCTAAGCTTCTCTGAGCCATAAGCTGTAAAATAGGTACGACGGCCGATGACATTACCGAAAGCAGCGATATTAATTTGGCTGACAGGCTTATATATCAAGCCCAACATACCATAGATACTTGGAGTAGCCTTATTGAGGTGGCCATTCTGCATTTCAGGAGCAATATACTGAGCGTTACCGAGATAGAAGCTATTAGTGCGAGTATCAGGCTTAACACCAGCTGCCTGCATATACTCAGGAGTTGTCATAAGAGCTCTTACCTGTACGCCAGCCTCAAGTGGAGAAATACCAGCCGCCTTAGCCAAAGCAATAACAAGGTTATCGTGATCAGCGAGTACATGAGACACATTCATATATGACATTACTACCATATTCATCAAAGCATCCTCCTGATTATAGAGGTAATAGTTATCGAATATTGTACGCTGGTAATTGACATTGAACTTAGCAATCAACTTAGAAGATACGATCCAGTCCAAGTTGACACTAGCGCCAAACTGAGTAGCCTCGAGAGGCAAGTTAGTCGTCTGAATAGTAGTAGCTGTATTAAATACATCCTCGAGGAGATATTTCATACCATTCAATGGGTGCATAAAAGAGATACCCTGGACCTGAGACATATCATTACCAGCCTGAACATACATATCATTCAAAGCAGACTCACGATCGATCAGATACTGAGACAAACGGCTCTGAGTGAGAGTAAAGTTAGCCTCACTAGCGGTATGAGCGCTATAATCAGACGACTTAGAATAGAAGAACTCAGCATCGATCAGCAAACGGTCAGTAGGGCGAGAACGCCAACCGAACTCGACACCATCCAAGCTAACCAAGTCATATTCAGAACCCTTCATCAGCATGAAGCGAGGAGCATTCATACCATAGCGATCATAAGTAAAGTCTGCATCCGAGTTCATCAAGTTAGCCGAGCGAGTAGAGCGGCCATAAGAGACGCGGAGGAAATTACGCAAGCCGACCTCCTTACTGATAGCAGCCTGCCAAGAATGGTTAGCCTTATCAGGGTTATCAGTCTTATCGAGGCGGTAAGCGCCGATGAAACGCCATCCATCCACCTTATAATCGAGACGTAGAGAAGGAGAAACCGAGCTAAAAGAAGCATCATCCTTCAAAAGATTAGACACAGCCACCTTAGCGCCATCAGGAGCCACAACGCCATAACCATCATAACCCATATCGAAATGAACGATTCCAGAAGGAGCGTAATTCTCGGTCAGATACTTATTATAAGCCACTGCAGGGCGGATAGACAAATCGCCGACATTGATATCATAATCGATTCCTGCGCGGAAGTTCTTAGTTTTAACCTTATAGCCAGGTACGCCCTTAGCGAGTTCGACTGGGCCCTGATTATAGCTTACATTAATATGCAAATCCTTGATTGCTGCATTCAAGTTAGTATAAGCAGACTTAGAAGCGCGACCACCAGTAGACCATATCTGCTGCTCAGCATCAGTAGTAATGACATTAGAATTCTGATAACCAGCAGTAAGATCAAAGCGAACCTCCTCGGCAGGAGTCAAGGCCAAATAGAGATTTGTTCCATAAGTCTCGCGAGACATATCAGGATTAGAGAACAACTTCTCTGGCTCGTACTGATAAGGAGAAGCGTTATAATAAGGATTAGGAATACCCTGATTAGCCATATCCTGATTCAGTCGCTTAATATTACGCAACTCAGACACAGATACCCAGTGACCGACCTTAGACATAGGAGTATACGATTTATCAGCTGCATTATACATATACAGGAGGTCGCTAGTATACAAGTGCTCATCAGAATTCGTCTTATCAACCTTATTTACACTGAAAGGAACAAAAATCTTATCAGTATTACGTTGGCGAGTCTGCATATTAAACGAGAGGCCGAAAGCGAACTTATCGTTCAAAGCCTTACGCAAAGCGATATCCGCCATTGTAGAATTCTGGTTACCAGTCTGAATACTACCCTGCACCATAGGAGATGAAGAAGTAGGCTTATCTGTGATGATATTGATAACGCCCTGTACGGCATTCTGGCCATAGAGAGCAGAAGAAGCGCCACGTACAACCTCGATACGATCGACATCCTCTATAGAAACAGGGAGAGTCTCGAAGAATACGGCACCCTGGACATAGTTAGTCACGTCACGTCCATCGACCATCAAAAGAGTATTCTGGTTTTCTGCGTAAGAAAGGCGCTGTCCATCAGGAACATTATTCAAGCCACGAATATAGACGTCGTATACGCCATTAGTCTTCTCCTGGACAACTACACCAGGAATAAGGCGGAAAGCCTCCTCGATTGTAGAGACACCCCACGAGCGCATCTCGTCGCGAGTAATAACTGTAGTAGACAATGGGGAAGTGAATGCGTTTTCCTCTTTCTTAGATGCAGAAGCGACATTCTTGTTCATGATCATAGCGAAGAGTTCGTCTACACTGGAAACACCGAGTGTTTCGACTGCTGCCATGAGGTCCTCCAAAGGAAGGTCAGAAAGCTCCTCAATTGACATATTAAGAATCTGCTCCTTAGAGTATTTACCCTGTGCATCTGCCTCGCTGAACAAAAATAAACATGCCAGCACTAAAAGCGTTAATCTTTTCATGTAAAACAGTATTGTAAAAAATTAGTAGTTGATTATCAGCACAAGTCCGCATAGTATTGCGAACTAGAAGAGACTTATCGACCCTTCTGTTTTGTTTTTACCCTTGAACGAACGAAAATGTTTCAAGTTTGAGAGATATTAGAGCATGAATTAATAGTAATCAATGATACCACTGTAGGTCAAGCGAAGGTATATGGAGCGTTCGAAGTGCATCCTTGTTCATCGTAATTTTTTAATTAAGGAGTTCATGTCTGAGGTCATGGGAGTCAGTCGCTGATACAAGAGAAGTATAAGGTTGCTCGCAGTTTTTTTATTCTGCGGAATTGCACGGATGACAAAAGAGAAGGGAGAGAGGGAGGGGAAGTTCACATAATACTGCAATGTTAAAATCAACAGAATATTTGCATTTTAATATATATACGCATACATTCGCGACACTTATTGAATTTTAGACTATGAAGAAAGCATTTACACTTTTATCGGCTACGCTTATTGCCAGTTCGGCATGGGCACAGAACGTGGAGAACGGTCACGAGTACGTCGACCTAGGGCTTACAAGCGGCACCATGTGGGCTACTACAAATATTGGTGCGGACACACCAGAGGCCATAGGAAATTATTTTGCATGGGGAGAGACGGCTACCAAAGAGACCTACAACTGGGAAACATATACTCTATGCGATGGAGACTACGACCAATTGACGAAATACATACCAGCAGGCTGGAACGCATATGGTAAGGATGACGTTACCGATGACAAATCAGTTCTTGAAAAGGCTGATGACGTGGCATCTCAGACATGGCAAGGCAATTGGGCCATTCCTACACCAGACCAATTGAACGAGCTCGTAACTAAATGCTGCTGGCTATATACCAATACATACAAAGGTAACAGCGTAGCAGGCTACATCATCTACAAAGCGAAGAACGAGAGCGACAAGGGCGCGTTTTACGTATACCAACTTCCACCTACAGGATACACTACCGAAGACACCCATATTTTCCTTCCTGTTAATTGCGGTGATTTTTGTCACTATTGGTCGAACACGGTCGCAGAAAACAATCCTGCTATGGCAGTGGCATTTTCTTTTGTCAGCAATGACATTCCTAAGATCAAGCAGGAGGTGCGCAATGGTAGTACAAAAGTCTCGGTTCGCCCTGTTTTCACAGTAGAGAAGACCCAAACTGCCACAAAAGGCATCAACGCCGATTTTCAGAAGACTATCAAGACTATCGAAAATGGTCGCGTTGTGATTAAGAAAGGCGACAAGACCTTTGACCTTTCGGGCAAGGAGTTATAAGTCTATAAGAACTGAGTTTTCAGATATGAGAGCCGTTCCTGATCGAGGACGGCTCTTTTTGGTTCGCAACAAAAATTGTTGAAAAAAGCTGTACATTTACAACAAAAGTCGCTTGAAAAATATTTTCCCCAGCTAAAAAGTGAGTAATTACCGGCAATAAAGTTTTACGGAAGTCAATTCTGTGAATCCAAGACATATCTATAAGGCCATAATTATTGAACAGCCATAATGCGCCGCATATTATCAATAAATCAGAAATCCCGTCGGTTCAGATAGACTTCGAGAAGTTTAGTCAGCCCTGTAGGATTATTAGGGACGACATCGAAATCTGCTATAGCGGCAGGGATGAGACAAGTATTACCCTTAGTAATATGGACATGAGTAATACCTGGAGCACCGACATGCTTAGGGAGTTTTTCCCAAGTGCGGATACGTATATCAGCATCCCCCTCGAGACACATATATATGACGAAAGAGTCGTACTTATACAACCTACGATGAAAAGCGCGATTGACCTCGAGAAGTTTTACGGTAAAGAACTCGCACTCATTAATACATACAGGCTTATCTATTTTACGATCATAGTGGGTACGATAATCATCATAGACCTTATAATCGAGGGCGCGTGCTGCCAAATCCGTATGAAGTTGGCGAGGCTTACCATCCAAACCAAGACGGTTATAGTCGAAGATACGGTAAGTATAATCAGAGCTCTGTTGAATTTCGGCAATCATCATACCGCCGCAAATAGCGTGAACACGTCCCGCCGGGATAAAGAATACATCACCAACAGTCACGTTATGAGAAGCGAGGACATCACAAATGCTGCCATCCTCGATACGTTTCTGGTATTCGTATTGAGATATAGGGCTCTTGAAGCCAGAATAGAGTTTTGCCCCCGGTTCAGCAGCCATTACATACCACATCTCAGTTTTTCCCAATCCGCCATGCACCTCCTTAGCCATAGCATCATCCGGGTGCACCTGAATAGAGAGATCCTTCTTGGCATCGATGAACTTAATTAGGAGAGGAAAAACATCGCCGCAAGCCTCAGACACCTTCTCGCCCAGCAAAAGAGGGCCATAAGCCTTAACCAGACCCGAGAGAATATTACCCTTGAGTATACCATTTGCGACAACAGACTCCTTGCCAGGGATAGCAGAAACCTCCCACGACTCACCTATCGGCTGATCGTTTGGCTCCAAACCCTTCATTGGGCGTATTTTGTTACCTCCCCACACCAATTCGTGGAAATTATTCTCAAAAAGAAGGGGATATAGGGGTGTGTTACGCATATTACTCATATTGTATAGATGCAAATATAGATATTTTTCACAAAAATGGCACAAGTAACCTTTTCTTTTCACAGGCGTAAAAGCAGGAGTATGTATAGACATTATTTCAAGAGAGCAATAGATTTCATAGTGGCATTTATCGCCCTGAGCATCCTTTTTATACCATTGGTTATCATATATATATGGTTGACCATTGCCAACAAAGGAGCCGGAGCGCTGTTTTTCCAAGAGAGACCAGGATACAAGGGGAAGATATTCAACATAGTCAAGTTCAAGACGATGACCGACGAAAGAGATGCCGATGGGGAGATGCTCCCAGATGAAAAAAGGCTTACGAAAGTCGGGGCATTTGTTCGCAGTCTCAGTATTGACGAGCTGCCACAATTCTGGAACGTGCTCACAGGAGACATGTCGCTAATCGGTCCCAGACCACTACTAGAAGAGTATCTACCATTATATAATGAGCATCAGGCACGCAGACACGATGTAAGACCAGGCATTACAGGCTGGGCGCAATGTCACGGCAGGAATGCGATATCATGGACAGAGAAATTTGACTATGACGTATACTATGTAGACAACTGCAGTCTATTATTAGATATAAAAGTCGTTCTTTGCACCATAAGGTGCGTCTTCAGGAAAGAAGGCATCAATAACGACCTGGCCACAACGATGTTTAAGTTTGACGGAACGAATTAGGGAGGAGAGAGATGTATCTATATGGGGCAAGCGGGCACGCTAAGGTAATCATAGACATATTGCGTGCAAATGGCAAAGACGTAGAGGCGTTGATAGACGACAATCCCGACGTAAAGGAATTGTGCGGAATTCCCGTGCTCCAAAATGCGGCAGAGATAAATCCAGTGATAGTCAGCATAGGCAACTGTCAGACCAGAGAGATGATTGTCAACAAGATACGCGCCAACAACCCCAAAGAGACAATATTCCCGACAGCGATACACCCATCGGCAATAATTTCGCCCAGCGCCAGCATAGGAGAAGGGACCGTCGTGATGCAAGGAGCCATAATACAGACAGAAAGCAAGATAGGCAAACACTGCATCATCAACACCAAAGCCAGCATAGACCATGAGTGCGAGATAGACGATTTCGTACACATTGCGCCTGGGTGCACCCTAAGCGGCAATGTACACATAGGCAAAGGAACATGGGTGGGAGTAGGCACTACTATAATCCAAGGAATAAGAATTGGCAAGAACTGCTATATAGGAGCCGGGAGCGTCATCACCAGAGACATACCAGACGGATGCAAGGCATACGGAGTACCATGCAAGGTAGTCGGCTAAAGTAAAAAAAGCAGAGAATATGACGACGAGAGAGGCACTTTTTGCATTCGTAAAGATATCAATCAAGGGCAAAGCCGACGAAAAATCGGCATTTGACGATATTGATTGGAAAGAACTCTACGAGACAGCCTCGAAGCAAGGCGTACTAAGCACGGTATGGAACGGCATAGAGATACAATCCAAAGCCGGACTTCTCAAGCTATCTATTCCAGACAAGATGTTCTGGCTTGGCATGGTCAAGAAATACGAAGCAGGAAACGATACAAAGCGTCAGCAAATAATAAACTTCGTTCATAAGATAGAACCTATAAGATGCATCATACTAAAAGGGCTTGACTATGCAAGATATTGGCCAGACTCCAAGCAACGTTCATTTGGAGATTTAGACATCTGGAGTGACGGACAACATTCAGAAATAAACCAAGCCTCGCTATCCATTGGAGGAAAGGTAGAAGGAGACACGAATTCCAAGCACAACGAGATAGACCTCGGAGAATTACACATAGAAAACCATCTGACATTCGTAGACACTACACATCCACAAGGGAAAAGAGAAAACGAGATACTACGTAATGTTTACAGAGGCGATGCAACACCCTTATTAGCAAACAATCTATTATCTCCGAACGTAAATTTCACGGCACTGTTCATGCTAAAGCACCTTCAGAACCATTTTTTATACGAAGGCGTGCGGATGAGGCTAGTTATGGATTGGGGATATTTCATCGAAAAAGAGAAAAAAAAGATCGATTGGGATATCGTCATGCCAGCTATGAAAGAACTACGCATCAAGAATCTAGCCGATTTTCTGACCGATTATGCAGAATACCTGAGAGGAGAAAGAGAGAAAACACATATAATGAACGACCTAGAAGAGCTATTCTTCGAGCCTGCAATGGACCGGCGTTTAGACCTAATACACAGCGCCATACGATTCATGAACCGATGCAAAAAGCGTTGGCATTGGCGCAAATACATCTGGTGATTAAGCCTTCTTAACCTTTTTTGAGATTAGTATAATAACTAAAGCAATACCTTTGCACCCGGTTTTGAAAAGACAAAGCCATAGACAAACAATAGAAACAACACAGTATCAAATGCTAACGAATTTACTTGAAGGAAAGCGTGGTATCGTTTTCGGCGCACTTAACGACAAATCCATTGCCTGGAAAGTTGCCGAGATGGCTGTTGCGCAAGGTGCAAAGATTACACTTTCGAATACAGAAGTTGCTTGCCGTATGGGTGAGGTAAAAGCTCTCTCGGAGAGACTCAATGCTCCACTTATTGCAGCAGACGCGACATCAGTAGACGACCTCAAGAACGTATTTGAGCAATCGCAAGAGATACTTGGAGGCAAGATAGACTTCGTGCTCCACTCTATTGGCATGTCGCTCAACGTACGCAAGAAGCGTCCATATTCGGATCTTGACTACAATTTCCTCAACAAGACACTTGATATTTCGGCTATTTCATTCCACAAGATGCTACAGGTAGCATATCAGATGGATGCCATTTCAGAGTGGGGCTCGGTTGTCGCCCTGACATACGTAGCAGCACAGAGAACACTCTGCGACTACAACGATATGGCAGATGCCAAGGCACTCCTAGAGTCGATAGCAAGAAGTTTCGGATACATTTACGGATGCAAGAGACACGTACGTATCAACACCGTATCGCAGTCGCCTACTATGACAACAGCAGGTAGCGGCATCACAGGCTTCGACGGTTTGATGGACTTCTCTGACAGAATGTCGCCACTTGGCAATGCAACAGCAGAAGAGTGTGCGAATTTCGTAGTAACAATGTTCTCAGACCTCACAAAGAAGGTCACAATGCAGAACCTCTTCCACGATGGCGGATTCTCGAATATGGGTATGAGTCAGAAAGCCATGACCCAATACAACAAGAGCTTCGAGAACGAAATGGTGAAGCCTTGGGAAGTCGGGCAATAAATCAGAAAGAGATAATTCTTAAAATACATTGGTCTGGTTCTACCACCATTTGAATGGGAAAGAACCGATGACAATGCTGTGTGAGTGTGTGTATGCGAGACGTCGGATGACGCCTCGCATCTTTTATTGCATATACGTGTATAAGTATGCAAACAGTATTATTTTTATTCAATACAAATAGCAATTAATGGTTCAATTTGTAACCTCGAAATAGCAAAATAGCCAAAATAGTGTTTATCTTTGCCATACATATTACGGATATTAGAAACTCACTATGCAGACATTGTTCGCCATACACGAAGATATGCTCAAGCAGCTCACGCCATGGATCAGGCGTGGGTTGATGGACGACATCGACTGGACGGCGCGTCTGATAGGCATCAAAGGTGCGCGAGGCATAGGCAAGACTACATTCCTGCTGAACTATGCGAAAGGCATACAGAACGAGAAGAAATGCCTCTATGTCGACCTGAACAATTTCTATTTCTCAACGCGCACGATTATCACGCTGGCAGAAGACTTCAGAAAACTTGGCGGCACTACTCTATTGCTGGATCAGGTATATAAGTATCCTGACTGGAGCAAAGAGTTGCGTTATTGCTATGACAACTTTCCTGACCTGCAGATAGTATTCACCGGTTCTCCTGTAATGAGGCTCAAGGAAGAGAATCCAGAACTTCATGGGCTAGTCAAGGTATATAGTCTGGAAGGATTCTCATTCAGAGAGTATTTGAACTACAAGACAGGAATGGCATTTCCTAAGTTGTCACTGGAAGAGATAGTAAGCAACCATGAGGCCATCTGCAAAGAAATCTGCAGTCACGTCAAGCCACTGGCTTTTTTCGGAGACTACCTATATCATGGGTTCTACCCATATTTTCTCAATGAAAAGAACGCCTTCGGTGCGATGATAAAGACCATCAATCTTGTATTGGAGATTGAGATCAGCTATCTGCAACAGATAGAGCATCGTTGCATTCCTAAACTCAGAAAATTACTTTACCTCATTACCCAGCAAGCCCCTATGCAGCCCAACGTCAGCAAGCTGGCACAAGACATAGATGCTTCGCGAGCTACGGTAATGAACTATATGGTATATTTGAAGCAGGCAAGGCTTATACACCTTCTATATCAAGAGGGCGACCAAGAAGGCAAGAAGCCTGCACATATATATATGCAGAATCCTAACCTCATGTACCTGTGTAACTATGGCGGTGTGGATCCTGACGCTCTTTACAAGACCTTCTTCTTCAACCAGCTGGGATACATCAACACGCTAACCAGAGCCGACAAGGGAGACTTCTGCGTGGACGGCGATTTATGTTTTGCAGTAGGCAAGCACAGAAAACTGCCTGCTGATGTAATCCATGCGAAAGAGATGATAGAGGTAGGAGAAAAGAACGAGATTCCATTGTGGCTGTTCGGCTTTAGATATTAGTAACCAATCAGATAAGACAGACGTAGACATAATGGCAGAAAATTGAATGTAATAACATACATCATATACAAAGAACAAATAATTGTTAGTGTTAAATAAAATGGCAAAAGAAAAGAAATTCATCACCTGTGATGGTAACGAGGCCGCAGCACACATAGCATATATGTTTACTGAGGTTGCAGCTATCTATCCTATCACACCATCTTCGCCTATGGCGGAGCACGTTGACGATTGGGCGGCTCAGGGCCGTAAGAACCTCTTCGGCGACACAGTAAGCGTACAAGAGATGCAGTCTGAGGGCGGTGCTGCTGGTGCAGTTCACGGTTCACTCCAGGCAGGTGCTCTTACAACTACTTTCACAGCATCACAGGGTCTTCTTTTGATGATCCCTAACATGTATAAGATTGGTGGCGAGCTTCTCCCATCAGTATTCCATGTTTCAGCTCGTACATTGGCTACACATTCACTCTGTATCTTCGGTGATCATGGTGACGTTATGGCTTGTCGTCAGACAGGTTTCGCTATGTTCTGCGAGGGTTCAGTACAAGAGGTTATGGACCTCGCTGCTGTAGCACACCTTGCTTCTATCGAGACACGCGTTCCATTCATCAACTTCTTCGACGGTTTCCGTACATCACACGAGTACCACAAGATCGAGGTTATGGATATGGAAGACATCCGTCCTCTCGTAAATATGGAGGCTATCAAAGAGTTCCGTAAGCGTGCCCTCTCTCCAGAGCATCCTCAGGCTAAGGGTATGGCCGAGAACCCAGAGACATTCTTCGCACACCGCGAGAGCTGCAACCGCTACTACGATGCAGTTCCAGCAGTAGTTGAGAAGTACATGGCTGAGATCTCTAAGATCACTGGTCGTGAGTACAAGCCATTCACATATTATGGTGCAGCCGACGCTGATCGCGTAATCATCCTTATGGGTTCTGCTACTGAGGCAGCTCACGAGGCTATCGACTACCTCATGAAGAAGGGCGAGAAGGTAGGTATGGTTTCAGTACACCTCTACCGTCCATTCTCTGTAGAGCGTCTCCTCGCTGCAGTTCCTAAGACAGTTAAGGCTATCGCAGTTCTCGACCGTACAAAGGAGCCAGGTGCAAATGGCGAGCCTCTCTACCTCGACGTAAAGGACGCATTCTACGGTCAGCCAAATGCTCCTATCATCGTAGGTGGTCGCTACGGTCTCGGCTCTTGCGACACAACTCCTACAATGATCTCTACAGTATTCGAGAACCTTGCATTGCCACAGCCAAAGGATCACTTCACTATCGGTATCAACGATGACGTTACATACACATCTCTCCCAGCTAAGGAGGAGATTCCTATGGGCGGTGAAGGTATGTTCGAGGCTAAGTTCTTCGGTCTCGGTGCTGATGGTACAGTAGGTGCTAACAAGAACTCAGTTAAGATCATCGGTGACAACACATCTAAGCACTGTCAGGCTTACTTCTCATACGACTCTAAGAAGTCTGGTGGTTTCACATGTTCTCACCTCCGTTTCGGCGACAACGAGATCCGTTCTACATATCAGATCAAGACTCCTAACTTCGTAGCTTGCCACGTTCACGCATACCTCAACATGTATGACGTAACTCGCGGTCTTCAGAAGAATGGTACATTCCTCCTCAATACACTTTGGGAGGGCGAGGAGCTCGTTAAGAACTTGCCTAACAAGGTTAAGAAGTACTTCGCAAAGAACAACATCACTGTTTACTATATCAACGCTACACAGATTGCTCGTGAGATTGGCATGAAGCCAACCAACACAATCCTCCAATCTGCATTCTTCCGTATCACAGGCGTTATTCCTGTAGATCTCGCTATCGAGAAGATGAAGGCAGCAGCCCTCAAGTCTTACGGTAAGAAGGGTCAGGATGTAGTTGATATGAACTACGCAGCTATCGATCGTGGTGGTGAGTACAAGACTCTCGCTGTTGATCCAGCTTGGGCTAACCTCCCAGACGACGCTGTAGTAGCTAACAACGATCCAGAGTACATCAACAATATCGTTCGCCCAATCAATGCTCAGAATGGCGACCTCCTCCCAGTATCTGCATACAAGGGTATCGAGGATGGTACATGGGAGCAGGGTACAGCAGCTTACGAGAAGCGTGGTGTTGCTACTCTCGTTCCAAAATGGGATGCTTCTAAGTGTATCGAGTGTAACAAGTGTGCATTCGTTTGTCCTCACTCATGTATCCGTCCATTCGTTCTCGACGCTAACGAGAAGGCAGGCTTCAACGCTGAGACACGCGAGATGAAGGCTCCAGCACAGCTCAAGGGTATGCACTTCCGCATGCAGGTTGGTGTTATGGACTGTCTCGGTTGCGGCAACTGTGTTGACGTATGTATGGCTAAGGAGAAGGCTCTCACAATGGTTCCACTTCAGGGTGAGCTCGGTGAGGCTGCTAACTGGGAGTACTGCGTTAAGAACGTTAAGTCTAAGCAGGACCTCGTTGACATTAAGCTCAATCCTAAGAACTCACAGTTCGCAACTCCATTGTTCGAGTTCTCTGGCGCATGTTCAGGTTGTGGTGAGACTCCATACGTTAAGTTGATTTCTCAGCTCTTCGGCGACCGTCAGATGGTTGCTAACGCTACTGGTTGTTCTTCTATCTACTCTGGTTCAATCCCATCAACTCCTTACACAAAGAACGAGAAGGGTCAGGGTCCAGCTTGGGCTAACTCACTCTTCGAGGACTTCGGCGAGTTCGGTATGGGTATGGTACTTGCCAACAAGAAGATGAAGGAGCGCATCACACGTCTCCTCACAGAGATGATCGCTTCTGACAAGACATCTGCAGAGTACAAGGCAGCAGCTCAGGAGTGGATCGAGAACCAGAACGATGCAGAGGGCTCTAAGAAGGCAGCAGCTAAGTTGATCCCTGAGATCAAGAAGTCTGCAGCAGCAGGTTGCCCAGTATGCAAGGAACTCGACGAACTTTCACACTACCTCGTTAAGCGTTCACAGTGGATCATCGGTGGTGATGGTGCTTCATACGATATCGGTTACGGCGGTCTCGACCACGTACTCGCTTCTGGTGAGGATGTCAACGTATTCGTTATCGATACTGAGGTTTACTCTAACACAGGTGGTCAGTCTTCTAAGGCTACTCCTATCGCTGCTATCGCTCAGTTCGCTGCAGCTGGTAAGCGTATCAAGAAGAAGGATCTCGGCTTGATGCAGGCTACTTACGGTTACGTTTACGTAGCTCAGATCGCTATGGGCGCCGACAATGCTCAGTGTCTCAAGGCTATCAAGGAGGCTGAGGCTTATCCTGGTCCATCACTCGTCATCGCTTACGCTCCATGTATCAACCATGGTCTTAAGGCTAAGGGCGGCATGGGTAAAAGTCAGGAAGAGGAGAGAAGAGCTGTTGAGTGCGGTTACTGGCACTTGTGGCGTTTCGATCCAAGACTCGCTGCTGAGGGCAAGAACCCATTCCAGATGGACTCTAAGGCTCCACAATGGGATAAGTTCCAGGAGTATCTCGACGGTGAGGTTCGCTTCTTGTCACTCCGTAAGGCTCTCCCAGCCAAGGCTGACGAGCTCTACGCAGCTACAAAGAAGGCAGCTCAGGAGCGTTACGCTTCATACATCCGCATGAGCCGCATCGACTACTCAGCACCTATCGAGGGTCTCGAGTAATCTGATGTAATACTCATATAAGCCATCCCCCCGCATTCTCTGAATGTGGGGGGATTTTTTTCATTTGTAGCGAGCGGGACCCTTAGGTTATCTGCAATTGTGCTTTTTGTATAAATTCTCTTCTGTTCCTCATAGTCATATAGTATCACATAGATATGTACCTATATTCCCTCATATCTTGCACATAATTACCATTCTCCGTTGGTATCTCGCCATTAATTTTTGTCTCGGCTGCTCTTTTGTTGCCTTTTTCGTCATACTTGGCTACGTTTCTTCGATATGTAATCGTAAGAATGTCTACTGGAGTCCCATCAACCCATGATATATTGACTCCGTTGTCAAAAATCGACAAGTTTCTACATATTGCATCATACAACACGGTAGACCGAGTCTCATACCCCTCTTTTGCTTTTCTATTAGTGATATCTTTCCCATTCTCTTTTACCAAAAATCCACGAATGAGAATGCTAGCTCGATAACCAGGCTTTTCAAATGTTATGTCGATACCTGAAACATGCATATTGAGCTGTCCTATCTCATAGTAACGGTATTCATCGTTTCCTCTTTTCTTCTCATCTTTAGGAAACCGATGGTACATGATAGGATCCTTTATATCACCATCTTCTTCATGATAATAGAATTCTATATCTACAGGTTTGATTTCTATAGTAGTCTGCGATGTCTTAGCAACTATTTGACCACCAAAAACAACTGGGGCGACTTTCTGAAAAAACTCTTTAAGTTTTACTTCGTCTCCATTTACCCCATTGAAATCTTTTAGTAACTGTTTTAATCCCATATTTGTATCATTAAGAAATAATAGAAATTTGTTAAAATACGATGCTTTTGATGCCTTTGTTACAGCTTCTTTAAAAGATGAGTGTTGTTTGTTTTTTGCAACGTTGTAATTGTCATTTAACTCCAATAACGACTCATCTATCCTTGTTGAAATGTTAATTTACTCTAAAAGCCTTCATGCCTATATATTAATATATAAAGACTGAGTCTCGCTCTGGCTCTGCATTATAAATTATAAATATTTTATATTACTTTTATACAGCGTGTTAATGCTTGTTTTGATGGTTACTACCTTCCAATTAGGTTCCATATATTTGCGACGAAACAAAAAGATTGTCGCTATGGAAAAGATGTTTTTTAGCCCTAATTTACCTAATGCTTTTACACCAGATGTGATGCATCAGGTGGTATTGAATGGTATTGATTTCGAACTTCCAGATCATATTTGGCAAGTCATCGATGATGCCTTTGCGCATTATTGGAATTATGATGTAGGGTATGGAGGATGGATTGATTTGTATTATGCGGTTGACGCGATACACCACAAGTTGAATGAAGAGTATATTCTCTTGTCTATAGATAAGGTTGTTCAAATCGTTGAAATAATGTTTGATTGGATTGAGATGATACCTGGTGTATTGCTTGATGATGATGGTAATCCTGAAAGGATTATGGCAGGGAAAGGCAATATTGGTTATAATGATTCGCAGACAGATTTTGTTTATGTCTCTGATATGCTGAAGACCTTTTACCCTGGTACTTTCAAACGGTTGACAAGACTGTTTGATGAGATGGACATACGATGGGGAGAGGTGAAGAATACAAAAGACATTTGGATTCGCGACTATATGCCTATTCAGATAGAGCAGAATAAGTTTGTGGTTTATGATTATAATCCTGATTATCTCAAGAGCTCTGGAACTACATATTTGACAGATTCACATGTGGCTTATAATGGGTATATTCCAGAAGATTTCTGCAAGGATTCAGGTATTATATTAGATGGAGGCAATTTTGTAAAGTGTGGCGATTGGGTAGTAATGACAGACAAGGTTTTTGGTGAGAACGGATACGCCAAAGATGATTCAGAGTTTTATTGCCGACTGATAGACATTTTTGATTCAGACGTTATTGTCCTACCATGGCATCCTGACAATCGGGAAACGCTTGATGCGGATGTCTATGGTCATGCTGATGGGATGATAAAATGGACAGGTGGTAATCGTATATTAATGACTAATCATAGAGAATCTCACCCCGAAGAAGCTGATGAAATAAGACGTCGCCTTGAGAGGCAAGGATTTAAAGTAATAGAGATGCTTTTTGATGTTAAGGAACCAAATGCTGACTATAATTGGGCTTATATAAATTACCTTCAAGTTGGCGACAATATCATTATGCCAATCTTTGGAATTGAAGAGGATAAGCAAGCGTTGAAATATATAAAGGAAGCTAATCCTTTCTGCGAAGTACGAACTATACGTCTGAGAGATATCGCTTCTCAGGGAGGCGGATTACACTGTATTACATGGAATATACAAGTGCCATTACCATTTGCCAGTGATAATTGTGCTGCTCCATTTTAAGCGTCTCTCCGTAAGTTGTTACATTATGTTTTCAAAACAGATACAAATCGTTTACGTCATAGAATCGTAACAAATGACGTCGCATATCCCCCTCAAAATCATACCTGATATTCAAAAACATCAAAATCCGCATACCCCATTTGCATAAGCGCTTGCTTACTATATTCCGTATCGGCTTGTGTATTGAAGTTGGGAATGAGAGGGACACGTATACGGCACTTGGAGCTAAGCCCTGCCTGTGACAGGTACTCTAGATTGTCCCTTACCTGTGTGTTTGTAATACCTGTATATGCCTTATAGATATCGCTGTTCATATCTTTTATGTCGATTATGAACTGATGAACGAAAGGCGCTATTCGCTCAATATGCTCTCGCGAAACATTGAGGCTTGTCTCAATATTGATTTTCCAGACCGGATTACTTATGCTTCTGAACTCTTCTATGAACCGACTATGCGTGGCTGGTTCCCCACCGCCAAATGTAATACCGCCTCCAGTAGCCTGAAAATATAGATCGTCTATCACTACCTTTTCTAATAGTTCTTGTGGCGTCAGATATTCTCGTATTCCATCTTCTCGCTGACATTGCGAATTGAGACAACACTTGCACCTTAAAGGACAGCCATGAAATGCAGCAAGTGTAGTCACTCCTTCTCCATCTCTGCCTAATCTGTGCCGACTGATACCTATAAAGGGGGCTTTATTCTGCATTGGGGGTTATAGGACTGAAGTTAATGGGTACGGTGTATTGTACCTTTACTGCCTTCCCGTATTGAATTCCAGGTTCCCATTTTGGCAT
>JAKSLD010000039.1 GCA_024401395.1 Bacteroidales bacterium
AGGTTGTTGATACATCAAGAGGCGTTGCCCATCGGCAGCGTCTCTTTTTCTTTCCTCTATCCCATCCCATGCCAATGTAATAGGAAAGGAATAGGATAGAACGAGGATGACCGCATGATAAAGGTAAATGACAAAAAAAAGCATTCGGTAAAAACAGAAGTGCAACTTACCATTTATTAAAAGCCCGCACTTGTATTGATTTGCCCTTGTGCTCGATAGTGTCCTCTGTATCAAAAGTGATTAACAAGAGATTATCGCAATGTAATTCCTCAGAACATTCCACCAATGCGGAGAGTTCGCGTTTGAGAGTACGCTCGTTGCTTATGTCGTATGACACCTGAATAAGTTGTTCTACATGAACACCTGTGCGTGTGACGAAATCTACCTCCTTGTCATTACGCGAGCGATAATAGAAGAGCGTCTTCTCCTCGTCATAGCCTCGACGACGTAGCTCTAGAAACACTTCGTTTTCGAGTAGACGTCCTAGATTCTCGCTGAGATTAAATCCTGCACTGAGAACAAAGCCATTATCCACCACATACACTTTTCTCGGGGCCTTCAACATGGCCTTCAGTTTGTTATTGTATCGTGGAAGATAATAGAATAAGTAAGGTTCGTGCAGATAGCCACAGAACTTCTTTACTGTATTCTCACTACTCATACCCAGATCTTCGCTCAGCGACAGAGTGGTAAACGGATTGCAGAAGTTGGCAAGCAAGTAGTTGGCGAGGTTGAACAGTTCCGTAACCTTACGTATTTTATGACGCTGTGCCACATCCTTTGTAATGATTGACGTAAATAGAGTCTGCAGATAACTCTTCGTCATCTGACGAGCCTGCAGCGTTTCAGGATAGCCTCCCAGACGAAGATATTCCTCGTAGATAATCCTTGCTTTGGACTCCTGCTCCGACTGGATATCCTGAGCTGTGATACCAAAATAGCTGAGTGTTTCAGACAACCCGAACGGCAGCATCTCAATCTCTACATATCGGCCTGTCAGCACCGTTGCCATTTCGCTACTCAGCATCTTGGCGTTACTACCTGTAATGATTAGATTTATACCTCTGCGATAAAGCTTTGCCACCCACAAATCCCAACCTTCGAGATTCTGCACCTCATCGAGCAACAGGTATTGATAGGATGGATATACACTATCAAGAGCTGACATCACAAGATCTTCATTCCATAGAGAAAGCAGTTTATGATCATCAAAGTTGAGGTACGCAAAACTATAATCTCTCAGCATCATGAGTGCAAATATGGACTTGCCCGCTCGCCGAGGTCCAGTAATCAGCTTTATCTGTGAATTCTGCAACATAAGAGGAATATCATAACGTGGTTGTCTGTTGATATAGCGCATAGACAATAGCTGTTCGCATTCCTGACGTTGTTGTTTTATGGTCGTAAGCATAAGCTGTATTGATATAAATGACGGTGCAAAAGTACATAATTATTCTCAATTCAGCATGTATACTGCGGAAAAAGTACGAAATATCCGCAGTACAACATCAAAAGTGCGTATTTTGACTAAAAAAGACAAATAATAATACCTACTAAATTAAAAAATTGCGACCAACAAGGGACTTCCCTTATACTACAAAGGATCTACAAACCATCCTCAAAGCACCTCTACACCCTCCACACATAAGCACAATTAGTACGAATTAGCAGGAATTAGGAATTAGTAATTAGGAATTAATTTGCATAGCTTGTTAATTATTTTTTTATTTGCATACCATTTGTTTTTAATGGTGAGATAGTCTTCTAGTCTCTTTGTTAGAAGATATTGAAATAATTCATTATATATACATTATGGACAAGAATAAAACTACCACAACACTAAAGATTATCGGCAAGGCTATCGAGGTCGCCGTAACTGTCTTGAATGACGATAAGAAGAATAAATAGTACACAAATTACTCAATTATAGATTGTTATGTTGGTAAATTTTTCAGAGGAGTGGGCGGTACTTATATGTAGAACTGGTGCCTTTTTCATGATGGTCGATGGCGATGTATCAATTTCTGAATCTAATTTCGTCAGAAAATTCGTAGAGGAATTGAGCAGGGAGAATGATTTTACTATCGATCCGGATGCCGTTATCGCCAAGACTATGGAGAGTAATTTTGATCTCAATGATATTCTTCGTGATACAGACGAATTGCTGGCTCAGATTGATGAATCGGCTAAATCTACTGTCCTCATGATGCTTGCAACGTTTATCTCAACTGTCATCTTGGCTGATGACACTCTTACTCCAGAGGAGAATATCGCCTTCCGCAAATGGAAGCATCACTATAAGCTAGCGTTCTAAGACATAAAAAACACCAAAGATTCTTTTTCTTTGGTGTTTTTTTCTTCTATACCCTATTGCTTGATACCGTACATCGCTCTTATCGCATTAAGTACGGCTATAACCATCACTCCTACGTCGGCAAATATCGCTAGCCACATATTTGCTATGCCAAACGCTCCCAGTATTAGACATAGTCCCTTAATACCTAACGCCATAACTATATTCTGCCACACTATGCCTATAGTCTTTCTGGAGATTCCTATCGCCGTCACTATCTTCATCGGATCATCGTCCATTAATACTACGTCTGCGGCTTCTATGGCTGCGTCGCTTCCAATGCCTCCCATCGCAATGCCTATGTCTGCTCGCATAAGCACTGGAGCGTCGTTTATGCCGTCTCCCACAAATGCCAGACTCTCGCCTTTCTGTTGTGTCTCAAGGAGTTCTTCGGTCTTCGCTACTTTGTCTGCTGGTAGTAATTCGCTATACACCGTGTCTATATGTAGTGCCGAAGCGACTTCTTCTGCTACCTTATGGTTGTCTCCGGTAAGCATGACTGTACGCCTGACTCCTATTTTATGCATGGCATCTATGGCTTCTGCGGCGCGTGGCTTTAAGATGTCTCCTAAAACAATATGACCTCTGTATTGCCCGTCTTCTGCTACATGAACTATCGTACCTGCCTTATGGCATTGACAGTTATTTGCACGGGTCTTTTCCATGAGTTTCTCGTTTCCTACTGCTACTTTCTTTCCTCCGATAATTGCCGTAATGCCATGACCGCTGATCTCTTCTATCTCTCCGACTTGCGTGTGGTCTATCTCTTTGCCGTATGCTTGCCTCAGACTTTTACTTATAGGGTGCGATGATGCACATTCGGCTTTTGCTGCTATTTCTATTATGCGCTGCTTTTCTGTCTCTGTAGTGTGCTCTTTATCTTCTTCGTCGTGTATGGCTGTAACTTCAAATACTCCTTTTGTCAGCGTTCCTGTCTTGTCAAGGACTATTGTCCTGACTTTCGCTAGTGTCTCTAGTATATTTGCGCCTTTGACTAATATTCCCTCACGACTCGCTCCTCCTATCCCGGCAAAGAATGATAATGGGATACTGACTACCAGTGCACATGGACAGCTTATTACTAGAAATGTCAATGCCCGGTATATCCATTCACTCCACATGGGCTCTGCCGTCAATGCTAGCCTTATTATTGGTGGTATAACTGCCAGCGCTAATGCTCCATAGCATACGGCTGGCGTATATATTCTGGCAAAACGCGCAATGAATTCTTCTGATTTTGACTTGTGCGATGCACTGTCTTCTACTAGTTCGAGTATTTTTGAGACTGTCGACTCTCCGAATTCTGTCGTGGTACGCACTTTCAGAACTCCTGTCATATTTATACTGCCGCTTACTACTTCGTCTCCTGCCTTTACTTCTCTTGGTACCGATTCTCCTGTCAATGCTGCCGTATTTAGACTCGAACTGCCTTCTGCCACTACTCCGTCAATGGGTATCTTTTCTCCTGGCTGAATTATGATAATCTGCCCTACTTCTACTTCGTCTGGGTCTACTCTCTCTATGGTTCCGCCTTCTTCTATATTGGCATAGTCTGGACGTATGTCCATAAGTGCGCTGATGTCTCTGCGACTCTTGCCTACAGCATAGCTCTGGAAGAATTCCCCGACTTGATAGAATAGCATGACGGCTATGGCTTCTAGATAATCACCGCTCTGCTCGTACAGGGCTAGCGCAAAAGCTCCTATCGTGGCAACTGCCATTAGAAAATTCTCGTCAAATACCCGACCGTTCAGAATCCCTTTCCACGACTTGATTAGAATATCATAGCCTATAATTAGGTAAATTATCAGGTAATATAGCAGACCTTTGGCTATTCTTCCTAATGGCAGTACCTCTACGTCTGTTATCAAGAGAGCAACTACAAACGCCGATGCTGTCAATATCCTGACAAGCATCTTTTGTTGTTTCTTATTCATAGGACTCCCTATTTCAATATCTCGAAATCCGACTCTATCTTCTTTGCCTCGCGCTCTATTTCTGCCAAAACACCATCAATATCGCACCCTTCTGCAAACTCTATCTTCATCTTTTGTGTCATAAATGAGATATTGGCATCTATAACACCGTCTATTTTCTTGATGGATGTCTCTACTAGGTTAGCGCAGTTAGCACAATCAACCTCAATCTTAAATGATTTCTTCATAATCTTGTATTTTAACGTTATACATCGAGCACCTCTTCTCTTTTAGTGCCTTTTCACGATGCATAGTTACGACTATCCTAATGCAACTAGGTTGCAATTTAATCACAATGTCATTTTTTCCCAATCCATGTCAGCCTGCGCCATATCTCCTCAAGTGGTCCTCTCTGAAATTTGCTTGTCCACCACTTGCAGAAGAAATATAGACAGCAGACAAATACTATTCCTAGTGCAAAGCTCATCGCATGACCGCTCACTGTATGAAGGTTCAATCCCCAGTTGTAGAATAGGAAGCCGCCGATTATGGATTGTAATAGATAATCGGTAAGACTCATCTTGCCAATACATGATAGGTGATCTATGCTTTTCTGTAATGATGTACGATAATATAATAATGTAATGCAAGATACATAAAAGGCTGTCATTGCAAAGTTGCGCCATGATGATACCATAACCTCTGCACTTTTTGATATCGTAGCGTGCATATCTTCAAATGGTATCGCAAAGAGTAGTGTCTGCATCACAGCATATAACACTATCGAACCGCCTAGAATATTCTTCCATATACTCATATTGTTCCCCTCGTCTATAAACATACGTTTTCTGCCTAGCAGCATTCCTGTAATGAAGAGGAATAGTGTTTGTGTTAGTCTGCCGTTCTCTAATGCCCACCCAAAGTTGATTTGTAATCCGCACTCTATGTTGGTCTTCGCTACATCTAGAATATTGCCGTTGGCACAGGCCTCAAATGCCTTGTCCCAATATGCCCCCATTCCTAGGTTCATTGACTTTACTGCTGGGTCTACCATGGCCGCAATCATATACACTATCTCTATAGGTTGCAGAAATAGTATAGTTGCTGCTATCAAAAGTGCTTTGTCTGAAGCTTTTACTAGTGGGATAAGGAACAGTCCTAATACCGCGTAAGTACACAATATATCTCCGTTAAAGAACATAAGGTCTATCATTCCCCAACCGAATAGCAGCAGCATACGCCACGCAAATCGTCCCCTGAAGTCATTGCCCTTGACCTCTTGATTATGGTGCTGGATATAGCAGCTTAGTCCAAATAATAGCGCAAATATCGCGTACATCTTGTTGGATCCTAAATAGAATACCGTATCCCAGAGTCCTTGCTCAAATGGTGTAGGCTCAGGAAATGAATAGAAGTTCAAGTGCTCCAAAAAATGAATGATTATTATGCCGACTACAGCAAAGCCGCGAAGGCTGTCTACTACACTAATACGCATTATATATATGTTTTTTGTGCAAATATACTCCGTTATTCCTCTCCAACAAATAAAAAAGTTCTTATTTGAAGATACAACAGTACGGCTCTTTCATTTAACCCTACAATCTAACGTGTTCATTCCCTGCAATTATACAACATCAAACATATCCATTCAACAATTCTGGAATGTTTGCGACCATACTTTCCCCAGTAATGCCAAAGCCTATCCCCCTACAAACACATACGCACGTCATACGCTCATCATACGCACGTCATACGATCATCATACGATCATCATACGCACAACATACATACGAAGCATTTCTGTATAATGAAACTATTTACTTCGCGTTTTATATGAAATAGCCGTGGGTCTCTAAAGACATCCCCCCTGACTAAAACTCTGTAGGTCTGCCTAATGTAGCTCCCAACAGATTAATAGTGCTGTCTGCCTCTGCCGCCTCTCGAATCAGTCGCATAGGCTCATCCCAATCGTGTTTTGCTAGGGCAAATTTACTGTTATGCACAGGCTGGACTTTTTTAGGGTTCAAATCTTTAATAACCTGTGGTAGAAGGGTTGGCATAGTATGAATATTACGCCACTCTTCATTATACTGGCCATTCTCCAATATTGCCAGATCTATATTTGGGAATCTCTCCCCTATCTGCTTGAAATGAATACCATAGCCTGAGTCGCCACCGATAAATACTGCGCGACCGTTATATTGTACCATGAACGATGCCCATAATGTAGGATTTGACTTAAGGAATCTGCCTGAGAAATGACGGGCAGGGGTACAAGTAATGGCGAGCGAGTCGACCTCTGTATCTTCCCACCAATCGAGTTCTGTAATTCTATCAGGGTCATAATCCCATTTTTCAAAATGAGCGCCAACTCCAAGTGGACATATCACTCGTTCTACCCTATTACGAATCTGTTTTACTGTACCGCGGTCCAGATGGTCATAGTGGTCATGCGTAATAATAAGGCAGTCTATATCCGGTATATCTTCTGGCTTATATAGGTCTGTGCCAGGATAAGGCTTCATGGCCATTGATGCAGGGAAACTCTGCGTGAGGACAGGGTCTACAAGTATGGTCTTTCCTCCGAACACTAAAAGATAGCTGGAGTGGCCCATCCATACTATCTGATCTTTGCTCGTGTCCAATGCCGACAGATCGACTTTAGTCATAGGGATAGTATCTGTAGGTATCCTCTTCGGGTTCTTCTTCTCCGTAACAAAATGCCACATGGTAGAAATACGACCGCGGTCAGTCGTCATCATGACTGTACTCTGCAGGTTGTGGAACTGCCCGTCTCTGTAGTTTGGCGACGTTTTGATACGTTCCAGCCTCTTGCCCCTAGGGCTAGCCCCAAAAGCAGGATGCGCCAATAGTGCAAGAACCACTACCGACACAACCACTAATATTATTGATATCGTCATTTTTCGTGTCACCCTAAAAATTTACTGAACCTACCTCAAAGTAAGCCTTGTGTATAATATTATTGATTTTTTATATTTGTCAGTCCTAAATCCACTAGTAATACAGCCGTCTCTTTTTCTCCATATGTAGCATTTTTGTAACCACAACTTAAGTAGCTTTTTCCAAGATACAAATTTTCCAGTACTATTAGAAAAAACACTCATCCTTCTCTCCCCTTGCGCTTTCTCTCATATAATACACCTAATCCACCTACTCCAGCCACAACAAGTGCCCCAACAATCATCCACCACCAGTCTGATTTCTCTTCTTCTCTGTCCGATTGCTCAAATGGATCGGTCTCACTCAAATATCTTCCTTCTGCTATCAACTTGAGCGCGTATTCCAACATTACGTCTGTCTTGCCATCTCCCCCATCAGTTATCTCGTAAAACGTCAGAGACATAGGATAATCAGGCATCAATCCCCTACCCATAGGCACTCGCTCACACAGTGTCGTGTCAAAAACAGTTTGTACCATTGGGATACTTATAGTCTGCAATGTATTTGGTAGTCGTATTTCTGTTTGGTCCATACATGCCATTCTGTGGTATGCACTTCCAGTCTCTCTTCCTACACTCACTCCTCGCCTGTTTCTAACTAACACAGATGGCAATAGCATAGCCGCCGAAAACGAACTTCCGTTGGTTAATACGTATATCTTGCCGCAGTAATTCACTGCCGTGTCTGGCATCACTATAGCTAGTGTCTCTATCGAGTCTCTTTTGTAACAGCCGTTTTCTCCCTGTTCGTAATCTGAATATAACTCAATGTCAGGGGGATAGTTAGCGCTGTATTTGAGCATATCGTATCGTCCCTTCTTGCTGACCCTGTGATAACCTCCTTTCTGTCGACTCATTGGCTTATCTGTAAGGAAGCTCAGTATCTTATACAGTGCAGAATTTTCTCCTCCATAATTATTTCGTACATCTATTATTAGATTGCTTTTGCAAGTGTCTAGATATTGTTTTATATCTTCTATTTGTTTGTCTGGTATACTGAATGTCTTGATACCCAGATACGATGTAGAATCGTTAAGCTCTCTTGTTTCGTAAAAATCCGTTTCTCTGGTCTGACGGTTTCGATACCTCCACTTGAACATTTGTGCCAATTTATCATTCATTATGACCTCATTCTTTGCCAACAGAGGCAATGTCGCTGTCGTACCATCATCAAATGTCAATATATGTTCTTTGGCCTCTTTCCCCTTCACCACATTTTGCATCAGCAATAGTGCCTCTTGTACAGTACTCTCTACTTGCTCGTCATAGTTGCTGAGCATCTTTTTTCTCTCTTCTACATATTTCATTACCGACTCTCCATTGATATGTGTCACAATACGCCACAGATACTGCTCATATTTCTTGGTCGTCGCTGCCACTCGCACTGTGTCATCGCATAATGATAGTATTTCACTTGAAAACCTCTTTTTTTGCTCTTCTTGAACTATCGGATCTGGCATCATTGCTAAATGACTGTCATTCATCTTATGCAAAATCTCTTGCAATAACATCCTGAACTCAAAACTCGGATTCATAGGCGACGTTATGGTTGTCTTGAGCGAGTCTATATACGCCGACCACTCTTCTTTTGTCGTATGTGCCTCGAGCGATGGGTATATCTCTATGAATGCCTGTTTCAACACCTCTAAATCTTCACATATCTTCTCTTCGCTCATCGGATTGTCTCGCTTCAACTCTCCAAACGCCACGAAACTACTCTCTAGCCCAAATGGAGTCATTGGGTCTTTGGGCTTGCCTGCTAAATCATAGGTATTTATAACTATTGATGGTTCCTTGATATTCCTATATGAATGCCCTATTATTCCTAAAGTATCTCCAGCTGAAATCTTCTCTCCTGACCTGAATCGTTTGTCTCCTTTTAATCCACTTATAGCCCAATGTCCTTTATCGGTTACAATTCCAATTCCTATTGATATGTTTTTTCTGTCAATGCCTTCTTCTAGTTTAGCTGTTGCAATGTTTTCATCCATCGTCATTTTGGTGTCATAGTCAAAACTATAATATTCATCCAGTGTTACCATATATGACACATTAATATCACTTAGCATACCATCAACGGGACATAATACTATATCTCCCTCTTCACCTCCTATAAAGAGTTGATCAAATACCTGTTTATTGTCTATATACGCTTGTGGCTTATACAGAATATTTTCTCCGGCTTTCTTTCCAGCCATTGGCCATAATAGTTCTTGTGCATCTACACTTATAACCGATATTATGACACAGAATATTAGTGCAATTTTCTGATGTTTCATATTTTCATATTTTTTATATCCTTTCTATCAAAATCATCATCACAAATCCAGCCAATAATGCGTATGTAGCCTCTTTCTGATACCCATGGGCATGACTCTCTGGTATCATCTCATCACTCACAACATACAGCATAGCACCACCTGATAGCGCAAGCATCAGTGGCAATACTGCATTTGTAATACTGCCAAGATAATATCCGGTAAATACTCCGAAGACTTCTAATAACCCTATTATTATGGCTATGATGAATGTTCTAAACCGACTGACTCCAGCTAGTAGCAATGGAGATATTACTACCATACCTTCTGGTACGTTCTGAAGCGATATGGCAATAGCAACGCCTACAGCATCTGTAGAGCCCTCTCCTCCAAAACCGACACCAGCTGCCATACCTTCTGGAAATTTATGCAGTGCTATAGCCATCACAAAGAGCATTACTTTGTTGATATGCTGATTATTCTGGTGTTTTTCACTATCTTTCCCTGTAATATTATGCAAATGTGGCGTAATATAATCAAGTATATTCAGTATAACTACACCTAATATTACGCCCAGGCATGGCACCCAAATGCCTTCCCAATCCGGTACCATATCAAATGCCGGTGCCATCAATCCTAGTACTGCGGCCGATAGCATAATACCGGCACAAAGCCCTATAATGGCGTCATTTACCTTATGGGATACATTCTTTATAAAGTAACCCAGTGCCGAACCAATCAGCGTCGATCCCCCAACGCCTATCGCTGCCAATACGATATTATTCATACTTGTCTTACAATGTCTTCAATTCTCCAGTCCTCGAATCCATAATATACCCTCATACCCTTTCTTCTCAACAAATTCCTTGTTGAATTCCAGCATCTTATCTATTTCAGTCATAATTTTCCTTTTTTATTATATTTGAACTTTTGACAATCCTAAATCCACTAGCAATACAGCCGACTCTTTTTCTTCTTTTGGTGCATCCTTTGGTCGCCATGCAACAATAAACCGAATAACTACAGAAGTGATATTGTAGCCTTTATTAGACCAAGCTATGAGTTCTCCCTGAATCTTTTGTGACAATTGTGCTACAGGAATATTACTCTTTTCAGAATAAAGGTAATTGTTCTCAAATCGTAACTGTTCACCAGCACGAAGCGAAAGAACCTCTTTTTTTCGCGTCTTGAAGAACCCAAGATTAACGTCTTTGTGGGATAGCTGAAGTACTATCTCATCAGGCATTTCGTAATGATACTGATCTACTATATGCTGACTGGCAGGCAATTTGTCGAATATATTGCTGTTGGTATGAATAAATAGTCGTTGTTTAGCTCTGGTCATGCCTACATAATACCGACGAAGAACATCATCGGTGATATGGTGTGGTTCCGTAATCAGCATATAAACATCGTCAAACTCTCTGCCTTTTGACTTGTGGATGGTAGAAACAACGACATCTGCACCAGATAGGTCGCAGAAGTCTTCTACTGATGATTCAAAGACAAATTCCTTGAAATCAGTTAAATATTTAGCCTTATTAGTCGTCTCGAAAAGTTCAATGCAACGTTTAAGATAATGTAGGCTCTCTGAACTGCTATAGGTAGCGTAGGTATAGTTCTTTGCTTCTTCCCAAGTTTCGTCTGTAATTAGTGGGGTGTGCGTCTTTGCGTCGATATTCTTCAGAAATAGACGTACCTCTGCCATATTCCAGAATCGGAACCCATCCATGCTTTGAATGAGTTTACTTCTTAGTCCGTGCTTTCGCAATAGTGCCACCAGAATTACTGCCTCTTCGTTGGTTTGTGTGAGTACGCACATTGAGCCTCCACCTCTATGTTGCAAAAGATTACGCACCAATGGTTCGTACATATAACCAGGAACATGATGTGTCACACTTACCAGGCCTTCATTCTGGGTAATTGACTGAATCGGTATGCTCTTCATTCTACCACGAATACCCCTAACAAAAGCATTTGCAAAATCTACAACATTCTTTGCACTGCGGTAGTTCTCTGTCATCTCTACAAACCGACCTCCCGAATCTTTAAGCAACTGAGCCATGTATTGCGAGTTCGAACCTCGGAATTCGTATATATTCTGGTCATCATCACCCACAGCTATAACGCGCATCTCTTCATTGGCTGTCATTAGTGCATGTACAAGTTGGTATTCTTCTGCACTCATGTCTTGTGCTTCGTCCACTACTAGTACAGTTTTAGAAATGCGGTTGGGTTCTACTTCTCCTTCCATAATCATCTGTGCTGCACGAGATACGACATTCTTGGCATCGTCTAGATTGCCAATTCGCCCGAGAAGGTCGAAGCAATAGGAATGGAATGTCTTTATCTCCACAAAATGAGCGGCATTGCCAATAAGCCCCATCAAACGTTGCTTAAATTCTATAGCAGCTGCACGAGAGAAGGTAAGCATAAGTAATTGCTCGTGTTTGACGTCTTCTAGCAAAAGCAACGATGCTAATTTATGCACCAATACACGGGTCTTTCCACTGCCAGGTCCAGCCGCAACAACAATACATTGAGATTCTTTGTCAGAAATAATCTCCATTTGTTTATAGGACAAAGAACCAAAGAGTTGGTCATATTTCTCAGGTGTTACGTTGCGCTCGATCTCTTGAACACGACGGCCCTTGAAGTATTTCGAAACGAATCGTTTGTAGTCCATTTGGAAATAATCCTGCACATATTGTAGGGCGGCATTGTAGTCACGAACCATAAGATTGGCATATTCGCCTACTATGTGTACTTGCTGAATCTTCAACTTGTAGAACTCATTCAGCATACGGTAATCGTCTTGTTTGTAGCGCAGACGGTTGTCTTTTATACGGCGGATATCCATAGCATTGTAGAGTACTAAGAATCCTCCTTCTAGTTTCAACGCTCCTATCTTAGAGAGGTATAGCAGTGATTCTTCTACATCTTCCAACTGTACGTTTCGAAGTAACCCAAAGATATTCTGCCCCTGCGATTTTAAGTCGTTTAGTAATTCCACTACGGAGAATTGGATGCCTTTCTTTTGTGTCTCCTCTATAGCCTGTTGCGACACGAGATTGTATAACCATTCCACCGCAAAATTACAAATCTCTAGTCTTTTCTCAAACCGGTTGAGTGTGGCTTCCATGTCAGCCTGGCGAATCAATTCTATATTATGGGCAGCATCCTCATTCTTTCTAGTATATCCTTTTACAGTAAGGAAATAGAGTAATGTGCGGATGTCTTTCTCTGTTGATGTCGTAACACCTTCATTCTGAGCATTATCATTTAGTTGCTTGAAGGAAATTCTAAGCGAATTGTCTGGTATGCTATTCAGAATGTAACGTTCTAGCTTTGCAAAACGCTCAAGAAGTCTCTTTGCCTTGTTCTCTGACTCTCCAGAATCTCCAAGGTATGCCGAAATATCTTTTGTGTCTGCTAAGATGCCTTCCTGACGCATTCGTTCCACTGCCGATACTACTTCCTTCTTGTTCAAGCCAAGTATATCCGCCAGATAATCTACACGAGACTCGGCTTCAGCGTCTTGCGCCTTTGCAATATATTTCTGTGAAATCAATGACCTTATGATGCGCACTGCCTTTTCCACTTCGTCATTATCAAATAATAATGACTCTGTTATTCGTTTGCGCGCCTCATCCATATTTTTCACCGTAATACCTGTAGCATAAACATGCGGAACATTATTCCCTCGTTCTAGATACCCTGCTTGCTCAAGGGCTGCCAAAGCTGTGCGAACTCTTGTCTCAATATCAGAAACTGAATCGTCCCACCCTGCTTTCCTGGCTATCTCTAACGCCGAACTATAAATGCGCATCCGCTGCTTGGTCATCTCTTTGACAGCCTTCCATACTTGTTGTATTTCACTTATGCTTAGTTTGGTCTGATTAAGCAATATGAAATGCTTGTCTAGGTCAGCATCGCTATATAACACAAAGCATCGGGCCTCAAGATGGGGATCACGACCAGCACGTCCTGCCTCTTGCACATAGTTTTCCAAAGAATCGGAAATATCATAATGTACTACCAACCCCACATCACTCTTGTCTACACCCATTCCGAAAGCGGAGGTAGCTACAATAATGCGAACTTGATCGCTCATAAAGGCATCTTGATTGGCTATCTTTTCGTCAGCATCCATCTGACCATTGTATGGCAAGGCCTTATAGCCGTTGCGAGTGAGCTTTTCAGCCAGCTGAAATGTTCTTTTGGTTCGAGAAACATAGACAATCGTGGGACAATCACTTTCTGATATCAACGAACGTAATTTCGTATACTTGTCTTCGTCGGTATCTGCATGTATGACTGAATATCTGAGGTTGGTTCTTGAGGCAGTAGAAGCGTATAGTTGTAAGTCTAGGTCTAGTGTTTGCTTGAAATAATCACATATATCTTGTACAACCTTCTGTTTGGCAGTGGCAGTAAAACAGGATACAGGTATTGCCTCCTTACAACGCTTTTTCTTCTGATAATCACTGATAAATTTGCCAATATATAGGTAATCAACACGAAAATCTTGTCCCCAAGATGAAAAGCAATGGGCTTCATCTATCACAAACCTTACCACATGACGAGCCAAAAGTATCTTTTCTATGGTCTTGGAGCGTAGCATTTCTGGCGCAATATATAGCAGCGACGCATCTCCATCCTGAACACGTTGAATCGACAACGAACGACTTATTGGGTCTAGTAGTCCATTTATGGTGACAGCTTCTGTTATACCTCTATCAGCAAGGTTATCTACCTGGTCTTTCATCAACGACTGAAGGGGGGATATAACGACTGTAAGACCATGCACAGAACGACCTTCCATGAGAGCTGGCAATTGGAATGTCAGCGATTTGCCTCCTCCAGTAGGGAAAATGGCCAATAAAGATTTTCCCTCTACAGCAGCTCTAGCTGCATTTTCTTGTAATGGTTCTCCTTCGTAAGTACGAAACTGATCATAGCCAAATAACTGCTTCAGGTTATGGTGTACATCAAGGTTGTTATTACAATACGCACACCCCTCGTTACATCGTGTATAACGAAGAAGCCTGACCACGTTCTCCACATTCGGATAGTTGTGTAGCACCCATGGTGGAGTAATTGAACGAAAATCTGTCGTGTCTATAAGGGCAAGGGCGTAAGCTAATTCTATCGGATGCTGAGCAATGATATTGGTTAAATCTGAATGCTCACAAATCTTGCCTTTATATTCTTTGTTAATCCATTCAGGAAGCCTACCTTTGTCATGTTCCTCCGCTCCAACGAATTCCATAAACCCACGGAACTCAGGAATATCTCGAAGTAATGCTGCATAAATTGCTCGTTTATTGTCAGATAAGGCCCTCCACTGAGCAACTTCTTCCATCAGTAAGTCACGAGCTTTCTCACAATCATTTACCGGATTGTTCAACTGTTCACTCACTAACTTGTCATCCTTCAGCAACCTATGGTATGGTCGTTCAGGAAATAGCAATGGCGAAACATACAAAGAATCTACTAACGCCCATCTGTGAGAAACTTCTCCAAATAAAAACTTAGCGTCATGATGGACAATATTGTGGCCGCAAACATAATCAACACCTTCAAGGAATTGCTGAGCTGTATGCTTATCGGCAGAATGAAAAATCGCACCATCCCACCGAATAGCACCAATATCATGAATCTTTTTATCATTCAAGCCCACCTCACAATCTACAAGGGCATAGCGAGTAGCATCTCGCGACACTTCCCCACTCTCTGCCGATGTACCACCATTACCACTTACAGATTCTATGATTTTACTCCAGATGGACATTAATTTTTACTATCTATGATTGTTTTTACAAAAATAGACTTAATTTTCTTTTACTATATCATCCAAGTATCAAAATGCCGTCGCAATTCCACATAATTACTGACTAAATCATCCATCTCCCAAACGACACCACATGCACAACTCCTTCCTCTACCTCTATTTCTTCATTCCCCTCACTCGTTATTATGTATCCTTCATTCAATGAGTACGCTTTCATGGCCGAACGTATTCCTTCCAATTCTCGTTTTCGTGTCTTCTCGTCATCCAATGAAACCGATACCTGATATGCTTCTGTTATACTCATCCCATTTCTCACAATAAAGTCACATTCACTCCCGTCATTGTGGTAATATAGTTCTTTTCCTCTCCTTCGTAATTCAACATATACAGCATTCTCTAGCCTGCCTCCCTCATTCTTACTGAAACTAAACCCTATTATGTTGACTAGCGCATTGTCTATGAAGTATATCTTCTTCGGACTCTTCACTTGTGCACCAACTTTAACATCGTATTTTGATAACTGCCCGACTAAATATGTCTCTTCTAGATATGATACGTAGTCTTTTATGGTCTCCGAACTTTTTACTCCGACTGCTTTCGCTACAGAGCTATATGTAAACTGATGCGTAGCATTGCTAATCAAGTAATATACAGTCTCTTTCAGTGGCTTATCTGATGCTATTTTATATCTGACAATGATATCTCTGTATAATATATCATTGTACAATGATCGCAGGTATTCTACATTCTTACTCTTGACGTATTGAGGAAAACCGCCATTAAGCAGATACTCCCCTTGAACATTTTGTAGCATAGCCCGTCCTTCTGTAGTGTACAATGATTCTCTCGATATCTCCACACCAGTAACCTCCATATATTCACCTAGTGAAAATGGATACACCTCTTTGCTGACATGTCGTCCCGTAAGTAATGTCCCCAATTCACGACTGAGCATCTTGGCATTGCTTCCTGTCACTATTACCTTATTCCCATGCTTATATAGTCTGTCAACAAAACGTTCCCAGCCGTCTACCATCTGTATTTCATCGAAATAGAACGTGTGTTGTACACCGAAGTCTTCTACAAAGACATCGTATAGTACCTGAAAGTCTTCTACAGTGAAATGCAATAGTCTGTCGTCGTCAAAACTAATGAAATAGTCTTTCTCTTCTCGTTTGGCTCTTATCTGTTGCATCAAGACAGATTTACCACAACGGCGAACTCCTGTCAGCACCAACACCTCTGGACAATCAACCAAATTTTGTTCTATATGTCTGTCTATTCCTAGATCCACATACAGATTTCGTTGGTCATATATCACTTGCCTTATTTGCTCTTTTGATATCATAGCAACATCATTTTGATGCAAATATACAAAATCCCGATTACCAATCGCAACTTTTCTCCAAAAATCCCAATTGCCAATCGTAACATACCCCACCTCTCACTCTAAATTCCATTTCTATAGAGTAGAACCCCACATCATACCGCTTGCCAACGGCGGCAGTTGTCAAATAATTATTGACAACTGAATTCAATTTTATCAACCTAATTGTTTGCTACTATATATGAGCAGTATTTATTGAGCAAATATGATAGAGGAAGATCTCCTTTCTGGAATCGCTCTGCATCAAGATTCAGAATCCTTTCGTTTACAGGTTTCTTCCCTTTGAACAAGGCTCTGAGATAGTGAACGCCATTCTCTTCTATGACGTTCACCTCAGTGAAGAACTGTGTGAGGTCTTCTGCATCATAGACAATGGAGTAGCTTGGACGCTTCGCTCCTGGGATGTCCTCCACCAAGATGTTCTTGTCTAATAAATCCTGTATGTCACGTATGGCGGTGTCTTTGGAACACTTCGCCAATGTTGCCCATGTCTTCGACGTGATTTTTGCCTCATAGCCATCGAGGAAAATATTGAGTATCTGTGTCTGTCGCTCCGTCATCGATATTGACGATGCCTTCTGCCAGAAGAAGCTCTTGTTGAGAATAGTGGTGACAATGGTTTCTGCATCGTCAAGAGCTTCAACCAACTTCTGCATATACCACACCAACCATTCGGTAATGTCGCCGTCTCCATGCTGCATTCGCTCCAGGATGTCATAGTAGTGGTTCTTGTCTTTGTTGATCTGTGATGAAACGTTGTAGAAGCGGAACTCACTCTTCTCCCCTCTTGCCAGTAGCACATCGGAAAGTATACGTGCCAACCTGCCATTACCATCCTCAAAAGGATGAATACTCACGAACCAGAAATGAGCTACAGCGGAACGTATAATACTGCTTACAGGTATATCAGCATTAAACCAGTTAAGGAACTTTTGCATCTCTTCATCCACACGGTCAGGTGATGGAGCTATATAGTGTATCTTCTCACGCCCCAACATTCCACTAATGATATGCTCTTCGTTTGTACGATACTGACCGACCTCAATCCGACTACCCTCGCTGTACCCATCTGGAAAGAAGGCTGCTTGCCATGCGCATAGTTTGTCTTTACTGAGAGCCATGTCATAGTGCTGTACAGCTTCAAGCATCACATTGACAATTGAATCTACATAATGCGAAGGTGCAGTATATTTGACGTTCTCTATACCCAGTTTTCTTGCAATGGAAGAGCGCACCTGATCCGTATTCAGACGTATTCCTTCAATCTCTGATGAATACACTACATCGTGAGTCAGGTTCTCGGCCATAGCCCGCAACTTACTGTCAAAACCAAGCGAACTTAATCTGCCATAAAGCAATCCTTGCTTTCGGCATACCTCCTCCTGAAGGAGCGATATCTGAGATTCGCTCCATCTGAAGTTTGTCCAATTATCTCTTTCGTGTATATACATATTAAACTTCTTAATACAGCATAACACAATGCATATCGTCGCAAATTCTGCGACAAAAATGATAAAATAATGTCGAACTAGCAAAAAAGCACTCAGAATAACGCATATTTTGCGACGTTTTTAACATTAAAACATCGCAACCTTGATTAGCATTCTATACCGACTATTGGCTATCCCTTCCCCTCAAATATATCATCTCGGTCCGAAATCCCACTTTCCACTATATCATCTCGTTCCGAAATCCCGATTCTCAATCGCCACAAATTCATATCACCCTAGCTCCCCTATCGCTCCCCCTACAAACCTACTAATTCTCAGCTAATCTTCGTCGTCGTCTGAATTCCACAACAGAACATCTGTATATACAGGTCTGAGCACAAAACCTCTATACCTTTCACTCCCAGACAACTGTTTGCTACTACCATCGAACTGAAACATAATAGCTTCATGCTTATTGTCTTTTGATGGTGTCGCTGTCCAGTAATACCCAGACCCATTCCCTTGGTGCTCACCTTCTTCATAATACCCTACTGCAGGAAAGAAAATAGATTGCACTGAAAATCCATTATCACTTATCACTTTCCAGCCAGCAACACCGTCATACTCACTATTCCCTTCTGACATCCACTCCCAGTCGCACATCTTCATCAATTCTTCAACTTCTCTTTTGCTTGGCATCTTCCAATACCCTCCTAATCTCTCATGTGCCATATCAAATTCCACAGCACCAATATCGTTGGAACGCTCATACTCTATACCACCAAGTATGTACTCTTTCATAGGGTCTTTTGCTGTGCCACAATCATCTGCCGACTGTATCTCTGCTCCGAATTCTTTGAGGTAGGATGCCCAATTATATTGCTTATACATTTGAGGCGTCAACTCTCCCCAGCCAAAGAAATATCCTGTTTCACTGGGCTTACTTGCTCCAATATTACAAGTAGCCCATTTAACCGAAAGATTCATATCTACGTATGTCATCGCCGGAACTGGATAAAGAGCTTCTTTCTGTTCTACTATTATTTCACCTTCCTGCTTCTCAAATCCAATCTCTTTTATGTCCTCAATGCTGCATTCAATGGCTCTTCCATCGTTGAAACGAATATAAGCCTTTTGTTGTGCCATAGCACAAACTGAAATAAAAATTGTAGCAATTAATATTGTCAATCTATTCATAATATATGTTTTTAATTATTTTCTGTATACTCTTCTTACAACCTCTCCAACTCCCCTGTTCCCGAGTCCATTATATACCCTCTCACCACCACATCCTTAGGCACCAACGGATGGTTCTTCACCAAATCCACAGTCTCCAATATCGCCTCTTGCGTATCGTCAAACCCGTGCAGCCAAGCCTCTAAGTCTATGCCGCAATGTTTCATCAGCGAGATATGCTCATCATCTATCCCCCTATCCTTCATCAACTGCACCATCTCAGCACCATCCATCCCTTGTACACCACAAGCCGTATGACCGATTATCATTAACACACTGATTCTGTACTGACTGAAAATGACGGTTGTCAGCATTACATCATTTCCGAAA
>JAKSLD010000004.1 GCA_024401395.1 Bacteroidales bacterium
CAGCTAGCGAGCCATATATTATACCTGCAGTAGATGGGACGTATGAGGTAGTTGCGAAAGACGAGAAGGGGAATCAGGCAAAAACAACGATAACCATAAAGTTGCCAGTAGCAGAGCCAGAAGATGAAGAGGCCCCAGTAATTAAGGTAGGAGATGATGTATTAGGAGCGACAGCCAATTATGAAGAGAGCGTTACGTTGACTATTACAGACAATAAAGGAGTCGCATCGGTAACGATAAATGGCACACCAGCTAGCGAGCCATATATTATACCTGCAGTAGATGGGACGTATGAGGTAGTTGCGAAAGACGAGAAGGGGAATCAGGCAAAAACAACGATAACCATAAAGTTGCCAGTTGTTATAGAACCAGAACCAGGTGATATTACGATCATAGAGTCGTCAGGTGTTCAAACAACAGTATTCAGAACGATTAAAACAGATGATTTCAGTGGTATTGAGGTTTTGGCTAAGGAAAAAATGAGTATTGAGGTATACGATGAATCAGGTAAGAGAGTGAAGGTTGGCACAGCCAAGATGGAGGACGGAGCTACACGAGTAGCAATGCCAGTCGGCAAGTATAAGGTCAATATGGGTATGTTCAAGAGTTTAGACCTAGAAATTAAATAACATTAATCCGATATTATAAAAACAGAGGCAGCTTTCGAGAGAGGCTGCCTTATTTTATTTTTATAGGGGAAGCAAAGAGATTCATGAACCTTTCGAGAGTTAAATCCGTAACAAAAGAGAAAACTTGGTACACTAATCGAAATATATTCATACCTATGAAAAGCTATTTTGCAATACTATTGGGAACATTATTAACCGTATCAACAACTGTTTTAGGTCAAGGTGCTGGTGGAACTGTGTGGTATTCCAATCATGATGGAGATTGGAACAATCATATGTGTTGGACGACGAATGCCGCTGGTACTGTGCATGTGAATCCTGAAAATAAAATTCCTGGAGAAAATGATAAGGTAGTTATTCTTGGAGGTCGTACTATACGTTTGTCTCATAGTGCGACTGTACACGATCTAGAGTTGAAGGGAAGTCTCATTATGAGTGAATATGATGGGGCAGCATCTGAGGAGAATAAAGTAAAGATTACTATTAAGGGAGGTTACGTTACAGGTACTTCGGATGGTATATTACATTTATACCAAATGGACAATGTTGTATTGCGTGACCGAGATGGGAATCTGATGAATTATGAAGTAGGCGATACAGAAGAGCAGAAAGAAGAGAAGAAGACATATTCTACAGCCCACAACACACTTTTCAAGGTATGTACGATGCAAGTATGGGGAGGAGAAGAAAAGAGAGATATTTCTGCGGTAGAAGAATTTGGTAATCTTGATATATATGGAAAGCAAGTCTTGGCCATGTCGAATTTTACTGTTCATGGGAATTTGACTATACACAATGGCGCTAAGTTCTCTATGGGTACTGTTTATGAAGGATTTTCGGTAACAGTTGAAGGCGATATCAAGGTTGACGCTGGAGGAATATTGACGGCGACAGAGTGGTTGAGAGGAAATCGACGCAGTGCAGCTAATGTTACTGAACGTTCGTTTAGTACATTCTATGTACAGGGAAATTTCATTAATGATGGCGGAAATGTAATTATGGCTAAAGTGGGTCATAATTACACCTATAGAGGAGAAACGGATGAAAATAAAGCGCCTGAGAACACGAATGATTACTACAAGAAAAGTGATAATAACACTACGACTACTTTGCTTAAGACAGTAAAAAAAGAAGGTTTGGGTACTAGGAATTACTATGATTATAAAGGTTCGACGCAAGCGGAGAAAGATGAATATGAGCTAAGAACGTATTATAAATCATATCAGCCTTTCGTTGAATCATACGGAGATGGTAATCAAAAGCAGAATTCTACTGTCGAAGTAGTTTTTTATGGGAAAAATGATTCTAGATTCTATGCAGGTGGACCTACGGATGTGTATAGAATAGTTTGCGATAAGGAAGATAATCGTATTGTTGATATAGAGGCTTCTGCTATGTCACGAGAATCATTCAATGATGGATATGATTTAAGTGCGCTCAAAGATAGGGAGCCTGGTAATGTTTATCATTATTATAAGGTGTCAGAATTGATAGCAGACACAAGATATGTACCTGATTTGTTGCGAGTATGGTCGAAAACGGTTAACTTAGATTCGTCAATTGTAGAATTGCCATGGGTTTTGAAGAAGGGAGTGTTGAAACTAGGAAATAATGTAAGGATTACCCGAATGGGAGAGAATAGAGAAGCGAGTGGAAATTTAGTAGGAGGTCTTGAACTACGTCCATTCCCTTCTTATGGTGCGAATAAGACAAATGGATTATTAGATTATCTTGAGTCAAGTAATGTTAACGAAAATAAAATAAGTGTAAAAAATTTGTTGACAAATGGTTACATGACAAGATATTATTATGAACTTTTAAGGGATGCATCTGTATATATACCAAGAGGAGCGACATTATGGATAGCTGGCGCTGAAATAGATTTGAAGGAAACAAAAACTACTTCTAACCCTATATATACGGCATACCCATCTATATGTGTAAATGGAGAGTTGCGTATTTCGGCAGGAAAACTGTCATTGCCAGATCAGTCTGTCGGCATATATGCGCCTATCAGAGACCACTATTGTGGTGCGAATGCTAATTATTCCCAGACACCAGCAAGGATTACTATAGAGGGAGGAGAACTTCATACGTCGCGCATTATGGCGCAAAATGGGAGAAAGTTGGTATACAAACAGACGGGCGGAGATGTATACTTTGACAGGAAATGTAATGGGTCAGGAGAGATTACGTCAGGTTCCTTTTCGACGGGATCATCATGGCCTCAAAATAACCCGAAGTCGCTAAGAGAGCATAATGGAACCTATTACAGAGATGTGGAATGGGATGGAGCAACGCAACAATGGGTGAGAAAGAGTTTTGATGACATCAAATACTATTGGGAGAACAATAGAGGTTGTAAGTTTGACATGAAGTTTGGCGGTGAGTTTATACTTGCTGGAGGTAATCTGTATATGGGTACAGATCAAACTAGACTCACAAAAGATTATACCGACTATAATGGAAATAGAACACTAGTTAAAGACGCAACATCAAATATTTACAACTCGTTACCGAACCTTATGGATATACGAGTTGATGGAGGAGCTGACTTTACTGGGGGAAAACTGTATATATATGGAAATTTTGACAATAAACTAGCACAAACTGTCTATGCTCCAGATGCGAAGTTTGGAGATGTTCTGTTTGCCAATTTAAATACAGGTTCGCTGATGTTTATGGGTGATGTTCCATCTTTAGGTATGGATGAAGGAGATCTCATAAGGGGAAATAATATCCTAAGGCAGACTGGTGTCCATGGTACTGAAGGTACAAAATATGGGATAGTCAATTATTATGATCCAAAATATGAGGGGAATACTACGCATATTGCAGGAAATCTAGAACTGCAAGGAAGTGCGGTATTGAGCAATGTGGAGTATTTGCAAGTTGATGGAGACTTGAAATTTGCTAGTACAGCCAATAAAGTAATTGGACACAATTTGATGACGGTAGAGAGACCAGATGTTGATGAGGTAGGAAATCCGGTAATTGATGAGAATGGAGATCCAGTGATGATATCAGAAGGAGTGGATGCACGAACTACGCTTGTGTTCGGTGGTGCCAAAGATAGTGAAATATCATCAATTTCGACGAATGCCTATCTTGATGGAATTATTGTAAGAAAAAGCAGTAAGGACAATGTGGTAACTCTATTACCTAATGCTAAGTTTTATATTGGTGGTAATGGAGCGACAGATCCATGCGGGCATGGTTTGCAGTGTGAGCATGGTAAACTTGAGGGAAAGATAACTTTGACAGCAGTGAATGACGGTCAGCCATTGATGTGTGGAGAAGGTGGAGACATGAGTAAGTTGACTGTGGAGATTTTTCCAACTAAGATAAATAATGTACAAACAAAAGGTAGGATAGATTTGTCATCCGATGTACATCTTGATGCTATTCAATACGCGAATAATTATGGTATTGTTAACCTAGGAAAGTTTAATCTTAAGCTTGAGAGATTGTTAGCTAGTAATGGGAGTAAGATAGTTGCTAGTAAAAGCACTTCGTCTGACCCTGAAGTTTATACTACGTATATAAATAATGGTGTAATAACCAGATGTTTTATGACAGATGGAACACCAGGTGCTGGAGGTTTGTCATTGAAGTTAGACAAGACACCAACATATATTAGTGTGGCTTATCCTATGGCTGCGCGGAAAAGTGATGGCGAAATCTATTTTATGCCTGCGTATATAAAGCAAGCGGTTAAAAGAGATGCAGGTGGGGTATGGCCATTAGAATTAGCAGATGGTTATTTCACAGTTGTTCCTGTTCTTGGAGAGCATCCGGCTGTTGTTTCAGGAGAAGGAGCTAGTGTCAGCAATACTGTTGGAGTTTATTGGAAGACTAAGTGGGATGGCGAAAAGACACAACCAAAGGGAAGCCTCAATAATGACTTAGAAAAAGGATACAGATGTAGGCTTGAGTTCGGATTGCCTTCTCAAGTTAAGAGTAATATACGCGAAGCCACTCCTGGTGGTCCATTTAAGGGATTTTATACAGATTTGACATCGGAAGAGTATACTCGTTTCCGTGATGTTTTTGGCAATACTGCCTTGATTGAAAACATTTCAGATGTTACAATGAACCAGCAATCTAATGGTAGAGGCTGTTCGTATGTATATTTGAATAACAAGTGGTATAATCAGACACAGAGAAAATGGTGGCTAGCTCAAAATTTGGATCAAACAAACGCAAAGAATGTAGAGTATCGTTTTCAAGGATCATTGTCTCTAAATGATGCTAATAAAGACGTAATGCTTAGATTCTCAAATGTGCCATACGGTTATGTGCGATATGAAGATAAAAAATATCATACATATCCTGTCGATTGTGGACAAAAGTATATTGATGTGAAAGCAAAAGGAAATGATAAAATATTTCCTTCGGATTATGTGTCGGATGATTATAAAGATGCATTTGCTGTAGTTTTGGCAGATGCAGACTGGACACATGGATACAATCTGGATATGTGGGAGGCTACAGAGTTTTGGAGTTCAGGAGAAGGAGAAGAATGGTTTAAAAATAAATCATGGAAGAAGAAGAACGAAGAAGGAGAATTGATTCCAGCAGATGCAATCCCTAATGCCCAATCTATAGTTCATATTCAGAGAGGGCATACTATAAATATCAATCAAAATGGAGCTACATGTAATCAGCTAGATATCGAAGAGGGAGGAAGGTTAGAAGTTGGAATGAATGTTAAAAAAACAGATATTAAACAAGTAACAGGAGGAGGTACGATCAGCTATAATGCTGTATATTGGCCTAGTATTGCAGATAGTGGTTTGTTAAAGAAAGCAGACGGAACACTGTCGGAAACTTCGCAGTTCATAAATAATCCGACTGCGAAATGGGAGTATAGTGTGCACAGAGATGATGTTGTTTTCCGATTGCCAGAATGGATATCGGAGTACCCGTCGTTGACAGTTACGGCAGATGCAGATGCAGAGAATGCAAGGATTCGATTGAGTGATATAAATAGTAAGAAACTAGTGATAAATGGAGACTTGACAATAGAGAATATTGACAGAGGATTTGTAATGTTCAGTGAGAATGAGTTTAGGGAAGATGACGAAGATTATGAAGAGGATGACGAAGATGATGACGATGAAGAGGAACCTGAAGAGTTGAAATGCAGAGAAGTAGTAGTCAAGGGAAATGTCTTATTAAAGGGAGAGTCTTCATGGATTACATCGGAATTAACAGAAGTAGTTCAGACAGTAGAAGGAAATATAATTATTGGAGAAGATGCATCATCTTCGGCATATTTTGAGAAGAGAGAAGGAGAACTGCGTGTTAAGGGAGATATAATATGCAACTCCGGAGAAGATATAAAGCTGCAAGGTAAGTTAGTGATGTCAGGTAATGGAAATCAGGAAGTTAGGGCAGAAAATATCGATTTGACAGGAGAAGCATGCATAGAAATAGATAAGCAGTCGGCTGAGAAGGTTATCGTAAGCTCATTATTCACGCATAATGGTGCAGGTGAAGACGCTTATCCGTTGTCATTGTCATTTAAGCAAGGAGAGTTAGATTTTGATAATGGAGGATGTATATATGTAAAGGGAGTTAATGATAAGTATGTAGCTATTCCAAGTGGAGCAGGCCTGTCACTTAACAATATAAACTTGACGACAATGGCGTCTGATGGTACGACTCCATATTCGATACGTCTAGGCGGCATTCTCAAGCTAATTAACTCGACACTTTCTACATCAGGATATGGCGAAGGAGCAATTACGGGAGGTATTGGTTATTTGACAGCCAATGATACAAGACTGTCGATGACAAATTCGACAGTGAATAGTGCATTCCTGGTGCCATTCAATGATGAAGGAAATATCAAGATAGATATGGATGCGAGGTCCAAGATTAATCTTGGTGTAGCTCCTGATGCCTGCAACAATATAGAAAACGAAGGTGCTACGGCTGCGAACAAGGCGAATACTCCAGTGCTGGCTATTCTAGGCAATTCGGAATTGACAGCTATGAAGGGGTCGCAGATCAATATCAAGAACGAAACATCAGATCCAGAGAGAGTATATGCTGTACAGTTGACATCACAGAACGTAGCATACGAGTCAGGAGTAAAGGGAGTGGCAATCAATCTGGCTAATGGTACAAAAGCCGGACTATACTGTACATCACCATTATCGAGACTGACAGTATCGGATGATACAGAAGCATACGTTGGCGTAGCCGATATAGATATCAGGGAGGAGTTGACAATCAATACAGGCACTTCTCTTGATATGAGGCAATATGCGCTTGACTTGTATGGAGATGCAGTATTGAAAGGCCAGTACAAGCATGATGATAACACCACGGTATTCCATGGCAACAATACTGTGACATTTGCTCCGATAATTGAAGGAGAGCAACAGAAGCCACTATTGTTCCATAATCTGACCCGTGTAGGTGATGGTCTGACAGTATTCAATAATGAATCGGATGAAAATCCATGCGATATTATTGTTGATGGGTTATTCGAATTGGAGCAAGGAAATGTAGAAGTGAACACAAATGCCGTTGAATGTCAAGGAGATGTGATTGTGGAATTAGGCACAGAGATAAGCGGAGAAGGAATTAAGATGGCGGCAGGAGAGACGACACACAGTCAGATGCTCAAGTGTGAAGGTACGATATCCAAGCTATGCGTCAACAATCCATCGGGTATTGATGCCAGAACACAGCAGAGTAATCCTATCAAGATATCCAACAAGTTGATATTAGAAGAAGGCGTACTATCGATAGCATCAAATAATCTGCACATGAAAGCAGGAGCCACGATAGAGCCTGCAGACGGTGGTGCGTTCTCGTCGACATGTATGGTTGCTACGAATATGGCGAATACAGACCGAGGCATAACATACGAGTTGACTTCGAGCGACAATGGAAAGAGCGTGGTTTATCCATTAGGATTAGATGATAAGTATACTCCAGCTATAGTAAATATAGGTACGGTGACACATGATGGTACATTACGAATAGAGATAAACGATGATTTCTATCCAGGTTTGGCTCAAGAACATCAAAATAATGCTCTTGAATACTATTGGACATTGGAAGAAGGCGAAGGGCTTGCTTTATCGGGGACACAATTAGTCTGCAATACAGATGAGTCTGATGCGAATGTTGAGAGTGGAAACAGCCTGAGTGATTATGTCACAGCGTACTTATTGAGAGGTCAGTATGTATGGAGGATGGAAACAGGAACTGTTGAAACGACAGAAGACGATATAAAGATGACATATCCGATGTCTGATATTGTTTCAGGAAATTATCTGAGCTGTCATAGCAATTGTGATTTGAAGGTATACAAATATATATCTTCAACAGATGGTTATGCTTTTGCAGACGATGGAGGAAGCAAGTCGGGCGTAGCTAAGTGGCAGAGATATACATACGACGAAGCTGGCAATTCTTTGAAAGACGGTGCAGAGAGAGAATATACTAAGATTGACTTGACAGGAGCTGCTATCGAGATCAATAATAATATCACGGTAGACGATGACTCATGGAGAGCACAGTCGATGACATTGAATCCAGAGGGCAAGTTGGTATTAGGAAAGACCATGGGTCATAATTTCTCGTCATTTGAAGGTACAGGTACATTATCAACATGTATTTCTACCTTGCCTGCTGCTACTTACAATAATTTCTTCAAGGCAGGAGGAGGTACGATGGAGTATGAGACAGATCCAGACCTTGATTTGTCGGGAGCTGATGAATCCTCATCATATACAGTATTAGCGTCATTGACAGAAGTCAACAATATAACCTTCAAGGGAGTAGGACGAAGGAATTGGCGTTCAGACCTTGTGACTATAGACGTATGGGGAGACATGAAGATGGCAGAAGACAATGCCGCGGAAGGTCAGTCGCTGGTTATTGCTTCATCGCAAAAAAATAATATACGACTCCACGGAGACATATATGTAGGCAAGGGAAATATGACAGGCAGAGGTACCTATAGTTTTATGGGCAACGCTACGCAAAACATATACCTTGCAGAAGGCGGAGTATCTGGGTCGGCATTCAAGGCATGGAACATGAAGATAGACAATGCTGATGGTGTGGTTTCAGATGTTGATGTTCACGTAGGAAACTCAGAATACTCAAATGTAGGTTCTACATTGACATTTGTTCATGGAAAACTGACTATGAACAATGACAAGGTATGCTATGTGAGAGACAATCAGGAAGGATCCATAGTAGGCACAAATCTGAACAACTACGTCATTGGCAAGTTGAACAGAAATGTAGGAGCATCAGGATTCCTTACATTCCCTATTGGCGATGCTGATTCATACGCGCCTATGGAGGTTCGAGCGGTGAAGGCAGACGATTGGACGGTGGCATATAAGCCGATGGATGCCTATCCATCAGATGAAGTCAGCGGTATGGTACAAGTGGTATCTAAAGACGTTTGGAATGTAGCTGCAAAGACAGGTAATAAAGCATACTTCAAGCTGTCTCCTGTAGAAGGACATAGATTTAAGCCAGGTTATACTCCATGGGACAAGAAGACAAGTATGGTTACAGTAGAAGGAACAGCTACTCCTGAGAATTCATGGGCAGAGATGTCATCCACCCTGTCGGCCGACAAAGGAATCCTGACATCCGTATTAGGCTACACAGGTAGAGACAGAAATCTCACATACGGATTATTGTCAGGAGAGAGATTCAATATATGGAAAGGTATTACTGACGACTGGAGTGATGCACAGAACTGGACATATGGTGTGCCAAATCTGAGCATGAAGGTATTGTTGCCAAGTGGTTGCGATTATTATCCAAATATTACATATAGGAACAAGACAATAGTTGTAAGTACACTAAGATTTGAGCCAGGGGCAAAACTAGTGGTTCAAGACGGAGGAAGGTTCTTTGCGGACAATATAGAAGAAGCAAGCACATCCACACCACAGATATTCATTACACACTATCCAGACAGAATGTGTACGTTTGTGGTATCACAGCCAACTTCTCTTTTGACATTTAAGGTAAGAGTGTCAAGATATTTGAGGACTGGAAGGTTGTATTATGTCGGTAATTTGGCTAATGGTTCGACAACTACAAAGTTAGGAAGTACAAATCTGTTCGTTAATCTAAATGCAGAAGGAGGAGATAGAATAACGAAATATGATTTTACAAAACCGTTGGAAGAAATATACACTACAAGTAATAATAGTAATTTGAAAGGAAAGGATGACAGAGGAACAATAGGTCTAATCAAGGAAAGAGGTACAACACCATCGGTGTGGATACAAGAAGGAACTATACAAGGACCTACAATAAGTGGTGGCGTCGAGTATAATCTTAGCGTTGCCAATAAGAATGAGAATCCAAAGTTAGATGGATGGCAATTGTTGCATAATCCATTAAATGCACCTGTTGATATCAAGAAGATAAAGTTCGGTTCGTATCTGAATAATTCAATATATGTAAGAACATTTGACAGTAGCAGTAACAGCTATAAGTGGATTACTATATGCAATGGTGTAGCACTAAATGAAGAGGGAGGCGATGCATCCATAGAATATCTGGCACCTGGACAAGCGTTCTTTGTAAGGAAGACAGATATCACCAAGACATCTACAGTAACTTTGACATTGCCAACAGCATCAAATGCGCCAACAAGTGATGTGAAGTTGAAGTCGGCTACACTAGAAAAGACACAATTGCCAATGGCATTAGTGAAGATGAGACTATCAGCAGACGGTAAGGTATCATCTATTTCTGATGAGGCGGCATTGGCATTCCAGAGTGGCAGTGTATCAGCAACAGAGAAAGATGCACCAAAGTACTTTGAGTCGGAAACTGTATATCAGATATATGTAAGAAAGGCAGGAGAGAACGAGGCGATAGCTGCACTTCCAGGCCTGACACAATTCAGAGATGCCATTATTCCATTGGGCGTTCAAGTTCCAGCGGGAGAGAAGAGTGCTACTATCAAGTTCACGCTCAATGCCATAGCTGAGAATGCGACATATATGTTGGAAGATAAGGTTGCTGGCGAGATGGTAGACCTGTCGATGTGTGATTACGAATATACGTTCGTTCCAAATGGAGAGGGAAGAATCGACGACAGATTTGTTCTATATGTGAACAGTGACTATGTTGCACCAGAGGTAGTGGTAGATTTGGAAAACGGCAAAGAAGATGTAGTTACCGGTATAGAAGAAGTCGAGTCGGATTTGGTAAAAGAGACAGAGGATGGTATTGATATTATGGTAAAGGTTAGAGAAGTAGAGATTAGAATTTCAGATGATGTATACACTTCGGACGCAGAGTTGAGAATGTATGATATAATGGGACGAGTAGTAGAAGTAAAGAAGGGAATTGCTGCCAATATGCGTTTGGAGAGGAAGAGAGAAGGAGTTATGATATTGGAAGTGAAGAGTGGAGAAAGCGTTAAGAGGGTAAAGATGTGATAGAGGTTATATAAAAGACGCTAGATAAATGAGGTATCCGTTTGGGGTACCTCATTTTATTTTTAGGCTTGAAGAGACGCACAAGGAACGTTGGGTGTATGCTTTTCGTTTGCGCTATTGCTTCAAATGAACTAACTTTGCGGAGTAATGGCAACGAAAAGTAGAGAAACAGAGATACCGAACTTTAGGAGTCACGAGGTAAAGGGAAAGCATTACAGACCTGAGCTATCGTCGACTTATCACCTAGTTATACAAATACGCAGTATGAGTGCTGGTTATGCGGTATTAGATCCGATAATGAACACGTATGTGGCGTATGGGTTTATGGCTATGCGTAATGAGGATTTGAATTATGCTCTGCAGGAAGAGTATATCTTGAGGCAAGAGATATTGACGAGAGATTACAGGAAAGTGACTGTGGTGGTTGATTCGAAGAAGCGGACGGTATTGCCAAGGTCGTTTTTTGATGCGCAAAAGATAAAAGAAGTGTTGGCGTTTGTGGGGTATAATACCACAGACGACGAAGTTTTGCTGAGTGACGAAGTTGAGTTGTCTCGTTCGGTGGTTGCATACGCATTGCCAAAATTCCTTTATTTCTTTTTGAAGACCCAATTCAAGAATCTTACGGTACATCATACATTATCGTCGGAGATAGGGGCGATGCTACTCAAGCATACATCGACGGATATGGACTCGAAGTTGCGAATAAGGGTTGGCAAGAGATATATGGATGTCGTTCTCGTGTCAAACAACAAGTTACAGCTAGTTAACCGTTTCAATATACCTTCGGTTAATGACTTTGTGTATAATGTTGTCAACCTTATCGGTCAAGCCGGTTTGAAAGAGAAAGACGTAAAAATAGAAGTAGGAGGGGCGATATCCAGTGTAGAAGATGAGCATTTAGAGTTGCTAAGGCGATTTGCTTCGCACGTAGATGTGGATAGGATTCCGCAATATTATAACTATGATTTTCCTCATCCTGAACAAGAATACAGATACTCAACATTATTCAGAATACCGACATGCGAGTAATTAGTGGTACATTGAGAGGGCGTAGGTTTAATCCCCCTGAGGGCTTTAATGCTCGTCCGACTACAGATTTTGCGAAAGAGAACATATTCAACGTGCTGAATAATATCGTTGATTATGAGGATATTGACGTGCTGGATTTGTTTTCTGGTACGGGAAGTATTACATACGAATTTGCTTCAAGAGGAGCAAAAAGCGTAACGAGTGTTGAGTTGAATTTCAAGCATCAGAAATTCATACAGCAGACAATACAGCAATTCGGCATAGGAGATGTTGCGAAGAGTTACAGAAGTGATGCGTTCCGTTATCTGAAAGAGGTCAGAAAGAAATTTGACCTGATTTTTGCCGATGCACCCTACGATTTAGAGGGGGTAGATACGATACCAGATATTGTTTTTCAGAGAGAACTACTCACGGAAGACGGTCTGCTCATTGTGGAGCATTCAGAAGAAAACCGTTTTGAGGGACATCCAAAGCTTTGGCAAGTGCGTTCATACGGCAAGGTGAATTTCTCTTTGTTTAAGTATGATGTTGATATAGATAATACTACGGAAGGAGATACTGAAGATGCAGAAGGGTAGTCCGATGTTTATAAACTGTCGTGGAAAGCTAATAGATTTAGCAGAGCGACCAGTTGTGATGGGTATTCTGAATGTTACGCCCGATTCATTTTATGATGGAGGTTCGTATATAGCAGACAAAGAAGCCATACGACGCAGGGTAGAAGAGATACTAGAGCAAGGAGCGGGGATGATAGACGTCGGAGGATATTCGTCACGTCCTGGAGCAGAAGATGTTTCGGAAGAAGAAGAGTGGAAGAGAGTATCCGTTGCGTTAGAAATTATTCAAAAATATCATCCAGAGGCGATAGTGTCGGTAGATACCTTCAGGGCTGGAGTTGCCAGGAGATCAGTATTAGAAGGAGGGGCGAGCATTATCAATGATATTTCGGCGGGGTTGCTAGACAAAGAGCTGTTACCTACGGTAGCAGAATTACAAGTGCCATATATATTGATGCATATGCAAGGCGATCCACAGACAATGCAGAAGAATCCTCATTATGAAGATGTTACGCGAGAAGTAATACTGATGCTCAGTCAGCAATTAGCAGACGTCAGAAAATTAGGTATTCATGACGTTATTATAGACCCTGGGTTTGGATTTGGCAAGACATTAGAAGATAACTACAAGTTAATGAACGACTTAGAGCAATTCCAAGTCTTTGAGCTGCCTATATTAGTTGGCATTTCCAGGAAGTCCATGATATACAAACTACTGGGAACCAGTCCGAAGCAGGCATTGAACGGTACGACGGTACTAAATACCGTGTCACTGATGAAAGGTGCGAATATACTGAGAGTTCATGATGTGAAAGAAGCGGTAGAGGCAGTTAGCATTATTAAATCTTTTTGCTAAATTTGCCTATACGTAATAATAAGAGGATATAAGATGCCATTCATAGAAGTCAGGTTTATAGACGTAGTAGACGTACTGATGGTAGCATACATTATGTATGTTATCTATAAGCTTGTCCGTGGTACGGTGGCAGTCAGCATCATTATGAGCATCATAGGCTTCATAGTGATGTGGTTGGTAGTGAGGCTATTAAAGATGAGCTTGCTGACGGCTATTATGGATAGCTTTGTCAGTGTCGGTCTATTAGCGCTCATCATTATATTTCAGCCAGAAGTCCGTCGTTTCCTTGTCATGGTCACCACGAGGTATGATTTTATGAGGAGGTTAGGGTTTGAGAGGCAGATAAGTGACACACAAGAGATGGTATTTGTGAATGCCATTACGAAAGCCTGTGAGAATATGAGCAAGACAAAGACAGGAGCACTTATTGTTGTTCAGAAGAGAGTCGGTCTAAAAGAGTATATTTCTACAGGAGCAGAATTGAACGCCGAATATAACCAGCAGCTTATAGAGACCATATTTTTCAAGAATACCCCCCTTCATGATGGGGCCATGATAGTAGATACGAAACAAATTCTGGCGGCAGCCTGTATTTTGCCAGTATCGCACAGTACAGATATACCGAAATCCTTTGGTTTGCGACACAGATCCGCATTAGGAATTACAGAAGTTTCAGATGCGATAGCTATTGTGGTCAGTGAAGAGACAGGAAATATCACACTATTTGATACAGGGGCATACGTGCATATAGACTCAGCGATGGAGTTAGGAAGTATATTAGAGAAAGTGTAGGAGATCAGGGAAGAGACAGATTATTACTATTGTTATTATTTTGAGCAAGCGGTGTGAGTAGTCTCTGTATTAAGCGTGGTTAGTTAGAGCGTTAAGAGAGCGTTAAGAGAAAAAGGAGAGAAGAGTAGTAAATATATGCTATGAAAATATAAACAATTCTACAATGGACGTAGCGGTTATCGGATATAAGACGACACTTGGTCGGAGTTTGCGCGACAAACTTCGTCAGAGAGGCTGTATTGTCCGAGAGATAACCCGAGAGCACCTGTCAAAGTTGCCCCCCTTACAATTAGGCGAGTGGCTAAGCGGCTGCGCAGCTGTTTTAGACGTTACGTCCACGCCATATATAGCCAAATGGACGGGGAGGTACCAGTACGGATTATACGCAGACAGGCTCTCCATTATCCGCTCCATAACCACAGCCTTGAAATACTGTGAAGAGAAGCCAGGGATGCTTCTAAACCTGTCGAACTGCATGGTCTACGACAAATACGAAGTACACGACGATTTTTCGTCGCAATATGACGATGGGTTCATGGCAGAAGTAGGGGCGATGGAGCTAAGCGAGACGATGAAAGCCAAGGAGATGGCACGAGATATGCGAATAGTGCTATTGAGGACAGGATACGTGATGTCCAAGACGTCGGCAGCATTCAAGGTTTTGAGAAACAGCGTCAAGACAGGTATTGGAGGCATTATAGACGATGGCTATCAGTGCTTGCCGATGATACATGAAGAAGACCTGGAGGCTATAATAGAAGAATTTGTCTTCCGAGAAGACGTTCAAGGCATATACAACGTAACAATTCCCAATATGGCGAGTATGAGTGAGATGATGTCTTCGATAAAGACCCATGTATCGCTACCGCAAGTTACGTTACCCAAATGGTTGTTGAAGATACTATTAGGCAGAGCGACCGCCATGTTAGAGCATAACTGCAAAGTATTGCCATACAGGCTGACAGAGATGGGATATCAATTCAAGAGTCCAGATGTAGAGACAGTCATGGCGAAATGTTTTGAAGAAGAAGAGATACATTAGAAATAATACATATAGAGTAATGAATTTCTACGATGTAAAGATAAAGACTGATATCGAAAAGTCCAGTTACGAGAAGCTAGGTCTGACAGACGAGCAATTTGAGCAAATGGTTGCTACAGCCTCAGAGATGGCGCAAAAATCGTATGCACCATACTCCAAGTTTCACGTAGGAGCCGTAGCGCTATTAGAGAACGGAGAGATGGTATCGGGGTCCAATCAGGAAAATGCTGCATATCCGTCGGGGCTTTGTGCAGAGAGAGTTACGGTTTTCTATGCCAATGCCCACTATCCACAGACAGCCATTACGCATTTAGTGATATATGCTGAGACAGAAGACAATGGAGTTGTAGTGACACCCATTACGCCCTGTGCTGCGTGCAGGCAAGTATTAATAGAAAAAGAGTCAATTCAAGGAAGTCCTATAAAACTGATACTAGTTGGCAAAGAAGATGTATATGTCATAGACAGTGCCAGAGATTTAGTTCCATTATCTTTTGTGCCAGATTCTTTGAAAGGAGAGTAGTTCATATCTAAAAAGCAAAATATTTAAGTGTAACAAGTAAGTGTGGCATGATTTTTGCTTAATTTTAGATAAACGGACGCAAGTCCATAAAACATTAATGATATGAGACGTTACATTATAAACAGCAGCTTCGGTGCAATAGTTGTACTAGGCGTGATGAGCTCATGTGCAGACATGGGTTTAGTAAATAGAAATGTAAGCGGTGATGATTTGTATTTTTCTCCACATTCAGTGGTAGTGGTTGCGAATCAACCAGCCGCAGAACAGTCGGACCGTTATATTTCAGGAGCAGATGTAGCGGCTTACGACCAGCGAGCAAGCAAGTACAGAACTGCCAATTCATCTATGAATGCGGCAGATGACAGAGATTTCTCGCAGGCACAAGAATACTATTCAGACTTAGCAGCCAATAATAAAGGTGTAGAGTTTGAAAATGATACCTTATATATAGACTATGATGAGCTTCCAGAGGCAGACGGAATTTGGGTTGGAGGCTTCAATGGTTCAGAAAGTGATCAGTCCTATGCTGAGAGGATGATAAAGTTTCATGGTCCAATGTCGACCTTGACATACTATTCGCCAGTATTTGACAATATCAGATACTCAGGAGACTGGAATATATATGTAGACAAGTGGGGAAGTGCGCATATCATACCAACCTGGAGCAATCCATACTATTCTTCATATTATTATGGTACATACGCATGGGATTGGGGTTGGCACGGTTGGGGCCATCATCACTGGGGACTCAGCTGGCACCATCATAGCTGGTACTTTGACTGGGGTTACTTAGGATATGGTTATGGTTTCTATGATCCATATTACAGCTGGTATAGCCCATGGTATCATGGTTGGCCTCACTATTACGGGTATTATGGCTATGGCTACTATCCATCTTGGGGTTATGGTCATCACCACTATTACGGTCATGGTCATTTTTATGGCTCAGGAAGCGGCGGTCATGGTCATGGCAACACCTACGGAAGAAACAGGACATACGGACACCCAGCAAGTTCGACAGTTACGGGCGGTACTCGTGTAAGCAATTCAAATCGTGACGGCAGTCACAACAAGAATGGAAATTACACAACTACAAGAACTGGAAGTTCGTCGACAGAGCCAGGCAGAAGAGGAGGCAGATATGAAAGCGACACACAGAGAGGATCATACCGTACAACCTACACACGTCCGAGTGGTAGCACATCCAGCAGCGATTCTGGAGTTCGTTCGACAATGAAGAGCGGTTCAACGACGGGAGCGACATCCGGCTCGTCAAGCTCTTCGAACGGCAACAGTTCTGTACGCACTACAACCCGTAGTTCAAACGGTTCGTCGGCATATTCAGAGAGCAGAGGCACATCGTCTACAGGCACTAGAAGTCAGTCATACGGTTCGTCGAACAAAGCGGCTACTGTAGGAGGCTCATCGAAGAGCTACACACCTTCGAGATCATCATCAAGCAGCACCCGTTCATACTCATCGGGCAGCAGTTCACGTTCAAGCAGCAGTTCGTACTCATCTGGATCAAGCAGTCATTCCAGCAGTTCGTACTCGTCAGGCGGTGGCAGTCGTTCGTTCAGCAGTGGTTATTCTGGCGGCGGTGGCGGTGGTCGCTCAGGCGGTAGCAGCGGAGGTCACTCAGGCGGCGGTGGCGGCGGTGGTCGCTCTGGAGGCAGAAGATAATAGACAGAATATACACGTTACATCAAAATACAGAAATATATGAAAAGATATTATATACTTGCCATTGCAGCAGCTACTTCGGTAGCTGCCATGGCGCAAGACTATACATACGCTGAGCGATTTAGCAGAGTAGACCCGATGGGTTCGGCTCGTTCACAGGCGATGGGTGGAGCGTTTGGTGCCCTAGGAGCAGATTTTACGTCGTCGGTTCTCAATCCAGCAGGCTTTGGTATTTACAGAGCATCGGAGATGGGGATGACATTAGGAGTAAATACCCGTAATATAAGCACCAACATCCCACTGTTAGGTGGTCGAACACTAGATGGAACAGAAAGTAAAGACACGCACCTTAATTTTCTACAGATAGGAGCAGCTCTCAATTCCTCGACCATACGACAAGAATCAGGTATAGTCGGTCATACATTTGCTGTGACATACAACAAGTTGGCAGATTATGATGCGATGTATGACGTGACAAATCCTCATTCACACAGTTCGCTGCTTGATTATTTCCTAGCAGATGAGCGAGCATATAATGATTTTGAGGCAAATCTGGCATGGGATGCTGAAAATCTATTCTACGAGTTTACCGAGTATGATGATCAAGTATTTGATGAGAACGGCAAACCAGTCTATGATGAGAATGGAGATGAAGTATGGGAATTCCATCATGTAGAAGTAGATCATAGTGCTTGGGAGTGTCCATGGGAAGATGCTGACGGCAATCCATATTTCGATCAAGGTATGCGTTCGGAATATTCTAATAATGGTATCGTTGGAAATGTATCTATCAATCGTCATTTCTATGACAAAGGAGACAAGGGAGAATTTGCTGTCAACTATGCACAGAATATAGCAAATCAATTCTTCTGGGGAGTCAAGATGGGAGTTGTATCCCACACATTCAAGAGAGAGATGACACACAATGAGAAGTATAATGGAGATGTTCTATATGATTATGCTCCACACAGCTTTGTGTATCGTTCGTCATTGAATCAGGATGCTACAGGTTTTGCTCTTGGTGCAGGTTTCCTATATATTCCTATGCCAGAAGTTCGTATCGGTCTTGCTGTTCATGCTCCTACATTCTACAGCGTGACAGATATCTTGGAATCGTCGTTCAAGGCTCAGAATCAAGACGAGCATTTTTCTCCTGTCAATGAGTGGAAGTACAAGTACACGGCTCCAGCCAGAGTCATATTCAGTTTAGCAGGAGTTGTCGGTCGCTTAGGCATTATATCTGCAGACTATGAATTTGTGGGCAATAAGTCGTCAAAGTTCAGAAATTCAGAAGAGGCGTCAACAGAAGACGGGTACTATACGAGTTTGAATGACCAGTTGAAGAATGATATCTCAAATATACATAAGTTGAGAATTGGTGCAGAAGTTAAGCCAACCAGAATATTAGCATTGAGATTAGGCTATAAGATGCAGACATCGCCATATTCAAGCAATGTGGTAAAGAGATCATATCTTAATCGTGATATTACAGGCGGTATAGGTTTGCGATTCTCTAATGTTTATTTAGATTTTGCCTATGTAAACAACATGGTAAAAGATGAGGCGTGGATACTTCCAGATTCAGAATATTATGAATATGAGGCGCCAAAGGCATCATCATACGACCAAAAGACACACAGAGTGACATTTACAATAGGGTACAGATTCTAATAGATGAAGTTGATAGTAGATGCCGGGTCGACAAAAGGGCACTGGCAAATAACAAATAAAAATAATGAAGTTCGACAGGTTTATACTGATGGTATAAACCTGTTGACTCATTCTTGGGAGCATATAGAAGCACAGATTGCGAAGGCCATAGAAAGCGGGTTTTCAGAAGAGATAGAAAATTTAGAGATATATGCTGCAGGAGGGATAAAAGAAGAGAACAGGAAAGAATTCAAGGAAAAGGTAGCGTCGAGATTCGGGATAGAAGAATACAAGATAACAGTTGAGAGTGACCTAGTCCTTGCGGCTAAATCTTTATGCGGGAACAAGCCTGGGGTAGCCTGTATAATGGGGACCGGCAGTAACAGCTGTCTATGGGACGGGAAGAAAATAGTGAAGAATGTCAGGCCATTAGGGTATATATTAGGAGATGAGGGAAGCGGGGCTGTATTAGGTAAGAAGCTCGTAGCCAATTGGTTTAAAGGTTTATTGACGGCAGAGACAAGTGAGGCGCTCAGAGAGTATGTAGGGTTAGACTATGGAGAAGTAATGGCAAAGATATATAAAGAGCCAGGGGCGAATAAGTATCTAGCCAGTATGACGAAGTTCATGGCACAGCATTTAGATAGAGAAGATATCAAATCCATAATAATGGAGTCATTCAGCGATTTTGTTGAGAGAAATCTGCTTCAGTATGAAGGAGTTGAGATGTTGAAAGTGAATTTTGTCGGCAGTATAGCCTATTATTTCAAGGAAGAATTAGAATTTGTACTTGATGATTATGGGTTAGAATTAGGATTGGTTAAGAAAGAGCCACTAGAATAATATAGAAATTCTCTTGAATTTGCGTTATTCATATAACTTCACTACTTTTGTAGAACAACATTTAGTTATTAAGATATGAAAATAGATTACAAAGGAGCTAGTACCTGCGCACTTGCGGTCAGCTTGTTTGAGGTCGTCATGACACTCGTTCGTATGTATCCATTGCGTCAGACATTAATGGAAGGCGGTACGCTTTTAAGTTTATTACTCACGATTGTAAGTTTTGCGGCATTTGCAGGAGCGTTGTGGTATTACAAGAAGAACTATAACGTCGATACATTTACATATACCAATGGACTAAAAGTTGGTATGGTTATGGGTATTTTCTATGCTGTTATCCTGGCTGCGATGCAGTTCTGCATAATGACATTCGACACACAATATGTCAATGAGCTAGTTGAACTTCAGAAGAAGACACTTGCCATGAGTGGTCTGACAGCAGAGCAGGCACAGATGGCTATGAAGAGCACTACATGGGTATTTTCACCATGGTATATGGCAATTTCGGCTCTTATCGGCAGTTGGATCAGCTGTCTTTTCTACTCACTCATTGCTATGATATTCCTCAAGGAGAACGAGGATTACAAAGGAGCGATGAAAGATGTAGAAGAGTCTTTTGATGATAATAAGTAAAGAGAATTATTGGAAAGAAGAATGGATCTTTCAATAATAGTCCCTTCGTACAATGAAGAAGAATCTCTGCCACCGCTACTAGAGTGGATAGAACGAGTGGTGGTGGCCGAGGGTCTTGATCACGAAGTGATAATAGTTGATGATGGAAGTAGTGACGGTTCGTGGGATGTCATAGAGACGCTCGCGAATCGTTATAATGGTATTGTAAGGGGTGTACGATTCCGCAGGAATTACGGGAAATCGGCCGCTCTTAATGTAGGATTCCAACGTGCTCAGGGAGACGTAGTTATCACGATGGACGCAGATATGCAAGACAGTCCAGACGAGATACCAGAGCTAGTGAGGATGATACGAGAAGACAAGTACGATTTGGTTAGTGGTTGGAAGAAAGTGCGTCATGACCCACTTTCCAAGACACTGCCGTCGAAGTTGTTCAATGCTACAACTCGCAAGATATCAGGCATTAAGCTACATGATTTCAACTGCGGACTAAAAGCATACCGTGCTGAGGTTGTCAAGACAGTAGAAGTTTATGGAGAGATGCACAGATACATTCCTCTATTAGCCAAAGAAGCTGGGTTCAAGCGAATTGGGGAGAAAGTAGTTACACATTACGAGCGAAAATTCGGTGTGTCAAAATTTGGCATAGAGAGAACCATCAAAGGATTCCTAGACTTGCTATCGGTAAGTTTCATGGCAAAGTTCGGGAAGCGACCTATGCATCTATTTGGAGCGTTAGGCACGTTGATGTTCTTTTTTGGATTTATAGCTGCATTATGGTTAGGAGCGAAGAAATTGTGGTATGTATATAACGGGCTCAGTATGACGTTATTGACAGATACTCCACATTTTTATATTGCCTTGACCTGCATGATATTAGGTACGCAGTTGTTCCTTACAGGCTTTTTAGCAGAGCTAGTATGCCGTAATTCCACAGAGAGAAATAAATATCTGATAAAGAAAGAGATATAAAAGACGAGAGGAAAAAGCTGGAGAGAGACAGGCAGCAGTGTACAGAAACGAAAATTATCATTTGTAGAACAGCGTCTGTATATAGGCTGATATAAGGGAGCGTTAAGAGAGCGTTAAGAGAGTGATAAGGCAGCGATAAGCGACACGAAACAAATAAAACGTATAAATACTATAATAAGTATTTGTGGTAGAGACGACAGGAAACATAGAGCAGCAGAATAGTCAACCGACTATGAATCTGAAGGAGCACCTTACGCACAAAGTATTTGGTGTGGTAAGTGACATAATAGCCGAAAACGGTCAGCAAGCATACGTTATAGGCGGTTATGTTAGAGACCTTCTTCTGATGAGGAAGTCGAAAGACATTGACATAGTGGTAGTTGGAAGCGGCATTGAGTTAGCTACGGCAGTACACAAAGCCTTCAGAGGGTCGAGGCTGTCGGTATTCAAGTCATTCGGCACGGCTATGGTCAAGTTGCGAGACATAGAAGTAGAATTTGTAGGAGCTCGCAGAGAGTCGTATCAGAGAGACTCCCGCAAGCCGATAGTAGAAGACGGGACACTAGAAGACGACCAGAACAGGCGAGATTTCACCATAAATGCCATGGCCATAGACCTCCGCAAAGAGACCTACGGAGAGTTAGTGGATCCATTTGGAGGTCTATATGATTTAGACGACCTTATTATACGCACCCCATTAGAGCCAGGCATTACATTTTCGGACGACCCATTGAGGATGATGAGAGCCATACGCTTTGCATCGCAATTAGGTTTTTCCATTGAGGATGAGACATTTGACGGCATAGTCAGGATGGCTTCTCGTATTGAGATAATCAGTAAGGAGCGCATTACAGACGAGCTGAATAAGATAATGCTTTCGCCTGTCCCATCGATGGGCATAAAACTGCTAGAGAAAAGCGGTTTGTTGCCATATATACTTCCTGAGATACAAGCACTTAAGGGAGTAGATAGAGTAGGGCAGCGAGGGCACAAGGATAATTTCTACCATTCGCTCCAAGTCCTTGATACAGTGGCACAAAAGAGCGACAACCTTTGGTTGAGGTGGGCAGCACTGCTACACGACATAGGAAAGCCAAAGACCAAGAAATACGAAGAAAAGCAAGGTTGGACATTCCACAACCACAACTACGTAGGTATGAAGATGGTATCAGGAGTGTTCAGGCGGCTGAAGTTGCCACTTGGTGCAGAGTTGAAATATGTTGAAAAGCTCGTAGAGCTACATATGCGTCCGATAGTTTTGAGTGAGGACGAGGTAACAGACTCAGCAGTAAGGCGTCTATTATTTGAAGCCGGAGACGATGTAGAAGATCTGATGACACTCTGTGAGAGCGATATTACGTCGAAGATAGAAGAGAAAGTTCAGAGATACTTGCGTAACTTTAAGATAGTCAGACGCAAGATGAAAGAAATAGAAGAGAAAGACCACATACGTAATTTTCAGCCTCCAGTATCAGGCGAAGAGATTATGTCTATGTTCGGTCTAAGTCCTTCGCCGATGGTAGGTATTCTGAAGAACGCTTTAAAAGACGCTGTGTTAGACGGAGTTATCCATAACGATTATCAAGAAGCCGTAGACTTTCTGATAAACATGGCGAAAGAACATGATATGCAACCAACTAAGGAATATGAACAGAAGAAATAAGGGAATATTATCAAGTGTTATAATATTGACAATAGGAGCGGCGATTTTCTTCATAGTATTATCCAGCAGTAAGACTATAGAAGACAGTGAGGCTCCACGATTCAGAGAAGTCACGCCACATGAGACCCATGTGCCCAAGTTGCCAGAGAAGATAGACTTTTGTGGCGAAGAAGTGCCATTGGACAGGGTTGATATATACGAATCGCTTGACAGAGAGATGATTGTCAATACATTTGCGCATACCAACACGACATTGATATTAAAGCGCATGACCCGGTATTTCCCATTGATAGAGAAGGTATTAAAAGAAGAAGGAGTACCTGACGACTTCAAATATCTATCTGTGGCAGAGAGTAATCTGTATGAGATAGCGCGGAGTCCGGTAGATGCCATAGGATTCTGGCAATTCTTGAAAACCACGGGGAAAGAGTATGGACTAGAGATAAACGAAGAGATAGACGAGCGCTATAATGTAGAGAAAAGTACCAGGGCAGCCTGCAAATATTTCAGGAAAGCGTACGAAGAATTCGGGTCGTGGACCATGGTAGCTGCAAGTTATAATGGAGGTATGCGAGGGGTTAAGAACATGATTACCCTACAAAAGCAGAACAACTATTATGATATGATATGGGTAGAAGAAACGGCACGATATGTGTTTAGGATTATATCGTTCAAAGAGATACTTAGCCATCCGAGCAAGTATGGCTTTAATATTGATGAAGAAAATAGATACAAGCCGTTAGAAGTACGAACTATAGAGATGGATTCCACTATAGTTGATATAGCTCAATGGGCGATAGACAATGGTACGACCTATAAGAGAGTAAAAGAGTTGAACCGTTGGATTCGTCAGAACAGAATTACAAACCCAAAGAGGAAGATGTATCGTATACAGATTCCAGACTGATAGAAAAACATGAGTAATATGCAATATATGAAGCAGTGGATGCAGTCGAGACGAGTAATTGTCTCGATGGTTTTGTGTGCATTATGTGGAGGCCTCAGTGCGCAAGAGATTGTGACAGAGAACGGTGTATCGTATAAGCTGTATACAGTACAGAAGAGTGAAGGACTGTGGCGAATCAGTCACGACAACGGTGTTACTCAAGAAGAGTTGTTAGAAGCGAACCCAGGGCTTCGAGAGACAGGGCTAGTAGAAGGGCTAAAGATCAGGATACCTATGAAAGAGGTAAATGTAAATCTTCAGTCATCAGTTCTAAACAGTTCGACGACGACATACGTGGTACAACCAGGAGACAATGCGACACAGATCTCCAAGCGATATGGCATGAAGATAACAGATTTCTATGCCCTGAACCCAGAGTGCATAGGAGGAATAGCTGCAGGACAGACAGTTAAGGTACCATTGACCATACAAGTTCAGAGCGATTACCTTACATACAAGGTACATTTTGGGGAGACCATAACCAATATAGCAAAACGCTTCGGTGTTACTACGCAAGATATCAAGAATGCAAATGAGGCATTAGATATTCATTCCATTTCGGCAGAAACTATGATACGTATTCCGTTGTCGCAGTTACCTGCAGAAGACGAATACTTTATCTATCATCGTATGGGAGCAGGAGAGACATTGTATACCCTCAGTCAAAAATATGACATTCTGCTAGACAAGATAAAAGAGAGAAACCCAGAAGCAGATCCTCGAACACTATCACTAGGACAAATTATAGTAATAGACAAGAAGTTTGAGGAAAAAGAAGATATAATGCATGAAGTAGCCAAGGACGAGAAATCGGCTTGGTCAATTGCCAAGAAATATAACGTTCCATACGAAGAGCTAGTATCAGCCAATCCAGACATCAATCTAGAAAAGATAAAGAAAGGAATGATGATACGCATTCCACAGCATCCAGATAATTTCGGAGCGATTCCTGTTACAGAGCTATATACGGTTGCGACAGCCTCAATGATAGATTCTACAGAATTGTATGATTATCGCAAGGCAGGCAAGCCAACCATCAACATAGCATTGATGTTGCCATTTGATGCAGATATAGAGATGCGTCAGATGAACGAGACAGGACAAAATTATGAGAAGTCGACATATACATTCCGTTCGCGCAGGTATATAGAATTCTACGAAGGAGTAAAGATGGCGCTTGATACGCTAGCTTCGCAAGGAGTAAGTACAAAATTGAGTGTCATAGATGTAACAAATAGGCTAGATGCTCAGAATCAGCTACAAAGGCTAAAGACGAATGGCAAGACACCAGATTTGATTATCGGTCCAGCCCATAGCGATGAGATACACGATGTTGCATTGTATTCCAGAGAGAACAAGGTGCCAGTGGTACTGCCATTTGCGCAGAGCGACAGCCTTTTGGCAGAAGTTCCATATCTATTTCAAGCGTCAAAGGTAGATACCATATCGACACCAGTGATAGCCAAGAATATGGTAGACTACTGTGATGGCAAGAATGTTATACTATTAGCATCCATCAGCAGGAAAGAGGGCGACATAAAGCGTCTTCACATAGTACAAGATATGTTGAAAGCCAAAGGTATTACCCCAGTGTTGCATACATTTGAGACCCATGAGCCAGGAAAATTCCTAGAAGTGTTGTCGGAAGAAAAGCCAAATGTGCTCTTACTCACTACGACAGAAGAGGCCAAGGCAGGAAGTATACTAGCGGCAATAGCCAATGTATTAGACCAGAAGCCAACAGCAAGTCTGCAATTAGTATGTACAGGAGAGTGGCTGACACACCAAAGTGTTGAGGTAGAGGTATATCACAAGTTAAACACCATAGTATTCTCAACATTTGCGTTAGACTACACAGACCTAAGTACGTTGAGAGTTCTTGCAAACTATCGTAAGAACTATTTTGCAGAGCCTGTTGCGTTCTCGCCATATTTCCAGAAAGTTAGCAACAAATCTGGCTTCAGTACCTATTCATTATGGGGATATGACATAGCCTCATTATTTGTAGGAGCCAGAGTACAGTTCGGACCTGATTTCTTCCGCAGAATAAACGATTATCAAGTAAACCTGACACAGAGCAACTTCCGCTTCCAGCATGTAACAAACTGGGGAGGAGCTGTGAACGTAGGATTAAGGAAAGTAGTGTTTACGCCAGACGGGAAGATAGAAGTAACAGACCTATAAAAGATAAGATAATAGACAATAATGATATCAATAAATCAATTAACGGTTGATTTTGGCGGATTTCGCCTATTTGAAAATATCACATACAATATAAACGAGAAAGACAGACTAGGCTTAGCTGGCAAGAACGGCGCGGGCAAGTCTACTATGCTCAAGATTATTGCAGGTCTTCAGCAGCCTACATCCGGCAATGTCTCTATACCAAAGAGTTACAAGATAGGGTATTTGCCACAGCATATGACCCATGAGAATATCAGAACGGTATTTGAAGAGGCAGAGCAAGGCTTGAAAGAGCTCAAGCAGATGCAAGCTCAGGTAGAGAAGATGAATGAAGAATTATCCTCGCGAACAGATTATGAGAGCGAAGATTATATGGAATTCCTTCAAGAGCTGACAGACAAGACAGAGCGTCTATCCATGATGGGAGGAGGCAACTATCAGGCAGAGATAGAAAAGACCCTGATGGGATTAGGTTTTGAGAGGAAAGACTTTGACAGAAACACAGGCGAATTCTCTGGCGGTTGGCGTATGCGCATTGAGCTAGCCAAGATATTACTTTCGCGACCAGACATATTTCTGCTAGATGAGCCTACCAACCACCTTGATATAGAGTCGATTCAGTGGCTGGAAGATTTTCTGAAGACATATAACGGAGCGGTAGTTGTCATATCCCATGACCGTGCGTTCCTAGACAATGTGACGAACCGTACAATAGAGATTGTATTAGGTCATATTTATGATTATAAAGCAAATTATACAAAATATCTAGAACTTCGTCAAGAGCGCTTTGAGCAGCAGATGGCTGCCTATAAGAATCAGCAAAAGATGATAGAAGACACAGAAAAGTTCATCGAGAGGTTCAGGTATAAAGCGACAAAGTCGGTACAAGTTCAGAGCAGAATTAAGCAACTTGACAAGCTAGAGCGAATAGAAGTAGATGATTTTGACACATCAGCGCTTAATATCAAGTTTCCACCTGCTCCACATTCAGGTGCTATATCCGTTAAGGGAAAGGCAGTTACGAAGTCGTATGGTGATTTGCTCGTATTAGAAAACGTAGATTTTGAGATACCTAGAGGAGAAAAAGTAGCATTTGTCGGTCGTAATGGCGAAGGAAAAACCACTATGGCGCGAATGATAATGCGCGAGCTAGAGCACAAAGGAGAGATTACGTTAGGGCATAACATCAAGATAGGATATTTTGCTCAGAATCAGGCCGACCTGTTAGATCCCAATGATACAGTATTTGATACGGTAGACCGAGTAGCCGTAGGAGACATACGTACCAAGCTCAGAGATTTGCTAGGAGCGTTCATGTTCTCGGGAGAAGATATAGACAAGAAAGTAGCAGTGCTATCAGGAGGCGAAAAGACACGCCTAGCGATGGTCAGACTCCTTCTTACCCCAGTGAACCTACTTATCCTTGATGAGCCTACCAATCACTTGGATATCAGAACAAAAGAGATATTGAAGCAAGCAATAAAAGATTTCGATGGAACTGCAATCATAGTATCGCACGACCGTGAATTCCTTGATGGGCTGGCAACCAGAGTGTTAGAGTTCCGCAACAAGAAGATAAAAGAGCATCTTGGAGGAATCTATGAGTTCCTGGAAGACAGGCGAATAGAGTCGCTCAATGAACTTAATGCTATTGGGAAGAAAGTCGAGACAGTTAAACCTAGTGCTCCTAACAAGCAAGAGCAGAAGCCGGTAGAGCAAAAAGCAGAGTCGAAATTGTCATTTGAGCAACAAAAAGAGTTGGCTCGAAAGAAAAACAAGCTAGAAAAGCAGCTCAAGGCATCAGAAGAAGCCATAGAGGCACTTGAGGCGCAGATAGCAGAATTAGAAGAAAAGATGGCCAACTGCACAAGTTCCGAAGCGTTAGCTATGACAACCCAGTATATGACCACCAAAGAAGAATTAGACAAGCAGATGAAGATCTGGGAAGAGATTGGAGTCGAACTTTCTGATTTCCAGTAAGATGACCTGTTGGGAAGGAAGTATATGTAGTAATTGTTATTAAATTGATAATATTATATAATACTGGCAAGAGCGTCTGAATAGTGTCTGTATTAAGGGAGCGTTAAGAGAGCGTTAAGAGAGCGTTAAGGGAAGAGAGATGATAAGAATTGTTATCAACTTTTGAGCATCGAACGTCGGTTGATTAGTCGAGATTTCAGACGGATTCTGCTCTTGATGATAGACAAAGTTCTACGACCCTTGCCTGCGACAACAACAGGGTGTCGCCAGAAGACATAAAGCAGTTGCACTGCCATTACAACCCATATCAGAGGTTCACATATAATAATGCCCCAGATACCAGTACGAGGTACTATTATATACGTGAACAATATTTTACCGACAAGCTCGATGAAGCTAGATATGAGAGGCAGCATTTTTTCGCCCAGGCCCTGCAAAGAATTACGGGCGACGACCAGTACACCAAGTACCCCATAGAAAGGCTGTATAAACGTCACGTACATACTACCATAACCTAGGACCTCCTCCTCAGAAGAGCCACTCATGATGGAAATCAGGTAACGCGAGAAGAATGGGATGACCAAAGTGCACAAGATACCCCAAGCTACGCACAAGTAATTAGCTACGGTGACACCTCGGCGTATGCGGCCATACTTGAGAGCTCCCAGATTTTGAGAAACGAAAGTTGCGCAGGCAGTGCTAAAAGCCAATAGAGGAATTACTGAAAGACCGAACACCTTGCGGGCCGATACGTGACCAGCAATAACCAATGTGCCAAAAGAGTTGATAGACGACTGCAAGATGACCGAGCCAGAGCTGACCAGTGCGCTCATGAGAGCCATGGATAAACCCTGTTGCAGCAGATCGACATATATAGCTCTATCCATGCAGAAGTGTCGTCGCTCAGGAATCAGGATACGCGCCTTGCGGAGAATATAGACACCACAAAGCAATGCGCTCACACCCTGAGCCAAGACGGTAGCGATGGCAGTTCCACGAACCCCCATTCCAAGCTCACGAATGAGGATTACATCCAGCAGAACATTGAGTCCAGATGAAACAATGAGAAAAACCAGCGACATGAACGAGTTGCCTATAGCCCTCAATATACCAGACAACAGATTATAGGCAAACAGCACGCAACAAAATGCTGCCACTAAACCGATATAACCATGAGCCTCGTCCAAAATCTCCTCAGGAGTACCAAGGAGGACAAGAAGATCGCGCAAAAAGAGACCACCTAGAAGAGTAGTCAGTACAGAGACGCCAACCGTGACTACTATTGATGCTGCCACAGATTTTTTCAACGCCTTCTCATCCTGAGCGCCATAGGCACGAGCAACAACGATGCTTAGGCCATTGCCAAAACCTAGCCCGAACCCAACCATAAGTTCGAATATAGCCACGCATGCTCCGATTGCGGCCAAAGACCTCTCGCCCAAATAGTGGCCGACAATGCTGGCGTCTACTGCATTATAAAGCTGTTGGAAGAGACACGACACAATGATAGGCGCGGAGAAGGCTATCATCGCCTTGACAATGTTGCCATTTATCAATTCCGGATGAAGCAGGCTATGTACAGATGGTCGCATGAAATGCTCATTTTGTTTCAGCGACAAAGTTAGTCATGATAGTTATGTATAGTCTGTCGTTTAATAATATTTAACCAGAGTGAGGGGGAGAAGGTAGGGTACATAATCGGTAAATAATAAACAATACAACATAAAACATATTCATTCAACAATCCTGGAATGTTTGCGACCAGACTTTCCCCAGTAATACCAACGTCTATCACCCTCCAAACACATACGCACATCATACGCACGTCATACGCACGTCATACGATGAACATACGCACAACCTAAATTCCGTACCCACCACCTACAACAATTACCCTCCTAGGTGTGGCACTATACCGGCAGAATGTCGTAAAATTGCGATGAACAAGGGTCTTCCCCGAGTGTAGCCCGAGTGTACACATACACTACAATCACTGTGGGAGAAATTTGCGACTATTTCCACCGATATCAAATCGCCTTTCGTTTTTGAGTTCCTTGACTTAAAGACTTGACAATATTCTTAGTCAAATTTCCGATTTATCGTTATTTCCCATAACCATTGTAGCAGGATAGTTTGCTGTATACAGGTTGACGATATGTACAAACAAATGTTAAATATCTACTTTTCTTAAATAATATCCCCAACTATTTTGTTGACATTTCAAAAATATCAGTAATTTTGTCAACCGAACAAATATATTATGCTATGTTGACTGAATTACAAATATTCGCGGTACGTCTGAAGCAAGCCCGAATCCTCAAAAAACTGTCGATGGACAAGTTGGCTGAGGCGATGGCTGGCGTAGTGACCAAACAGGCCATATCAAAATACGAGTCAGCAAAGATGATGCCTAACAGCACTGTGCTTATAGCCTTGGCTACTGCACTAGGCGTGGACATCGACTATTTCTTCCGTCCGTTTTCTTTTGACGTCAATACGTTTCAAGTTTCTTTCCGCAAGAAGTCCGACACTAGCGCAAAGAACGTCAATGCGCTCAAGGTCCAGATACAGGATCAGATTGAACGATATTTGGAGGTAGAGGAGATTCTCGGTAAGGTTAGTACCGTTACTATATCTTCCGACAACGACGTGCTGTCCACCCCATCACAAATGTGCGAAAAGGCTCGCAAGGTAAGGGAAGGGTGGAATCTTGGCACCGATGCCATTGCTAACGTGCAGGATATTTTGGAGGCGAGAGGTATTAAGGTTATAACCACCGATGCGCCAGAAGTCTTCGATGGCGTTAGCGGAATCGTCAACAACAAGGACATGGTTATTGTCTTGAACGGCAACCGCAAGCACGTTGAGCGTCGCCGATTTACTGCTATGCACGAATTAGGCCACCTTTTGTATGATAGGCTTTTCGCGTCTAATCTAACTCAGCGCGAAAAGGAAAGACTATGCGACGCATTTGCTAGCGAAATGCTCCTCCCGACCTCCGTCATCGCGCAGAACTTTCAGCCTAATGACAAAATCTCAACCTCGGAACTCAAAAAGTTGCAAATGGAGTATGGCATATCCGTAGATGCCATTATGCACAAGCTCAGAGAACTTGAATATATCAGCGAAAGTCGTTATAAACTTTTCTGTATCAGAAAAGGGCAAAACGAGAGTCTAAAGAAGTTTATTGAGGATTCGTGCTTTACTGAGAATCTGTCCAACAGATTTGAGACCATGGTGTATTCTGCCGCTGCAAAGGATTTAATATCAACCTCCAAAGCAGCAGCGATGCTCAACACTTCTATAACTACAGTCCGCAAACACCTTAATGTGATTTGATGCAGAAAATAGTAGTCAACGATACCAATGTATTCATCGACCTGCTCGATGTTGAGCTGCTAGACTTCTTCTTCAGCCTGCCGTGGGAGATTCACACAACCGACACTGTGATGCTCGAATTAACCAACGAGGGGCAGCACGACGCGGTGCAGCAATTTGTCGACAACAAGCGCCTCCACGTCATAGAATTTGAGTCCAAGCAAGTCATGGAAATAGCCTCCATGCACAGCAAATTACGAGACAAGACCAACGTGTCGTTCACAGACTGCTCTGTTTGGTACTACGCCAAGAGCAAGCACTATCCGCTGCTAACAGGAGATCGCAAGCTTCGCAGTTCTGCTTCGCACGATGGAGTGGAAGTCCACGGAATACTGTATGTGTTCGACGCATTGGTTGAGCATGGAATCATAAAGGCCAATGACGCAGCCTCCAGATTGCGTCAACTAAGATTGTCTAACCCTCGCCTTCCAAAGGAAGAAGTCGAAAGACGAATAAAAACTTGGGAAGGAGAATAAAAGTACAAGGGAGATGCAGGGCGTGTCCAACACGACCCCAACAACCGAAAGAAATTGGCACCATACAAGACTATTACATTTAGGCCCCATTTAGAGTATAGAGACAAGAAATGTCTTTATTATCATTATACCGATTCTCTTCTTGACAGGCAACTTGAGGAGTTCCTTGGAGGTTCAGAAATAGAGTGGGGCGAAGTAAAAATGCAAAAAGACAAGATAGAGTTGATGTCAGCATATATAACCCCAAGATATAGCGGTGAAGGAAATTTTTGGAGGTTCTCTGATTCCCTAACTATAAAAGACATAGAGTATTATAGCGATGGGTATTGCGTATTTTTAGTTGAAAAAGAAGTAGCTAAGATGTATTTTGTTCCTTATGCTAATCTTGAGGAGTATAAATTGATGTTTATGATTATAGATTAGGTTCGCGCCAAGTCAACTTTTTTCAGAGAAAGACCACCTTAAGCAAAGCATTACCTAGTGTTGAGGGATTGTCACGTAGTAATATTTACTATTGCAAGAATTTCTATCTGCTATATAATCAGGTAAATTAAGGCGTTCAAAATGGGGAAGCTTACAGTTTCCATTACATATTTGAAACATTACACTAGCACAGCTTGGGGTACAATGTAATGTTTATTACACTGGAGTAACAGATGAAATTACAAAAAAGGGATGCTGCCGTGGGTGGGGCAGCATCCGAGGTTTAGAAATGGGATTGGGGTATAGGTGGTTATATCTTTCTAGCTATGAAAAAAACATAACCATAGTATGCTCCGAACTTTTTGTAGTGTTCCATCTCTTCATGGAGACGAGCTATGAAGAAGTCGGCTGTTGGATTGCCTGGGTTGTCTGACAAGAACTTCTCCATAGCAGGGAGCATAGGTTTATAATAATCCTCAGTCCAACAAGATGAGGGCAGCGAGAAAGACCCTAGAAGCTTGTAGCCTTTTTGCTCTATGAGGGCGACTTTATCTGTCACGGTGGAGATATCTACAAAATTGCGCTTCAACCAACCATCATCGTCTGGTCGTTCGTCCGATAAATAGCAACAATCCGTAAGTGCCAAGATTCCAGACGATTTAAGAAAATTGCGCCAATACTCGAGTCCCTTTTCGAATCCGATATTGTATATACTACCTTCGGCCCATATCACATCCAGCGATTCCTTCTCCCAAGGTAGAGCATCCATGGAACACTCAACAGGATATACGTTATTGATCTGATTGAGAATCATACGCGACTTAAGTCCCTCGAGTGCCTCTGGGAGCAGATCTTCTGCAAGAATTTCAGCCATAGGGAAAGCCTTAGCCAAGAGAGCAGTCTGTCGGCCCGTTCCGCAACCAAGATCGGCTATACGCGCATCGCTGGGAATAGAAGAGAGATACTCCATAGCGCGGAGAGTCATGGCATCTGAGCCGGGGCCTTGCTGTGGCAAAGCAGAGAAAAACTCTGCTATCATCTTAAAGTCAAAATCGGTAATAACAGCCTCGTGAGCTGTATTTATATTATTGTTTTCCAATGTTGTAAAGTTTGAAATGTTTTGATAATAAGCACTATAAATACTCTGCGGGCTCTAGAAAAGAGCTCGCTTACTGGTTATTTTGAGAAAGTCGTTGCCTAAAAAAGATAAAGGCAACTTAAAGAACAATGTCCGTATTCATCCAAAAGATTTAGTAATACAAAAGTAGTAGTTATTCTATTAAATTGTGATTTGCGATAAAAAATATTGTTGACTATAGAAATGGTTATCAGAAAAATCGGCGATAAATATTGCAAAAACGGTCCAAATCGGCGATAAAAAGGTGTATATTATATAGAATATTTGGGAAATGGCCCCCTATTTGCCGAGGGCGGAGCAGTGGTCGGACATTTTTTGGAGGATGGCCTGACCCATAGTTTCGTTACCCTCTTTGCGTAGGTATTGTTTACCCTGATTGTCGTAGACGATGTATTGGGTAGGGTCTACGTAGCCATAGCCATCGTTAAAATCGTAGAAGGCGTATGGAAATATGTCGGGAGAGAGAAGATTCTTACTGAAAGTGAACGCATCGGCGCTGATTCCGAGTTGTGGGAGAAGTGTAGCGGCTATATCAATCTGACTGCCGACTGTTGTTATTGTTGTGTCAGAGACACATAGAGCACCGCCAGTCAGGAGCAGAGGGATTCTGTAGCGCATTTTCTCATCATTACCTATATTATTAGGGCCACCATGACCGTGGTCTGCCACCATAATAAATAAAGTATTATCCCAGAGATTATTCTTTTTTACTTTAGAGATGAAATCACCCAAGCAAGAATCAGTATAGCACACAGAATTAAAGTAAGGGTTCTCGTGTTTTCGAGCCATAGGGACAGTAAAAGGTTCGTGAGAAGAGAGGGTGAAGATGAAATCGAAGAAAGGTTGTTTCTGATTTTTCATTTCATCGATGAGGCGGTTGAAAGTATATTCATCGTGAGCCCCCCACTTGTCGCCCATAGCAGATGCAGGAAAATCGTCCTCAGTAATTATTCTATCAAAACCGGCCAAGGTGACCAGAGAGTTGAAACTATTGAAGCGGAGGTCGCCACCATAGATGAAAGTCTGGTTGGCGTAACAATTTTTGCGAAGGTATTGAGCCACGAAAGGAAGAGCCTGTGTCTTCTGCGGGTATTGTATTATGCTATAAGTAGGGAGAACAGGGTAGCCACACATAGCAGCTACGAGGCCCTTACCCGAGCGATCAGACGCTGCGTAGATATTATTAAAGAAAATACCCTCTTTAGATAATTTCTTGATATTAGGAGTTACGTTTTCGCCACCAAGAGCCTCGATGCAATGAGCAGAGAAACTCTCCAAGAGGACAAATACGATGTTAGGGCGATTATTCTTGAGGACAGGGGTAAAATTATCAGAATGAGAATTAGCGGTAAGTTCGCCGAAAACTCTATCCGCCTCATCCTGAGGCATAAAGCTATACGTTTGAGAAGTCTGTTTAGCACGTTTGATAGAATAGATGAAGTTCCATACAGGATTGAGAGCTATATGGTTGGCAAACAGACTATTAGAGAAATAGGCTCTGCCCGTATTAAGTGGGGCGAGACCCACGCCACCGCGAACAGGGATGATGAGCAATCCACCCAGGACAGCTATGGCTAAGAATTGGAAGATACGAGGCCATGTAGCAGGGGCGACATCGTTATCCTCGTTGACCGTAGAGGTAGTCAGGCGACGCAGTAAGAGAACATTACAGATAGCCAAGACGATAGCGACAATTATGTAGAGCACCAGCATAGGCGTCTCGACAGAAGCGAGACCCAGAGAAGGGTTGTCGACAATCATTCCAAAATCAGAAAAATCGTAGTGGCGACCCCAGTAAGAGTATATTATACCATTACCAGGAAGAAGTATTACTATTAGAGTAGAGACGATACCCGTAATGATATTAGACACTATGAACGCCGGGCGCAAGCGAGTGAAGAGTCCGATAATTAGGACCAACACCACTGCGAGTAAGCTGAGGTAGGCCCATAGAGACAAATCGAAGACAAGACCACGGAAGAGACCTTCGGCGATAAGGGCGAAAGGAGTATCAATAGCCTTATCGCTATTGAGGGCTATCATTATGATGCGGTGGATAGCGAAAGTAATTATCCAGAATAAAGCTGTCAGTATGAGATAACGTGCTGTCTGCCAAATATTCTTCAGCGATTGTTTCATTGGGCGTTGAATTAGTATGGCAAAGATAGTAAAATATTTGCAGACAAATATAAGGATACGTTAGACCTATGCTACACCTATACTACACCTATGCTAGACCAATAGCATCAGCTTAGCCCAATTAGAGATACAGTCGGAGGTGGTGAATTAACGGATATGAGGAGAGGAATAGACTATGATAATAGTGTTACTGAGAAAAACGGATTTAATGGTTATTTTTGGGGTATTAATCAAAAAAAATTGAGATGAAATACAGAATACTGCTATTTGCATTGTCGTTGAGTGTTGTATTGATGTTCTCGCGATGCAAGGATGATGAAGATAAGGCAGAAAAGAAAGATACGCCGGAGAAGGTAGAGCCCAAGCCAGATCCTGACGAACCTGAAAATCCAGATCCTGAAGAACCAGATCCTGATGACTCAGACGAGCCCGAACCAGAACCGGAACCCGAACCAGAACCGGAACCTGACCCAGAGCCAGAACCAGAAGAGCCAGATGTAGAAGAACCAGATCCTAATGACCCATTTGACAAAGATGGGGTAGTGAAGGCCTTCCCAGGAGCAGAAGGAGGCGCCAAGTATGTGACAGGCGGCAGAGGAGGAAAAGTGCTTCATGTCACATCGTTGGCAGATGATGGTTCAGAAGGAACACTACGTTGGGCGCTGACTAGAAATTATCCGAGAATCATAGTGTTTGACGTAAGCGGTATTATAGAATTGACGAAGAGGCTAGAGGTGAAGTACGACGATGTGACAGTAGCTGGTCAGACTGCGCCTGGGGACGGTATATGTATAAAGAACTACTCTACGTACATCGGGGCGAATAATGTGATTATCCGTTTCATACGATTCAGGATGGGAGACGAGAAAGCTACAGAAGACGATGCGATATGGGGCAGAAATCAGAGAGACATTATGATAGACCACTGCTCAATGTCGTGGTCGACAGACGAGTGCTCATCATTCTATAACAATGAGAACTTCACCATGCAGTGGTGTATCCTAGGAGAGAGCCTAAGGAATTCAGTACATGGAAAAGGGCAGCACGGCTATGGAGGTATCTGGGGAGGTACCTCAGCATCATTCCATCATAATGTGATATTGCATCATGATTCAAGAAATCCTAGGTTGTGCGGACCAAGATTCAGAACAAGTTCAAACTGCAATGTAGCAGACGAGACAGTAGACATAAGAAACAACGTATTCTACAACTGGGGCTCGAACTGCGGGTATGCCGGAGAAGGAGGCAGATATAATTTTGTCAACAACTATTACAAGCCAGGACCAGCTTCAAGTTCGAAAGACAGATTCTTCCAGCCATACGCATACAAGTATACCAAAGACTCAAATGGCAGCAATATGTTGAAAGACGGGTCAATGGGTTTATTCTACGTAGAAGGAAACTATATGGATGGCAAGGGAGCCAACTACGATTTCAAGGGAGTGAAGAATTTCAAGCCACAAGACAACACCGTATTATATCGTACGACCCAAGACGGAGGACAAGAAGAGTGCAGTGAGATGAGCGAGGCGACATTGAGGACCAAGACAATGTTTGAAGAAGGGGCGATGGCAGAGATAGAGACACACACAGCACAAGATGCGTATGAGATGTGTATCAAATATGCTGGAGCGTCACTGCACAGAGACAAGATAGACGAGCGATATGCAGAAGAAATCAAGTCCAAGAGCACTACATACCTCGGTTCGAATGGCAGTACGAAAGGATTGATAGACTCGCAGACAGACGTCGGAGGATATCCAGAGTACAAGAGTACGGCTAAACCAGCAGACACAGATAATGATGGTATGCCAGATGCCTGGGAGACAGCGCACGGACTAAATCCAGAAGATGCGTCAGATGCGATAGAAAATACCATTGATTCAAGATACAACAATATAGAAGTGTACATAAACAACCTTGTGCATTTCATCATGAAGCATTAAAAATAGAACATTACAATATGAAGCGAATATTTACGATAGTTACTCTCTGTATAGTCAGTGCCTCCTTGTTGCTCGCAAAAAATGTAAAAAAAGAGAAGCAAGAAGACGTATGGGCAGGTATGCAGACAGTGTTGAATGGGATAAAGTTGCCAGATATTCCAGATAAAGATTTTGTAATAACCCAATATGGGGCATCGCAAGATTCCTCCTATTTATGGAATGGCAAAGCGATAAACAGAGCCATAGAAGAAGCAAGCAAAGTAGGCGGAGGCAAGGTAGTCATTCCACAAGGAGAATGGAAGACCGGTCCGCTTACTTTATTGAGCCATATCAACCTCCACGTAGAAAAAGATGCGAAGCTGCTATTCTCTACGACAAGAGAGCACTATCTGCCAGTAGTATTGACCAGATGGGAAGGTATAGACTGCTATACACTACACCCACTGATATATGCCTACGACCAGTCGGACATTGCAATTACAGGAGAAGGAACGATAGACGGACAAGCCAACAATGAGAACTGGTGGCATATGTGCGGTGCGGAGAGATTCGGGTATAGAGAAGGAATGCTCACGCAAAGAGCCAAGAATCATGGAAGACCAAAGTTGACAGAATATGAGCAGACCAACACACCCGTAGAAGAGAGAAAGATGACATTAGCCGATGGGTTACGAGCACAGATGGTTAATATCTACAAATGTGACAGAGTGCTAATAGAAGGAGTAACGATGAGGAATTCGCCATTTTGGGTAATGCACCCTATGATGGTAAACAGCCTTACGGTAAGAGACGTCAAGGTTATTTCCCACGGACCGAATTCAGACGGATGTGACCCAGAGTCGTGCAATGGAGTATTGATAGAGAGATGCTATTTTGACACAGGAGACGACTGTATAGCCATAAAGAGCGGCAGAAACAACGATGGAAGACGATGGGGGATACCATCGCAGAACATCATAGTGAGAGACTGCCACATGAAGAACGGACATGGCGGAGTTGTAGTAGGAAGTGAGATTTCAGGTGGGTATAGAAATCTTTGGGTAGAAAACTGCAAGATGGATTCGCCAGAATTAGAGCGAGTAATCAGAATCAAGACAAATCCGTGCAGAGGCGGCGTGATAGAGAATATCTATGCCAGAAATATTGAAGTAGGGCAGTGCAAAGAGGCGGTACTCAAGATAAATCTTGACTATGAGCCAAAAGAAGACTGTCAGAGAGACTTCAATCCAGTAGTACGAAATGTGAGATTAGAGAACGTGACAAGCAAAGCCAGCAAGTATGGAGTCTGCATTATCGGTTTATCAGAAGAAGAAAATGTATGCGACATCAGTGTAAAAGACTGCCATTTTGATGGGGTGAAAGAAGGCGACAAATTGAAAGGTATGGTAAAGAACCTCACATACGACAAGTATTATCGCAACGGAGAGAAAGTCAAGACAGAAAAGAAAAAGTAGAATAAAAAAATAATGTTACGCGAAATCATGTTAGTAGCACACAAACATATATTAATTGGAATAGCTGCTGTGTCGGTATGGGGATGTAGCGGTCAGCAATCAGAAGTAGAAACAGGCAAATCGGCAGAGTACGTATCACAAGTATGGGTATCAGACAATGGAGACGGTACGTATAAGAATCCAGTGCTATATGCAGACTATTCCGATCCAGATGTATGTCGTGTAGGAGACGATTACTATATGACAGCATCAAGTTTCAACTGTATACCAGGTTTACCGATATTACATTCAAAAGATCTGGTAAACTGGGAGATAATAAACTATGCCGTAGAGAGATTAGAGCCAGCAGAGCAATTTGACCTGGCATCGCATGGCAATGGAATATGGGCACCATCCATAAGATACCATAACGGCGAGTATTACATCTATTGGGGAGATCCAGACAATGGCATATATATGGTAAAGACCAAGGATCCGAGAGGAAGATGGGATAAGCCAGTATTAGTACATAAGTCGAAGGGAATTATAGATACCTGTCCATATTGGGATGAAGACGGCAGAGCGTGGATAGGGCATGGATATGCAGGGTCGAGAGCCGGGCTTAAGAGCATATTAGGGTTAATAGAGATGACCCCAGACGGCATGGCTACTATAGGCGAAGACAGAGTCATATATGATGGGCATATAGACAATGTCACGATAGAAGGAGTCAAGCTGTATAAGAGAGAAGGGTACTACTATATAATGTGTCCAGCAGGAGGCGTTCCTACCGGGTATCAGTTAGCAATGAGGTCGAAGAAGATAGACGGACCATACGAGTGGAAGATAGTTATGGCGCAAGGAAGTACCAAGATAAACGGACCACATCAGGGAGGCTGGGTAGATACACCTGACGGGAAAGAAGACTGGTTTTTGCACTTTCAGGATATAGAAGCATACGGTCGTGTGGTACATTTGAACCCAGTGAAGTGGGTAGACGGTTGGCCGGTTATGGGAATCAATGAGAATGCCAATTACTGTGGAGAGCCAGTAGAGGTATATAAGAAGCCATCATTGCCAGTACAGAAGATACACACGCCAGTAGAATCAGACACATTTGATGATACCACATTAGGGTTACAGTGGCAGTGGCATGCCAACAGCAATGCGTTATGGTATTTCTGTGATGCGGCAAACAGCAGATTGAGGTTATATTCATATCCAGTAGTAGAAGGGTATCAAAATCTGTGGGATGTTCAGAACCTATTGCTACAGAAATTCCCTGCTCCAGAATTTACCGCTACGGCGAAAGTAAGATTTGCGCCTACGGATAAATATTCAGGAGAGAGGGCAGGACTTGTTGTGATGGGTCTAGACTATGCAGGACTGATGATGGAAAATACGGCAGAAGGCATAGTTCTGACAAACAATATCTGTCTCAATGCATCAAAGAAAGGTACGGAGAGCATAGCGTCAGCATTCGGTTTGGTCGCAAAAAATGAATTAATATGGTTGCGAGTGAGCGTAAAGAAAGAAGGAATAGATGCCATGTGTACATTCTCGATAAGCAAAGATGGAGAGAATTTTGAAGAGGCCGGAAAAGCATTTGTTGCGAAGCCAGGAAAATGGATTGGCGCGAAAGTCGGGCTATTCGTGACGAGAGACGTGAAGTCGAACGATGGTGGATGGATGGACGTTGAAGATTTTGAGATTTCGATGTAGAGCGTTATTTTTGTGTGTAGGTAATACGTGAATAATATGAAGAAGAAAAGCATAAGTACGATATTAGCAGTATGTGCCTTATCGATTTTAGGGTGTTCAGAAGACAAAGGCATAAGTGCTAAGGTTGACCCTACACCAAATAACAAACCAGAAGAGCCAACAGTTGTTGAGACGAGGCTTGCATACGGTGCTGATATTTCGTGGTTAACTGCGCAAGAAAAGCAAGGCATTAAGTTCTATAATGCCCAAGGAGTAGAGAAAGATATGTTTGCTCTGATACCAGAGATGGGCGGTAATGCCGTACGATTCAGAGTGTGGGTTAATCCAAGCAAAGACCTATACAGCGGGCTCTGCGACAAAGCGGCAACGTTGGCACTGGCCAAGAGAGCCAAAGCAGCAGGGCTTCGTATTATGATAGATTTCCATTATTCCGATTCGTGGGCAGATCCAGGAAAGCAGAATAAGCCAGCTGCATGGAAGAATATGTCAGTTGACGAGATGGCAAATGCGATAGCCGAGCATACGACAGATGTACTTACCACATTGAAAGAAGCAGAGATAGACGTCGAGTGGGTACAGATAGGAAACGAGACCACAGATGGAATGCTATGGGAAGAAGGCAGATGTTCGAAGAATCCTAAGAACTATGCATTGTTCATAAAGTCGGGAGCAGAAGCTGCCAAGGCAGTATATGATAAAGTAAAGGTAATAGTGCATATAGACAATGGTTGGCTTGCAAGTACATTAGAGTGGAATATAGGAGAGTTAGTCAAGGCAGGAGTAAAAGATAAGTTTGACGTCATAGGAGTATCATACTATCCATCATATCTTGGAGAAAATGACAAGGCAAAGGCATTAGGCATTTCGTCGTGGAAAGAGGGGAACAAGTATATAGCATCAAATGTAAAGAGATGGGAAGAGAAATATGGGAAGAAAGTGATGGTTGTTGAGTATGGTTATAGAAACGACCAGCTAGGAGAAGCGCAAGAATGCCTGAGCGACCTGATGGCAAAGACAAAAGATTATGAGAATTTCGAAGGCATACTGATGTGGGAGCCGCAGTCGTATAACGGATGGGCCAACTATGGGTTAGGTCTATTTACAAAAGACGGTAAGCCAGGTGTAGTTTTCAAATAAGGGAAGATGTACAAACATATATTGTCACTCATAGTGGCGCTGGTAGCAGTTGCCTGCGCCAACGATGATAATTTCAAGACAGAAGTGCTATTCGATGACGAATGGCACTTTGTTCGTATTGAAGACACCCTATCAGAGAGCGACTCATTACAATATATACAAGGGAATATTCCTGCGGGGGCAGAAGAAGTGACCCTGCCGCACAGCGCGAAGATAGAGCCATTAGTGGTTAATGATCAATGGCAAGGCACGTGTTTCTATTTTAAGACATTTAATCTAATCGAAGAAGATATACAAAAGAGATTAGCGTTGAGGTTCGACGGAGCCATGAACGTCTCGAATGTATGGGTAAATGGAGAACATCTTAAGACACATAGAGGAGGGTATTTACCATTTGAGGTAGAAATAGATGGCCGAGTCAGAGTTGGAGAAAACAAAATAGTCGTAAGTCTTGATAACAGAGACAATGAAACTACAGGACCTGTGCCATTGCCGATATTAGATTACAATACATACGGAGGTTTGTACAGGCACGTGTGGCTGATAAAGAACGACAGAGTGATGATTACGCGGCATACGGCAGGATATTCAGATGCAGGAGTTGTGTTCAGGACATTGAATATCAATGATGACTATGCGAATGTATATGTTCAAATTGATGTGAAGAATATAGGGAGTACAGACTGCGATATGTTGCTAGACATAGAAATATTAGATGCAGACGGGATAGAAGTTGAGCAATGTCAGATAGATACGACAGTATCGGTAGGGGAGAGAGCAACATTAAGCAGAGTATTAGAGGTAGACGATGTTCAGTTATGGTCGCCAAGAGAGCCAAATCTGTATACACTTAAAGTCTCGGTCAGAGAAGGAGAAGAACTGCTGGACAAGTATGAGAAGAGAGTCGGTATACGCAAGATAAGAATAGAAGAAGGAAAAGTGTATGTCAACGGCGAAGAGACCGAATTGAAAGGATGCAGAAGAGAACAAGAATACCCTTATATAGGGTATGCGCTGTCGGACAAAGCCCAGTGGAGAGATGTCTGGAAGATAAAAGAATCGGGGTATAACTATGTTCATTTGAGTCATTGTCCACATTCAGAGTCATTTATAGAAGGGTGTGATGCGTATGGATTAATGGTCATAGAGCAGATACCAGGGTACAGGTATTTTGGTGGCAAGGCATTTGAGGCACAGGCATTACAATCCGCCAAGGATATGATACGCAGAGACAGGAACAATCCTTCGATACTAGCCTGGGAGTTGGCGATAGAAGCGACAATGATGCCGAAAACCTTTACAGAAGCGGTGGCGCCGATGAGAGACCGAGAGGCACCAGGGACGTATACAGTCGGTCCGTATGAAAGAGAGTATGACATCAGAAGCGGAACATTAGGCGAAGAACAAGTGATGTTTGATTACAACAGAGGGTCGTCTTTGGATATTTGTGGAGACGGTGTATTTGATATATTCAGAATGGGGAAAACAGGAGAAGAGAAAACAGACGGAGAGCCAAGCAGAGTGAAGGTGTACAGTCTAGAAGACGGTCCGTATATGCCCCTAGAGAAAGAAAAGAAAGATACCAAGATATACTATGGGGAGCTGCTAGACCATGAAGGAAATCGAGTTTCGGGAGAAGAAGGGAGAGTCAGATGGACGGTTACAGGCAATGCGAATATAGTAAATCCAGACTCTGGGATGGTAAAAACGGTAGAAGAGAGGGCTATGGATGGAGTATCGAAGATAGTTGTTGAAGAATATGGTGATTTTTCGATTAGAGCCGAATATGTAGACAATGAGTGAGTTAGCGCAAATTATGGTTGCAATTTGTTTGAAGGTGTAAAAAATAATCCAATAATGGTTTGCATTTGTAAATAAATAGCACTACTTTTGCATCGTCAAAATGAGATACGGGTGTAGCTCAGTTGGTAGAGCACTGGTCTCCAAAACCAGGTGTCGGGAGTTCGAGTCTCTCCTCCCGTGCTTAAGCACAGGAAAGAAAAAGGTCCTTCAGGAAACTGGAGGACCTTTTTTAATTCCTAATTAGTAATTCCTAATTCCTAGTTCCTAATTCCTAATTCCTAATTCCTAGTTCCTGATTACTGTTTCTTTATGGCGGTTGCTATTGAGACCACCGTTTGGGGGTGCTATTAATTACTCTTACGGGGTTGAGGGGCTTTGTGAGGTGTTGAGTGAGTCTTTTGAGTGTCCTTTGAAGGTCCTTTGTAGTATAAGGGAAGTACCTTGTTCATCGTAATTTTTTATTAAGCGTTACATTCTGACCTTTTGCAGAAGATAGGGGAGAGAGCAAAAAAGAAAGCCTCATTTCCAGGGCGGAAATGAGGCTTGGGATTATAGAGAGTCGGATATTACTCAAAAGAAACGAACTGTACTCTTTCTGCGACGCGAGGCTTAGCTGCTGGGGCTTCATCTGCGTAACCAAGGGCGAGGACCAGGCAGAGGTCGTGGCCTTCGCTGAAGCCAAGCTTAGAGAGGATTTCGGGTTTTTCCATAGCTGCGCGAACAGGCATACCGAGGTTGATAGAGCCGATACCGTAGCCCCAAGCTGCGAGGCAGACATTTTCGGCCAACAGACCAACGTCGATGCGAGACATATCGTAGTTGTTCTTTGCTGCGATGAACATATAAACAGGAGCCTTGTACAAGCCGTTGAGGTTCTCAGCGAGGTAGGCGGTAGAAGTTGGGTCGTTTACGACCTTAACCTCATAGCACTGCTGGTTCATACCATTAGGAGCGTTGATACCACACTCGATGATCTTGTCGAGTATATCGCGAGGTACCTGCTGATCCTTGTATTTACGGATACTACGGCGAGCCATAATGTTGTCCACTACGACCTGGCTGACATTTACTTCAGCTTTTGCGGCATTGTCAGATGCTGGAGCAGTACAAGACTGAGCACCTGCGAATAAGATTGCCATCAAAGGCAAAATCAATTTTTTCATTTTGACGAATTGTTAATGGTGTAATTGTACAGGCATATTAATTACCCTTTCAAAGGTAGTAATTAATATGTCATAGGCAGATAATTGAGAGAAAAAAGTTATGGCTAGTCGAAGCCATACCACTTGTATAGATATTATCAGTCTTTTTTTCTTTTAGGGAACCAGCCCTTTCTTACACGTTCCCTTTGTTGGAAAATTTCGCCTATGCTCCAGAACGAAGAAGCTCCGAATACGCCGGCTATTATGCTAAGAGTCATATCCTCCAAGAACAGAGAAGCTGTGCATCCAATAATTCCCATTATTGCAAACACCCACCAAATCTTGACGCCGAAGTAATACTCGCCCTTTATGACAAGGGGATGGAACAGTCCGATCATTAGAAAAGTAGCGATTGCTACGATTAGTCCGTAGAAATTCATTTATGTTGTCTTGATTATATTCTTGTTGTCAGGTTGATTGATAAATAAATCAGTTTTTCATACCACTAGTACCGAAAGGCAAAATAGTCATTCGGGCAATCTTGAAATGCTGCATACCAAATGGTATTCCAATTATAGTAATGAAGCAAATAAGGCCAAAAATGCAGTGCATAATGGCTAATTGTACTCCTCCGAAGAGAATCCAGATGATATTGAATATGATGCGGATAGTATCCGGTTGGTTGACACGGAAATCAGCGTTACGACCGAAGGGATGGAATACGAACAGACCTATTTTCATCAGTTGATAACCGAAAGGAATGCCGATGATTGTGACGCAATAAATGAGTCCGATGAGGATATAAAGAATACCCATAATAAATCCGCCGAGGATAAACCAAAAAAGATTGCCGATAAATGACATATATTCTAGTATTTAGAGTTTGTATTACCGATATTATGAGGTACAAAGGTATAAAAAAGTGCGATAAACACTAAATGTTTATCGCACAATGTTTAGGTATTGGAAAGGTATGTTACCAAACTACAATACGCTCCTCTGGAGCCTTGTACATTGGAGAGCCCTCAGGGATGTTGAAAGTCTTATAGAAGAGATCGAACAACATCATCTGACCATTCACGCGCAAGTGAGTTGGAGAGTGAGGGTCAGTTGTTGCCTGATTATAGAGATACTCGTTACGGCAGTTGCAAGCCCAGATCTGAGCATAGCCGAGGATAAAGCGCTCGTCGATAGTAAGGCCGTCAACCATAGGGTCGTTATTGCCTACTGCGTTACGAAGAGCCTGGTATGCGATGTTAAGGCCACCGTTATCAGCGATATTCTCGCCGAGGGTGAGTCGACCATTACACTTAACAGTATCAACTACTGTGAGAGTCTCGAAATGATCGGCGAGGCTAGTTGTAAGAGCTGCGAAAGCCTTAGCGTCGTCCTCTGTCCACCAGTTATTGAGGTTACCATCCTTGTCGTACTGGCAACCCTGGTCGTCGAAGCCGTGAGTCATTTCGTGACCGATTACGACACCGATACCACCATAGTTAACAGCATCGTCGCCCTCTGCGTAGAAGAAAGGAGGTTGGAGGATGCCTGCAGGGAATACGATTTCGTTTGAAAGAGGGCTATAGTAAGCGTTTACGGTTTGAGGAGTCATGTGCCACTCAGTGCGGTCAACCTCCTTGCCATACTTAGCGAGTTCCTTCTTGTACTCCCACTTATTAGCCTCGATGATATTCTCGACGAAAGACTTCTTAGGGTCGATGATGAGTTCAGAATAATCCTTCCACTTATCAGGGTAACCAACCTTAACGGTAAATGCGCTGAGTTTCTCCTTAGCGCGAGCCTTAGTATCATCGCCCATCCAAGAGAGGCTGTCGATACGCTGAGCGAAAGCGATACGGAGTTGCTCGATAAGTTTAGAGATACGCTCCTTAGCAGAAGCAGGGAAATACTTCTCTACGTAGAGCTGACCGAGCTGTTCGCCCATGACACCCTCTACTGTACCTACCATACGCTTCCAGAGAGGAGTGATAGTTGGAGTACCAGAGAGCTGCTTACCGAAGAAGTCGAAAGAATTATTTACGAAATCGCTTGACAAGTAAGAATCGTAAGAGTCGAAGATACAAGCCTTGAGGTAATCCTTAACTACAGCCTTATCGAAGCTCTTGATGATATTACCGATGCTAGCGAAATACTTAACCTGATTTACGTTAATCTCGTCAGGCTGCAAGCCAACCTCAGCGAAGAACGAATCCCAGTCGAAGTCAGGAGCCATAGCCAAGAGACCCTTGTAGTCGGTCTTGTTGTAGCGAGCCACAGCGTCGCGGTTCTCCACGCGAGAGTTCATCTTCTCCGCGATTGTAGTTTCTACAGTTACGACGTTATTAGCGCGAGCCTCAGCGTTATCGAGTTCAGCCAACTCGAAAGTCTTTGTAAGCATCTGGATGTAGCCCTCCATAAGCTTATTGTTACGCTCAGACTTTAGCAAATAGTAGTCGCGGTCAGGGAGACCGAGTCCAGTCTGAGAGAGACCAGAGATATTCATTGTACTATTGCCTGGGTCGGCAGAGATATAGAAAGCGAAGAAAGGATAAACGCCATTGATGTTAAGTTTAGCCAAAGTCTTAGCGAGAGAAGCGTCATCCGATATTTCGTCAACCATCTGAAGGAGAGGGAGGATAGGCTTCATTCCAACCTCGTCGCGTGCTACGGTATCCATACCGAGAGCGTAGAGGTCGCCGATTTTCTGGCTAGGAGTACCCATAGCGCCCTTGTTCTTAGCGGCCTCCTCGACGATTTCGCGAATTTGATTACGGCTATTCTCGTGAAGGATGTCGAAAGAGCCAAGTCGAGACTTGTCTTCAGGGATTGGGTTATTATTCATCCAACCGCCATTAGCGTATTGGTAGAAATTGTCGCTCATAGCTACTGAGGTATCCATATTCTCAGCGAAATGAGCATATCCATCTTGTTGTTTTGCACAACCAGCTACTAGTGTGGCTGTAGCCAACGCACACATAGTGTAATATGAAATTTTCATTATATAAATAAGAGTAAATTGAAATTCTGCAAAAGTACAGCGCACACAACAACCGCATAACCCTAGTGTAGGTTTATGCGGTTGCTATATAATCTTGAAAATACGCGGGACGCGGGATTACTCCTCGTAGTTGTGAGGACCATACTGGTCTGTCTCTGGGCGACGGATGTAAAGTTTGTCCTGTGCGTACTCCTGTGTTGCGATTGATACTGGCTTAGGAAGTCTCTCGTAGTAGCGAGAGATTTCGATCTGCTCACGATTCTCAAATACCTCCTCGAGGTTATCTGTGTATGATGCGAACTCAGCGAGCTTCTTGCTCAATTCGTCCTTCATCTCAACAGAAATCTGGTTAGCGCGTTTAGCGATAACATTTACCATCTCATAAACATTACCTGTTTTCTGAGAAAGTGCCACTGTATCCCAAGTAAGGGTGTTAAGAGGGGCAGTTGTCTTTTTGAAATCTACTGGCATCTTATGTTGTATAAAATTGTTTTTCTATAAATTATTACAAATTGTCGGAATATTAAGAAGCATTGCGAGCATCTTTAGCTGCTTTTTCGGCCTCGCGTTGACGTTCGATTTCGCGAGTACCGAAAGCCTTGTAATACTCGAGATCATCCTCGCTAGGAGGGAGGAGTTTCTCAGCTTCTGCAAGACCCTTTTCCGAATCCTTCAAGATAGACTGAGCTTTCTTGAGGAATTGGCTATCAGGAAATTCGTTGATGAAAGAATAATATTCATCGATTGTCTCTCTGTATCGTTGAGACTGTTTTTGAAGAATACTATTCTCTGCCTGAATGAATTTAGCGCGGAGGATCAAGAAGCTCAATTCTTCGCGGTGTCTTGTATCAGGGTATTTCTTGAGACAATTCTGAGCAGTTACAACGGCGCTGTTGTAGTTATTGCCCATATAGTCGCCCAAGTCGAAATACAATTTAGCGTTTGTATAATCCTTGTAAGCGAGTTTATCCTGCATTCTTCTGAGCATTCTTTCAGCGAGAGGTACTTTTGGAGAATCCGGGTACATATCAATGAAAGTAGACAACTCATTGATAGCAGTCTGCGAGTCGGTCTGATCGAGCTGAAGCTTTGGAGAAAGCATATAATAGCAGTAACCAGACATAAACTGGCAAGTCTCGCAAGAGTCGCTAGAAGGGAATGTCTTAACGTAGTTCTGGAAATAGCTAGCTGCAGAAACGAAATCTCCGCATTCGGCGAGGGATTTAGCGTAGCAGATAAGGATTGTGTCGTACTTAGATGTACCAGTATAGTTAGGCATTACGGCCTCAAACAAGCTTGCAGCGTGAGGAAAATCGCCTTCGTTGTAGTATTTGAGTGCGCAACGGTACATATATTCACGATCGCCAGTCTTGACAATCGCCTGATACTCGCTACACGATGATATGACGTATATTCCCGCAATTGCTAAGGAAAGTGAGCGAATATGTTTATATATAGTATTTAATTTCATTCTTCTATTTCGATGCTATTGACTTATGCCTTGTTTCTGCATATCAATTAACGTGCAAAAGTAATAATTTATTTGGTACTCTGCAAAGTTTTTGTAAGAAAAAAGCGTATGTAATTCCTAATTACTAATTCCTAGTTCGTGGTTGCTGATTTCGATTTCTGGTGGTTGTTTTTGTAGCCGCTGGCATCGAGGGGACATCTATTACTTCGAGCGAGGAGGGTGTTGAGGAGCTTTGTGCGTGCTTATGTGTGTCATTATGTGTGCTTTGTGGGTGGGTTGTATGTTCTTTGTGCGTCCATTGTGCGTCCATTGTGGTACCGAAGAAGTCCCTTGTTCATCGTAATTTTTTAAATTAAGAGCAATATTGATGTCCGTATTTAAGTAATATTTGTCACATATAATACTATGGAGCGGTATTTTGTGTATATTTGCACGACTATATGATTATGTTGAAAGTAAAATTAATATTAATTGTCGTTGTATCGGCACTGTGTTTAGTATCTTGTTCGAAAAAGCAAGAGGTTGGCCCTAAGCACTATACGTACTACTATGATGCTGGTGATAAACTATTAGGACAGCAAAAATTAGGTTTGGTTGGTCTCTATGTAGATTCAATTCGCAATCATAGTAGGGGAGATACGGCAGAGATAGTAGAAGCATACGCAAATATGCTTCAGGCTTGGTGTGACGTTTTTGATTTAGATGACGAAGAGTCGGCAAGGCATGCGCGCAGTGCTTATGAGGTTTTGTCGCAATATGAGTCAGAGGGTCGTTATGACAAAGAACTCTCGGGGTTGGCGTCATTGCTATCCTACTCCTACATGGTAACGAAGCCAGATTCCACCATATATTTCAGTGATGTAGTTGCCGCAAAAGTAAAAGAGAATCCAGAAAGGCTTGTAGGTGCCTATATATATAAAGCAGAAGCGTACAGAAATCTGGAGCGTTTTGAAGAATGCCTGGAGACACTGGATAAGATACAAGCCATTACGGATACCGTTGCGCTAAACGATATGGATGAAGGAGTGTCCTGGATGCTATATTCACTCACGGCCTCTGCGGACATAGCGTGTTTTGTAGGGGATTACAGGAGGTGCAACAATTATCTGGCAAGTGCGGCGCGTTGGTATGACATCACGCAAAAAGTGGAAGACAGGCTCTCCTACCTAGAGTCCAGAGCCAGAGTGTTCTTTGTGCAGGCACAATACTCGCTAGCTTCGTCGTATGCAAACCGTCTTAATCACATGGCCATTGCCAATGGAGAAGAGATGCACAGAGTCAATGCCCTGACGATATTAGGGCTCACGCACTGCAGGAACAATGAGATAGACAAAGCTTTTGAGTGCAAGGCAGAGATAGACAGTATAATAGGGAGGAATCCGCGAGTTGTAGACCTAGTCAGAAAAGAGAGGATACTATTAGACGGAGAATTAGCTGCGTATGGAGGAGACCTGAAACTCTCGCACGCTTTGCTATTTGATTCGATAAGGTCAGACGTCCGTACTTTCGAGTTCGATCTGACACTTAGGAGTCAGCAAGTATACTACCTTGTCCAGGAAGATTACAAGAGAGTCTATCAACTAGAGAGAGAGCGTAAGGCCTATGTTGATTCGATACAGACTACGGTAATATACAAGAACGAGCAGAATCAAGTCAGGATGTCGAGAGATATCACAGAGCGTCTGCGAGCTAAAGTCAGAGCTCAGGCAGAAGCCATAGAATTGCAATCGTCGACATTGATGCTAGAGCGAATGATATTTGCCGGAGTGGTTCTCATTGTTGCGGCAACGATTCTCTTTGCGATACGCAGGCATGCCAAAGAGAGGACACGGCTCATGGCGAAAGAGAAGAGAAAGCTAGAAAGTGAGATTGCCGACAAGATAAAGGCGTTAGAGCAGCAAAAAGAGATGTTCCAGCGCACTAACAAGCGAATTTCGGACAGTATAGCATACGCAGAGCGTATTCAGCACTCGATAATGCCGCCACCAGAGAAGTTGAACGAGCTAGGAATAGAAGGATCGTTCATCTTTAATTCTCCGCTAGATGTTGTCAGTGGTGATTTCTACTGGTTTGGCAAGAAGGGAAAGAATACTATTGTGGCTTGTGCTGACTGTACGGGACACGGTATTCCAGGCGCGTTCATGTCGATGATAGCCTCTACGACCATTACAGAAGTTGTGGACAAGGCATCTGACGATGTGACGCCGGCAGAGATACTAGAGTCGTTGGATGACAAGATTATCAGCAATCTAGCGCATAACCGTACAGACTACGGTGCGGCGAAAGACGGACTGGATATAGGATTGGTATCTATAAATACAGAAACCTGCGAGGTGACAGTCAGCGCTGCGCGTCGTCCTATTATTATTACAAAAGACCAAGAAGTCATTACGTATAGCGGAACAAAGCGCAGTATCGGAGATGTTGAGCCGATGATACGTAAGCGCAAGTTTGAGAATGCCGTTTATCAGCTCCACAGAGGAGATACTATATATATGTATTCCGATGGCTATTCAGACCAGTTTGGCGGAGCTGATGGAGACAAGATGAAGAACTCGAAGATCAAGCGATTTGTCAGAGCTATCCACGATGACGATATAGACGAGCAAAGTCTGACTATTCAAGAGCTGTTTACCCAGTGGAAGGGAGACTATCCACAGACAGACGACGTGCTGTTTATAGGATTGAAATTGTAGAGGGGGAGTCGAATTGAGATTTTGATTAATAAAACAAGAAATTAAAATAATGAAGGTACTACTTATAAACGGAAGCCCACGTCAGAATGGCAATACATATGTAGCCCTAAACGAGATAGCACGGCAGCTTGAGAAACAAGGCGTTGAAAGTGAAATATTGTGGATAGGTACTAAGGCTGTACGAGGCTGCATAGTATGCGGTGCTTGTAAGAGCAATGCCGATTGCCGTTGCGTATTTGGCGATCAAGACATTACCAATGAGGTAATAGCCAAAATGGCGAAGAGCGATGCCATCATTTTGGGTTCGCCAGTATACTATGGTCAGCCAGCAGGACAAGTCCTATGTATGCAACAGAGAATGCTCTATGCAGGCGGAGCGAATTTCCAAGGGAAGCCTGCTGCTGTCGTTACTGTCTGTCGTAGAGGAGGAGCGTCTGCTGCATTCCAGGCACTTCAGATGCCATTCCAGATGTGTAATATGCCACTTGTCGGCTCGCAATATTGGAACATAGCATACGGTCGCGAAGAAGGACAAGCAGCGCAAGATATAGAAGGTATGCAGACAATGCGTACTCTTGCCAACAATATGTCATGGATGCTAAAGAAGATGCATGGCGTTGAGACGAATGACGCTCCAGAACGAGAGGCGTGGACACCTATGAATTTTATCAGGTAGGATTCATTAAATTAGTTTAGTATGTCAAGAAAAGATAAGAATACATTGGAGTTCCTTGTAGCACTCGTGTCCGAGTTGGCTGCACATCTTGGCATTTCTCAGGATGCAGCTTATAATTACATTCGTGAGTATAGAGGCTTAGAGTATTATTTCAAGCACTACAACATCCTGCATACGCTATCCTTTGAGGAGAACGTTGAAGACCTGTTGCAGGTCTGTGCTAATAATGGTGGGCAACTGAGATGAAACTCTATCATGGTTCGAACATAGTTGTTTGTAGTCCTGAAGTAAATAAAGGTAAGCCTTTCAAGGATTTCGGGCAAGGTTTTTATTTGTCCGATACGACTGAGCAAGCTATGGAAATGGCTAGGCGTGTTGTTGAGCGTGTCGGTATTGGGCAAACGCCAGTTGTAAGTACATTCGAATTTGATGATTCGGCGATGACAGACGGTTCGCTTAAAGTGAAATGCTTTGAGACTTACACCGAAGAATGGGCTGAGTTTGTTCTTCGTAATCGAGACAGAAAAACTCGACAGCCTTATCATGATTACGACATTGTCTATGGTCCTATAGCTGACGATAGTGTCGTACGTCAGATGCGTAGATTTGAGATGGGCGCCATCACTTTGAAAGAATTGATGCAAGAGTTGCAATATCCACCAAAGATAACCTTTCAGTATTTTTTCGGAAGCGAGAAAGCACTGGAAAAAATAAAATTCATATGTTGACAGAAGGACAGATACAATGCATGAAGGAGGATATGATCGTCGCATTAGCTCAGATTCTTATTGAAGAGCAGAACTACACTATGGAGAATGCTCTGAGTGCGGTTTACAACTCAGTCACATTCCGCAACTTGCAGAATACCGCCACTGGTTACTACTACCAGAGTGTCGGGTATCTCTATGAAGACTTACAGTCTGAACTTTCGTTGAAGAAGTGAATATAGGAAGTTTGTTTTGGTCTTCCAGAAAAAGGTGGGCGTTGGGAAAGGCGGAGGACTCACAAAGATAGATGAGAGAAACTTATTGGGTGGAGTAAAAGAAAAAAGCAGCAATAAATTGCTGCTTTTTTTAGTGACCCGCCAGGGGATCGAACCCTGGACCCACAGATTAAGAGTCTGTTGCTCTACCAGCTGAGCTAGCGAGTCAGCGATTGTCGTTTATTTGAAGCCTTCGACTTGGCTTTTAGTGACCCGCCAGGGGATCGAACCCTGGACCCACAGATTAAGAGTCTGTTGCTCTACCAGCTGAGCTAGCGAGTCAGCATTTGTTGTCTCTAGGACTATGTCCCTTTCGATAACGGGTGCAAAGGTAGGGACTTTTTTGATACATCCAACACCTCCTTCGTTTTTTTTGCATTTTTTTTTACGTGTAAGTATAGTTGTTGCGTATGTCAGTTAAATAGTGTAATATTGCAAGACAAAATTTTATACAATTATACAATATTTGAGAATATGCAGAAAGAACAGTTGTTACAATCCATTAATAGTGGAGTAGTGCTAGCTAATTTATACGGATCGGAAGCGGTAGAGGCACAGAAAGCGCGATATGCTTCGCTTGCGGAAGAATTTGCCCAGACATATAATAAGACAGACTTTGAATTCTTCTCATCACCTGGACGTACAGAGATAGGAGGTAATCATACAGACCACAATTTCGGGCGTGTTTTGGCAGGAGCTGTAAATCTTGACAATGTTGCAGTTGCTGCTGAGAATGGGACAATGACAGTAAACGTCATTTCGCGTGGTTTTTCTCAATTCTCAGTTGATTTGAATAATCTTGAGCCAAACAAGGCAGAGTATTATACATCTCAGTCATTGATTAGAGGTGTTGCAGCTAAGCTCAAAGAGTTAGGCTACAAGATTGGTGGTTTTGACTGTATTATAGATTCTGGAGTTCCAAAAGGCAGCGGTATTTCGTCATCGGCATCCTTTGAGGTGCTAATAGGTGCAGTTTTCAGCAATCTTTTCAATGGCGGCAAATTAGATCCAGTGCTCAATGCCCAGATTGGTCAGTATGCAGAGAACGTCTTCTTTGGCAAGCCATGTGGTTTGATGGACCAGACAGCATGTTCTGTAGGAGGTCTTATTACTATTGACTTTGCAGATCCATCGAAGCCTATTGTAAAGAAGGTTGATTTTGACTTTATCAAGACAGGCTATTCGCTTGTTATTACAGATACAGGTGGCAACCATGCTGACCTTAACGACGAATATGCATCGCTTCCATCAGATATGAAGGGTGTTGCAGCCCAGATGGGAAAGAAAGTATTACGTGAGGTTGAGCCACAGCAGCTTATTGACGCTATACCATCGCTCAGAGGCAAGGTAACAGACCGAGCTATTTTGCGTGCAATTCACTTTGAAGGAGACAATGCTCGTGTTGCAAATCAGGTAGCAGCTTTGGAGAAGAACGACTTCAACGCATTCCTCCAGATGGTTAAAGATTCCGGTCGCAGTTCATTCATGTACAACCAGAATGTATATCCATCGTCGGCACCACAAGAGCAAGGAATCTCATTAGCGTTGGCACTTTCAGACATTGCACTTGGCGCAGAGGGAGCATATAGAGTACATGGTGGTGGTTTTGCAGGTACTATTCAGGCATTTGTTCCACAACATCTTCTTGAGAAGTATGTGGCTACACTAGAGCCTACATTTGGCAAGGGTAAGTGCCATAAGCTCTTCATCCGTCCACAAGGTTCGATTAAGGTAGAGTTCTAAGGTAGACAACCTAATTATCAATTTTAATATATCTAACAAATCAAATTTCTATTATGGGAAACAATAAGAAACAAGGTAGCATAGTAGCTATAGTTACCATGTTCTTCATTTTCGGTATGATTTCATTTGTTACCAATATGGCAGCTCCATTTGGTAATATTTGGGGTATTACTTACGATTGGGCCGGCATGGCAGGTAACCTGATGAACTTTACAGCCTATCTTTTCATGGGTATTCCAGCTGGTAACATGCTTATCAAGTATGGATACAAGAAGACAGCGCTTATTGCACTTATCGTTGGTGCGATTGGTCTAGGAGTTCAGCTTCTTTCAGGAGTTATGGGTGATGACATCTCGGCAGGTGTATGGTTTGGCAAGCAGACAGGCCTTAACCTTTTCATTTACCTTCTAGGAGCACTTATCTGCGGTTTCTGCGTATGTATGCTTAATACAGTAGTAAACCCAATGCTCAACCTTCTTGGAGGTGGTGGTAACAAAGGTAACCAGCTTGTACAGGCAGGTGGTACAATCAACTCACTTACAGGTACATTGACACCTATGCTAGCAGGTATGCTTGTTGGTACACTTACAAAAGATTCTTTCCCACAAGTTGCTCCACTTATCATTACAGGTATAGTAATCTTCCTTGCAGCATTCTGCATCATTTCCTTTATAAAGATTGAGGAGCCACAGGCAAACCTGTCGAGCGTTGTATACGAGAAGTCGCCATTGGCATTCCGTCACTGCTTGCTTGGTGTGGTAGCAATCTTCTTCTATGTAGGTATTGAGATTGGTCTTCCAGGTGAGATGAACGCTTGGATTAGCCGTCTTCCATTTGAGGGTGCTGCAGCTGTTGCAGGTTCGCTTGCATCTATCTACTGGTTGCTCATGCTTGTCGGCCGTGCTGCTTCTACAGCTATTTCAGGCAAGGTATCTACACGAGCACAGATGATAACTGTTTCGGGTACAGCTATTGTGCTTCTTCTTTGTGCAATTTTCACAGGAGATGTTAACATCAATCTTAACCTCAATCTTGGATTCATCAATATTGAGAATGCCAATGTGCCTCTCTCATGTATCTTTATCTTCCTTTGCGGTCTCTGTACATCAGTAATGTGGGGTGGTATTTTCAATCTCTCTACAGAAGGTCTTGGCAAGTATACAGCAAAGGCATCAGGTCTCTTTATGACGATGGTAGTTGGTGGTGGTATCATGCCATACATTCAGGATACATTCCTTGCTCCTGCAGTTGGCTACCTCGGTTCATACTGGCTTATCGTTGCAATGCTTGCGTACATTCTCTTCTATGCACTTGTAGGTTGTAAGAATGTAAACAAGGATATCAAGGTAGACTAATAATTGGTTTAAGTCCAAAATCATAAAGGCTGCAGCTTTACGTTGCAGCCTTTCTTTTTTTTGACTACCTTTGCGGCATGAAAAATCTATATATCCAAACAGTATTGTCGTTACTGGCAATAGCTACAACAGCAAAGGCGCAAGAAGCTGATACGATACAAGTGACACCAGCGCAGAGTATTATTACTCCGATCGCTATAGATACGATTCCTACAGAAGACAGATTCCTTCGTGTGGTATTGTTTGATGATCATACGTGGGAATATATTGAGATACCCCGACCACAGATTGACGATGATGATTTCTCGGATGAGTGGAACAATGCTAAAGTTCACGCTTACAAAGGAATAAGTATGGACTCTATTCCAGAGATAGAGAATATACTTCTTACAGACTCATTGCATCCCTATTGCTGTCCGTTGAAAGGCAATGTTCGTTCGGGGTACAAGTGGCGTAAGCGACGTCCTCACCGTGGAGTAGACCTTCCATTGATTACCGGTACACCTATCAGAGCCGCATTTGACGGAAAGGTAAGAGTAGTGATGAAGACGAAGCAGACAGGAGGCTATGGCAATCTTATTGTGATAAGGCATCCGAATGGTCTTGAGACATATTATGGACACCTTTCAGTTCATAAAGTAAAAGAGAACGATATTGTCAGGGCAGGCGAAGTGATCGGTCTAGGAGGCAACACAGGTCGTTCTACAGGTCCTCACTTGCACTTTGAGACAAGATATATGGGTCAGGCCTTTGATCCAGAGAGGCTTATAGACTTCAAGACAGGAGAGCTCAGAGATAGTATATTTACATTCAAGAAGCACTATCTGTCGATTTATTCGCATTATGGTATGACAGACCAAGAGTCGATAGATGCCTCTAAACGTCTGATACACAAGGTACGTAGTGGAGATACATTAGGAGGAATAGCGCGTAAATACGGTACGACAGTTGCTGAAATATGTAAATTGAACAAGATTACAGCAAAGAAGACATTGAAAATCGGTCAGAACCTTATTGTACGATAAGGTTCTGCGCACTCATAATTAATAGATTACACTCATGTCAGAAAAAATCATTCTTGCTCTGATAGTACAAAAACGTACGAATCCACAAATGGGATATATGGTGGTTCCGTACTTTATAGAGACTACAGACGGCAGGCCATACCAACTGTTAGAAGTAGCCAACCAGAAATCGCTCAAAAAAGAAGAGTATAAAGACTGTGTTGAAAAAAGTTATCATTCGATTGTAAATACTCTAGATAAAGTATCAGATGTCGCCATTGCGAAGAGATTCTTTGGTGGAGATATGGTAAAGATGCGCAAGTTTGAGATTGCTAGCAACAAGCAGACATACGAGTACATCAGAGCGTATATAGACGAAGCGATAACAAAAGTCATGCAGTCGGCAGTGTCGTGTAATATGCCTATTTACAAGCGCCGCGACGGTTATACCTCATTATATCCAGAAGATCAGCTATCTATAAATCCGTATCTTTCCAAGCCACGTATCAGTTTTTATCTTGAAGAAGATAAGACATTGAAATACAGGTTATCTGTCATAGAAGGAGACAACTCATTCTATATAACAGGAGAGAGATTGAGCGTAGTGTCAGAGAGGCCTGCCATTTTCATATTAAACAATCGCGTTTACAGGATGCGCGATGTGGATTATCCGATGATGCGAGCCTTTGAGAAATTCAGGTGTATGACCATTGATGCCAGTAAGGTAGAGGCATACATGAGGACCTTTGTAGCCAAGTGCATAATAAAATACAGGGTAGAAGTCAAGGGTTTTGCGCTAAAAAAAGCAGACAACAGCAACTGTAAGGCGATAATCAACCTAATTGAAGATGTGATGGGGTATTGTTTCCAGTTGACATTTGCGTATGGAGACAAGATATACGGTTATCGTTCGTTTCAGAAGAAAGTAGATTTAGCCAAAGAAGGCGACAAATATACAATGCTTATTACCCAGCGAAATGAAGACTATGAAGAGTATATATACAATATGCTGATATCCAATGGTCTTCGTTGTCGTACTGATTCTATACTAGAATTAGATTTAGAAGACGATGTAGATAGTCGTTCCATGGGAGCGTGTGTATGCTGGATAAACAACAATGCTACCCAACTCAAGAATCTTGGCATAACAGTAAAGAACAACGTTGATAAAGGAGAGACACTATATCTTGAGAATGTAGATTTAGAGGTTAAGCTAGATGAGAAAGTAGACTGGTTTGATGTTTATGCGGTTGTTCATTTTGAAGGGTTTAACATACCATTCCTTAAATTCAGGAACCATATAGTCAATAGGGTAGAGAAGTACACACTACCCAACGGGAGTGTATTCTACATACCGCAAGAGTGGTTTTCCACTTGGGGCGACATAATGGCCAATCTGCCAGTGGTAAAAGAAGGAGAAGATTCTTTCCAGATGCCCAGGACATTGCGTACATTGTTACGTCCGATATTGATAATGACAGAAGATACTGACGAAGGAGGAAAGGCAGGCGAGATTACAGAGGTAAGTCATATCGAGCGACAAGGCGTTATCAAAGCCACGTTGCGAACATATCAAGAAGAAGGGTTTCAGTGGCTTGCAAATCTATGTCAGAGTTCAGCCGGAGGAATATTAGCAGACGATATGGGACTAGGCAAGACATTACAGACCATATCAGTAATAAACCATCTATATGCAACAGAAGATGTAGAAGACGGTCATTTGCCATCGCTCATTATTGTGCCAGTATCGCTGATTTCCAACTGGGTTAGAGAAGTGCTGAAGTTTGCTCCGCATTTAAATATAGTACAATGGACCCAGATAAAAGAAAATACAGTCGGTCCGACGCTATTCAAGTACGACATTATAATAGTCAGCTACCGCAGGGCATTGAGTGATGCGAAGTTACTGTCGCAGATGCAGTTCCGTATGATGGTAGTAGACGAGAGCCAGTACATCAAGAATCCACATTCACAGACATATAAAGCCATAGCCTCATTCAAGGCGTTGCACAAGCTATTGCTCACAGGTACCCCTATAGAAAACAGGCTGTCGGACCTTTGGGCGCAGATGAATATAGCAAATCCACACTTGCTAGGGTCAGAAGCCGCATTTCACATCAATTATGAGTTGCCCATTGTGAGATATGCGAACAGAGAGAGGTCGGACAAGCTACAGTCGCTGATAGCGCCATATATGCTCAGACGTACCAAGGACAGGGTAGCCAAAGACCTTCCTCCACTGACAGAACAGATAGTATATTGCGCTATGACAGAAGAGCAAAGTGTGATATACGAGTCAGAAAAATCGTCAAGTAGAAATGAACTGATGATAGCTTCTATGAATTTTGGGGTTGTGGAGAAAGAAAAGAGAGAAAAAGATGTAGTAGAAGAAGGAGAAGAAGAGCAAGCAATGGGTATGGCATCAACGCCACTACTGATACTACAAGCACTGACGAGACTGCGAATGATAGCTATCGATCCGCAGATGGTCAGTGAGTATGAAGACGTTATAGGGAAGTCCGGTAAGATGAATGTCGTGATGGAGCACCTTCAATCAGCCATAGAAGAAGGGCATAAAGTGCTAATTTTCTCATCATTTGTGCGAGATTTGAATATTTTGGCATCTTCTTTGCGGGATAAATCCATAGGATACAGTATTCTGACAGGAGAGACCAGAGACCGAGACGAGCAGATATCGCGTTTCAATGACGATCCGAGGACGAATGTATTTCTGCTATCGATGAAAGCGGGAGGTACAGGACTGAACCTTACAGAAGCAGATTACGTATTCATACTAAACCCATGGTGGAATCCGGCAGTAGAGGCGCAAGCGTACGCCAGAGCCCACAGAATAGGGCAGCAAAAACCAGTTTTTGTATACCGTTTTATCTCGCAAGATACTGTGGAAGAGAAGATAGTGAGACTACAGAATGCCAAAAAAGACTTAGCACAGGCATTTGAAGCTACAGACAATCCGTTTGAGGTATTCGGTATGGAAGAATTAAGACAATTAATAATTGAATAACATAATACATTAAGAATAATGAAAAGAATTCTATCAGTTCTGTTACTCAGTGCTGCACTCGTATTTGGTGCTAACGCAGAAGTAAATAAAGAAAAGCGAGAGCTAGGAGGTGATTATACACGTATCGTAGTTCAAAAAGGCATCAATGTCTCACTTCATCAGTGTGATGTTGATGAGATAGAGGTTGTTACAGACGGATGTCCTACAGAAGCCATAGAGACCTTTATAAAGAAAGGGACTTTATACATCAAGGCTAATAAGAAAGCATCAGGTGCTGCTCAGGTATTTGTCAAGTTCAAGGATTTTGAGGCACTAGATCTAGGTTTCAATACATCGGTAAATACAGAATGTCTATTCCAGCATAAAGGGACATTTACTATAGAAGCTGCTGCGAAGAGTGAGGTAGAGATGGAGATAGAGACAGATGAACTGGTAGTTGATGCAAATTCCTGTACGATTACGCTCAATGGAGAGGCAAAGAAGCAAGTAGTTCAAGTTAAAGGTACTGTAAAAGATATGAAGTATGATGCGTTATCGCTTAAGAGTGAGGATATTGACATCTATGCTTCAGATTCGGAGTGTGACATTCAATTTACAAACAGCCTCACGGCAGAATGTGTTTCAGGAACAATTACATACAAAGGAGAAGAGTCGGGTGTAGTTGAAAAGATTGAGTCCAAGGGTGGAAAAATAGAGAAACTCTAATAGACAACTGAAAGTTTTGCTTTATATTTGTACGTTCATTTGCGTAAGCGAGTGGGCGTACAATTTTTGTATTATGGATTGGCTAATAGAGATTGACAGACATTTTACGCTGTGGCTCAATACGTGGCACACAGGCTTTGCGGATTGTTTTTATTACTTACTGACTGCTACCACGACATGGATTCCATTCTATCTGGTTTTGGCGTGGATGATTTTCAAGCAGCAAGGTGGTCGAGGGTTGGTAACAATTATAGCTATCGGCTTGTTGGTTTTGGTTGCTGATCAGGTGTCCAGTTCGATACTTAAGCCACTTATAGAGCGTCCACGTCCGTCGCACGATGAGATTATGCAGTGGATGGTGCATCTAGTCAATGACAGAAGAGGCGGGATGTTTGGATTTGTGTCGTCGCACGCTGCCAATACATTTGCGGTAGCCACATTCCTGACACTCATAGTTCGTCATGCAGGTTTGTCCCTCACGTTATATATCTGGGCTATACTTAATTCCTATTCGAGAGTCTACAATGGTATGCATTTCGTTGGAGATATAGTATGTGGAGCGTTGATAGGCATCATACTAGCCAGTGTTGCATATCAGTTTTACCTCCGTTCGGTATACCATTTCTTTGTAATACCGCACCATAACAAGCGAACCTTGAAGAGTGGTTTAGGTCGAATGTTCGGCGAGTCGGCTCCGATGGTAGTAGCGGCGTCCATTTGGTTTACGATTCTCTTACTTATCATTATCGCAATTCTAATGCTCAAGTGGAATGGAGTTGTTGATTGATCCAGAATTTCTTCCAGAAGAGGGAGCTCTTTCGCAAGAAGAGAGCAAGCATTGTGTCAGTGTCATGCGACATCGTGTTGGTGACGAAGTATATGTCTCCAACGGACAAGGTTCGATATGGACCTGTACTTTAGCAGAGGCGAATTCCAGAGGTTGTATGCTGAATGTTGTCTCAGAGGAAGTTGTTCCTGCCAGACAATCCAGTCTAACGATGGCTGTAGCGCTTACAAAGAATATAGATCGGTTTGAGTGGTTTGTGGAGAAAGCTACTGAGATGCGAGTTGAGAAGATAATTCCATTGATTACAGATCATTCAGAGCGAGTTCAAATGCGCCTAGACCGCATACAGAGGGTAGTGGTAGCGGCAGCGAAGCAATCTTTAAAGGCTTGGCTTCCAGAGTTGACAGAGCCAGTTAAGGTATCGGACCTGTTGAAAGATAAGGCATACGAAGGAGCTCAACGATTCATTATGCATTGTGACCCTCCAGTAGGGTGTGAGACAAAGCCACATCTTCTAGATGCGTTAAACAGGCATCAAGATACGTTGCTACTAATCGGTCCTGAGGGTGATTTTTCTGCCAATGAGATACAAAAAGCGGTATCTCTCGGTTATAAAGAAGCTACTTTAGGCAACGAGCGTTTGAGAACAGAGACTGCGGCTGTTGTAGCTTGTCATATTGGAAATCTAATTAATAGGTAATATGAATATTGTATATCGAAATATTCATATTACCTTTGTGCCAAATATAACTATTTTCTAAGATATATGATGCCACGTAGTATAAAGCTTCTGATATCAGTATTATCTATGGTTATGGTCTTTAGTGGATCTGCAAAAGCTGAGAGTAATCTTACAGCGTTGCAGACAGTAGGAACTTGGACCAATGTTGTCTCATTTACAATTAATCATAGTGGAAACCACATCATAATGCTAATGCGAGATAGTCAGAACCAGTTGACTATCAAAGAATCGTTTGCAAAAGGCTCGTCGTGGTCAGAGCCAGAAACAGTAAGTTCACTTAACATAATTAACTCGCCAGGAATCGAATGTGGAGGACTGTCTTTATCGTACGACGAAAAAACGCTCTATTTTCACGCTAATAAACCAGGCGGTCGAGGTGGTTTTGATATCTATTATGTGAAGTTGACAGGAGACGGATGGGGAGAGCCAGTTGAGATGTCGGATATCAATTCAGAAGGAGATGACATGTATCCGACGGTTACGCCAGGAGCTGAAACCATCTATTTCATCAGGCATCAGAAACTTATTGATGCAAAGCAAGAGAGAAAAGAAGGCACCCGTATGTCCATCTACTATTCAGATAAAGATGCGAAGGGTCAGTATTCTCGTCCACAGATAACAAATATAGCACTCAACAGGGGATGGGTTGAAGACGTGTTTATTGGTTGTGACAATGAGACATTGCTATATTCGTCTAGAAAAGATCGTAAAGAGCCTGCCCGTCTAATCTATTCAAAAGTATTGCTAGCAAGTCAGTGGTATAATCCAGAAGAACTTATAAAGGTAGACGACAGTTATGACTATTATCAGCCACAAGAGGCGAATGGCAAGATATATTTTATCAAGTCAAACAATAAGAAGCGCGAAAGAATAGGCAGTATTATGTCGTGCAAGCCAGAGCGTCGTTTTGGGGTAGTCAATCAAGTAGAAGAGAAGGGAAAAGTATTGGCGAGTGCAGACAAGCGACCTATTGAGGCAACTATAAATGTCTATAACCCAACGACAATGCAAGTGTTGGCTCGTTATAAATCATACTCGAAGACAGGAGATTATGACCTTGTGAATGACAAACGAGAAAAATACATTGTCGATGTAAGATCAGAAGGTTACTCGTATGCATCCTATATGGTTGATTACAAGGACAAAGACAAAGCAGTCCTGCCACAGACCATAGAATTATTTGACACGATAGCCCTTTCAATAAATGTCTTTGATGCTGAGATATTCAGACCATTAGACAGTAAAGTGATAGCAGTCAGATCATCAGACAAAGCAATATTCCGTTCGGTAGAAAAGGGAGCCGGTATATACGAGTTCCGTCTACCACTTGGAAGCAATTATAATATTATTGCTACATCTAAGTATTTCGCTGAGAATAAGTTCCTTTTCCAGCTTGAAGGTGATATTGTATTCTCTCATTTTATCAGAGAGTTGCCATTAAATCCAGAGAAGCGAGAGATTTCGTTCCGTGTTGTTGATGCGGAAACAGACGAGCCAATACATGCAGCGATACATCTTATTAACCTGTCCAGGGAAGAGAAGATAAATATTCCAGTAGAGAAGTCGCAGGTTCCTGCAACACCTATTCCGATGCGAGTAGGAGACAAGTATGATGTCATTGTTGATGGTGCCAAGGGATATGCGTTCTACAGTTCCAGTATCAATATGACGACATTCAAAGAAAATGAGGTGAAAGTCAACCTTCTAGCTTTGAAGATCGGTCAGGCTATCAACTTAGCAAATATTCAGTTTGAGACAGCATCTGCAGAGTTGCTCCCTATAGCATATCCTGAGCTTGACAGACTAGTGAAGCTTATGAATGAGAATCCTTCATTGAGGTTCGAGTTGTCGGCCCATACAGACAATGTTGGAAATGCGGCTTACAATATGAGGCTAAGTGAGATGCGAGCTGTATCGGTAGTTAATTATTTGCTTGAGAATGGTATTCCCGAGTCAAGACTAGTACCTAAAGGTTATGGTCTGACGCAGCCAAAGGTTCCAAATGATTCGGATGAGAATAGGGCAATAAACAGACGAGTAGAGTTTACCCTTTTACCAGAACAAGAATAAAAATTGCTATGTATATTATGGTAGAGAAAAGAATCATATACCTACTCATAACAGTCTTTGTTTGGGTAGTCGGCATATCAGATGCAAATGCGCAGAAAAAGTATGAAGAGATTTATATAAATCTTCCTAACTGGTCTGTGGATCAGTCATATTCAGAGCTTATGGATTATCAGCGAATGGATCCATATTTAGCGAATGTATATATTCAGCTTGGTATTATCAGTGAGCAGAAGCTCATAAATACAGACCCACTTAGAGAGATAGAGAACACCAAGTTCTGGGCTAAGAATGCAGAGTTGTTCTGGGGTAATTTTGACGTATATTATAAAGAAGACGATGCTAGGCATAGTGATTACTATGAGAATCTCAGGATACCACAAAAAGGGAAGAGGCTGACAGATGCTGAAGTCAAATCGTTTGTCAAAGAGCACAGAACCTTTTCTAAGAACTATGCAGATACAGCAATAATACTTTATGAAGCATTAGAGCGTTCAAAGACAGCGTATAACACATGTCTGTCCACCTATCGTCAGATTTGTGATGAGTATACCAGTTTGAATGAGGCCCTACTCTGTTATGATAAGAACCTAGTAGATAAGCTTAAGACAATAGAAGATAATTTCAAAGAGTGTATATCGCAATTTGATTATTACAAGCAAGTATTAAAGCAACATCCACTATTACATTATCGACAGATATACGATTTAAAGCCAATACCGACATTCCGTCTTGATGGTCTTACCAACAGTGACTTCCTACAAAACCGTTTTTTCATGTGGGACTTCAAGTCGTGGATAGACCAGTATAATGATAAGATCAACAAGGCAATTCTTCCACTTAGGAAAGAGATAGAAGATATAAACAGAACATACGTCAAAGGCTATGACGAATGGAAGAAAGGTAAGCCATTGGTAGTAAATGCCAATCCAGCATATGATGAGCTATTCCTATTCCGTTTAGGACATTACGACAACAATTCGTTGGTACGAGAGTTATTTGCGTATTTAGAGACCAGGCGAGAGCTTATGGCAATGGCACAAGATTCCATAGCGTTGCCATTAGATTCAGTTCCTGCGTCGCGTAATCGTCATTTGCGCCATATATACAGATCATCGCAGCAGTATCAGCATGTAGAAGAGGTATTAGCATCGTTGAATTCCTTTATAACAGACGGGCAGAACGAGCAGCGTATGAAGCACTTTGCTGATTTCTTCAAGAAGAATTATGGCAGTTCAAAGATAGCATCATACCCACAAGAGCAAAAGACCGTTCTTGGAGATGTGTTCTACAGTTTGCTTGATAACTATGCAAAATATCTAGAGAATGTGCATGATTTGGAAGCTGAGAAAGCCTATTCGCAGGCTTCTGGCAAGCTTCCAGCCATTCCAATGTGGGAGATTCCAGTAGAGCAAGAGACAACAAATATTATTGGTCAGTATATTACAAGATGCCTCGACCGTAATTCATTGGGTATACCTTCGTTTGTAGCAGGAGACAGAATATTGGCAGGTAAGCAACAGCCATACGTTGCGGCTATAGACGAGAATCGAGTTACGCTTTGGGTATCACAAATAAATAAAGCTACTGCGGTTCTGGCAGTCAGGGCATACGAGAAGGGGTGCGTAGTTCAAATTGAGAATAACAAAGAGAACTACCTAGTATATTTCAATGAGAAAGGAAAAGAGACCGAAAGAATAAAGACCCCTAGTTACAAGCTTCAGCATATTGTACACAATATGATTTCAGGGGCTACATCACTTTCATTTGACACAGACAGTTCGTCGGTAATGATTATGCAACTTGATTCATTGCAGAAAGAGGTTAATACCTTGAAGTTCAGTAATGTAGAAAAGATAGAGGCGATACAAGAGGTAGGAGAAGGTGTTTATTTTGTGGTAGGTTCGCGAAACAGCGTTTTGTCAGCCAATATATATAAAGTATCGGGAAGTGCAGAAGAGATGCCATTGAATAATGGTGCTGTAGCTACATACGTAGATATATTCCGTCCATCGGCAAGAGAAATCTGCATTATATATAGAGACGACAAAGGCAAGCTTCATTATGAAGTATTGTCAAATGAACTAAAAACACAATTATGTCTATGACGTAATATAGTTGTAATAATCAGTTACTAATTTTGAAACGAATAAGAATAGAAAACCAAATATTATCAAACAGCACGATGATGAAAAAACTCACATCATTTTTTGCTCTACTCTTATTAGTATCGACGTGTATGTTCGCACAATGGAACGCAGTTGGTACTGTAGTAGACAAAACTACAGGAGAGCCACTTCCTGGAGTTAATGTACTCCAAAAGGGCACATCTAACGGTACTATTACCGATTGGGATGGTAATTTTTCATTAAAGGTGAACGATGCTCATGTAGCGATTCAGTTTGCGTTCATGGGTTACGTCACAGAAGAGGTTGAGGTTGACCAGAAGGGAGCCAAGACACAAGTAGGTCGAATCGAGCTTGCAGAAGATTCGAAGACACTTGAGGACGTAGTTGTAGTTCAATCAGTAGCTGTAGCACGTAAGACACCAGTTGCTCTTTCGTCACTTGATGCTACAATTATTGAGGAGAAACTTGGTGCACAGGAGTTCCCAGAGGTACTCAAGTCGACACCAGGTATCCATGCATCAAAAGATGGTGGTGGATATGGAGACTCTAAGATCAACATGCGTGGTTTCCAGTCGGCCAACGTAGCAGTAGTAGTAAACGGTGTTCCTATGAACGATATGGAATGGGGTGGCGTTTACTGGTCGAACTGGACAGGCTTGTCGGATGTTACACGTTCAATGCAGACACAGCGAGGACTTGGTGCTTCGAAGATATCTTCACCTTCAGTTGGTGGTACTATCAACATTGTTACAAAGTCTATTGACTCAAAGCAAGGAGGTACAATTTCCTATGCAGTAGGCAATGATGGTTACAACAAGGTAACAGCTTCAATCTCAACAGGTATGAACGATAAGGGTTGGGCATTCAACCTTCTTCTTGCACGTACATGGGGTGATGGTTATGTACAAGGTACAGAATTTGAGGGTTACAACTGGTTCGCTAATATTTCAAAGCGTATCAACGATAACCACCAATTGTCTTTGACAGCTTTCGGTGCACCACAATGGCACAATCAGCGTAGTTCGTATGACGGACTCACAGTAGTAGGTTGGCAGCAGGTGAAGGATTATATGAAAGGTGAGAGTCCTTACAAGTATAACCCAACATACGGTTTTGGCAAGAATGGCGAGCGCAAGACATCAGCTCGCAACGTATACCACAAGCCACAGATTTCCCTCAACCACCAGTGGCAGATTGCAGATAACCAGAGCCTTTCTACAGCGATTTATACATCTATAGGTCGTGGTTACGGTTATAGCGGACAATATACCAATGGTACAGGTCACTCATGGTATGGAGCCAGCAATGGTACATTGACAACAGATTTCCGTAATCTTGACGGTACATTTGCATACGACAAGATTCAGGAGATGAATGCTGCAAGTGACCATGGTTCAGATATGGTAATGTCGATTTCGAAGAACTACCACACATGGCTTGGTCTTGTATCCAACTACAACAACCAGATTAACGATAACCTCAATGTTTCGGGTGGTGTTGATTTCCGTTGGTACAAGGGTGTTCATACTAACGAATTGATAGACCTCTATGATGGTGCATACTATATTGACCGTTACCGTGCGAATGTAAAGGCGACTAACAATTCTGCTGCATCAGATCCAAACTTCAAGAATGAGAAGCTCCATGTAGGAGATGTAGTATATCGTGATTATGATGGCTACACAGTACAAGGCGGTATGTTCTTGCAGGCAGAGTACACACTTGACCAGTTGAATGTTTATGTATCAGGATCGGCTTCGAATACTACATACTGGCGTCATGATAGATTCTACTATGACGCAGACCATGCAGATTCGGAGAAGCTCAATTTCTGGGCAGGAACAATCAAGGGTGGTGCTAACTACAATCTTGACGAGTACAACAACGTATTTGTAAATGCTGGTTATATCAGCCGTGCTCCATTCTTCTCAGGCGGTGCATTCTTGAACAGTACTGTCAGCAATGCTACAAACCCAAATGCTGTTAACGAGAAGATTGCTTCAGTAGAGGTTGGTTACGGATTCCAGAATAGATTCTTCAAGTCGACAATCAATGCCTACTTTACAAAGTGGATGGATAAGACCATGACTAAAACTGGAGATTACACTCTAGAAGATGGTACACAAGACCGTTACATTGTAAACATGGAAGGTGTAGATGCTCGTCACATGGGTATTGAGGTAGAAGTTGTAGCGAAGCCAACATCATGGGCAGAGTTCACAGGTATGCTCTCTATTGGTGACTGGGTATGGGACAGCAATACAACAGGATACTTCTATAACTCAGCAAATCAGCCATTGGCAGACATCAAGGGTCATGTAGCTTCAGGTATTCAGGCTAAAGACCATGCTACAATGACATTATTGCTTGACAAGGTTAAGGTAGGTGGTTCAGCTCAGACGACAGCTGCTGTTGGTATGTCATTCCGTCCAATGGATGGTTTGAGAATAGGTGCAGACTGGACACTCCGTGCACGCAACTATGCAGACTGGACAATCAACAGCAATGATATTGTTCCATTCGGCGAGAAGAAGTATGACGAGGCGTGGAAGATTCCATCAGCAAGCACAGTAGACTTGAATGCATCATATTCATTCAAGATGAGCGACAAGATGAAGGGTACACTCTCAGGAAACGTAGAGAACGTTCTTGACCAGGAGTACATTGCTGATGCTTATGATGGTGCTGGTCACGATTGGAAGACAGCATACAGAGTATTCTACGGCTTTGGTCGTACATATTCAGTTCGTTTCAAAATCGCTTTCTAACCCTATAAAAAGCTAAGACAAAATGAATAAAAATATCATAAAGGCGCTTGCTGGAGTAGCAGTCATGCTTTCAGCTTGTGACTACAACGAAGATAATTTCGAAGGCCTTGACGAGTTGGTTAACGAAGCGCATAAGAATATCGTTTCTGAGAATTATACTCTCACAGCTGACGACTATACGGCTATAGCAAAGTATAGCAAAGACGAGCTAGGCAAACTTGCATCTTCGCAGGCATTTGACAATGCAGACCTTGCAAAGAAGTATATTCCTACCTTCCTTTCGTCTAAATACTACACTGTTGATATCAAATCAGCAGTTAACGTAACATTCAATGTATTGAAGGGTACTACTGACACATATACACAGCTCAACAAGACAGCATCATACACTGTAAGTGCTGATGACTATGTTTCAGTATGGGGAAATGAGAAGGTTAAGTACCTTACACCAGCCACAACAGGCAATGTAGCAGGAGTTCTTTCTAAAGTATATCCTAATGCAGTTGCTGGTGAGTATGTAGCTGTTACATATAAGTATGATGCAAATGAGCCTGTTGTTGCAGGTGAGGCTGCTCCAGCTACGTATGTTATAACAGACAAATTTGAGGGAGAAGGAAAGTATGTCATTGCAGCAAAGGTAGGCGATGGCTATATTCCTTATGGTCTTCTCAAAGACGAGTCGAAGACATACGGTTATTTTGTAGGAGATGCTATTTCGGCAGCCAATGGTACTATCTCGTTGGCAGATGCAGAGAGCTACGTAATGACAGTTGCGAAGACAGCTAATGGCTATTCGCTCCAGCGTCCTGACGGAAAGTTCATCTACATGGCTGGTAATTATGACAGTTTCAACCTTGGAGATTATCCAGAAGAGGGTGGTGACTGGACATTCACAGCGATCAGCGATGGAATGTTCAATGTTGTAAATGTGCTAAAGTCTAAGTGTGTCAAGTATGATACAGGCTATAATTCATACGGCTGCTATGCATCTACAAAGTATGAAGGTAAGGATAACTATATTGATGTAAATATCTTCAAGCTTGTTGAGCCTGACAATGCAGGCAATCAGGATGTAATTGCTACAGCACCAGAGACAGTATTTGCTCTTTATAAGTTTGATGGCAAGAAGTGGGCAGTGACTACAGATGCTTCATTCCTTTCGGCTGCTGATTACAAGGCTATGGGTCAGAAGTACACCAACCTCAGTGAGACAGCTTCACCAGCAGTATATCTTCCAAACTATTTGAGCGCAGCATTCCCATACGCTCTTGAAGGTGATGAGAAGACAGTAGCATACTATTACTACAATGGCAAGACAACATCTGTACGTGCAGATTTGTTTACATTCAGTGAGGGCAAGTGGAGTGCTTCTGCGAAGTCGGAAGTTACTACAATGCAGTATGTAAAGAACAGCAAGGGTTGGGCATACGATCCTAGTGTTGTTATCACACTTCCTAAGTCATCAGCATCAACAGCATTCTACCAGACAGCAACAGATTGGGTATGGGAGAATGTAGACCAAGCTATGGGTATTACAGTTGCTGGTCAGGGTTATATGACATCGTACAAGAACAATGAATACTATACAGGTTCGTCGGCATATCAGAACAATGTAGACTGGCGAGCTGGATCTGCTAGGGCACAGTATCCTGCAGGATACGACGGAATGTCGGATACAGAGATTGTAGAGCAGATGAAGAAGAACCTTATTGAGGTTTACGCTCATGTTCTTGCAAAATTGTACCCAGAGGCTAATGTAGTTGAGGGTATTGATGTGACATACACAATCAACTTCATAGTATATACTGGTTCAAATGCAGACTACCAGATTATTTACAAGGTAGTAGGCAAGGGTCAGTTCGAATACGTAGAAGGTTCTTTGCAGGAGGTGAAATAATAAATTACTCCGAATAATATTAAGGTGAGTCGGGATCCGGCTCACCTTTTTTGTTTTGTGTATTTTAATAATCATGAGATTGTCGCGGTATGGATATTGTTTTTAATATTAACTTTACGGCATTCTACATAACTTGTTAAATAATGAAATTCAGTAAAGTAATATCGCTATCCGCTCTCCTGCTCCTTTCGGGCATGAGCGTGCAGGCTAAGGACTATGTCGTGACCTCTCCAGATGGTCATCTTAAAGCCGTAGTCAATGATGATGCCAAAGTATCATGGAGCATTATGCGCGATGAGCAGGTTGTCCTAGCGCCTTCTGCTATCAGCATCCAGACCACAACCGGAAGTTGGGGCGAGAAGACCCGTGTGCAGAAAGCACGTCAGCGTAGTATCAGCGAGACCATTCCTACTGTAACTTACAAGCGTGCAGAAGTCAAGAACGAGTGCAATGAGCTTTCGCTCGACTGCAGCGGTGAATTTAATCTAATTGTACGTGCCTATAATGATGGTTGTGCCTATCGCCTTGTCAGCAAGTCGAACAAGACCCTCCGCGTAATCAAAGAGTCGCCAGAATTCGCCTTCACAGCCGATTATCAAGCATTCGTACCCTATATCAATGACAATCGTGGAGGCGAGAGATATTGCTACAGCTTCGAGTCGTACTATGACGAGCAAAAGCTCTCAGCTATGTATAATGACTCCATAGCCATCACACCACTTGCTGTATGTTTGCCAGACGGCATGAAGGCTGTTGTCATGGAGACCAGCGTTGAGGATTATCCAGGTATGTTTCTCTACCGCAACGAATCCTCTCCTGCCAATACACTTCAGACCGATTTTGCCCCACTTCCAATCGAGACAGTCATCGGAGGCTTTGACAGACTGAACCTAGTGCCTGTCAAGCGTGCAGACTATATAGCCGACCTACAAAAGAAGCAGGCCTTACCTTGGCGCCTGGTGCTTGTCACAACTGCCGACACCCAGTTGCTCGATACAGATACACCATACTGCCTTGCACCTGCCTGTCGCCTCACAGATACCTCGTGGATCAAGCCAGGCAAGGTGGCATGGGACTGGTGGAACAACTGGAATATCTCCGGAGTAGACTTCCGCGCAGGTATCAACACCCAGACATACAAGCATTATATAGACTTCGCACATAAGAATGGCCTTGAGTACATCATCGTCGACGAAGGTTGGAGTGATGAGGAAGACCTCCTGAAATATAGCAACGACGAACTTAGCATACCAGAGCTTGTAGCATACGGTAAAGAGCGCAACGTCGGTGTAATTCTCTGGACATCATGGCGCAACCTTATTAAGGATTTGGATCGCAACATGAGCCATTATGTAGCAGAAGGCGTCAAAGGATTTAAGATAGACTTCTTTGACCGAGACGATTACGAAGTAATTCACTCTACATACGAGATTGCTGCCGCTGCAGCCGAGCACCATCTGCTAGTTGACTATCACGGACTCAAGCCATCAGGTATTCAGCGAGCTTATCCTAATGTTGTCAACTTTGAAGGCGTAAAGGGTCTGGAGAATTGCAAGTGGGAGCCACGCAATGCAAATGGTCCTGTACACGACATGCCACGTTACGACGTATCTATCCCTTATCTGCGTATGCTCCCTGGTCCGCTAGATTACACGCCAGGAGCTATGCACAATGCTACCCGAGACCACTTCTTCGGTAACAACAATCATCCGATGAGCATGGGTACCCGTGTGCACCAGATGGCCATGTATGTAATCTACGAGGCACCTCTTCAGATGTTGGCAGATAGTCCGACACACTACGAGCAAAATCAAGAGTGTACCAATTTCATAGCAGCCGTACCTACTATATTTGACGAGACTATTCCACTCTGTGGAGAATTGGGAGAATACGTAGCCATTGCTCGTCGCAAGGGTAACACCTGGTATGTAGCAGCCATGAACAACTGGTCGCCTCGCACATTGACCATTGATCTCTCTAAGTTCCTGACTTCTGAGATGAATATGGACAGCTACGCTGATGGTATAAATGCCGATCGTGAGGCTACGGATTACAAGCACCAGACCCGTAAGGTCAATCCTTCAGAAACCATCACACTCAACCTGGCACCTGCCGGTGGCTGGTGTGCTATCTTCAAATAGCTTTTAATTCCTAATTCCTAATTAGTAATTCCTAATACCTGATTCCTAGTTAATAAATACTAGGAATTGGGTGGGGGAGAAGAGAAAATGAAAGCGTGTCTAGTCGTGCTAGATGGGCTAGATGAGCGAAGGGAAAGAGTAATTGAGGATATCTCCTCCGGCGGAAGTTTACAGCCGCTCCTGCGTCGCTTTCGTAAACCACCGCCTTCGGGGATAACCTCAATTACTCTGCGGGTGGAGAAAGTCGTTGTGGCAGAGGGAGGTCGAATTCACTTTGTGTGTACTTTGTGGTATAATGGAAGTATAAGGCTGCATGCAGTCTTTGTCAATGGAGGGTAGCTGCTGGTACAATGGAAGTACCATATTATTACAAATTGATAAGAGAGCACGGGAAAGAGCTGATGGAGGTCTGGTTGCAGAGTCGACGAGAGAAGGGGCTTTGACAATAGAGGGGTAGATATGCGAGTATTCAAGGAGAGGGGTATGTTTTTCTGGGTGAAGTTTGAGAGTGTGGATGAGTATATGGGGGGGGTGGAGAGGTTGGCGGGGTAGAAATGCAGAAGAATTACTATTTGATTTGAATTTTTTTCTTACATTTGCGGTCGGTTTTGGATTTCGTAATTAATAGTGCTCGAAATTCTTCTTCTGATTTTTCCCTGATCTGAGAGGTTTGTAGTGCATTGTGGCAAACGTGTGGTTTGTCCGAGCCTAGATGGTTCATTTATTCGTATTTCCGGGGGAAGGAATAAATATGACGAATAATGAACTGTAATAATACGTCTATAATCTTAATGAACAAACACAAGTTTCTTTGTGCTCTGGCTGTCACGATGATAGTCGGAGCAAGTTGCTGTTGTGTGCCTATGTATGCGCAGCCAAGAATGAGTCTTCAGTCGCTTTTTGCCATGGCTGACCAGCAGAGTCAGCACATCAAGGTCAGTGAAGAGGCATTGAAGGCAGCAGAAGAAGGGGTATCATCGGCGAAATCAGCATTGCTTCCAAGTGTAGAATTGAGTGTGCAAGGTTCCTACACCGGCAATGCATTCCTTATGTCGCGAGGTTTTTCGACCAGAGGTGCAACGGAATACATCGTTCCGGGTCTTGGGCCTCAAAATGTGCAGAATGGCAAGCAACCAACACCGCATTGGGGCAACAGTTTCACGGCCCAGGTGAGTCAGGTAATCTACGCTGGTGGCGCTATCCGCTCAGGAATAGAGATGTCAAAACTGGGTTGCCAGATGGCAGAACTTGATGTGGAGAAGAATCGTCAGGAGGTGCGATTTCTGCTTACCGGCTATTACCTTGACCTTTACAAATTGCAAAACCAGTCGCAGGTAATAGCGAAGAACATTGAACTAACGGAAAGGGTTATCGAACAGATGAAAGTTCGCAGAGAACAGGGAACTGTACTGAAAAAACGAAACACCCTCAATGTTCTCAACGTCAAAAGGAACGACACATCGGCACCTTCGACAGGCAAAAAAGACATCACAATAGAAGGCAAAGCTATAATGACCAATGTACCATCCAACCTATTCCATCCGTCGGACCAATACCCCTTGAAGCCAAGTTGTATATGCTTCAATACCATCTCTATGATGAAGAAAATATTAAAAAGCATATCAAGAATATCCAGCATACTATTATTGACGCCACATTCCTGAATATAGATAGTCAACGAGTTAAGAATGACTATAAAAATAACTATCTTTTCGTTGGTGAATAATCTACTTGCATTCATGTCACTCAAAAATCTCAAAGAATTTTATAAGGCTATCTAACATATCACCGTAAAAGTCAGCTATAAAGCCAAAGAATTTGCCAATAACATGCCATAGTCTACAGATATAAGGCCATAGGAACACCAGAAATCTGATTACCCCATAAAGCATCACCAAAATACCGGCTATCAAGACAGGCGCAAGTAGCCATTGTCCAAAACTAGCCTTCCCTTTTCTGATGTCATTTATAGTATTTTGAGTAAGCACAAGATATCTACCTATGACCGTCAATATTCCTAAAAATATATTCCCGAAAAACTCAGCAAGTACAGTTCCTACAAACCCACCTAATAAATCAATAAGACATCCCATTATAAAAATAATTTTTCAAAATTAACGTGACTGACCTTATCCCATTGTTGTTCACTCATAACAGATTGGGTATCCAATATGATTTTACGGTAGAGCGCAGACATATCTTGCCCAGGGTAGAAATAATCATGAAGTGGATAGTCAGTTCCAAACAACACTCTGTCTTCAAAACCATTTATTATTAGTTCTGATATACATTCTGCAGGAGTGAATGCAGTGTCTGCATAACAATTCGGACACTCTTCTAGAACTTTCAATGCTTGGTCTATAGGTCTAGAGTGTGCTATGATACACGTCACATCCTGATTACGCTTAATAATGTCAAGATAAGACTCTGAATCACTTTCTGGACGTCCACCAGTATGAAAAAGCAACGGCAACCTCAATTCACGAGCTACATCAATTACATATTCTATTTCATCTTCTTCCCATTGCTCGAAATAGCCATGAATCTTAAGACATCGCCAATTAACACCGCATTCAACTGACTCTTTCAGAGTACTATTTGCAAGCATTCGACGCACAACCCACAATACAGGAACGAGTTTGTTCCCCGCCAATCCTGAAAGCTCTTTCATTTCTTCAATAGGGTTAGCTTTCTCTGACGGCATACATGTGCTCGTTGACGAAACTGCATATTTATCTACACATAGCGACTCGAAGAAATTCACTATGTCGTTTGGCGATGTATATAGTTCTCTGAACTGTCCGACATGTACATGTGCGTCACAAATCATCTTCTTTTTTTTGCTTCACCCTCAGGTCAATTTGTTTTACCAATTTACAGAACTGAATGCTTATTGGACCGTCATGTGGCTCGACAACAAGCATCTTCTTGCACAAATCACGCACTTCACAAGTCTTACATTCCGTGTTTTCGATTTTCTCTAGCATGTCTCGTCATCCTTTTTGTTGAAGTCTACTCCAAACTTCTCTATCACAAGACGCTTTGTCAAGAATGCCACATCGCAAAAGTGTTTGTTAATCTTGTACATATCGCCACCACTTTCGTTATAGTTTCTAACAAGGCAACGAGCGCAGAAATCTCTAGCCTCACAATCGAGACATTCTGGGAAGTCTGCCTGCGTAATCTTGCGCAATTCCTTTAAGCGCTCGCTCTTTTCCCATATCTCAACTAGCGGTTGCTCATTGACATTGCCCAACACCATACTTTGCCATCCTGCACATGGATATACATCACCATTGGCTGTTATGCAACAGTTGTCGTAACCAACGCCGCAAAGAGGTTGCTTCTTATAGCGTTCAATGTCAAATTTTATTTCCTCGCTTATAGGCCTTTGTTTTAGTGTCTTGTCTCTATATTGCAAATCATAATCCATAATATCACGCAAGAGTTCTTCTGTTTCTTCGATAGATATGCGATTAGCAAGATTGTTTGTGTTAAAATCCGCCTGAGCCATCATGATGAAGTCTGTCTGTGCCTTTATCTTAAGGCTACGAGCATAATGGAGAACGTCTTTGTAGCCCTTCCGGTTAGCTTTCATAATTGGACATGAAATCTGTACCGGCACATCTGCTGCTACAAGTTTTTCTATTGCTGCCTTTGACTTTATGAATGACCCCTTTACGGTAGTTATTAAATCATGTATTTGCGGTTCCATGCTATAAAGCGACACCTGTATAAGAGAAACATTCAACTCACGCAACTGTTCTACTTGTTCATCTCTTAACGCTATGAGATTCGACAATATAGTGACCATCATATCCTTTTCGCGAGCATAGCGAACTAGTTCGATGAGGTCCTTGTGCAAAAATGCTTCTCCGCCAGAAAAGGTCACATGCAAGCCTCCCATATCTGCCAATTGGTCAATAAGATTCTTGACCTTTGATGTGGGCATATCAAAACCTGCATTCTTTTTCTCATTAGGGATGTAACAGTGAATGCACCGTTCATTGCAACGACTTGATAGTTCAAATTGTATATTTGATATCAGCGGACGTCCTTGCACTTCTTCGAGGAAGAAGTCCTGAGTATTCTCACTGATTGGTGTTTCAGTTTCTTGATAAAAGTCAGACGCCAAAGTCTTTGGATTGTCCATAGAATACGAGAACGTCATGTCATTTGCGTCCAACTCTTCTGGAGTATCACCTAGCATTATGAACTTGTCTCTTGCTAGACTCTGAGCAAATTCCATAAAGTCCGCTTTAAGCGTTGCAAAGTCCACTCCTTTATATATGGTAAGCAAATGCTCTACAACATCATCTACACTCTTAGGTTCACGACTTATCTCACGTAACAAATCAGCACCAAAACTATCGTAGGTCCTATCATGGCGCGTGAGCTGATTTTTTATATATCCGTAATTCTCAGTAGTACGGATAAAGCTATTTTTGCTTTGTTTAACAAACATCGAATCAGTCTTTTTGAATGAATGTATAATATTCTTCAATAAATTCTGCATTAACTAGCCCCTTTTCTAATGTGATGTATTGACGATGTTCAGAATTGACGCAATTTTCGTCATCACATTTCGTTTCGCCAATAATATTTAATGCCAATGGCCATTGATCTGTATCGTTGGGCATGTTCGCAGAATTTTTCAAATAAACTGTTTGTGGATACATAATGTCTTGAACTTTTATGTTTATTATTTAGTTTGTATATGTAATAAAGAGGCCGACGCAATAAATGGTCAGCCTCACTTTTCACGCTGTAATTTCACATTGTCGACAACCTTCTGGGGGTGCAATGCTTTGTCCGTTTTTAGTTGCACCACCTATAAGAGGTCTAGGTGTGTGCTGAGGACATCCAGCAGCATACGAACCAGTAGGAAGGTTCTTGGCAATCATCTTAGCTTTCTTATATTCTTTCATAGCTTTGTCGATTACGTAATTTAACATCTTTATCCTTTCAAGCGACTCGATTTCTTCTGCTCTTGAGGTTCTGGCAGCCAAGAGTTTCTGCAATGATTTAACATTCTATTATACTTGTTATTTCTTTTGCCATTGGCACATAACGATCCTTTATCCACTGGATAAATGCCAAACGTTTAGGATCTGAAACACCTAGCACTAAGGGATCAAAACAGCAAAACATTTCTCTTAATTCTTCTCTCGTAAATGGAACGTTTATATATTCGTCCCAAACACCTCCGTCTATACGGTCGTAATAAACATGATATTTCATAATGATATTTTAATTTAAAATGTACTATGCTGTAGCCCAAACAAAGAATATGATTATCAACACTAATATCAAGGCTAATGTGCCGAAGATGTACCCCAACCAGCCGTCTGCTACAAAGAACAGATACGCCAATAGTACTCCAGCAACTATCCAAAGTATCTTGTTGATTTTTTTATGCTTTGCCTCTTTGAGTATAGCTTCTTCTTTGCGTTTTTCAGCTGCCTTCTCTTCCTTGATACGCTGCTCTTCTTTTTGCGCCTTTTTTATAGCGGCTTTTTTCGCTTTTTCTTCTGCTAATCGTTCTTCTTCCTCCTTTTTTGCCTTGTAAATGTTTTGGATTTCTTCGTTGTCCTTGAATTTGTTGTTGGCAACATCTTCTAGTACTCGTGCATGATTTTTGTCCAATATTAAGAGCGTAGATGATGGATCGGATTCTTTTACATTTTTAATGTCGTCAGGGAGTTCTTGGTTTGACTCTTCGCATAGATGTTTTATTTTCGCAATGCTTTTGTATCTAAATTTGGAATGTTCTTTTATGTTCTTTTCGTTTATGGCTAGAGCGGAGAGAAATTCATCCGCATCTCCATTCGTTATTTTCTCGCTAATTTCTAAGTTCTCATTCGCTATCCTTTTACATTCGCTAAGAAAAGCATCACATTCTTTGTCGTATTCGTCTAGATATTTTTCAAGCTTGTTACAGTATTCAGTATATGCCGCTTCTTCCTCTTCATGTTTGCGACGTTCTTTCTCTTCCGCCTCCATTTCCAGACGGTTTCTCTCATCTCGTTTCGCTTGGTATTCCGCATTTCTTTCAGCCTGTACCTCTTCGTCAATCTGCTGAAAGAATTTACAATCCAATACCTCTTGCTCGACTTTGTGGCAGTGCGTGAATCCTCCGTCCAAAAATGGACACCTTTTTTTATAAGGGCATTTGTCTGCCATTGCGTATTTTAATGCACTATCTAATATCCCCATGACTAAATTGTTTGATAATGCAAAAATACATGTAAATAAACTAAGAGTTGTTATTGTATAGTTATATACTCTTTTACTATAGTGTAATGAATTATTTGTCGATTAGCAAAATCACTAGAGTTTTCCCCTAGCAGTCTTTCCTACTTTATTGGCTAATTGAAGTACAAAACGGTCAAAATGGATTTTGGGACATGGGCAACGACATACAATCATTGCTGTATTCCAAAGACAACGCATCACTATTTCCCTGCTCCGCGGCTTTCGTATACCACTCCACAGCCTTTGCGTAGTTTTGTTCTACACCTTTGCCATGTTCATAACAATGTCCTAATTCATATTGAGCTATTGCCAGTCCCTGATTTGCGGCCTTGCTATACCACTCAAAGGCTTTGTTCTCGTCTTTCTCTACACCATATCCATGACCATAAGAATATGCCAAATAGTATTGCGCGCTGGCATCATCCTGTTCGGCGGCCTTGACATACCACTCCACAGCCTTAGCATAATCTTGCTCTACGCCTTGCCCATGACCATAACAATATCCTATATGCATTTGCGCACGTACCTGACCATGTTCTGCGGCCTTGCCATACCACTCCAAGGCCTTGACGTAGTCTTGCTCCACGCCATTCCCCTTGTAATAACAGTTTCCCAATGCATTTTGCGCCTCAGGCGAGTCCTCGTTGGCCGCCGCTTCCAAACATTGTATGGCATGTTTTGCATCAGCGACACACCCATTCTTACCATCCAACAGATTGCTTCCCATCTCTGCCAACTTCAACAGCGACTCTTGTTCTCCCAGTTTATGCTTCTCTAAGCACGCATCAACAAGCCATGTGCATAGAATATCATTCATCAAACCCTTCGAAGCTGCAGATATATACAGGCCGATAGCCTTGTCAATATCTTTGTCTGTTCCATGACCGGTGTGATAACAATTGCCCAAATTAGCTATTGAATAGTTGCAGTCTCGTTCTGCTGCTAAGGAAAACAATCGATAAGCTTTATCATAGTCCTGCTCGCATCCGTTTGTCCCTGTATAGAAAGACCATCCCCAATAGTTGAGGGTCAAAACCTCTTCATTTGATGCATTATCTATTAGCTTATTGTATTCTAGTTCAGTCATGATTGTCTTGTATAAAAACACTAAAGATGTTAACCAATGTAAAATTACAGCATATAAACATATTTATACTGTAGGTAGAGTAATAGACATTCTTACTTGTACGTCAAGTGTTATTTACAAATCTTCTTCCTTCATCTCCCTCTCCAGCTCTTCACCCAATTCTTTCAACAGATTCTTACCCAAGGCTTTAGATATCCGCACCAACAATGACACACTCATGTCGTCACGGTCGTATATGTCATATATGTTCACACGATCGCACCCTATCTTGTCTGCAAGCCACTTCGGTTTGCGCTCGATTTTCTCCAATTCTTGCTTTATAGTTTCGCCGATATGCAGTTTCATAACCAAAAACAATTCATCCTTCGGCTCCTGTTGGACAGTAGATTTTTTATAAAACGAAAAAAGGCGTGGAACCATATTGTTACTCGTCCCACAGCCAGAGGTCTTCGCTACCTATCAGTCAAGAACGAGCAACGCAGACACCACACCGTGCTGTATACATACATAGCCACATGGTCCATGCTAAAGCACAAACCACCATGGCGCATATAATACACACCCATGGACGCCTATCGTTGCCTGGTCTTTTGACTGATAATGAAAGTTGCGAAGTTTCTGACTGTCAAAACCCAAGCGTCAATATACGCCTACAAAATATATTTCATCCCTTGCCACCCGATTACGGTGTGGTTCAGGACGCGACAAATTTAATACTTTTTAATTATAACACAACACGCCAGACATCCTTCTCGTCAAAAACAAATACATCCCCCCACCATACATGCGTAGAGACTGAGAGTGTGGATGAGTATATGGGGGCTTTGGAGAGGTTGGCGGGGTAGAAATGCAGAAGAATTACTATTTGATTTGTTTTTTTTTCTTACATTTGCGGTCGGTTTTGGATTTCGTAATTAATAGTGCTCGAAATTCTTCTTCTGATTTTTCCCTGATCTGAGAGGTTTGTAGTGCATTGTGGCAAACGTGTGGTTTGTCCGAGCCTAGATGGTTCATTTATTCGTATTTCCGGGGGAAGGAATAAATATGACGAATAATGAACTGTAATAATACGTCTATAATCTTAATGAACAAACACAAGTTTCTTTGTGCTCTGGCTGTCACGATGATAGTCGGAGCAAGTTGCTGTTGTGTGCCTATGTATGCGCAGCCAAGAATGAGTCTTCAGTCGCTTTTTGCCATGGCTGACCAGCAGAGTCAGCACATCAAGGTCAGTGAAGAGGCATTGAAGGCAGCAGAAGAAGGGGTATCATCGGCGAAATCAGCATTGCTTCCAAGTGTAGAATTGAGTGTGCAAGGTTCCTACACCGGCAATGCATTCCTTATGTCGCGAGGTTTTTCGACCAGAGGTGCAACGGAATACATCGTTCCGGGTCTTGGGCCTCAAAATGTGCAGAATGGCAAGCAACCAACACCGCATTGGGGCAACAGTTTCACGGCCCAGGTGAGTCAGGTAATCTACGCTGGTGGCGCTATCCGCTCAGGAATAGAGATGTCAAAACTGGGTTGCCAGATGGCAGAACTTGATGTGGAGAAGAATCGTCAGGAGGTGCGATTTCTGCTTACCGGCTATTACCTTGACCTTTACAAATTGCAAAACCAGTCGCAGGTAATAGCGAAGAACATTGAACTAACGGAAAGGGTTATCGAACAGATGAAAGTTCGCAGAGAACAGGGAACTGTACTGAATAATGACATAACCCGGTACGATATGCAACTGCAGAGCCTGCTTCTTGCCAAGACACAATTGGATGATTCGCAGAAGATAATACGTCATCAGATAGCCACAATGATCCACTTACCAGAGGGGAAAGATTTTGAAGTGGACGCGAATGCTCTCGAAGAAGAAGGTATGGCACTCAAGGCACTCACTTCCGAGGAGTTGTGGCAACAGTCGGCATCCGAAAACAACATAGACATCCGTCAGGCTTCACTTGCTACGGAAATATCCGAACAAAAGATAAAGAACACACGTGCGTCATCACTTCCAACGGTGGCTATTGTTGCCGAAAACAACCTATTTGGTCCGTATACCTCTGACCTGATTCCGAAGAATGCCAATGTCAACGTGTGGTTTGTTGGAATAGGAGTAAAGTACAACCTGTCAAGTCTTTGGAAGAACAATCACGACATACGTAAGGCAAAGTACGAGAGTACTCAAGTGCGCGAAAATGTGCAGATAGTGCGAGAAGGCATAGAAAATGGGGTACAGGCTAACTACATCAATCTGTTGACCAGTTCGGTGGTGGTAAGTACACAAGAGAAGCAAGTGGAGCTTGCAGAGCAAAACTATACGGTAGTCAAGAGTCGTTACGACAATGATCTCACATTGCTTACAGATATGCTAGATGCTTCAAACATGAAACTCTCTGCCGACATGGCATTGGTAAATGCCCGTATCGATATGCTCTACAACTATTTCAAACTAAAATACATGACAAATACACTATAATATGGAAAAGAATAAGATTTCAACATACATTTACAATACAGTCGTAATACTGTGTATAGCATGTGGTACAGTTTACGCCATAAGTCAGTTCGTACGATTCGGTAGTGGTGAAGTTACCGATAATGCTCGTGTTTGTCAGAACATTGTGCCACAGAACTGCCGTGTACAAGGTTTTATTCGCGAGGTACGATTCAGCGAATTTGAGGAGGTAAAGAAGGGCGATACACTTGTCATTATTGAAGATGCCGAGTTTCGTCTTCGTCTGGCGCAGGCTGAGGCCGATCTTACACGAGCCGAACGCGGTTCTCAGGGTACAGCGAGCAGTATCAATACCACAAAGAGCAGTATCAGCGTTACCGATGCCAGTATTGAGGCGGCTCGTATACAGATGGAGAATGCAGAAAGGGAAGATACCCGGTTTCTGAAACTTCTTCAGCAAGATGCCGTCACTCGGCAGCAATATGACAATGTTCACACAGCCTATCTAAGTGCCAAGGCGGGGTATGAGCAGGTGCTTCGTTCCCGAGATACACAAACGGCAGTTGTTGCAGAACAAGGGCATCATCTCTCGGCTTCCGAGGCCGTCATAGAACTGGCGCGAGCACAGGTAGATATTGCCCGATTGAATCTGTCGTATTGCTATATTATTGCCACCTGCGATGGTGTGGCGGGCCGAAAAGATATCAATGTAGGTCAGTTGGTTAACCCAGGGCAGACGATGGTGAGCATCGTTGACAAGAACGAGAAATGGGTGGAGGCAAACTATCAGGAGTCGCAGATGCCGAACGTGAAGGTGGGTGACAAGGTTCGCTTTACCGCCGATGCCGTTCCGGGTGTGGAATACACAGGTGTGGTGGAGCGTATCTCCGATGCTACCGGAAGTGCGTTCTCGCTGATTCCTATCGACAATGCCACAGGCAATTTCGTAAAGGTGGAGCAGCGTGTGACGGTTCGTGTGAAGATTGACGCGTGCGATGAGTTGAAGAAGTTGCATGGCGGTTATAATGTGGTTTGTAAGGTTGAAGAGTAATGGGACGACTGACAGAATTTCTGATGAAGGCACCACCGCCACCATCGGGCATGGGGTTCGCTATGCCGATGATGAAGGGATGGGTGCCTCGCAGGTTGCAACCGTGGATTTACGTTCTTACGGCTTTGTGCTTCCAGTTCTCGGGAGGCATGTATCTGGGTGCGCTGGATGAGATTCGTGGCACCACGAACTTCATGATCGAGGACGTAATGTTTCTGCTCTATGCCACGCTGGCAGGTATGGCGGTGTGGTTCCCGATGCTGTTCAGGATGAAGTTCCGCTTCACCAATCAGCAGCTCCTCTGCACCTCAGCCATCGTCATGGGTTTCTGCAACGTGATCACGATGCATAGTCACTCGATGACCGTATTGGTTGTGGCATGTTTCATTGCAGGAATAGCCAAGATACAAGGCACATTCGAGTGTATGAGTAACATTCAGTTGTGGATTACGCCAAAGCGTGACTTTGCTGTATTCTTTCCAGTGCTCCATATAATCCTTCTTACAGCAATAGAGGGCAGTGGATGGCTTGCGGCATGGCTGGGACATCATTTCACATGGGAGATGATGCACGTTTTTACTGTGGGCACAATGTCATTCGTGTTGCTGACGCAGATTGTCCTGTGTCGTCCGTTCTGTCCTATGCCCAACCGCTTTTCTTTGAAAGGAACCGATTGGCAGGGAGCGCTGCTCATCTGCGTGACGATGCTCCTCATTTCGTACATCTTTGTCTATGGTGATTACTATCGGTGGTTTGCAAACCAGCATATAAGAATGGTGGGTGCGTTTAGCCTACTCTTTGCAGGGCTTACGCTCTATCGACTTATTCAAAACCGCTATCCATATGTTGAACTGCAACTGCTGAAGTGCAGGAACGTAGTGCCGATACTCATAGTCGTCACCTTGGCAGAACTTGCTTTCGGTGCCGAGCACACGCTTGAGGAGATACTTTACACCGAGATTGTAGGACTTGAAGAGTTGACCAAGGAGAGTCAGTACCTATGGGCTTTGCCAGGTATGTTTCTAGGCATTGCGCTCGACCTATACTGGCTGAAGGTTCAGAAGTGGAAAATCTGGAAACTGATAGGCATAGCTTTCCTATCAATCAGCGCATATGCTATGCTCATGCACACCACAGTGAGTATGGCTGTGAACATCGAGCAGTATCGCCTGGCTATCCTGCTTCGCGGCTTCGGCTACGGCATCCTTGCACCGACGCTGATGTGGGCGCTGGACGAATCGGTACCAAGTCTTGAACAGTTCTTCATGGGCCTGTTCGTATTCAACATTGTTCACATGTATCTCGGCGGTGCCATGGGGTATGGTTTCTACACCACAATCTTCTCGCATTTCCTCAATGAGGACATGATGCACTACGGTCGTCAGTTGACACAAACCAACATCGACCTTGCACATTTCAACTTTGGCGAATTTATGGGTGGTGACTATCTGCACTCCATGATGCTAGTGGCGATAAAGCAGGTGTATGGTTACGTTATTTGGTTCTCCCTCATTCTGGCATCCATCTTCTTGTTGTGCGACATTCCAGCCGTGAGAACAAATATCCGCAAAGTACCACGCTGGCCAGTGTTTGCGATAGAATATCTGTCAAGAAAGTACAAGTAAGAGCGTAATATCTAAATTCCCAATATCCTTACCGATGTTGGGAATTTTAACGTAAGAAAGCTACCATCATAAGGGGAAAGATAGAAGAGCAAGAAAAGGAAGGTGGGGAATATAAGGCTGCGTGCAGTCTTTGTCAATGGAGGGTAGCTGCTGGTACAATGGAAGTACCTTGTTCATCGTAATTTTTTTATTCGATAAGTGTAACCTTACATCGGTATGCTACGTAAAAAATGAAAAAACAAATACAAACACCTTACAATTAATACAGAACTCGATATGGGAAGAGTAACCATTCGTAAGAAATGCATTACGATTGCGCGCAAGGCGATGCGATCGGACAGTACTGCCAGAGTGGACGGCAAGAGTATCTTTATCAAGCGATATCCGGGGCATAACTATAAGCTTATCATGGTTCACGTTACAAAGAAGCAACGTGCTGTGAGAGATATGTTTGCGGATGCCAATGTGCTTGCCAAAGAGGACATGAAGAGATGGAACAGAGTGAGACATTGGGAGAGGTACGCACGGCAGCATAAGAAGCTGGGGGCATACAGAGCGGCGGTATCATATTACTATAAGATGATAAGAGAGCATGGGAAAGAGTTGAGGGAGATCAGGTTGCAGAGTCGAAGAGAGAAGGGCTTTGACAATAGAGGGGTAGATATGCGAGTTTTCAAGGAGAAGAATGTGTTTTTCTGGGTGAAGTTTGAGAGTGTGGATGAGTATATGGGGGCTTTGGAGAGGTTGGCGGGGTAGAAGAGAGAAGAAACCACATCCCTTCAAATAGGAATGTAATAGGGAAGTAATGTTACGTTAAGGCTCGGAGAAAAAGATTGGAGATATTGTCATTAGAAAATTGTCTATGTTATAGAATTTTAATATCTTTGTTTTAAATTATAATCAATTATGGCAATATGGCAAATCTGAAGTGGTGTAGCAATAGTATTCAACCTGACTTGCATACTTTAGACAGGATTGCCAAGCTCCTTGACGTTGACGTTAAGGAAATATTAAACTCGACTGAAAAATAAAACTTATTCTTATGGATATTTCACAATCTCAAATAGTATCTTTTATATGGGGCATTGCAGATGATTGTTTGCGCGATGTGTTCGTTCGTGGACAATACCGTGATGTAATTCTACCTATGGTGGTACTTCGTCGTTTTGATGCATTGCTTGAAACAACCAAAGATGCTGTTGAAGAAGAAATAAAGGCACAGCGTGATATTGGTCTTGATGAAGACTCGTTTGACGAAGGTGCTCTCTGTGATATTACCAAGTTGTCTTTCTACAATACCAGCAAGTGGACGCTGAACCGAATTAAATCGCAGGCTACAGACAACAACGACCTGCTTTATAATAACTTTGTAGAGTACCTCAATGGATATAGCGAGAATGTCAAAGACGTGCTTCGAAACTTTGACTACTACGCAAAGGCCAAGCGTCTTGCTGATAATGACCGTTTGCTCTCTGTAATAGAGAAGATAACCGATCCTCACATTAACCTTACAGACAGACCTGTCAATGATCCTGACGGATTGCCATTGCCTCCGCTCAGCAACATTGCCATGGGAACTATCTTCGAGGAACTACTCCGTAAGTTCAACGAAGAGAATAATGAGGAGACGGGAGCACACTTCACCCCACGCGATGCTATTGCACTTCTTGCTCGCCTTGTTTTTGAACCTGTCAAGGACAATCTCCCAAAGACAATTTCACTCTATGACCCGGCAGAGGGCTCTGGTGGCATGCTTACTGAAGGACGTGACTACCTAATGTCATTGGGGGTATCCTCCTCTGCCATTCAGTTGTCTGGCACAGAAATCAATCCTGAGACCTACGCTATCTGCAAGGCAGATTTGATTATCAAGGGAGTAGATCCATCTGGTATGCATCTAGGCAACACAATCACTGATGACAACTTCCGTGGCAAGACATTTGGCTATTGCATCACGAACCCTCCTTATGGCAAGTCGTGGAAGACAGACAAGGCACGTATATATCATGATGGAGCCTTGATTGACCATCGTTTTGAATTGCCTCTCACCAACTTCAAGGGTGATACAGAAGTCGTTGATTCAACTCCACGTACAAGTGACGGTCAGTTGCTCTTCATCCTTGAAGAGGTCAACAAGATGAAGCCTGTTGAATATCAGCCACAGGGAAGCCGTGTGGCAAGTGTTCACAATGGATCATCACTATTTACAGGAGATGCTGGAAGTGGAGAAAGCAATATCCGTCGTTATCTCATTGAAAACGACTTGGTAGATGCCATCGTTCAGTTGCCTAATAATATTTTCTACAATACAGGTATCTCGACATACGTTTGGATTTTGACCAATAAGAAAGCCAATCATCGTCAAGGTAAGGTACAACTCATAGATGCCAGCCAAGCGTTTGAGAAGCTTCGCAAGAACCAAGGCTCACGCAACTGCACCATTACACCGGAACATGCAGAGATGATTGTACAGAGCTACATGACATTCTCTAACCAAGAGGCTACAGATGGATGTCCGATAGTCAGCAAAATATTCAATAACGACGACTTCCGCTACTTCTCTGTAACCATTGAGCGACCACTTCGTCTTCGTGCTCAGTTCTCTGCTTTGAAAGTAGATGAACTACTCTATGACAATAAAGATCTTGAATTTACCAAGTATCTCTACCAGACTTATGGCAATGCTGTATTCACAGGTCTGACAGATAAGATAACAGAGATAAAGGAGTATCTTGCCGAAGAGGAAATCAAGAAGACCGACAAGCAATTGGAAGGTCTTATTTCCGCAAAGAAATGGACGGAGCGCAAGGAACTTTTGGATGCTGCTCAGAAAATAATGCACATTGTAGGCACTGATGTCTATATGGACTATAATGTCTTTGCGGATAAGGTTGCTGCTGCAGCCAAGAACGAAAAAATGAAGCTCACAGCAGGTCAGCTCAAAACCATCTGTCGTGCCATGTCTGTTGCCGATCCAGAGGCAAAGCCTGTTATCAAAAAGGAACTGAAACTAGGGGCTAAGGAATACGCAGAACTCACTGATAGTTTCGGAATCAGCGAGAATCGACTTTCTGACTATGGCATAATAGCCGAGGGCAAAAAGTTCGTGCAGTATGAACCAGATAGCGACTTGCGCGACGGCGAGAAGATTCCTGTAACTGAAGACATTTATGAGTACTTCCAGCGTGAGGTCCGTCCATACGTTGCTGATGCGTGGATTGACCTGCCAAGCACCAAGATAGGTTGTGAGATTTCCTTCAATAAGTATTTCTATAAGCCTGCTCCATTGCGTTCACTCGCTGAGAACGAGGCAGATATTCTTGCCCTCGACGAGCAGAGCCAGGGATTTATTAAGTCACTCTTTGAATTGATGTAAAAGAATAGAAAGCTATTATGAGTCAACAAGAACAGATGATTCCTACAGAGATAGATACAAGAGCCGAACAGTTGTCGGACAAGATAGTACGCCTGATAGCACAAGCGCGCAGTCATGTTGCCACAACGGTAAATACGGCTCAAGTATATACATACTTTCAGATTGGTCGTTACATCGTTGAGGACGAACAAGGCGGCAAGGTACGTGCGGAGTATGGCAAGGGAATATTGAAACGGGTGTCAGAACGACTCACCGAACGATTAGGTAAAGGTTGGTCGGTGGAGAATCTTCGACAAATGAGAAAGTTCTTTGTTACTTATTCTCAGTATTATTCCATTGAAAACAACAATGTTCACAAAAAACCAGACAGTGTCTTGGAAATTAAGAACGCAAAAATCCCAGACAGTGTCTTGGATTTTAGGAATTCACACATGCCGGACTCTGTATTTGTGCTTTCTTGGTCTCACTATCAAGTATTGTGTAATGTTGAAGACTCCAACGCTCGCAGCTTTTATGAGATAGAGGCTCGCAAACAGAACTGGAGCACTCGCCAACTGCAACGTCAGATAGGTAGCGGACTCTATGAGCGGTTGGCACTGAGTCGCAACAAGGAAGATGTGATGCGACTGGCTACCGAAGGGCAAGTGGTGGAGAAACCGGCTGATATCATAAAAGACCCATTAGTGTTGGAGTTTATCGGATTGAAAGCCGATGCTGCATATAGCGAAAGTGACCTTGAGGGAGCGATAATAAGCAGATTGCAGGATTTCTTGCTCGAAATGGGCAAAGGCTTCCTTTTTGAGGCTCGACAAAAGCGTTTCACCTTTGAGGAACGGCACTTCTACGTTGACCTTGTGCTTTATAATCGTCTTCTACAATGCTATGTGCTTGTGGATTTGAAGATGGACGACCTCACACATCAAGACCTCGGGCAGATGCAGATGTATGTCAACTACTACGACCGTTATGTAAAAGAAGATTTTGAGAAGCCAACCATAGGAATTCTTCTATGTGAACGCAAGAACGATGCTCTTGTGGAGCTTACACTTCCGCAAGATGCCAACATCTATGCTCAGCAGTACGCCCTTTGTCTTCCAGATAAGGCATTGCTTCAACAGAAACTACGTGAGTGGATTGACGAATTCCGTAAAGAAGAATAAAGGTTATGCAAAGATACGATTCATACAAAGATAGCGGCATTCAATGGCTGGGGGAAATTCCTAGCCATTGGGAAGTGGTTCGCACCAAAACTATTTCTCGTTTATATACAGGAAATAGTTTGAATGAGAGAGCAAAGGAGAAGTACTCTACTCCTTGCGAAGATGCCTATCCGTACATATCTTCAAAGGACGTTTCTCTAGAAACAGAGGATGTTAGCTATGATAATGGGCTACGTGTACCTAAAACAGACTACGGATTTGAAATTGCACCAGCAAATTCTTTCTTGTTGTGCATCGAAGGTGGAAGTGCAGGAAGAAAACGTGCTTTTTTAGACAAGGAGGTGTGTTTTGTTAACAAACTGTGCTGTTTCAATTCAACAATTCATTCCAAATTTCACTATTATACTACTCAGGGCTTTTACTTCAATTCTAAATTCAAGAGTTGTATGCAAGGTTTAATTGGAGGAGTTTCAGTTTCTGCAATTAAAGATTTCTACGTTGCTTTGCCTCCATATAATGAACAGCAAGCCATTGCTTCCTACCTTGACAATGCTACAGCCAAGATTGACGAAGCCATAGCACAACAACATAAAATGATTGACCTCTTGAACGAGCGCAAGCAGATTATCATCAATAATGCTGTGACTAAAGGGTTGAATCCTAATGTGAAGATGAAGGATAGTGGCGTGGATTGGATTGGGGAGATACCGGAACATTGGGAAATGAAAAGACTAAAATCAATTCTCAGTGTTAAGGACAAACGAAATGTTGACCCAGAAGCATTATTACTCTCCGTCTATACTGCTATTGGGGTGCGCCCAAGGCAGGAACTTGAAGAACGAGGGAACAGAGCTAGCACAGTCATAAATTATAAAATTGTCAGCAAAGGCGACTTGATAGTTAATAGATTACTTGCTTGGATGGGTGCCTATGGTTTGTCAAATTATAATGGCGTAACAAGCCCAGATTATGATGTGTATTCATTCCATGCTGATGTAAACCGGGGGTATTACGAGACTCTCTTCCGAAATACTCAATTCAAATCGGATTGCTACAAATATGGTCATGGGATAATGATGATGCGTTGGCGAACTTACTCTGATGAGTTCCTAAGTATCAATGTTCCTATACCGCCAAAACAAGAGCAAGATGCGATTTTTGATTACTTAAAACCTCAGATTGATAAAATCGAAGAAGGTGCATTACATTGTAATAATATGATTTTCCTCCTTCAAGAGCGTAAACAAATCATCATCAACGAAGTGGTAACAGGAAAAGTAAAAGTTTAGAGAAAATGAAAATCAATTCAATACAGATAAAAAATATTAGAGGACTTGCAGACAAAACAATCATTCTTGATATGATTCCTAATAAGCCAAGTGTGTTGGTCGCTCCTAATGGCTCAGGGAAATCATCTTTTGCGTTAGCATTTGAGAGACTTAACAAGAATAGAATTAAATTGGAGGATGGAGATTATTATCAAAATATAGAAAACAATAAGCCTGAAATAAGACTTAAAGTTGATGATGTTGAGTATCTTGCAAATGAGAGGAGAAATGACATTGCTTCACAATTCGCATGTTTTGTAATCAATAGCAAAAATAAACCGAAAACAATTCAAAGAAATATTGAAGGACGCAACGTTCCTACTTCGAAAATGACAGTTGCGCCAATTGTTTTGGCTAAGATTGTACCCAATATGGATTTCACATATGACTTCAAGGAAGACAAACAATTGACGGGATTCCAGCGAGGTGTTATTGTGAAAATAAATCATTTGTTGGGAAATAAGTCTTTCTTGTATGACTTAGACCTTGTAAATTTAAACCAAAAACATAAACTGCAAGCAATAGAAACGTTCATAAACAACGTTAGGTCATATATTGGCACGGGTTCAAAAGATCATATATATAAAAGTATTACAGATAATGATATTGCACCTTTGAACAGGGCAACGCCATGTGTGCAAAAGATAGTTGGCAAACTGCGGAATTTAGAATGTTATGCAAACATGCCTGAAGCGAGATTGTATCTTGATGCTATTCAACTTATTTTGGTATATAACAACGACAAAGATGCTTTTACCAATAGAATCAAAAGGTCTCGATATCTTGACTTAAAAGAAAGATATGTAACTCTTTTTGCATCTTTAAAAGACACTTGGAAAAATATTAGGCCAAAAGAGGTTGACGGCAATCTCATCATAGAAATAGATAATAGTGAGCAGCTTTCTAATGGAGAAAGAGATATCATTGTGTTCCTAGCTATGCTTGAAAAGGCAAAGATGAAACTAAATAAGGATAATAATATACTTATTATAGACGAGGTGTTTGATTATTTAGATGATGCAAACTTTATATCTGCGCAGTATTATATATCAAAGTATATTGAAGAATTCAAAGAAGAAAATAAAAGAATTAGAAGATATAATACTGCTATCCCAGCAGAACAATCCCCCAAAGCTGAGAAAAATTTTTTCCCTGTTATTTTAACACATTTAGATCCTGTTACGTTTAAGCAATTTGGGTATAAAGATTTAAAAGTATATTACTTCGATGATTACACATCTGCTCAAGTATCTGAAAATATGAAGAAATTAATTCGTTTGCGTGATACTTTAGAGAAGAATGACAAATCTAATAACACTACGACGGATTTGGTCTCGAGTCATTTACTGCACTATCACAATACTCCTGTTGATTTATCTGCTACCTTAACAGACCAATGCTTTACTCGATGGAGAAATGTGCAGAATTTTAAGGAAGATTGTAAGACCGAGGCAGAAAAATACATCACAAATGTAACACCTTTTGATCCAATTGCAGTTTGTGTTTGGCTAAGGGAATGCATTGAAAAGTATGTTTTTAACATGCTTAATACAAACCAACAACAATTTTTTTTGCAAGAACATGGAACTAAGAAAAAATTACAGTTTGCCGCAGAAAATGGTGTAGATTATCCAGAAGTATTCTCTTTGCTAGGTCTTATATACAATAACCCTTTGCATTTAGGAAGCGATGGAGAAACGAAATCAGATACGACTCTCGCTTCTAGACTAAAAAATAATACAATAAAAGCGATGATAAAAAGTGTAATGGAAACTAATTGACCATATCTTGTTGATACGTAAATCGTATGACGGGCAACTAGTAAAAGACAATAGATATGCTCAATGTATTTGAAATAAATACTATAAAACTAGATAAAATTTAAACGGCAAATAATATGGCAACAAAGAATATAGATCCTAATCTGCGTCTAATAGGCGACTATTGCAAACTGGAGAAGAACGATATGTTCCAGATTCCAGAGTACCAGCGTGCATATTCATGGCAGTTTTATCAGTGCGATAAATTGTGGCAAGATATAATGGATTATATGGACTCTGGCGCTGAAGATCCATATTTCTTCGGCACTGTCATAGTGGATTGTTCAACTCCGAATAAGTTGAATCTCATCGATGGTCAGCAACGCACCACTACATTCTTGTTGTTGCTAAAGGCTCTCCAGCTACATCTGTCAGATGCCATAGACAACATGGATGTGACAGCTGACACAAAAGCATTGTACAAAGGCTTGACAAATAGTTATGACAAACTGTTCGAGATTATCTACAAGGCAGACGAAGAAAAACAGGAGGAGATTAAAGCTGACTGGAAGAAGGCCAAAGGTATAATGATACTTGAAAACCGTTCGGTTAATGAGTTGGTAAATTTCAAGAGTGATTTTCAAAAAATAATGGAGGCTGAGACTAGTGACGAAGCAGAGCGCTCCGTTTATAAGATACCTCGCAAGAAGCTTGATAACAAATACACTAACTACTTTCGTAACTTTGATTACTTCTGCGGAAAGATATCTGAGCTGTCAGAGTCACAGTTGAATCAGTTCGCCAAAACAATTCTTACAAAGTGCCAGATTATCGAGATAAAGAGTTGGCAGATTGAGCAGGCCATAACCATGTTCAATTCCCTCAACTCAACAGGTATGCCTCTCTCTGATGCTGACATCATCTCTGCACAGCTGTATTCAAACTCGAAGGATGAGGACACATTCAAGCAAGATTGGGAATACATCAAGGACTTGTCCAATGAACTATGCGAGCGTAACGTGGTATCAATCGAAGGCATGCTACAGCAGTTCATGTATATCAACCGTACACGTGAAAAGGAGTATAAGGTTGGAGAAGTAACAGTGCCAGGTGTCAGGAAATACTACACAGTAGAACATTCGAAGCTGCTGAAGAAGCCTGTTGAACTTTGCGCTGAGTTTACTAAGATACTCGCTATTTGGCATAAGATTAAAGACTATCCTGTTGTGAAGCTTCTACTGAAGTTCAATGAGAACTTCAAGTTATTCTTTATCTCGTATCTGATGCGTTTCGATGTCAAAGACATTACCAAAGCCAAGGTTTTGCCTATGGCTGAGTGTCTACTACGTATTTTTGCTATGTTGGAGTTGAGCGGTAGGGGCTATTCATCAAAGGAGTTCAAGACATTCCTTTTCAACGAGAACTTGAAGTTAGTTGATCCATCCTATACCAACGCAAAGATAGAGGCCGATTTTGACAAACACATCAATGACAACTGGGACGAATCTGAAATTGTTGATTTAGCAATGCAGTATGACAAGAATATACTCGTATTCTTGCATGAATATCTATATGCAAAGGAAAACAATTTGAAGTTCGATTTTAACGATAAAGTCAATGTGGAACATATAATGCCAGCAAGTGGCCACAACCTTGACGTTATACGCCAGGATGCAGGTATAGCTGACATTGACGAGTTTGACGAATACGCTAATATGCTTGGCAACAAGATATTATTGGAAGAAGATATCAACAAGTCAATCAGCAACGATTGGTTCAAGACCAAAAAGGGCAGCAAAGTATCCGATAAGAAAGGATATATCGGTAGCTCCTATGGTATGGCTCAAAAAATGGCTGCTTATCCTAAAAACGTCTGGAAAAAGGGCGATATTAAGAAGCAAACTGAGGAAGTAGCAAAGAGATTGGCAAAGTTTATTTTAGGGGTTTGATTTAGCGTCGAAACAATCAATTATCAAAAAAAAGTATAAGGTTATTTATAAAGTTATCGTATGGAAGAAAATAGTTTATGTTTTGGAGTAAAGTCAAAATTTGGCATTGTTCAAGTTGATAAAATTGCGTTTGATGATCTTGGGAAACCAGGATATGATTACCAGTTTGCATTCAAAACAATTTCAGAAGGAAATGGTAATGGATCTTTTGACCTTGTACTTATCAAGGATGGAGAAGAACTGGAAAGCATTGAAATGGATGGATGGAAATTACATGAGCTACATGTAGGTTACAACTGGGGGGAGACATATTTTATGGCAGAAGCAACAGATTGTCTTGGAGAAACTCATCGTATCACATTTGCTGATGGTAAGGGCTCTATGTCGGATTGGCAACCTACTTACCAAAGCCTTCTTGGAATTGGTTTGCAAGAAATGAAAAGAGTGACTGGAACATACAGTACACACAGCATTTATAACCTCTGCGAGGACAAGATAATTGACCGCTATCTGTATCCGACTACATTATGGAACTATTATTATAACCTACAACGCATATCCGAATACTTTGAAAAAGCTGAAAAAATCAGGGCGCGTCTTCATGATACCCCTGATGACAAAGATTGCAAGGCTTACGATACTGTTTTGAAACCAAAACTGATTGATATTATGGAGAAACTCTCCCAAGTAAAGATTAGTCCTGATCAGTTGAACTATAAATAGTAATCATTATGATTATACCAGAAACAGACGAAAGGGCATTTGAGAAGCATATAGAGCATGCTTTGGTAGGAACTACCCGCGAAGAATACAAACGCAAGTTGGTTATAACAAATAAAGTAGTAACAGGTAAAGTAAAAGTTGTTTAATGAAGGAAATAGACTTTATTCTATATAACATGCCGGAAGAAGGCGGCAATGTGCAGGTGGTAGTCAAAGACGAGACCATTTGGTGCAGCCAGAAGGCGATGGCATTGCTATATGATTGTTCGACAGACAATATCGGACTTCATTTGAAAAATATCTTTAATTCTGGTGAATTGGAGAAAGATTTAGTTACCGAGAAAATCTCGGCAACTGCTTCTGATGGTAAAAATTATCTAACTCAATTCTATAATCTTGATGCTATAATTGCAGTAGGTTACAGAGTGAATTCGCTTCGCGCCACTCGTTTTCGTCAATGGGCTACCAAGGTTCTTAATGAGTATATCCGCAAAGGATTTGCCATGGATGATGAACGTCTGAAGCAAGGTAAAGCAGTTTTTGGAACTGACTATTTTAAAGAATTGCTTGAAAGAGTTCGTTCCATCCGAGCAAGCGAACGTCGTATATGGCAACAGATAACAGACATTTATGCAGAATGTTCAATAGACTATGATGCAAAATCAGACGTGACAAGGGAGTTTTTCATGATGGTACAAAACCGCTTCCATTATGCTATCACAGGTCAAACTGCTCCTGAAATAATTTATACCCATGCCAATCATGAAAAGGAGAACATGGGTCTTAAAACATGGAAAAACTCTCCGGACGGAAGAATCCTCAAATCGGACACCAAGATTGCCAAAAACTATCTTGACGAAAAAGAAATTCGACTGCTTGAAAGATTAGTCTCTGGTTACTTTGACTACATAGAAGATCTTATAGAGCGAGAAAACACCTTCAATATGCAACAATTTGCATCAAGCGTAAATGAATTTATCTCTTTCCGTAAATATCAGATTCTACCAGATAAAGGGAAAATCACCAAAGCCATGGCCGATGAGAAAGCAGCTGCTGAATATGATATATTCAATAAAACCCAAAAGATAGACTCTGACTTTGACAAGGAGGTGAGAAAGATGTTGGGAGAAGGTGATAACAAATAAAGTAGTAACAGGTAAAGTAAAGGTTTAATTATGTACAATATAGCAGAAACCGACGAAAGAGCATTTGAGAAACACATCGAGCATGCTCTGGTAGGAACTACCCGCGAGGAACGAGGCACAGATGCTGACGTAGATAGTCAAACACCTGCAGCGAACCAATATTACTGGGGACAGTCCAAAGATATGGACAAGACATTGGCTCTTGATCTTCGTCGTTTGTGGTCATTCCTCAAGGCTACTCAGCAAAATGTTCTTGATGGTTATAGAGGTCGCAATTTGCAGGAGTCGCTACCAAAGCAGCTTAGCAAGGCGATTGAAACCCAAGGTGTGATAGATGTTATTCGCAAGGGTCTTGATGTGGATAATATCCATCTGACCTTGTTCTATCCAAAGCCAACAGCTGCAGATAGCGAGGAAAGTCACCGACTCTACAACCTCAATCAGTTCTCTGTTACTCGTCAACAGACCTTCTCAAATATGCGCCCTGGCTTGGAGCTCGATATGGTTATATTCCTCAATGGTATTCCTCTGTTTACCTTTGAGTTGAAGAACCCATGGACGCACCAGACAGCTCGCGTGAACGGTCAGAAGCAATATAAGAGTACAGAGCGAGATCCTAAAGAGACGATCCTTCGCTTTGGTCGCTGCCTGGCGCACTTCACACTCGACAAAGACGAGATTTACTTTACCACTCATCTGGAGCTGGATAAGACATACTTCATGCCATTCAACAAGGGCTTGGAAAATGGTGCAGGTGCAGGAAATCCTGTAAATCCAAAAGGCTTTAAGACATCATATCTGTGGGAGGAAGTGCTACAGAAAGATGTACTTTCTGACATTATCATGAACTATGTACTCTTTGACTATGGTGAGACCAAGACACAGAAGAAAGTGCCACACATCATGAAGAATGCGCAGGTGCTTATCTTCCCTCGCTATCATCAGTTGGATGTTGTAAATAAACTAACAGCAGATGTAAGCACCCTTGGTGTAGGAAAGACATACCTCATTCAGCATTCAGCGGGTTCAGGTAAATCAAACTCAATCACTTGGTTGGCATATAAACTCATCAAACAGTGCCCTGCGACCATGGATGCACTACGTGCAAAGTCATTAGATACACCGCTTTACAACTCGGTAATAGTTGTGACCGACCGTCGTTTGCTTGATAAGCAGATTACAGACAATATCAAAGCATTTGGACAGTCAGACAAGATTGTGGCACATGCTGATTCGTCAGCAGAGTTAAAGTCCGCCATCGAAAACAACAAACGCATAATCATCACCACTATTCAGAAGTTCCCATTCATCTGCGACACCATCCGCGATGTGAGTGACCACAACTTTGCCATCCTGATTGACGAAGCACATTCAAGCCAATCCGGTGTAGCAGCAGACAAGATGAATGCCGCTGTACAAAAGGCTATCAGTGAAGACGGAGAAGTGACAACTGATACTATACTGATGGATATGATGCTGAGCCGCAAAATGTCATCGAACTGCTCTTACTTCGCATTCACAGCCACACCAAAGAAAGAGACATTGGAGCGCTTCGGTGTACATAAAGAGGATGATTCGTTCCATCCTTTCCACCTGTATAGTATGAAGCAAGCCATAGAAGAAGGCTTTATACTTGACGTGCTTACCAACTATACTACATACAAGAGTTATTATGAGTTGATAAAATCAACAGAGAAAGATCCTTTATATGATAGTGAACGCGCTCAGAAGTTGCTGAAAAAGGCTGTTGAGCGTGAACCGAAGACTATCAAGGCAAAAGCTGAGCAGATGCTTGCTCACTTTGATGCCAACCTCTTCCGTAACCATAAGCTGATGGGCAAAGCCAAGGCAATGGTTGTTACCAAAGATATTGAGTGTGCTATCCGTTATTATGGAGCATTGCAAGAAATAAAGAAAGAGAAGAATCTTCCTTTTGGCATAATGATTGCCTTCTCTGGTGAAAAGCAACTACCAGGTGATATGAGCACCGACTCTGGCAACACAACAGACGACAATGATTATTCCTACAGCATAGCGGCAGAACCCCTTAAGTCTTATGGGATGGCATACACCGAAGCAAGCCTCAATGGCTTCCCCGAGACAAAGACCCCAGAGGAGTTTGACAAGGATGAGAACCGCATACTTGTAGTTGCAAACAAGTACCTGACAGGGTTTGACCAACCGAAACTGGCAGCGATGTATATCGACAAACCACTTGCAGGTGTGCTTGCAGTTCAGGCTTTGTCTCGTCTCAATCGTGCTAAGCCTTCACTGGGTAAGAGGAGCGAGGACTTGTTTATCCTTGACTTCTACAACAAAATTGATGATATCAAGGCATCGTTTGATCCATACTACACTTCGACTGCACTCTCTGAGCCAACAGATGTAAATGTGCTTCATGAGCTGCGTTCCACACTATTGTCAGTAGGAGTCTTCGACCAAGAAGAGATTGATGAGTTCTCAGACCTTTACTTCATGGGACAGCCTGCGGACAAATGGACTCCAATTGTCGACGTTGCAGCGGCAAGATTCAACAAAGAGATTGAATGGCCAGAGAATGGTCAGGCAGATTTCAAGATTAAGTGTAAGCAGTTCGTAAAGGTATATAGTCGCGTTGCGGCTATAATTGACTTCGAGGTCAAAGAGTGGGAAAAGATGTTCTGGTATCTGCGTTTCTTGATTCCAGGACTCCATGTCGATGTCCCTGGTCGCGATACATTGAAAGACCTTCTCGACAATGTTGATTTGAACACATACGGTCTGCGTCGTACTGCGCTAAACCAGACTGTAGAGCTTGATGATACAGAAACAGTTGTTGACCCAAACAAGGCGGCAATGGCAGGTGCTGGCGGAGATGAAGTAGAGTACGATCCATTAGAAATAATTGTCCAGACATTTAATGACTTGCATTTCAAGGGATGGGAAGCAACGCCAGATGACCAGAAAGCAAAACTTGTAAGTATCGTAACCGCAATAGCAACAGACGATGATTACAAGAACCTTGTTGTCGGGAATCCTGACCCAGAGGCGGTTGAAACAACACTCAATAGTATTATTGATAGAATCATACGTGTTAAGAGAACTGGAGATATGTCGCTTTATAAGCAGTATCAGCAGAATGAGGACTTTAAGTCACAAATGCGTCATGTTCTGACTCGTATGCTCAATACTATTGACAGCACACCTGAATCAACAATAATGAAGGGTGTCGGTTTCACTCAGCAAGGACAAAGTTCTATTATTGCAGGTGCAATTACTGCAACCACACATTCCATTACGAAAGGGATGGAGGGAGTGAGATGTGTTCACAAGAATCCAGCGTGGAAGAATGTAGCTTTAGCTGTTAAGCAACCTTGGGCATCACTTATCTGTACAGGTATCAAAGACATAGAGAATCGCACTTGGCAGACTGATTATCGTGGTCGATTGTACATTGTTGCAAGTAGTACGAATGTTACAAGTGTTTTTGATGATGGCTTAGTTTCTACAGATTGTATGCGCATTGTCAAAGAGAAACAAGAGGAAGGAATTCTCCCAGATCTTCATGCTTTACCACAAAGTGCTGTCATTGGTTATGTTGACCTTGAAGAATGTACTGGAGATAACGTCGAATCGGTATGGAGTTGCGGTTCACTTCGTGAAGGCAATGTCAACTGGGTGCTTAAAAACGCTCATATCTTTGATCATCCCTTGTTCCCTTGCTTTAAAGCCAAGTTGAATCTCTTTGAAATACCAGAACTAGACGAAGACAATCTTCCGTCAACTAAGTAAGAATAATGTGGAAATGCCTAACATTCATATTCATTTAGTGATAGTCCACTGTTGATGAGTTTATTAAATCGGGTGTTTTATATTATCAATAATTCATGCCGAATATCCATAGGGGGATGAAGTTATCGTGACCGGTCTCTATGTCATCGCGTACGATAATGCCGTTGGGGACATCTTCTATTTGTTTCTTTCCTTTTTTCTTGCCTCCGATTTCAAAGGTGTATTTGTCTATGCAGAAATCGGATACGCGAGATGAAATGAGTTCGTTGCGTACTCTCATCTGGTTATAGAAGAATGTTTCGCGAAGATTACCAAGGTCGGGAGTCCCATTGGCTAGGACTGTCATTAAGCTAGGATTGTCTATGTAGACCTTTTCAACTTTGCCGAGGCCTCTCATTCCTCCTGTGTCATCACGTAATTGGCCTATCATACCAGCCATCTCAAGAAAAACGAGATAATCTGGAACATTATTCTTGCTAACCGAAAGTTCCTTCGCGAGATTGTCGGCGTTTGGCTTATATGGGGCCAAGGAAGAGATGACAGAAAGCATCTGCTTAAGTTTGCGTGCAGTAGACGCCTTCATATCAGCGAATTGTGCGATGTCCGATTCTGTTGTCTGTGAGATTACCTGCTGCATTCTATACTCAAATCCCACCTCCAAGGCAAAAGGATAATATCCGCGCTTGAGGTAATCTCGGAAAAGGGGGAGCGGGTGTTCGACCTCAGGAATAAATACCTTGTGCGTCAATATTTCGTCGAGAGAAAAGGCGTTGCTATATATATTATGGAACAGATGCAAGTACTCTCGGAAAGAGAGACCCTGCATGTGATACATAAGAACCCTTCGACTGAGGTCGGCTTCGCCCTTGTGGATATCGAGAATGGATGACCCAGTAAAAGTTATTTTCAATTTTGGGTGGACATCATATATCTGCTTAAGTTCTCTAGACCAATCTTTGTATTTATGAACTTCGTCGATAAAGAGGTGTTCACCATTCTCCTTTACAAATTCATCGGCCAATTCAACAAACGAATGAGAAGAAAAGTAGACATTATCGGCAGAGACATAAAGCATTTTAGCATTTGTATGGTTTTCAGCAATATGCTGTAATATCATAGTTGATTTGCCAACACCACGAGGTCCTACGATACCGAGCATACGGGCATCCCAATTGATATCCTTATATATATATCGTCTCATGCTTAGAGGTGTTTGTCTAAGCATTGCGTTCATGTATTCGTATAAAGCGTTGTTTACCATGCTGTTATGATATTTATGCATGCGAAGATAATAAAAAATCCCTCATTGAGGGATGAATTTGGTTGATTTTATCCCTCATTGAGGGATTTTTTGAGAAAGAATATCCTGCTTGAGTATTCGCTATATCATACTAGTAGTGTATTTATCATCCACAAAAGACAGGTACTTATACATAATCAAAAGACAAACGCGAAATAATATCCAACTATTCCAATTATTATTGCTAATTTTGCGGAAATGCACAATTAATTAATTTAGAAAAGGTAATGGGATTATTCGGCCTATTTAATAAGCAGAAGAAGGAAAGCCTTGATAAGGGTCTTGAGAAGACTAAGCAAGGTCTGTTCCAGCGTCTTGGTCGTCTCTTTACGGCAAAGCGTAAGGTGGATGATGATATATTAGACGAGTTGGAAGAGATTCTCATCACTTCCGATGTAGGCGTTGATACTACCCTCAAAATTATTGAGCGCATACAGAATCGAGTTAAGCAAGATTCTTATGCGGGTACGGAAGAATTGAATTCTATACTCAGGGAAGAGATAGCAGCTCTTCTTGCTGAGAACCATAATACTGATGTATCTGATTTTGACCTTCCTAATACAGGAGAGCCATACGTGATAATGGTAGTCGGTGTTAATGGAGTAGGTAAGACTACGACTATTGGTAAGCTAGCATATCAGTTCAAGAAAGCCGGCAAGAAGGTAGTGCTAGGCGCTGCGGATACATTCCGTGCTGCGGCTATTGAGCAGCTTTCGGTATGGGCCGAGAGGGTAGGAGTTCCTATTGTAAAGCAGCAGATGGGCTCTGACCCTGCATCCGTTGCATTTGACACCCTTTCGTCGGCAAAGGCGCAAGGAGCTGATGTAGTGATTATAGACACGGCAGGACGTCTTCATAATAAGATAAACCTTATGAACGAGTTGTCGAAGATCAAGAATGTGATGCAGAAAGTCGTTCCTTCGGCTCCTAATGAGATTCTGCTTGTTCTTGATGGTTCTACAGGTCAGAATGCATTTGAGCAGGCCCGACAGTTTACCAAGGCGACACAAGTTACGGCACTTGCCATTACGAAGCTAGACGGTACGGCAAAGGGTGGAGTAGTAATCGGAGTATCAGATCAGTTCAGTATACCAGTCAAGTATATAGGTATAGGCGAGGGAATTGAAGATATGCAACTCTTTGATAAAGAGCAGTTTGTTGATTCACTATTCAGTAAATAATCCAGAGATTATATAATTGGAAACAGTAGATATTATTTCTCTCGGTTGCTCAAAGAATCTTGTTGATTCAGAGGCTCTTATGGCCCAACTCAAGGCTGCCGGGATGGATGTTCATCATGATCCAAAGCGACCAACAGGAAAGACGGTCGTAATAAACACTTGTGGCTTCATAGGAGATGCAAAAGAAGAATCCATAGATACAATTCTTCAGTTTGCGGAAGCCAAGAAGAGAGGCAAGATAAACCGCTTGCTTGTAATGGGGTGTCTTTCGGAGCGTTATGCGCCAGAATTGAAAGAAGCCCTGCCAGAAGTTGATAAATTCTACGGTAAATTCAAGTGGCAAGACATTGTGACAGATTTAGGTCACGGTTTCCGTCGTGATCTTCTTACAGAGAGAAGTCTCACAACGCCAAAGCATTACGCATACCTGAAGATTTCAGAAGGATGTAACCGATTCTGTTCCTATTGTGCTATTCCGCTTATTACAGGGCGCCACACATCCAGACCGATAGAAGAATTGGTTGAAGAGGCCGAGAAATTGCGAGATAAAGGCGTCAGAGAGCTACAGATAATAGCGCAAGACCTCTCTTCGTATGGATTAGACCTATATAAAGAGAGCAAATTGGCAGAATTGACACAGCGGTTATCAGAGATAGAAGGAATAGACTGGATACGACTACACTATGCTTATCCTGCAGATTTTCCGATGGATATTCTACCAGTCATAGCGAATAATCCCAAGGTATGCTGTTATCTGGACTTAGCATTGCAGCATATCAGCGACAGTATGCTTACGCTTATGCGCAGGCATATTACAAAAGAAAAGACGCTAGAGCTGCTCAAGAATATACGTGCGCAAGTGCCTGGCATTCACATTAGAACAACCCTTATTACCGGTCATCCAGGAGAGACAGAAGATGATTTCCGCGAACTGGTAGAGTTTGTGAAAGAGGCTAAATTCGAGCGACTTGGAGTATTCCCATATTCGCATGAAGAAGACACCTATTCGTATAAGCATTACGAAGACAATATACCAGAAGATGTGAAGCAAGCCAGGGCGAATGAGATAATGGCTATACAGTCGGAGATTTCGCACAATATTCAGGCTGCGAAGATAGGCAAGGAGATGCAAGTCATAGTAGACCGCAAAGAAGGCGACAATTTCATTGCGCGTACACAATATGACTCTCCAGAGGTAGATCCAGAAGTTCTGATACCAGCCACGGCAGAGAACAAAAAAGTGGTCAAGATAGGGCAGATAATACCTGTAGTCATCACTGACGCAGAAGATTATGACCTTTTTGCGGAGCCAAAGAAATAGAGGTGCTTTTTTAGACCCATTTCAAATATGCCTTTTAGGGGTACATCGTAAAGAAAATGTAATATCTTTGCAGTACCAATAAAGAACAAGAACAAAACTTAAAAAAGAACAATAAAATGGCTTACAAGATTAGCGATGAGTGTCTTGCATGTGGTACATGTAAGGGCGAGTGCCCAGTAGAGGCTATCTCTGAGGGCGAGAAGTATTCTATCAACCCTGACGTTTGTATCGATTGCGGTACATGTGCAGGTGTTTGCCCAGTTGAGGCTATTGCTCCAGCTGAGTAATCGATAGGTACAGGTAATCCAGTACAAGATTAAAAAGGCCTGTTGCTCAATGAGCAGCAGGCTTTCTTTATTTTTTTTGGGGGAGGGGATTTCATAAAAATATAACGCCCTCCAACATAAAGTCAGAAGGCGTCATATAATATTAACCTATTATACTATTAGAAAGGCATTGCGTCGAGGACGGAAGGTTTGATTTCCACATCCTCCTCCTTCTCCTCATCCCAGTAAGAATACTCAGTCTCGTCGTATACGTTACCCAGCTTACAGTTCTCGAAAGTAACATTCTCTGTTGAGATCTGAGGCTCCTCATTACCACGATTACCCAACTTGATACCGTAGGCATTGCTATTAGAGACCTTAACATTCTTCATAGTACCCTTTGCATCGTTAGCGATATAGATAGCCTGACTGTTATCCTCATAACCACCCTCAGAGACTATGAGGTTATCGATATTGATAGATTCAGACCTATTGCAATCCAAGAAGAGACCATTCCAGTACATATCATCAGCCAAGCCCTTGAAAGTAACAGGAGCCTTTTCAGTACCCTTAACTATCAGTTTTGTTTCAAATTCGAAATTAACAGACTCAGCCTCTTTAACTATGAATGTAACGCCCTCCTCGATAGTGCAAGTTGTACCACTATCTATAGCGCGAGCACCTCTGTAAAGGAAATATGGGATACCATGATTCTTGAGAGTATACTTATTGCCCTTTTCGAACCAATAAGCATTTATTCTTATCATCTCATAGTCATTATTCTTAAAAGAATTATCTGAGAAGGTATCGAGAGTACGGAATTCCTCTACAACGATTGGATATCCAGCATTATCCTCGAAGACATTATTCTCAGCTGCGAGTACAGTAGCGGCGTCATTAACCCAGATAGCATCAGAATCAGAACCCTTGAATGTACAGTTTTTGATAGTCACCTTAGCCTCATCACAGATAGCCACCATTTCGTTGTTGCTACCACCGTTGATAAACTCCACGTATTCCCAGACATTCTCTTTGCGGCTTGAGTGAAGAGCGATACGGTCCCATGCGCCTGAGCCAGGATTAGTAGGCACACCTCTGAAGATAATAGGATCCTCTTTTGTACCCTTCATTACCAAGCCACAATCGCCATCCACATCGATAGCTGAGCCAGAAGAAGCGAAAGCTATAGTCACGCCCTTCTCGATAGTAAGAGTAGCGTTACCACTAACCCAAAGAATACCATCAATGATGTAATCGATAGGGAGACCGAGATCCTTAAGAGTAGTATGCTTGTCGATAGTACCACTAAGAGCCTGAGGGTCAGTTACGTTTACGTTTCCGCCTTTAACAGAGACAGCTACCGAATAAACTGTAGTTGAGCCATCCTCAGCAGTAACCTGGTACTTCACGACCTTAGAGAAGTCCTGAGCCTCGCCAGAAGCAGGAAATACAGTAGCCTTATCAGATACTACGATAGTAGGTGCGAGAGCTGTGACTACAGTGCCCTCAGGGAGTTCAGCTACGATAGTCTTTTTCTCCTGATCGATAGTTGCATCCACAGTAGGATTAGTGAACTTGAAAGAAGTTATCAGACTAGCGTTGCTCTTTTCAGAATTCTTTGACTCATCTTCGTCATCGCTGCTACAAGCAGAGAAGCAGAAGACCATTGCAAAAAATGCGAATGCTATTTTTAGTGTCTTTGCCATGTTGTATGTGTTTTTAGTTATTAATTTTTGATGTTGCAAAGTTGGTGAACGTCGAAAAAAGAGGCAATCCCACAATTGGGGGGGGTATAGGTTATATTTAGAAAATGAGTTATTACATTTGCTCCAGAAGAATACAGAAATAACACATATATTATATTTGCAACGAATTAATATTCAGTATGATTAAACAATTTTACATAGTATTGTCGGTACTGCTGGGGCTATCCTGTCAGAGTGCTTATGGAGAGTATGCAGACCATAGAAACCGGCATGAGGATTCACTTGAGGTTGTATTACATTCCCAACAGCTAGAGCCAAAAACAAAAGCAAAAGTCTTGTCTGATCTCATGTGGGGGTTTTTACAGACAGACGGGGAAAAATCGAAGAAATATGGTTGGCAATTAATAGAGCATGCGCAGAAGTACGATTTTGCGCTAGCTGAAAGTGACGCCTATAGGATATTGGGGCAGCACGAATATGCCAGTGGGCAGCACGACAAAGCAGACAGCCTATTTCAGTGTGCGCAAGAAGCCATAGAAAAGATGAAGGCATTGGGCACCTACACTGAATCGGACGTTGACAACATGCAATCGACACTCTGGGGAGCCATAGCCAACAATGAAAATGTTCAAGGGAAGTCGGCAGAAGCCATTGATCATTACGAAAAAATGCTTAATCTGCTGATTAAGCACAACTGGAAAGAAAATCAAGCATTACTCTTTTACAATATAGGAGAGTTGTACTTAGAATTAAAAGACCTTGAAAATGCGACAAAAAGCTATCAAAAAGCTGAAGAAATAGCAGAAGCGACAGGAGATTCGCTTATTTTGGCTATAACCAAGAAAGGAACTGTGTCGCTGTTGATTGCGCAAGGAGAATATGGGAAAGCCTTGGAGGAGTCGCGTCAATCATTAGAATATTTTCAGAGGCACCGAGAAGAGAGGGAGAGTGAGAATGAGGTACTTACCACGCAAGTAGAGGCACTAGAAAAGATTAACAGTCAGTCACGCACCATAAACATTATAGGATACATACTTGTGGTGGCATTGGTATGCGTTGTAGTCATGGCTTTCATTCTGATGAAGCAGCAAAAGAAGAGAGCTGAGAGCGAGAAAAAATTAGCTGAGATTAAGGCCACTATAGCAGGAGAGACAGAAGAGAGGACCAGGCTTGCCAAAGATTTGCACGACGGCATAGGCAGTATGCTCACGGCGGTAAGGATAAATCTTGAGTCGTTTCAGCAGCACCTCACTGACACTATGCCTGCGGACAGTCTAACACAGACATACGCAGTACTAGACAAAGCCAGGACAGAATTGAGGCGAGTTGCGCATCACCTTATGCCAGATGCCCTTCAGAAAAGCGGGCTTGACGCTGCGCTAAGCGACTTCTGCAAGTGCACGCCTAGGGTCAACTATTTCTCCACAGGCTACAACCCGATGGACAGCGAGATGGAAAAAATGCTATATTTGGTAACGCATGAGCTAGTAAACAATGCGCTCAAGCATGCCAATGCGGACAACATAGAAGTGCAACTACTTCAGGATGAGCAACAAATATCCATCACTGTCAGTGACGACGGCATAGGTATGAGTAAAGAAACGGCGAACAATGGCATGGGGCTCAACAACATTAAAGAGCGCATAGCCGTCTACAGTGGGCGCATGTCGGTAGACAGTGTACAAAATGAAGGAACAGAGGTTTTAATTACATTACCATATAAAGAAGTATGACAGACAAGATAACCAAGATACTACTAACAGATGACCACAACCTGCTTGTAGACGGGCTAAAGAGGAGTCTGAATGAGGCTGACGGGCTAAAAGTAACAGGCACAGCCAACTCCATGAAGGAATGCATGTCATTTTTGTCTGAGCATTCGGTAGACCTATTACTGCTAGACGTTCAGTTGCCAGACGGGAACAGTATAGACTTCATTCCCAAGATATTACAGACCAACAAAGATATTAAGATCATTGTACTATCCTCATTTGCGGAGCCATCAGTCATACGAAGAGCCATTGATGCGGGGGTATCTGGCTATCTACTTAAGAACAGCACTTCTGCTGAGATTACAAAAGGAGTTTTGGCGGTTGCCGATGGTGAACAATACATTTCGCCCGAAGCGGAAGCTCTATTAAAAGAGGCGCCAAAACATATACCTGCGCTGACCAGGAGAGAAAGAGAAGTCCTGCATCTAGTAGTAGAAGGACTGTCGACCAAAGAGATAGCGGCCAGATTAGATCTGAGTTTTGATACAGTCCACGATTACCTTCGAAATCTCAGGATAAAGCTAGATGCCAAGAGTATGGCCGATTTAGTCTGCAGAGCAAAAGACCAGTGTTTGTAAAAAGAGAGAGTATCAAAAAACATAGATAATCTCATTCTGAGTATATTGAGGGTATATGCAGCGTATATAGAGCGACCTTGTTCATCGTAATTTTTTTAAATGAAGAGAGCAAAATAAAAGAGGCTGCGTCATTGATTTGACACAGCCTCACATTCTTATATAGCATCTGTAGCACCTTGCAGCCACTGCCGAACCTCCTCGCTTACAAGAGGACTTAATGTTTCGTAGACCAGCTTGTGGTATGCGTTCAACCATTCTTTTTCTTCATTAGTCAGCATATCCACCAAGATAGGGCGCTTGTCAATCGGGCACATTGTAATAGGGTAGAAACCAAGGAATTTTCCGAAATCCGATTCGCCGACTACTTTGCAGACAACCACATTCTCGGTTCGGATACCCCACTTACCCTCGCGGTAGATACCAGGTTCGTCGGTAGTTACATATCCAGCTTTCATTTCGCTACCATTATCCTTCTTACCGATACGTTGAGGCCCCTCGTGTACGTTGAGGTAGAAACCCACGCCATGACCGGTGCCGTGGCCATAGTCGATATGATGCTGCCACATAGCCATACGAGCGAGAGAATCCAGTTGAGAAGCGTGAGTTCCCTCAGGGAATACAGCCCTAGCGAGAGCGATATGCCCCTTCAAGACAAGAGTATAGTCGATGCACGCCTGTTTGTCGGCGATTTGGCCCATAGCTACGGTACGAGTTATATCAGTTGTACCATCGGCGTATTGACCACCAGTGTCCAAGAGAAGGAAGCCGTCGGATATTCTAGCATTAGTCTCTATTGTCGGTTCATAATGGCACATAGCGCTATTAGGTCCGAAAGCAGAAATAGCTCCGAAAGATTCGCAAACGAATCCAGGCTGCTGTTGGCGGAACTCCAGTAGTTTCTCTGCGACAGACAGCTCGGTCAGGTTCTCCGTCATAAATGCGCCATTAAGCCAGTGGAGGAAGTTGACCATAGCCACACCATCCTTAATGTGAGCGTTTGTGATGTGCTTGATTTCAGTTTCAGTCTTGACAGCCTTAATATCCTCGACAATATTTGGCGCTTCAACTTTTATGACATCATCGCCAAGGGCTTTGATGACACGAGCGTTGATTTTGTTAGGGTCGAACAATACACGAGACCCGGCTGGGATATTGCTGACATTCTTTTCGAAGTGATCATATAGAGAAACCTTGATGCCCTCCTCATCCAGTCGCTTACTTATTACGTTAGTCAGCTTATGAGGATCGACATAGAGATGCTCCTCCTCTGGGGTAATGATGACGTGAGAGTAGAACACCGGATTATACTCCACGTCAGTACCACGGAGGTTCATGAGCCAAGCGATATCGTCGAGAGTACTCAGCAAATAGTGAGAAGCATTCATCTGGAGCATTCTTTCGCGCACCAAAGAGACCTTTTCCTGTCTTGTGAGCTGATTCAACGAGTAGTCCATTTCTATGATCTCGTCTAAAGGCAATTCCGTACGCGGCACGTACAGCTCGTTTATTATGTTAACCTTGTAGACCATTTTTATTCCGAAGTCGTTGAGCTTGTTTTCGATTTTCAGATATTCGGAATAAGGGACGGTGAAACCATCGATACCACACACGCTATCGGAAGGCAAGGTATAAGTCAGCCAGTCGATATAAGAAGGCACCCCAGGGAGACCATCCTTGAAAACGTCAAGACAAACGTCGCGAGTCTGAGCCTCCGCCTGGATATAGTATCGAGAGTCGACCCACAGGCCGACGTGCTGGTTAGTTATGACCAACACACCAGCAGAGCCGTTGAATCCAGAAAGATACTCGCGGAATTTCCAGTGGTCGGCAGGATACTCGCTACAGTGAGGATCCTCGGTTCGAACAATCAACGCATCCAGTCCGAGCTTTTGCATAGCGGTACGGACCTTCAGTAGTCTGTCATTTTGGATAGTATTCATAATAGCTTCTGTATAATTCAAATTAAAGTTCCGATAACGAACAGCATAACAGTCAGGAAAGTGCCCATTGCAATCAGAGGCAACTGTTTATCCAGAGCCCTGCCAGTATGCGTGTATACAAACAAAGCATTCTTAACGAACAAAGGTATAGTCAACAAAGAGATAAACTGAGTTGGTATACCATATAATACGATATACGCTACGAGAGCGACAAAAGATACGATGAGGAGACACAGATGGTAGATGCGAGCATTATCAATCCCCATTTTAACCACCAATGTATGTTTACCAGAGAGTCTATCCCCCTCATAATCGCGCATATTATTCATATTAAGAACCCCGACAGACAAGAGACCTATGCTTGTAGCCGGGAGAAGAGCAGGAAGCCACAGAGCGCCTTCGTACAAAGATTCAGAGCCTGCAACACCCACAAGACCGAAGAATAAGAAAACAGACAAATCCCCCAAGCCCATATAGCCATAAGGTTTTTTACCCATAGTATACGTGATAGCAGCTGCGATACAAAGGAGACCGATTAAGAACAAAGTAAGTATACCATTAAGACCTAATCTAGGATAAGAAAAGTATAGAAGAGAGATACCGAAAAACAAAGAGAGAAGAGCCCATATCAAGATAGCTATTCTCATTTCAGAAGGAGAGATAGCGCCACTCTGTATAGCACGTTGAGGACCCACTCTCTGGGCATTGTCAACCCCCTTGACAGAGTCGCCATAGTCATTACAGAGGTTAGACAATATTTGTAGCGCTAGGGTAGTCAAGAGTGCAAAAATGCAAATTTCCCATGCGAATATTTGACGTTGATAGGCAAGTATAGTACCCATCGCAATCAAAGAGAGCGATAAAGGTAAAGTACGAAGCCTAAAAGCAGAAATCCATCGATTCATGTTTACTAGTATATTTTACAAACAAAACATCCAAAAAGTTACAAAGACAACACACTTTACAAAAGCGGTAAAAAGTTACCAATCAAGACAGGCAAGTTTACACAAACGCCAAACAAAGATATAAACTATATAGTAAAGACCTTTATTATTTTCTTCTTGTCAGCGCTATACAAAACAGACACTATAATAAGTTGATTTTTGTATAAAGAGGTATCAATAACAGCAACAGAAGAACAGTCGGCTTTCAGAGACTGAAGCAATCTACCGTCGACAGCGTAGACATCCACCTTCTTGATACTGTCAGCCTCTATCCTGATGCTACCAGGAAGACGAGAAAGAGAGACATCGTCATTATCTATCGTATTACTGCCACCACCATTAAGGCGGTCGCTCTCCTTATTATAGAGATCACGGCCAGTCATGACTTTGATACCCTTATTATCAGGATCAAGGATTTCGTGGAGAGAAGCATAGTTCAAATACTTAGCGTCCCAAGCCAAAGCGAGAGACCAGAAATAGTCGTCCCCCAAGTAGCTACACGAGCCATACCCGCCAGACAAGGCACCGATAATCTTCCTGTCGGGGTTCCACAAGGCAGAGCCAGAAGAACCAGCCTCAGTGGTACCAGATAGCCATTTACTCACTTTATAATGGATATTGCGAGCGAAAGGAATATCGCCATCAGGAGCTCGGCACCCTGTAGCGTTATAATCGCCAATATTGACATTTGTGGCTACAGAAACCTTTTTTACGTCACCTCCAGGGTGGTGGACACATATAAACTCATCATAAGGATTGATATCTCCTGTTATGTCCCATCCCGACCAGTATGGGTTTCTAGCCTCAGAAGGGACTTTTTTAAGAGAGAAAAGAGCCAAATCGTACTTTGGGTAATAGCATAGGAGCGAATCCAATCTGATAGTCTCCATATTCTCGGCACTCTCAGTTGGTCTGACGTGGCTATCGCAATCATTGATTTCCCATCCGAAAATGACATTTACAGGCTTTTTATCCCGAACATACTTTATTAGAGGGTGGGCTGAAGTCAAGACATAAGGAGCCATATCCTCGTTAGCGTTGTTTATCAGAGTTCCAGTACCCACTTCGTTACCAGTCAGCATACGGCAGACACTATGTTTAATAGTATCAGTCTTAGCATTACAAGAAGCGTTTATTTCGCAAGAAGCAGCCTGAATGTATGCCACCTTATTTTCAGGAACAGATAACCAAGGTAGAGGCAAGAAGCCAGTGTATACCTCCTCTATGATGATATACTCCTGATTACCGAAATAGATAAGCTCCATAGAATTGCCAGAGAGGACATCAGTCAAGAGACTAGCTTTAGACACATCCTCGCTGGTGTAGGTATAATGGGCATAAGAACACTGGACGATGATACTATCCAGCAGGCTAGCATCTATTCCACTCATCCAAGCGTGCATAGAGAGGGCGCCATCGGAAGTAAATTCTAGAGGTACGCTATTGAACAATTTTCTATGTAGGCGATGTTCATCGGCAAAGACGAGAGAACCATGATGGTCGGTTTGGTCGACAGATTGCCTGATAGTGGCAGGCAACACGACAGTTTGCGCCAGAGCGCAAAGAGAAGTCAGGGTTAGAAAAAGAGTATTTAGAAGCCTGATAATTGTCATTTTTTCACTATTTGTCATCTAGTAGAACAAAGATAGTGAAGATAATTACATATAATGTCAAAATAAATGACAAATTCCTTGCATATTAACAAAAAAAATAGGAAAATTGCAGTCGGAAAGAAGCAATTCTATTTTAACCAAATACAAGAAATGAAAAAAGTAATTCTTAATGTTGCTGCGGCTCTTTCACTTATGTTCGCAGTTTCATGTGCTTGTGATTGCAACAAGTGCAATAAGTCAGATGATGCTACAGCAGTAGCAAAAGAGGGTGAGTGCTGTGCCAAGGATTCAGAGAAGGCATGCGATGGTGCTAAGGAGTGCTGCAAGGCAGCTGCTGACAGCGCTAAGTCATGTGAGAATGCTGCACAGTCAGAGGAGGAGCGTCTCAAGGCTCTCGAGGCAAATATGACAGAGGAGCAGCTCGATTCACTTGATGAGGCTGAGGCAGTAGCATTCAAGCCAGTTGCAACTATGCCATCAGTACAGCTTACTCCAGATCAGCAGAAGAAGCTCAAGGAGATGATTGACGGTGCTAGAGCAAAGGCAGAGGCTATCAAGAAGCTCCCACGTGCTGAGCGTCGTGCGGCTCGTAAGGCTCTTCAGCAGGAGTGTGAAGATTTCTTGATGGGTCTTCTCGATGAGGATCAGCTTCAGGCTATTTCAAAGAAGGATTAATATTTAATCTACCAATAGTTAAGCGGTGCAAGAAATTGTACCGCTTTTTTTTGTGTCTATATACGTCAAAATAGGACCACCATATTTCAATGCTGTATTTCAGAACTACAGAAATCAGTCGTCAAGTATGAATTACCCTCAATTTTGTGCTAGTCGTGAAAATCCGATATTTCTGGACAAGGGTATAAGTCAGACAAAAATATCGCAATCTCGCGCGTTTCATACTGTTAACCAAACAATCCCGATTAAGTTCCGGCAAGCGAGATAATGGCAAACAAGATAAAGAGTAGGGGAGAGACATGAAAAGTTCAGTAGTTCCCCATTATACACACCAAAAATAATGTTTACACAGTCAGATAACAACCAAAAACACCAACACTACAACAAATAGTAAACAAGTTTACACGAACACACATATAATAAACACGCGAAACAATCTATATACATAGTCAATTTGCAACATATAAAGTACACATATTCAGCGTTTTAATATATCGCAACTAAACCGATACAATAGAATAATATGAATAAAAATACAAAAGCATACAAATACAACAAGATACGAAACCACAAAAGACACAAAATCAGACAGTTAACTAAATGTACCTGCAAAAGACAAGCATAATACCAAGTGTAACTAACTGACAATCAGTAATACACGAAAATACATACGAAAAGGGGTGAAATATTTATTAACATACGTTGATAAGCTATTACACATCTATAACACAGCACATTACGCGGTTAGGGGGTGGAAAGTATTGACACCAGATGTTGAAAACCAAGGAGACCATACCTACACATACAGTCACCCATATCCCCCAAAAAGACCCCACACAAAAAAGGTCCGGTATACTAATAAAAACTTACTCAGGTCGATAATCCCTGAACGTACCATCATCAAAAAACAAGACGATACGAGTTATTTTCTTATCAACGACTTTGGTATCAGTATTTTGAGAGCTGTTATCTTCACAACCAAGTTTAGAATCGAAAAACTCCCTTTCAGGTTGATTTACTGGAATATAATCCGAAATATCAGTATTAGCAGAAAGATTCGCATCTGGAACAGCTGATTGATACTGTTTTTTAGAGCCATTATGCTGCTGATTCCCCTCAGAAGAGGCATTACCATTTGATCCATCATTCAAAGCAGCAGGCTGGCTAAATAGAGAAGACTCATCCATAGGCAATGGAGCAGTTCCGTAGCCCTTTATCAGCCAATTAATATCCAGAGTAGGGAACGCCCTTTTAAAAGCCTCGATAGTCTCCTGTTTGAAGCCACCGCCGCGACCGCTATCAGACATAATATGCGAGATCGTCATCTTAGAGACTCCGATTCTCTGAGCCAATTCAGTCTGGTTAATGCCATACGTCTGCATTAAGATTCTTAAACGTTCCTTCATATTTCAAAGTTTACAAATGATAATGCCACAAAGATAAATACAATAAACAAGGTAAACAAATAATCCATAAACAATTTTCAATACGTATAGTAAACATAGTATACATACCAATACAAGTTTACAAAGACATTGTTTATCGTATACGTATACATAGTTTACTACAATATAATTCCTAATTAGTAATTCCTAATTCCTAGTTCCAAATTAGGCTCCCTCGTGGTAATACGGTAAACAACTAGCTTAAGGGGAATTCTCAAATACTCATACGGGGTAGGTGTGGAGGTGCTTTGAGGACCTTTTGTAGACTCTTTGTAGTATAAGAGAAGACCCTTGTTCATCGCAATTTTTCAATATAGTAGGTCATAGATAGTCCTATGCAGAGACCTTTGTAGTATAAGAGAAGATCCTTGTTCATCGCAATTTTTTTATAAAATAGGCGACATAAAGCCATAGACATAGAGACGGATTATGTTAAAAGGCAGAATACGTGACGATATTATTCTTAAATTTGCGAGATAAAGAAATACAAACCCAGAAATAACAGAACAATATAAGATATGCATAAACATCATTCTACCGACTTTACAGTCGTAGACATTCATTCGCTCAATCAGAGCTGCTACCAGATGGTGCTTAAGCATCCAGATACACTACCCAAGGTATCGCCAGGGCAGTTTGTACAGGTGCAACTACCAGACAGTGCTACGAGCTATCTACGTCGTCCTATCTCGATACACGATGCAGATTTTGAGGCCAACACATTGACCCTACTGATCCGCAAGGCAGGCAAAGGAACAGAGCTGCTATCCCACGTTAAAGAAGGAGAGAAGATCAACCTGCTCTATCCATTAGGCAACGGGTTCACGCTAGACCAGGCAAAGATAGGCAATGCGCCGCTGCTCATAGGAGGAGGAGTAGGCATAGCGCCACTATACATGGCAGCCAAGGCATTGAAAGAAGCAGGAGCCAATCCGACAGTACTTCTAGGAGCCAGGAACGAATCAGACCTTCTAAAGAAAGAAGCATTTGCTGCCATTACAGAGACACAATGCACTACAGAAGACGGCACATACGGAACAAAAGGCTTTGTGACAGACCATGCAAACATGAAAGAAAATATACATCAGTATACATCCATCATCGTATGCGGTCCGATGCCAATGATGAGAGCCATTGCGCGAGTAGCAGAGGCAGAGAATATCCCATGTCAAGTATCGCTAGAAAATAAGATGGCGTGCGGCATAGGAGCATGTTTATGTTGTGTAACAGAGACTACAGACGGCCACAATACATGCGTATGTACCCAAGGTCCTGTATTCGATTCAAAAAACGTAAAATGGTAAATCTATCAGTAAACCTAGGCAATAACCTAGAACTAAACAATCCAGTAATGACCGCATCCGGCACCTTCGGATACGGACTAGAATACGATGACTTTACAGATGTAGACCGACTCGGAGGCATAATAGTCAAAGGCACGACACTAAACCTCAGAGAAGGCAATGCATATCCAAGACTTGCGGAGACACGACAAGGCATGATCAATGCGGTAGGCCTACAAAACAAAGGAGTAGACCACTTCTGCAAAACCATATACCCACAACTCCTCAAGTATACCAAGACAAAAGTCATAGTAAACGTATCAGGCAGCAGCATAGAAGACTACGTAGCCTGTGCAGAGCGAGTAGCTGCACTAGATCATATACCAGCCATTGAGCTAAACATCTCATGTCCAAATGTAAAGCAAGGAGGAATGTCATTCGGCACCAATCCAGACATGGCAGGAAAAGTAGTAGAAGCAGTACGTAAAGTTTACCCTAAACACCTCATTGTAAAACTTACACCAAACGTCACCAGCGTAGTAGACATCGCCAAAGCAGCCGAAAACGCAGGAGCAGACAGCGTATCGCTAGTAAACACCTTCCTATCCATGGCCATAGACATAAAGACACGCAAGCCAGTACTATCCACGATTACAGGAGGTATGTCGGGAGCTGCGATCAAGCCAATAGCCCTGAGAATGGTATGGCAAGTAGCGAACGCAGTCAAGATACCAGTAATCGGACTTGGAGGCATCAGCAGTGCAGAAGACGCGATAGAATTCATCATAGCAGGAGCCACGGCCATAGAGATAGGCACAGCCAACTTCATCAACCCAAATATAGGCAATGAAGTAGTAGACGGCATAGCAGCATACCTCCAGGCGAACAATATGAAAGACATAAGCGAACTCAGAGGAAGTCTGATACTCTAGCGATAAAAACACAAGACAATAGCCCTAGCGACAATCTAGGGCTATTGTTATATGTAAACATAAGCAAGAAAAACAAACAAAAATGAACAAAAGAAACATACTCATACTAATACTAATGCTAGTAAACACGTTTACAGCAACCCCTCAAAAACAACCAATAAACCTTAGTAAACAAGCGAAATTCAGTTTACTGACATGCGGCCCCGGAGACGAACTGTATACAACATTCGGACACACAGCCATACGCCTACAAGACGACTCAGTAAACATAGACATAACATTCAACTACGGCACCTTCGACTTCAACACACCAAACTTCTACCTAAAATTCATGAACGGAGAGCTAGACTATCTACTATCCGTACAAGAAACAGAACGCTTCATGAGGATCTATGCGTGGGAAGAGAGAGAAGTCAGGGAAGCCCAATTCATACTTACCGAAGCAGAAAAGCAAGAACTCTGGTACCTATTATACACCAATATGCAGCCAGAGAACAGAGCATACAGATACGACTTTTTCTTTGACAACTGCGCTACGCGCGTCAGAGACCTACTATTCAAAGTAAAGAAAAAGTCCCTTCCATACGAAAGTACAGGCATCAGATACAGGCAGCTCATACATGAGAAAAACACAAGCGACAGTTGGTCGGCCCAAGGAATAGACCTATTATTAGGAGCCAATACAGACTCCATAGCCTCGAAGAGCGGCAGAGCCTTTCTGCCAGACTATCTAGAAGCCATATTTATAGAAAACGGCATGGTAGAACAACCAGTCACACTAATAAAACAAGCACCAGCACAACCACAAAACGCAGTAAACATACCAAATCTACTGTTTACACTACTACTAATAACCACAATAGCCATAACATACAAAGAAAGTAAACAAAAAACACTGTATACATGGTACGACGCAACACTACTAATACCATACATACTACTATCCTTACTATTCATGTACATGTGGTTCGTATCCAGTCACCTTATCTGCAAGTGGAATTGGAACGTATTATGGGCGTCCCCCCTACTGATAATGCTATATATAGACATATTCCGCAAGAAAGCCGTGAATCGTATGATGGTCGAGCTTGTTTGCGTAGACGCCCTTCTCGTCGCGTTTATTATGTTAAGTGCATTAAGGATAGAATACTTCTCCAACATAGCGTATTTATCGGCAGCGGCGTTAGCAGTGCGAGTTAACTATAGATTATATTATACTTATAACAATTGGCGCAGCACATTTAGCAAAAAATAACAATAGTGACTTTGTATATAATATATGAGTGATGTAATTTTGCATCATCAATATAAGATCTTTAATCTGATGAGAGTACTAATAATCAACGGTCCTAACCTAAACCTACTGGGAGTCAGAGAGCCAGGCATATATGGTTCGCGCGGCTTTGAGGACTATTTGGCAGAGTTGAGCAAGAGATATGCGGGAGATGTAACACTAGAGTACTATCAGAGCAATCATGAAGGCGGCATTATAGACAAGTTGCATGAGAACGGCTTTGGTCAGGTTGACGGAATTGTATTGAATGCGGGAGCATATACACATACATCAGTAGCCATTGCCGATGCCATTTCAGCCATTAATACCCCTGTAATAGAGGTACATATATCTAATGTACACAAGAGAGAAGAGTTCAGGAGACATTCCTACATATCTCCGTCGTGTGTTGGCGTTATAGCTGGATTTGGTTTAGATTCGTACAGACTAGGCATAGAGGCTATAAAAGAGATATCCAAGAAGAAATAATAGACAATATATATAGACAATAAAAGACTTTAAAGCATATAAGATGACAAAGAAGTTAACCAAAATCGTTGCTACGATTGCAGATAACAAGTGTGACGTTGAGTTCATCAAGTCACTTTATGAGGCAGGTATGAACGTTGTTCGTATGAACACAGCACACCAGATGCCAGAGACATCAGAAGAGATCGTTAACAACGTTCGTAAGGTGTCAAATAAGATTGCTATCCTCGTTGATACAAAGGGTCCAGAGGTACGTACAGTTGCTGGTGACGGTCCTATCGAGTTTGTAGCAGGCAATTCGATCATTGTTAAGGGTGATCCAAATGGAAAGTCTACAAACGAGTGTCTTTGCGTTTCGTACGAAGGTTTTGTAAATGACCTTGAGGCAGGCAAGCGTATTCTTATTGACGATGGTGATGTATCCCTCATGGTAGATGAGAAGAATGCAGATCACCTTGTATGTACTATTGAGAATACAGGTTCAATCAACGGCCGCAAGTCAGTTAACGTTCCTGGTGTATCTATCAAGCTCCCATCATTGACAGAGAAGGACCGCAAGTTCGTAGAGTGGGCTATCAAGGTAAAGCTTGATTTCATTGCGCACTCATTTGTACGTTCTGCAAAGGATGTTAAGGAGATTCAGGATATCCTTGATGCGCACAACTCACCAATCAAGATTATCTCAAAGATTGAGAATCAGGAAGGTGTTGACAATATCGACGAGATTATCGAGGCATCATACGGTATCATGGTAGCTCGTGGTGATATGGGTATTGAGATTCCTTACCAGAAGGTTCCATTTATCCAGCGTGCTCTTATCCGTAAGTGTATTGAGGCAAAGAAGCCAGTTATCGTGGCTACACAGATGCTTCACACAATGATCAAGAACCCACGTCCTACACGTGCTGAGATTTCGGATATTGCAAATGCTATCTACAGCCGTACAGACGCTATCATGCTTTCGGGTGAGACAGCATACGGTAACTATCCAGTAGAGGCAGTTACAGTAATGAACAATATTGCTCGTGAGTCAGAGTCATTCAAGGATACACGTAACGATATTCCAGTTCCATCGTCAAAGAACGAGATCACAACATATTTGGCAGAGACAGCAGTAGGTGCTTCACGCAACCTTCCAATCCGAGCTATCTTGACAGACTCATTCACAGGTAAGGCTGCTCGTTACATTGCAGCATTCCGTTCAGCAGTTCCTGTATACGCATTTGCATACGAAGAGCGTGTTGCTCGTGAGCTTTCACTCTCATTCGGCGTATTTGCAGAGTACATTGGCGAGGGTCACAACAAGAGCCAGATGTTGAAGCAGACAATTGAGCGTCTTTTGGCAAACAACGAGTTGTCTAGCACAGATCTTGTAGCATACATCGGTGGTTCATACGGTATCGGTGGTGGCACAACATTCGTTGAGATTCTCACAGTTGAGAACTTGTTGAAGAAGATCGACAGCTACATGAACTAATCGTGTAGTAGATATATAAAAGACCGTCTTGGGCATACGTTGTTCAAGGCGGTTTTTTTAATTATTGGCATGCAAAAAAATAGATATATACGGTTAAGTTGATTAAGTATCCAGTATATTTGTAGTATGAAGAACAAGATTATATATATAGTCATTGCGGCAGGATTATTTGTTGCACTGATGACCGGTTTTGTGCTAGAGATGATGGGGATGAAGCCCATAGATTTAGGAGAAGGCTATGCATTCTTTATGAAGCAAGCCTCGCCGATATCGCTGGCATTAGGATTGATATTTGCATTGACATTTGGGAAGACATATCCTGACTTTACGAAAACGATGTCGAAGAAGATGCTACAGTGGAGTGTAGTCGGGCTAGGATTCGGCATGACCTTAGCCAGTGCGATAGCTTCCGGCAAAGAAGGAATGCTATTTACCATTGTGTCAGTATTCGGGACATTACTGATAGGCTGGCTTATAGGATACAAGATGCTGAAGGTAGACTGGCAGACGAGCTACCTGATATCATCAGGCACGGCGATATGCGGAGGTTCCGCCATTGCGGCTACGGGATCAGTAATCAAAGCCAAGAGCGAGAGCATGAGTGTTGCGTTAGGAGTAGTATTTGTTCTCAATGCCATTGCGCTATTCATATTTCCTGTCATAGGAGATTCGATAGGGATGAATATGAAAGAATTCGGTATGTGGGCTGCCATAGCCATACACGACACATCATCCGTAGTAGGAGCGGGAGCCGCGTTTGACGCGTCTCATGCAGACATGATGGCATCAGAAGGAGTATCCGCACTAGAGACAGCTACAGCCATAAAACTTACGAGAGCACTGTGGATAGTAGTTCTGGCAGTGATGACGCCATTCTTTTTCAAGAAGAGGTTATCGGGAGAGGGTAGTGGCAGAAAGCCATGGTACAAGACAGTGCCTATGTTTATAGTATGGTTTGTGGTGGCGATTCTGGTAAATACGTTTGTATTGCAAGGATTTGAGGCTGGTCAGGCAGTAAGCAAGTATGTCAGTCTGCTAGCCAAATATTGCATTACGCTATCGCTCTTCTTTATAGGCTGCGGGTTGACAAAAGAGACGTTAAAGGCAGTCGGCATCAAGCCCTTGATTCAGGGTGTAGTGCTTTGGATAGTAATAAGCACAGTCAGTCTTGGGTATATACTTTGGGTTGCCTAGGCAAGGAATAAAATAAGAGGTCTCACATACGTAAGACCTCTTTTTTATTGGTGCCCGAAGCGGGACTTGAACCCGCACGGCTGCAATAGCCAAGGGATTTTAAGTCCCTCGTGTCTACCATTCCACCATCCGGGCATCCGGATTGGTTTGCAATCGTGCCGCAAAGGTAGTGAACATATCTTAAATTGCAAGCGAAGCGGCAGAAAATTTGTTTTTATGTTGGTTTTATTGTTTCTTTGCATTGCCTAAGAGCACTGATAAGACAGATGATAGAGAAGCTTATATACCTTGATGGAGTTGATATTGTTGAATTTTGCGGAGTACAAAACGTGAAGTTCAACCTGCTCTGTTCGCGTTTTCCGAAGCTGCATATTACGTGCAGAGGAGAGTGGCTCAAGGTATTAGGCGATGCAGAAGAGGTGGCAGAGCTAGAAGAAGTTGTCACAGCGATTATCAAATACTATCAAGAATTCAATGTCATTACAGAGGCTGCCATTACTTCGATATGTGACGGAGAGGCCAATATGCTGCTTCCAAAAGACGGGGCAGTGATAGTACATGGCATTGACGGTCAGCCTATCAAGGCACGTTCGCGCAACCAGCAGATGATGGTAGATGCGGCGCAGAGCAACGACATGTTATTTGCGGTTGGTCCTGCGGGTTCAGGAAAGACATATCTGGCGATAGCGTTGGCTGTTCAGGCGTTAAAATCGAAGCAAGTCAAGCGTATTATACTCAGTCGTCCAGCTGTAGAGGCGGGAGAGAAGCTCGGATTTCTTCCTGGCGACATGAAAGAGAAGATAGATCCCTATTTGCAGCCATTGTACGATGCGTTGCAAGACATGATCCCAAGTGCCAAGCTGAAAGAATACTTAGAGACAGGAGTCATCCAGATTGCCCCATTAGCATTTATGCGAGGCAGGACGTTGACCAATGCCTTTGTGATATTAGACGAGGCGCAGAATACGACGGTACCGCAGATAAAGATGTTTCTGACCCGAATGGGAAGGAATGCCAAGTTTGTGATAACCGGAGACATTACGCAGATAGACCTACCCAAGAGTGTCACCAGTGGACTGATATACTCATTGAGAGTTCTGGACAATATTCCTGGGTTAGCGATAATCAGGTTTGCGGCCAATGATATAGTAAGACACAAGTTGGTACAGCGCATAGTAGATGCGTTTGACAGGGAAGGGGAGAGTTGATTTATTATAAGAGAAAATTATTATTTGAGAATAGCGTGAGATATAAGGCTGGTATAAGGGAGTGTTAAGAGAGCGTTAAGAGAAGAACAAGAGAACTGAAGAAAGAAAATATTTAGAAAAAAATAAAACAAAAGAATAACACATATAGCGATGAGCAAAGCTTTAACAAGAACTGACTTTAACTTTAAGGGTCAGAAGAGTGTTTACCATGGAAAGGTACGCGACGTATATAACATCGACGACAAGTACATGGCAATGGTTGTATCGGACCGTATTTCGGCATTTGACGTTGTATTGCCAAAAGGTATTCCATTCAAGGGTCAGGTGTTGAATCAGATTGCGGCAAAGTTCTTGGATGCTACATCTGACATTGTACCAAACTGGAAGGTGGCTACACCAGATCCAATGGTAACAATCGGACACAAGTGTGAGGCATTCCGTGTTGAGATGGTTATCCGTGGCTACTTGACAGGCAGTGCTTGGAGAGAGTACAAGGCAGGTGCTCGTGAGCTCTGTGGCGTTAAGCTTGCTGAGGGTATGAAGGAGAATCAGAAGTTTGAGACTCCAATCATCACTCCTACGACAAAGGCTGATGAGGGACACGACCAGAATATCTCTAAGGCAGAGATTATTGCTCAGGGCATTGTATCTAAGGAAGATTACGAGCAGCTTGAGAAATATACACAGGCATTGTTTGCTCGCGGTCAGGAGATGGCTGCCAAGATGGGCTTGATACTTGTGGATACAAAGTACGAGTTCGGCAAGAAAGACGGTAAGATTTATCTTATTGACGAGATTCATACACCAGACTCATCGCGTTACTTCTACGCTGAGGGTTATCAGGAGCGTTTTGAGAAGGGGGAGGCACAGAAGCAGCTTTCTAAGGAGTTTGTACGTCAGTGGTTGATGGACAATGGATTCCAGGGCAAGGATGGTCAGAAGGTACCAGAGATGACACCAGAGATCATTGCTTCTATTACAGAGCGTTATATTGAGCTTTATGAGAATATCGTAGGCGAGAAGTTCGTAAAGGACGAGTCGGAGGATATTGAGGCTCGTATTGAGAAGAATGTAAGCGCTTGCTTGGAGAAGTTGATTTAATAGTTTGAAAGGCTAGATATGAAGACGACTGGTCCTGGAGGGGGCTGGTCGTTTTTTTTGTCAGTCTGTGCTTTATATCTATTGTAATGATAACTTTTTACTAATGTTTGCGTAAATTAGAGAAAAAAGATACTGATATGATAGTACTATTTATAATTGGGGTTTTGTTCTACGTAGGCATCAGCTACGCAGGCTACAAGCATGATGGAGGCAATTGGCTCTTCCCTTAATTGTCCATTATTGTGTTATTATTAAGTCTATAGTTCAACATATAAAGGCCCAGCCTAGCTGAGCCTTTTTTCTTTTTCTCGGCGCCAAGATGTTATCGTGCTCATTGTGCTTCAGGTACTGATTTTGGGAAAGAAAAATGTAAGTCGACTTACTTTTTGTATTTTTTAGCAGCCAAATAGTGATGTTTGGAATATCACCAGAGTCGCTTTAATATGAGAATTTAATTTCTCTTTTGGGCTACTAATTATCTTTCGACGCCTTCAACTTCTTTCATTTTATCTTCGATTGTTTGGACTTTCTGTGTCTCTGACTCTATTGTGCAATTAAAGTTAGTCGCTTGGCTTTTATCAATCTCGTTAAAAACAGCCTGATCGTCCTTGTCTGTGCATGACGAAATAGACGCTCCGACAAAGAGTAGAGATGCGATGATGAACAAAGATTTTAATTTACTCATGATTTTCATTTATTTAGAATAACAATATTCAAAGCAGAATTCTAAGATATGCTGCCGTACAAATTTACGAATAATTATATATGGCACATATTGTTCAAGTACGATTTATTATTGGGAAAATGTATTGTGGATATGAGATAGGGAAAACATCAAGAGATATGATGAAAAACTCAGAGTTTTGTGTTCGGTTTTTCGGTATCATCACAAGAAATGATTGAATGGCTGTTGGAATTATTATATTTGTGATGTGAATACTATAAATTCTATGAAAGGTATAATACTTTGTATGTTGCTGTACTTTGTGGTGGCTACGAGTGCAGGTGCGCAGTCGTTTACTGCGAAATATGACAAGATAACCCAAGACAATCTTGCGGAGTATATGGCTGATTGGGAGGCTTGGTCGGATAGTCTATGGGCAGAGTCGGTCAAGGTGAATGTGGACAGCATTGTCAAACTACATAATAGATTGTTTGTCCATCAAATAGATGAAGAGAAAAAGAAAAATCTTCAAATGATAGAAGATCTGCGGACGGGCAAGATAATTTTGGAAGGTGACAGTCTACGAGAAGATACCGTATTAATAGAGGAAATGGTTGCTGATCTTGAAAATTATGCTCCGTTGATGTATAAATATATCACTTTGCCATTTGAGGTTGAGGTGTCTTTCTATAGTGATTCGTTGAATGTGACAAAAAGCGATGAAATATGGGGTAATGAAATAAGGGGAGAATATGATAAAGAGAAGGAAAGAAAGCCATATAAGGTAATGACAATAAGACCACGCATAGATATTGAAGGGAAGAAATGCTTGTATGGCGACAGTATAGTTTGTAGACAACTTGAGCATTTTCTTGGTGGTCTTCGCATAGGTGATGGGTGGAGCAATTTTTCAGAAATAAACAGAGAGAATGAGGATTTACTGTCTCAATACATATATGTTATATATGCCCATTGGGGAGGTGGTTGGGAATTCCTGTCTCCTCCAAAGATAGACAGTATTGAGTATTATCTAGATGGGTTTAAGTTTATGCGTTCTAATTGGTCTTCTGGTACACGTTATTTTGTTCCATATAGTAATCCTGACGAGTATATTGTGTTGGATTCGTGGAGAATGTAATCATATTGTAAAATAAAATACAAACTTATTACCCCCCGAAAGTCATACAAAATGCTTTCGGGGGTTTAGTGTGTACTTATTAGAGTAAGTACATAAATTATTCTCTAGAGAAGATTACAGATGCCTCGTTGATGCATCCGTTATCGAGAGTGAATCGGAGGAACTGACGTAGATCTTCGACGGTCAGCGATTGGGCTTCTAGTTTATCGAAAGTAGGGTTCTTTTCGTGTCTCATAACGAAAGTATTCAGCATATCTGGAGTAATGAGATTACCATAAGCCATTTCGTGGAGGGTATTTCTGATGGTAGAGACAATCTCTTTGCGACGTTCAATGGCGCAAGAGAACTCAATCTTATAGCAATGTCGGACAGCAGGGATTCTCTGCTCAGAATCTACGATTGAGATATCGTATAAAGCCCCTTTGTCGAAACGGACCTTCTCTGTGAAAATCTGGTCCATTACAGAAGTCAGAGCGTGATGACAAGTTGTATTGTGAGGATTGATCTCATAGTTATTCTCCTGACTTACAAATAAGTGAACAGAAGCGTGAGGCTCAACGTCAGTCACGTAGTATTCGACCAAAGTGCTATCGTGCATCATATAATGGTCGGCAGGACGGTCGATGAAATGCCTAAGCTCTGGCTTAGAAGGGAGGCCACCAATATACTTCTTAATACAAGACATCAAGCACTCATTGTTCATGTTACCTTCGGCATACAACTTTGCACCGTTGAAATTAGAGAGATGCCTTCCTTGTACAGAAAGCAGACGTTCAATAGAGAGAGAGTCGTAAAGCGCCTTTGTCATATACTTATCGCGAGAGTATGATAACATATTACCACGTTCAGACAACTGTCTATCGCGAATGATGGCTTTAGACTCCTTACGGAGCTGACGGCGGTATTCATCCTTTATTCTCATATACATGAGTGTGTCCACGACAGGAGTTGTCCATGCGTAGTATATCTGCTTGAACGAGTCCTCGAAATTGCCAGAAGAGAAGTAAAAGGCGTTGAAATCATCTTCAACTTCGTTAGTATGCATTGCGAAGGGATTAGCCTTAGCACATGATTTGTACATATATGCCATTGCAAGTTCGTCATCTTCAAAAAAAGAAAAACCACCAGGTCGGGTTCCATATACACGAGCCATGTCGGCATCCGAATTAATGAAGTTCAGTTCTATGCCATTGGCGAAATAATAAGTACAACCAGTTGGTGTCGGCAAGCTATCGACGACAGAAGATGGCGCAGGGACTACAGCCAGATAAGCAGTGTCGGCCTGCCAAGAAAACGTCTTTGCCTTGATATCCTCGGCCTTCACTTTATGGATGATGTCGAGCACTTCAGTATCAGTTGGTGTCGGGGTATCATCCTCCTCAGGCGCAATGATATTCACAGAAAAATTATTCTCAAAATCATAAGGAGCGATAGCTTGCAAGATTATTTCGGAAGAGATAAAATTGTTTGCCCAATCAGTCAGTTTATCAGCGACGGAAGGAGACAAAACAGAAATACCACTGATGAACGACTGTGCGCAATCATTAGCTACAGTATTATTCAAGCGGTCTGGGATATCTAAATGCTCATTGATGCTCACCAACAAGCTATCAGAAAAACCATTACTAAATTTTGAGACGTAAGGCTTGAACATGAGGAGTTCCCGGTCGGGAGAAGCATAACGTTGAAATCTGTACAATTCACGAATGCAACATTCCAATGCCTGTTTCCACTGAGAATACAGAGGGAAGAGCTGTATGTTATATTGTGGATTATAGCAGAAATTGTAATGCTGAGAGACATTAAGACCGACCGAAACCTTTTTCTGTTCGTATGCGCGGTTAAGATAAAAAGTCAATGAAGATTCAAACATCTTGAAAGCGCCCATATTTATTATGAAGCGAACTTTATCCATATCCTTAGGAGATACCACATCAGAAGTGATGTTTATGACAGGGATCTGCTGTTGAGGACTAGTAGATATGTGGACGCTAGGGCCAGAGCGATGAGGAAAAATGTCGATTTCGGGTAGGGTAGTATTACCGTGAGGAATATCAGAGAAAAGATTCTTGATCTTCTCCACTACCAGGCAAGCATCAAAATCGCCCACTGCTACTACAGCCTGAAGCTGAGGCTGGTACCACTTGCGATAGAACTGCTCCATGTGTTGAAGAGTACAAGAGCGCACGATAGTAGTATCGCCGATAGGAAGGCGTCTATCCAAAACAGAGCCTTCAAATACGCTATGAGTATAATCGCGATCGGCAGTTGTGCCAGAGCGCATTCGCCACTCTTCAATGACGACAGACCGTTCACGATCCATATCAGATGGGTCAATAAAAGCATCACAACTCCAGTCGCGCAGTATCAGCAAGCAACTATCTATAACATGTTCGAACGTTGTAGGAACGCCGCGTAAGGTGTATATGGTATTGTCGAAAGCAGTGAAAGCGTTGACATCCGGACCGAAAGCGATGCCATTGCGCTCAAGATACTTGACGATAGACTTATTAGGGAAATGCTTTGTGTTGTTGAATAACAGATGCTCAAGAAAATGGGCCATACCCAGTTCGTCGTCCTCCTCAATTAAAGAACCCGTCTTTTGGACAAGGTAGAACTCGGCATTTTTAGCAGGGTTTTCGTTGTGGCGAACATAATAAGTCAGGCCATTAGGGAGAACACCTATGTGTAAAGCTGTATCAAGAGGGATTGGCATATCAAGGACAGAATGTATAGTCATGTCCGTCGACTGCGCATGAGAGAAGAGACATGTTACAAATAAAGCAATAATAAAAAAAGAAAATTTCATTGTTTAACGTGCTTATAACAAGTTTATCAACTACAAAAGTAAGGGAAAAAGTACAATATCGATTATTTTGCCATAGGAATCTTGTCGGAGAATGTTGTATGTGGTTTGATATGGTTGGAGATGTACTGTGTGATGTAAAAGGGCTTTGGATACTTGCAACATAGCTGGAGGTATAATGCTAGTATAAGAGAAGTCCCTTGTTCATCGCAATTTTTTTAGTTTCATATCTGGTTCTGCAGACCTATAGGTTGAATTTTTTATTTGTCAGTGTGGTAGGATTATGTATTTTTGCATTATGTAAAAATGCATAATTATGAAAGTGAAGAATCCGTTTGTTATAGGTCATTATGTTTCATCAGAATACTTTTGCGACAGAGAGAACGAGACGGCAGAGCTGGTGAAAAACATAGAGAATGGTCGTAATGTATTGTTGATATCAAATAGAAGATTAGGAAAAACTGGATTGATAGAACACGTATTTACTTCTACTGATATTGCTAAAGGCTATTATACATTTTTCATAGACATATATGCTATGAACAGTCTTAATGAGATGGTGTATGAACTAGCAAAGCGGATATTTTCTTCGCAAGTAAAGAGGAAGAAGAATTTTGCGGAGCAGTTTTCAGCTATAGTAAAGTCGCTCACGACATCATTTTCATTTGATGCGCAGACAGGGTTGCCGAGCATAAACCTGTCGTTGGGAGAGATGACTCAACCACAAACCACATTAGATGAATTGCTGGAATGTCTAGAGAGAGCGGACAAGCCGTGTGTTGTAGCCATTGATGAGTTTCAGCAGATAGTGAACTTTGGAGATGGCAATGTAGAAGCGATATTACGCACGAAGATACAACGCCTTAAGAATGTCCAATTTGTGTATGCTGGCAGTCAGAGCCATATACTATCAAATATGTTCAACTCTCCGAGTCGGCCATTTTATAATAGTGTAGTTATGATGAAACTTGGTCCTATAGCGTTAGATGTATATACAAAATTTGCCCAAAAGTTGTTTCGTCAACATGGTAAAGATATAGATGGACAACTGGCAGAAGAAGTATATAACCATTTCAAAGGGGTCACATGGTATCTACAGCTATTTATGAACGAGGTATTCTCGCTGACAGAGAGAGGAGAGGTGGCGAATAAAGATGTGTTTGAGGAAGCATTGCACAATATTGTTGCCGTTAAGATATTTGCATTTGAAGATATGTATAGCAGGCTGACGGAAAAGCAAAAGATGTTACTGAAAGCGATAGCTGCTGAAAATGATGATAATATATCTCTGACATCGCAAGCATTCCTCAAGCGACATCATCTGCCGAGTTCCAGTGCTGTTCAAACGGCTATGAAGGGGCTTGTAGAAAAGGGTGTGCTGACGGATGTGGCTGGGAAAAAGGAGATAAATGACCTATTGTTTGAAGATTGGCTGAGGAAAGGGTGAGACAGCAAACACATCTGGTAGTTGGGACGATGTTCAGACAGACCTTCAAGAGCCTTGTCGCGTGTCATCAAGTCTGTCATAGTCAGGTACTAAAATTCGGTAAAAACAAATGTAGTGTTTTATTTGTTTACAAGCACGATTTATTATTGGGAAAATGTATTGTGGATATGAGATAGGGAAAACATCAAGAGATATGATGAAAAACTCAGAGTTTTGAGTTCGGTTTTTCGGTATATTGTGTTATCTTATTTGATAATGTAAAATGATGTCGTTCTGTTACTAATTCTATGTCGTTCGCTAAAATTAATACATAAGGTTTGACGATTAACCATTGTTTTTATACTTTTGCGACGTCAAGAATAACTACGAAATAGATATAAGTTCGATGAAGAAACTATTTTTACCTTTTGCTGTCTTCATGATGGCATTGAACCCTACTAATATATGGGCAGAGGGCTCACAGGATATCACAATCACAGTGTTGAAGGGAACTCGCGCTTCTATAACCGAATCGCCAGAAAATCTTTTCGATGGAGATAACAATACCAAATGGTGTACTGGTTACTTTTCTAATAATGGTGGAGCCTACGTCATCTTCAAGCTCAACCGTGCAGCAACATTGACCGGCTATACTCTCGTCGACGGCAACGACACATATAGTATGAGTTTTTACGGTCGTCATTGGGACAGTTGGACTATCTATGGTGCCTCTTTCAATTCAGATCAAGACGTGGATGTCGAGTCCTCAAATTGGACAATGGTTGACACCCAGATCAATCAGAAATACACAGAAGAAATCACAGATCAATACAAAGAAGGAGACCTGATTACGTCAGAATTTAATGTTGAGAATGCAGGTAAATACCAATACTATATGATAAAGGTAACTGGTATTGGAGAGAGTTATCACGCTTGGAACGAAGAACTTGACGACGTTCAGCAAATGGCAGAGATAATCTTCACTTGGAGTGTCGATAACGAACAAGACAACACCCAAACTGGCATCCAGGATATCAATGTATCTACCTCCACAGAGACTATATACGACATCAACGGTCGCCGTCAGCAGACTCTCAGCAAAGGCTTGAACATCATCAAACAGACAGATGGCTCTGTAAAGAAGGTTGTCGTAGAATAACTCTCGTTTTTTTACTATAATAAAATATACAAACTTATTCCCCCCGAAAGTCATACAAAATGCTTTCGGGGTTTTTTGTGTGTACTTATTAGAGTTTGCAATAGGAACAGTATGTGGTTTGATATGGTAGGAGATATATTGTGTGATGTAAATGGTTTTTGGATACTTGCAACATAGCTGGAGGTATAATGCTAGTATAAGAGAAGTCCCTTGTTCATCGCAATTTTTTTAGTTTCATATCTGGTTCTGCAGACCTATAGGTTGAATTTATATTTGTCAGTGCGGTAGGATTATGTATTTTTGCATTATGTAAAAATACATAATTATGATAGTGAAGAATCCGTTTATTTCTTGCTAAAGGCCTGTTCAAACGGCTATGAAGGGGCTTGTAGGAAAGTGGGTGCTGACGGATGTGGCTGGGAAAAAGGAGATAAATGACCTATTGTTTGAAGATTGGCTGAGGAAAGGGTGAGGAAATATTGCACCATTGGAAAGCTTCGCGGGGAGTGCCATCGTCGACGATTATTACACCACAATGGAGGAAGCCGGCCTTTTCTATTACGTGAAGCATAGTTGAGTTTTGCTTGTGGGTATCGATACGGACATCCACGTTCTGCTGTTTAGCCCAAGAGAAGATATGGTTGGCTATACCGTGGATTTTTCCATTAGAAGCCATACGATGGATGGTGCCATAGGGGGCTTCACGAAGCCACGCTCCGTCGATATTGAGATATGTAGGGTCTTCGCCGATTATGAATGCGAATGTGGCTACGATGCCCTCCTTTTCGTCGATACATACATAGCTCTGCCCCAGGTCGATATCCTGTTTTACTTTATCCAAAGATGGACGTGAAGTTCCCCATTGAGTAGGGTTACCAGAAGAGCGCATATAAGCCCGTGCTGACTTGAATATCAGAGCCAGCTGAGGGAGTTCGGATATGGCAGTTTTTCGGATCTGCATAGTATGGAGTTCAATGAGATGCAAATATAGCAGGTTTTATGAGATTATTTTGAGAGGGCACAAAAAGAAGGTGCACCCCAGGGGATGCACCTTTGATAATATCAGGAATTCTGAAATAGTTATGCAGGCTGATGCTGAGGACGAAGGAGGTCCATAACAGTCTTCACAGGGTTGAATGTCTCGACAGGAACCTCTACGAAGAAAGTGAGCCACTTAGCCATAGCTCCGTTCCACAGACCTGGGAGCTCCATAGCCTTGAGGTCCTTACCATTGAGGCTCTTGTATGAGATGAAGCCAGCGTTAGGGTCGACAAAGTCCTTGAGGTTATATCGTTTGCCATTGCGGTCGGTGATGCAGCAGAAGAGATCCACTGGGTTGAAGTGAGTGCTCTGCTTCATGAGATCAGCGTCCTTAGGGTCGATCTGAGCGCTCTCAACGACCTGAAGAGATACGGCGCCATCAGAGCCCTTAGTCCAGAAAGGACCGCCACCAGGCTCGCCCTCGTTCTTTACCATACCGCAGACGCGGAGAGGACGGTCGAGGATTGCGTATGCTGTCTTAGCGTCGATATTAGAAACATTGAGCTTAAGTTCCCTGTTGATGAACTCCTCGGCCTCTTTGAGAGCGCTATTATCGCCCTTATCGAGTTTAAGGAGGATTTCGTCTACAGCCTTCTTGCGTTGTACGGCATATCCAGCGATGACCTTCTTGTATTTAGAAGTGACAGGGAGGAGATGCTGCTGAGCGACGTTATCGATATTCTTGATAAATACGTAATCGGCATCAATATCGCCAAGGTTTTCGATAAGAGCGCCGTGGCCGCCTGGGCGGAATACCAAGTTACCCTCTGCGTCGCGGAAAGGTTCATTATCCATAGTAGCGGCGAGAGTATCGGTAGAAGGTTTCTGGAAAGAGAAAGAGATATTAGTCTTGATATCCATGTGTTTCTCGACGAACTCCTGAGTAGGCTTAAGAGCCTCCTTAAAGAGATCGAGATGTTGAGGAGAAACAGTGAAATGGAGGTTGACCTCGTTATTTACGCAAGCGTAGTGGACGCCCTCGATGATATGTTCCTCGGCAGCTGTGAGGTTCTGACCCTTAGGGTAGTGGTGGAAGAGGATTACGCCCTTAGGCTTCTGACCGTAACCGAGGCCCTCTGGATCGAGCATGAGGCGTATTTTATCGGCGGTGCGTTTAGGTTCGAGAAGATCCAGTGCGTCGCCGAAAGCGAATTTATCGGTAGCGCTGAGGAACTTAGCCCAAGGCTGAATTGACTCCATTTCCTTTTGTTTTTCAGGCTCCGCGTTACGGAATTCGAACATCTGCTTGAACATACGGGTAGCGGCGCCAGAAGCAGGGATGAACTTAACTACCTTTTTATTATCGTGAGCGAGGCTTTTTTCGTATATCTCCGATAGAGTGATAGCCTGAGCCTCGTCGACTGCGCTTATACCGTCACCGATGGTTGCGGCGCGTTGAATATCTGCAAAAGGGAAGCCGCTTTTGAACTGTTGAAGTTGTTTTTCAACCTGAGATGTCTCAATTCCCTTCTGAGAAAGAAGGGCTTTATCCTTATCTGTCAACATTACTTATAGTGTTTTATATCATAATTAGTGTCTTAAAGGTAGGAATTTTGTTGATAACATATTCCTTAACACTTGATTATAACGAAAAAAACTTGAAAACGTTTCTTTTTTGAATAAAGGTTTGTACCTTTGTGCGCTCTTACAGAGCATAAAGTATAGTATACACTTATTATAAACAACATACATAAGAGATGACAAAAGCAGATATCGTTAACGAAGTTGCTAAGGGCACAGGTTATGAGAAGGTAATGGTACAGAAGATTATTGAGGCCTTCATGGACTCGGTAAAGACTTCGATGGAGAAGGGTAATGACGTATTCTTGCGTGGTTTCGGTAGCTTCGTTATCACAAAGCGTGCAGCAAAGACAGCACGTAACATTTCGAAGAATACGACGATTGTTATTCCAGAGCGTTTTGTTCCAGTGTTCAAGCCTTCGAAGGAGTTCTCTGAGGAGGTAACAAAGAGCCTAGCAACAAGCAAGAAATAATTCTTGTCAGGTCGTTGACACAAAAAGAAGAAACATTGTCCTGGTTCGTGGGGCGGCGAAGAAGGTAGGGTAGAGCTCTATGGAAGTTGCTCCTAGTACGAGGTCAAAATAATATTAACTGATTGTTTAACCCCATAAATCTAAATGTCATGCCAAACGGTAAGAAGCATAAGAGACATAAGATGGCTACACACAAGCGTAAAAAGAGATTGAGATTGAATCGCCACAAGCATTAATCAATCGAAAGATCTATAGGCTTGAAAACAGCATCTATATGAAAGATCCAGAAGAGCTTCGAGTGGCGCGTCAAAAGTTGATATTGCATCACTGAAGCTTTTCTTTTTTTACAAACGTTCTTTGAAATAATTGAGATTAACGTGAACGCAGAACTATTTATTCATGTTAGTCCTGAGGAGATGACAATAGCGCTCCTAGAGGACAAGCGATTGGTGGAATTGCGTAAGGAGAAACGTAATGTTCAGTTCGAAGTAGGGGATATATACGTCGGCAAGGTTCGCAAGTTGATGCCAGGCTTGAATGCGGCATTTGTGAATGTGGGCTATGAGAAAGACGCCTTTCTCCACTATTTGGATTTAGGGCAGCAGTTTCGGACACAGCAGAAATTCCTCAAGCAGGTCATAGACCAACGCAATCGTAATCAGAATGAGTTGCCTCACGTTCGTCGTGAAAGTGACATTGACAAAGGCGGTACTATTACCGATGTACTACAACCAGGCGAAGAAGTACTCGTGCAAGTTGCTAAGGAGCCGATATCGACAAAGGGTCCTAGATTGACTTCAGAGATATCTCTCGCGGGCAGGAATCTGGTCCTCATGCCATTCTGTGACAAGATTTCTGTTAGTAAAAAGATAAAGTCAGGGGCGGAGCGCAATAGACTACGCAGTGTTCTTCAGAGAGTTAAGGCCAAGGATATGGGTATGATAATCCGTACGGTGGCCGAGAACTGCAGTGAAGAAGAGCTAGTATCTGAGTATGAGCTATTGTATCAGCGTTGGGTTAAGTGTATAAATAAAGTAGGGGAGGTGCGACCTCCGGCTTTGGCACTTAGCGAGATGGAGAGAGCCAACGCGATGTTAAGAGACCTCCTTAGTCCCGATTTCAATACCATATATGTAGACGACGAAGAAGTCTTTGAGCAAGTGAAGAATTATGTTGCTCAGATAGATCCTGATCGTCTTGGTATAGTAAAGCAGTACACCGACAGCGTTTCAATGTTTGATGCTTTCAACATCGAGAAGCAGATACGTCAGTCGTGCGGCAAGGCCGTATCGTTCAAGAGTGGCGCATATCTGATAATTGAAACGACGGAGGCGCTCAACGTGATAGATGTCAACAGTGGCAATAAATCGAAGAGTGCATCAGACCAAGAGAACAATGCGCTGGAAGTCAATCTAGCGGCAGCGGACGAGATTGCGCGGCAATTACGTCTTCGAGACATGGGCGGTATAGTTGTAGTAGACTTCATAGATATGCAGTCTAGCGAGAACAGGACCAAAGTCTATGAGCGAATGAAGACTGCGATGGCTACGGACAAGACGAAGCACAATATTTTGCCGTTGAGCAAGTTCGGTTTGATGCAGATTACCCGTCAGAGAGTACGTCCTGTAATGAATATAGACACTACAGAAGTTTGTCCGACTTGTATGGGCAAGGGACGTATCGAGACATCTGTCAATCTGCCAGAGATGATAGAGAATGCGCTTAAACAAGAAGTCCACAAAGAAGAGAAAGGGTATATAGACCTTGTATGCAACCCATATATATATGCATACCTCAAGAAAGGATTTCCAAGCACCATATTGAAATGGAAATGGAAATACTCGTGGAAGCTCAGAGTTAGACAGTCGGCATCTCTAGGAATCGTTGAATATAAGATTTCACGACGATAACGTTCTGAATTACGTTTAGTTACAAATTACAATACGCATCATCAGGAAACTGGTGGTGCGTATTTTTTTATATTCCCTACGTACTGTCTATACACGGGCTACATACGCGCTACATACGGGCTAGATACGGAGAAGTCCCTTGTTCATCGCAATTTTTCATTAATTACGCCTATACAGTACTCCCCTGTTCTACAGATATTTTCTCTAAGAATTTGTATTATGTTAAGTTGAGTATTCTAGAACATAGGGGAGAGGTATAAAAAGTCCACTATAAATGGACAAAAAAGATACAGTTAAATAGTCTTAACGTGTGATATATATAACACAAGATGTCTAATTTTGCACAACAAAGAAAATAGACTATCACACACGGAAGAACAGATACAAGATGAAAACACGTATAGTAACATTTGGAGAGATACTCCTAAGATTGACCCCTCCAGGATTTCTGAAGTTCCAGCAAAGTCAGATGCTGGCAGCGACATTTGGAGGCAGTGAGACCAATGTAGCCGTATCGTTGGCTCATTTCGGCTTTGATTCGTCCTTTGTTACACGTTTGCCACAGAATGACATTACAGAGGCGTGTATTTCCAATCTACGTTCACACAACGTAGACACATCAGACATAATATACGGAGGGGAGCGTCTTGGACTCTATTATATGGAAAGTACGGCATCCATGCGTGCTGCCAGAGTTGTCTATGACCGTGCGCACTCATCCTTCAGCACCTTAGAGCCAGGGATGATAGACTGGGAGAAAGTATTCAAGGGCGCTAAATGGTTCCACTGGTCGGGTATTGGTCCATCCCTGTCACAGAGTGCGGCAGACGTGACTATGGAAGCCATAAAGAAAGCACAAGAGATGGGCATACGCATTTCCTCCGATCTGAACTTCCGCAAGAACCTATGGAAATACGGCAAGAAAGCAGAAGATGTGATGCCAGCCTTGGCTAAGTGCTGCAACGTACTCTTCGGTACAGAAGGCGAGTATCAGAAAGCATTTGGCACTACCCCAGTCGGTTTCAGCGTAGAATCCAAGGGCGACAAACTAGATCCAGAACTATACAGAGCCAACTGTGAGAAGATTATGTCGATGGCACCAGACTGTACGCATATGTTCATAGCGTTGCGTAACGTACTAGATGCAGAACGACATGTACTTACAGGCCTTTTATATACAAGAGACGGCAAGCTATACCACTCCCCTATTCATTTCATACAGCATGTCGTTGATTGTGTAGGAGTTGGCGATGCATTTGCCGCTGGTATAATATACGGTCTTGACACGTTTGAAGAACCACAGAAGGCACTTGATTTCGCAGTAGCTGCTTCTACATTGAAGAACACTATTACAGGCGATTTCAACCTCGTCACAGCACAGGAAGTTGTGACACTGATGGAAGGCGAGGCTGGAAATATTGCCCGATAGACATATTCCATACACAAAAAAGCCCCTAAATGGAGTTAAATGCTTCATTTAGGGGCTTTTCTTATGGAAATTACCCCCAATAATAGCTATTTTAGCGTATATTTGCATGGGAATTTACGCAAATCAGATTTGCCATGAAGATTACAAAGACAAACGCAGCGCGTTTACTAGATAAAGCCAAAATCAACTATACACTTGTTCCTTATGAGGTTGATGAAAACAATCTCGCTGCTGACCATATAGCAGAAGAGTTGGGAGAAGACATAAATCAGGTCTTCAAGACACTGACACTCAGGGGAGACAAGAGTGGTGTATTCGTATGTGTCGTCCCCGGCAACAGAGAGGTTGACCTCAAGAAAGCAGCCAAGGCATCGGGGAATAAGAATTGCGATATGCTGCCATTGAAGGAACTATTGCCTACTACGGGGTATATTCGCGGAGGGTGCTCCCCTATCGGGCTCAAGAAGCCATATCCGGTCTATATAGACCAGACAGCATTGCAATACGAGAATATCTACATATCGGCCGGACAGCGTGGACTACAGCTCCACATGGCACCTACAGATATCCAAAAGGCAGTCAATGCTACTATAGCTGATGTATCAACTGATATAATGGATTGATAGATGTTTCTAATCGAAGACGGCGTATTACAAGAATATAAAAACGACAATTCGGCTTCTGTTATCATTCCAGATGGAGTCAGGAAGATAGCAGAAGGAGTTTTTGCCGGCAACAAGACACTGAAGAGAGTCATTATCTCCGAGGGGGTGGAAGAGATAGCCAGTGGTGCCTTTTACCATTGCACTGCGCTATCTGACGTTGTCCTGCCATCTACCCTATCCTGCATATATGAGGATGCATTTGCGCATTGTTACGCACTTTCCAGGATAGAACTACCGGCAAACCTGAAATTCATCGGAAATAATGCCTTCAGAGCTTGTCACCATATATTGTCACTGGTTATACCAGACAACTGTGATTTCGGCACTGGAATAATCGATGACTGCTGGTCGTTGAAATCTGTAACACTACCATCCGACACCGCATACGTAGATGCCTTCCTGTTTTCTGAATGTTCGAGTCTGGAGAGTATCAATATCAATTCAGACAACAACTCAAAGTATATCTCAGACGATGGTATCCTTTATACAGCAGACAGACAATGTCTGGTGCGTATGCCTTCTGCCATGGCCAAGGGAGATATAGAGATTCCAGAAGGAGTGACAGCCATCGGCGAGAGTGCCTTTGCGGGATGTGACGAACTTGTTTCGCTGCACCTGCCATCGTCTATAGAAGAAATAGGACAGGATGCCTTCAAGGACTGCTCATCACTGGCAAGATTTGTCGTTGAGGATGGGTTCCTGACAACAATAGACGGTATGCTGCTTCGTGGACATAAGCTGTTAGCCTGTCCGCCCGACTGGAAATCAAAGGATAATGTATTGCAGGTACCAGATTATGTCGAAGAACTTGCGCCGTACGCATTTGCAAATTGCTGCAATATCTACAAGATAATACTGCCGAAGCACCTGATGACCATTCCTAAGGGATTATGCGCCCGTTGTTCCTCTCTTACAGAAATAGATATACCTGAAGAATGTGACTATATCCCTAGTCGTGCCTTCCTTGGCTGTAAGTCGCTGATGAATATCACAATACCTAGTGGCATTACCAAGATAGAAGATTCGGCCTTCGAGGGATGTACATCGCTATGTAATGTGGATATGCCCGACGATATTACCTACATCGGTTCATTTGCTTTTGCCGACTGCAACTCCATGACGATAGTCGACCTGCCGGCATCACTCGAAGAATTGGGCAGCGGCGCCTTTGCATATAGCGGACTGACATCTGTGGCTATACCCTATTCTGTCAAATTGATGGGCAAATGCGCGTTTGCATGCTGCCAGGACCTTACCACGGTGTCTATGTCCCCGATACTGTCGGCAAATCCAGACTCTTCGTGGTTTTGGGAATGTCCTAACATACTTTTAGCATAAATTCGCTATATTTGTAAGAGACTTATATAGACATATTCCTATGAGAATAACATTCCTTGGTACTGGTACATCTACTGGCATTCCTGTAATAGGCTGTAAGTGCCGTACTTGCCTCTCTACCGACCGTCGCGATGACCGTCTGCGTACGTCGGCACTTTGGGAGGTAAATGGGTATAATATACTGATAGACGTAGGTCCAGACTTCCGTACTCAGATGATCCGTGCTCACATTTCCCGTGTTGATGCTATATTGGTTACCCATCAGCATTACGACCATGTGGGAGGTCTTGATGACGTCCGCGGCTTGAACTACTCTATGGGACAGTCTATCAATGTCTTTGCCGAACCCAATGTGGCGGCAGCTTTCAAGCACAATCTGTCATATATCTTCGCTGCAAACAAATATCCAGGTGTCCCAGAGATCGGGTTGTACGAAATAGATGCAAATAAGCCATTTTCTCCTTGTGAAGGCGTTATGGTAACCCCAATACGTGTTTTGCACGGAAAACTGCCTATAGTTGGCTTCCGAATTAATGATTGGGCTTATATTACCGATGCATCTTATATATCAGATGATTCTCTTGAGCTTTTGAAGAATCTTGACGTGCTGGTGATTAATGCACTGCGTTACGAGGAACATATGTCGCATTTCTCATTGCCAGAATCACTGGATATCGTGGCTAAGGTTCAGCCTAAACGTGCGTATTTTACACATATTGCCCATCATTTGCCACCTCATGGTGAGGTAGAGCCTACTTTGCCTTCTAATGTTCACTTGGCATATGATGGCCTGATTATCAACGAATAATAATAACGCGATGAATCCTCTGGCAGAACGAATGCGTCCCGACTCGCTCGACAATTATATCGGGCAGCAGCATCTTATAGGAGAAAATGCCATTCTCCGTAAGATGATCGAGAGCGGACATATATCATCTATAATTCTGTGGGGACCTCCTGGTGTAGGTAAGACCACCTTGGCGCATATCATTTCCAAACGTCTGGAACGTCCTTTCTATACTCTTTCTGCCATATCTTCGGGCGTGAAGGATGTCCGAGAGGTTATTGATCGCGCCGCCAAGGCTCGTTTCTTCAACCCAGCTTCGCCTATATTGTTCATCGACGAGATTCATCGCTTCTCTAAGGCTCAGCAGGATTCTCTCTTGGCTGCCGTAGAGGAGGGTACGGTGACGCTTATTGGCGCCACGACCGAGAATCCTTCTTTTGAGGTCATCTCTCCTCTTCTCTCCCGTTGTCAGGTCTATGTCCTTAAATCTCTTGAGCATGAGGATCTTATCCGCCTGGCTAATATGGCTATCAAGAATGATGCGGAGTTGTCTAAACTCAATATCAATATTACTGAGGAGGCGGCTCTGGTACGTTATTCTGGCGGCGATGCACGTAAACTTCTCAATATCATTGAGATGGTCTGTAACGCCCAACTGGGAGCAGAAGAGATTGTCATCGACGATAAGCATATTACAGAGATTCTGCAGCAGTCGCCTGCCTTTTATGACAAGAATGGCGAGATGCACTATGATATAATATCGGCTTTCATCAAATCTATTCGTGGATCTGATCCTGATGCCGCAGTCTATTGGCTGGCTCGAATGATCGAAGGGGGCGAAGATCCTAAGTTCATTGCTCGCCGTATTCTTATCTCTGCTGCCGAGGATATTGGCCTTGCTAATCCTAATGCCCTTCTTATGGCTAATCAGGCTTTTGATGCCGTAAATAAGATAGGCTGGCCAGAGGGGCGTATCGTCCTTTCAGAGGCTGTAATCTATCTCGCAACTTCTCCTAAAAGTAATTCGGCCTATTGCGCTATAAATGACGCACTTGCATTTGTCAAGCAGACTGGCAATCTTCCTGTCCCTCTGCACTTGCGCAATGCTCCTACTAAGCTGATGGAGAAACTGAATTATGGTCGCGACTATATGTATGCTCACGACTACCCTGGTCATTTCGTCCAGCAGCAGTACCTCCCAGATGCCATACAGACCAATATGTTCTGGCACCCGCAGGATAACCCAGCTGAGGTCAATATGGCGGAGCGAATGAGGGCATTATGGCGTAATATCAAAGTCTATTAGAATGATTAGTCTATACCTCTGCCGTCACGGACAGACCGTTGAGAATCAGTCCCGTATCCTTCAAGGTCAAATGCCAGGCCACCTTAATGAGGAGGGTAAGCAACAGGCTGTCCAAATGGGTATCATCCTTAGAAAAATCAAGGCTGATGTCGTAATATGCAGCGACCTCCAGCGCTGTATAGATACCGCCCACCTCGCACTGGGTGATAATGTCTCGTTGGTATTGGAACCTCTCTTGCGAGAGCGTGATTGGGGACCCTTGACGGGTAAAACTATCGAGGAAGCCCATCAATACCCTGATATTGATAATTGCGGCGAGACAATAGCCGACCTCTACAAACGCGCAGAGTCTCTTCTCCGGAAATGGGAGTCAGAATACGACGGCAAAACAATCATCGCCATCGGCCACGGCATGACAAACCGTGTTCTCCAGGCAGCATATAAAGGTGTTTCTGTCCGTGAGATCGAAAAGATGGACAACGCCGAAGTCCGTCATATAGAGATTATTACCCCTATCAACTTCAAGTACAACGTAGATAGCGCAGAGGCTTCAGCTAATTAGAAATTATCGCATTTATTCAGCATACTTCTTGAAATTCTCAGCTTGCTCTATCACCTTGTTGTATACTGCCTCTGGATGGTCCTTAGCTGGCGGATAACCATGCATGGCCATTATAACTACAAGGTCAAACTGCATCTCTGCCATAATATCTGCACGTTTGAAGCAGTCGGTGTAGTGGCTCTTGTCTGCAATCTTGGCTTTCATCTCTTTGGCAATCTCTATCATCTTGTCTTCTGGATAGTCGAAGCCTCTTTCGTCACGTACTGACTTAAGGATATCAAAGAATGCTTTCTCTTCATAATCAATACCCATCGCCTCGTGGCTCTTACGCTCCTTCTCCAGCTCTTCCATCATCTTCTTTATCTTGTCGACAACCTCTTGCATTGCCTTGCTGACCTCCTTCGCATCGTCACTGCGGTCGTTATACTCGCGTATAATATCATTCAGTCGGTTTGTGAACTCGACAGACTTTACCTTATTGACCTTGCCAAACTCAGATATCTGCTGCTTTATCAAACGCTCAAGCATACGCAGACGTATATTAGGCAATGGAATCTTATCTATCAATAAAATATGGTCTTTATTGAATATATCTAAGTCACCATTTGTATCCTCAACTATCTTTATTACCTCTTCTACCCCACTGCTTTGCAACGCCTCGGCAACCAGTTCGCGCACCTTGGCGTTCATTTCTGCCACGTCAGGAGCCTCGCCCTTTGTCATCTTGAAAACAATAGAACGTACGGCTGTGAAGAACATTACCTTCTCTCGAGCATCCTTATTTAACTTATCGCTGGATGAGCACATATTAAATGCCTGTCGCATACGCTTTGCATGGCGCATATAAAGGTTTTTGCGCTCCTCTTCTTCGATTACAAAGTTGGCGCCGCCATTTAATGTCTGTAATTGCGCAAGGGCATTCTTGCCGAAGAAACCGGAATAGTCGTACTTGTGCATAATATTATCAAGCACATCTATCTCATCCTTTACTATCGCTACTAGTTCTTCAATGCCCTCTGTTGGGTCGTCATCCTCTCCGTCGCCTCCATATTGCTTCAGGGCCTTATTCATCTTGCGCTTTATGCCTAGGTAGTCCACTACAAGACCCTTCTCCTTGCCTGGACATACTCTGTTGACGCGACTGATTGTCTGGATAAGTGTATGTTTTTGCAATGGCTTATCTACGTACATCGTGTCCAGACTAGGTACATCAAACCCTGTGAGCCACATATCCACAACTATCACTATCTTGAAGTTGGAGTCTTGCTCCTTGAACTGCACAGCCCATTCTTGTCTGTCTGCCTTATTGCCAAGGAGGGTTGCCAGTTCTGGCACATCGTCCTTATTGCTGGTCATTACCATCTTTATTCGCTCTATAGGCAACAGCTTGTCGTTGTGACTATTCTTGGCCTCTGGGGCACATGGCAACTTAACAGCCCATTCTGGTCGCAATGCTACTATACGTTTATATAGTTCAAATGCTATCTCGCGTGATGTACACACCACCATAGCCTTTCCGCAAACTGTGGCACCTTCAGCTATTCGCTGCTCATAGTGAGCCACCATATCTTCTGCCACAGCCTGCAGGCGCTTTGGATCTCCTATGATAGCTTCCATTGTTGCACTCTGCTGCTTGCTCTTGTTTATCTGCTCTTCTGTACTACCCTGCTCTTCGCATTCCTCGTAGTATTTCTCAATGGCAGCAAGTTTGTCATTGTCGGCAAATACTTTAGCTGCTCGACCTTCGTATACTATCCTGACCGTGATACCGTCGTTCACCGAATCCACCATGGTGTATTTGTCTATCACGCCACCGAATACTTCTATGGTCTGGTCAACAGGCGTACCAGTGAAGCCTACGTATATAGCATTAGGCAGCGACTGGTGCAGATACTGAGCAAAGCCGTATGTCTTCTTCATGGCAGTAGCTATGCCGTCTTCGTTGAAGACTATCTTGGTGGTCTCTTCTAGGTTTGTCTGCGTGCGGTGAGCTTCGTCGCTGATGCAGATAATATTATTTCTCTTCGAGAGCAGGTCTATATCTTCACTGAACTTCTGTATGGTGGTCAGAAATACGCCACCGCTCTCACGGCCTTCTAGCTTCTGTTTCAGAGCCTCACGACTGTCTATCTGTTCTATTACTTCGTCTCCAATAAACTTCTTGGCACGTATAAATTGTCCCGAGAGCTGGTCGTCTAGGTCTGTACGGTCTGTAATGAGCAGTATGGTAGGCGACCCCAGTTTCTGCGAGCGCATAAGCATTCGGCTCAGAAATAGCATGGCGAGGCTCTTGCCACAACCGGTAGCACCAAAATATGTACCGCCTTTATGTCCGCCTTTGTTGTGCTCCTGAAGTATATTGGCATAGAGCATTGTAGCCGCAAAATACTGCGGATAGCGGCAGACTATCTTCTCTTCTTTGGTGGATGTGTCTGGGAAATAGATAAAATTCTTTATCACCTCCAGCAGTCGCTCCTTGCGGAATAGACCGTGAATCATGGTAAAGAGCGAGTCTATGCCATTGCTTGGCTTGTCTTCTGGCTCTACTCGATTCCATGCGTAGAAATACTCGTATGGAGTAAATAATGAACCGAATTTATTCTGTACCCCATCGCTAATGACTACGAAAGCATTGTAGCGGAAGAGGCTGGGAATATCTTTGCGGTAGCGAACCGTAATCTGAGTAAAGGCATCTTTTATGGTACAGTGCTCTTTCACAGCACTCTTGAACTCCATAACTACAAGCGGAATACCGTTTATGTAGATTATGGCGTCTGGACGACGATTACATACCTCAACAATCTCTACCTGATTGACAGCCTTGAATATATTCGCCTTTGGATTCTCGAAGTCTATCAGCCTTATCCACAGATTCTGCTTTGTCTGATCTTCACGTTTCAATGGGAATCCATCCACCAGCATACCAAACACACGGCGGTTCTCGTCATAGAGGCTTTGAGTCTTCTGAGCCTTTAGCACGAGAATAACTTGCTGAATTTCAGCAGGAGTGATATCGGCATACTTAGTCTTTAGATATGCCTCAATATCCTCTACAAGCAGAACCTCCGCCAGGTTCTTATGTATCTGCTCGCCAAGCTTATGTGTGTAATGCTCCTGCTCTAGCAGTTGCATTATGGCCGTCTCTAAGGTGGACTCGTTGAACATAAGGTTACTTGTTATTTATTTAATTGCTGACTGGCAACAATTCTTTCTGCTCCATGACAACTTGTATCGGATATGTATTTATTTAATTCATCCGTTTGCCAATTGACAACATTGTTTTCTATGTATTCCGCTATGCGGTTCAGTTCATTTTGGTCACGCACAATACGATCGTAAAATCGCGCCTGCCAAGCAAATATAATATTTTTTTCATTTGCGTAATGGGTTATGCGTGCCTTCAGTCCGCGAATAACTGTTCCTAAACATTTTTGCAACATGGGGTTATTATTTCCTGTAATTCCACCCCCTGTACCTGTAGAGACGCGATTCATCGCGTCTCTTATCGCGTCTCTTATCGCGTCTCTACCACGCACACCGTCTCTAAAATCACAATTATCCACCCCGTCAATCACCACAATCGCATGAATATGGTTCGGCATAACCACAAACAATGGTATTTCAGCATACGGATAATGCGTTTTCACGTTTACAAATTGTTCGTGGGCATATTGTCCGATGGGTGACAAACACATTTGTGGGTCTGCCATTGCCCCCGTACCCACAATTTTCCCGAAATAATGTTCCCGTCCCTGCGTACATATCGTCACAAAATACACACCACCATCATACCCATGCCAATTGGCACGGGCTGACGATATTCGATATGTATTCTGAAATCTATCCATTTTATTATCGTTTTGCACATTCACACCATTATTTGTTCCACATACACCGATTGTTTTTCATCGTACAGTAGAGACGCGATTCATCGCGTCTCCCCCAAAAGCAGTCCATTTTATCTGCCTTTTGTTATTGTCCATGTTTTCTCATCGATTCTTTCCAATCTGTCTCTATAATATGGAAGTAACAACAATGCCGAATCTATTTTTTCAGTATTAATTAATTTTATTCGTGAATATATGGAATCAACTGATACATTATAATTTATCTGATAGTTTCTTTCTATTAATTCTAAGACTTTCTTTTGCTCACTTATTTTATTTTTATATTTGAAATTTTCAATATTAATTAATTTATACTCTTCAACTAACTTATTATAATTAGAAATCAATTCTTCGTCACATTTTTCAATAGTCGTTTCCTTATGCTCAATAATTCTTGTTTTCTTTGAATCTTTGAGCATATACGAAGTTGTATTTTGTGTAGAATCTACTTTAATATCAAAATATTCTTCAACCAAATTGCTACGAAATGATAGATTTTGAATTAATCTATCTCTTTCTGTAATCTGATTTTCCAATTCTGAAACATAATAGTATCCATAACCCAATAGTGTAATTATTGCCATCCCTATTGTGAGAAGCCCAAAACTTATTGTACTTTTTATTCTATTATTTCCCATCGTGATTCTCCTTAATGCTAATTTCTAAAAGACGATACTGATGTTTACATTCTTCCAATTGGTCCTTTGTCACAGATAATTTTTCTTCAAATTCGTCGTGTTGACGTTGCAATTCTATATTGTGTTGTTGTTGCAACTTGATAATCTCCATCTGATGTTGCTTATTATTGATAAATAAACCAATACTTAAAGGGATGGACAATAATGCGACTACACCACCGATTTTTCCACACCAATCAAAAAAATCTCTAACCTTGTTTTTTCTCGATCTGCTTGACATGTCTTATTTCGTATTATATTCGGCTCTCCTCCACCATCACCACAGACAGCATTTCCATTAATATTTCGTTCTCTCTTGATTTTAAGAAAATTGAATCGCAAAAAATTTCTATTTTATCATTAAATGAAATTACAGCATCTTTAGATGGTATCAAAATCTTTTGCAATTCAACCTCCCTTTTTGTCAGAGCTTCTCTTGTAGACCCAGATTCACTTGCAGTGAGTAATTCTCTTTTTGTATTCTCGTTATTGATTTGGTAAAGCAAAAAATGCTGATATGTAGATTCTTTTGCTCTAATTATCATAACATGTTGATTCACTCTTGCTGGCAAAATGTCAGACGGAACCATACAACAACGTCCAACAGAAGCTCCTGTAATATTCAACAATATATCTTTGTCTTGGACAGTAACAGAATCCAATGCTTTTGCTTGACCTTCTGTAATATGCGCTAAATCATTTCTTTCAAAAAAGGAATCAAAAACATTCATACTTCTAATAAAACTAATTCCTTCGCTTAAGTATGAATCTTGTCCTCCTTTAGGAGTCGAACCACTTCCTATCTTTGAACACACCTCCCCCAAACATCCCATTCTCCATCCCTCCGGCAGATTCTCCACATCAATCCCATCCACAAACATCTTCCTATAAAGCGCTTGCGCAGCCTCTTCC
>JAKSLD010000040.1 GCA_024401395.1 Bacteroidales bacterium
TATGTTTTATACTTTGTTTCGTTCTTTCCTAAGCTCTGAAAGTGTCTTTCCTTTTAGGATATTGACTTAGCTTACTTTTCCTTTCTTGCTTGCATTTACATTCCAATATGTCGATGTTCGTTGACGTCTTATCGTCGTGGCTTTCAAGCTCTTGCGTTTCGCATTTGCTATCGTTCGTTCTCGAAAGCGGTTGCAAAGGTAGGGAGGTTTTTTGAATCTGCAATAGCTGAGCGAAAATATTTTTTGGAAAATTTTGAGCAACACTGCCGAGGACATTATGCATCAGCGGATTACGGGATAGGTTAAATTTTGTTGAATAGGATGGGAATGGGTGTGGGAGAAGAGAAAAATAGACGGGCTAGTGGCTCTAGACGGACTAGGGAGAGCTAGAAGAGCGTGGGCGAAAAAAGGCAAGGATAAGATAAGAGAGGTACAAGGCTAGTATAAGGGAAGTATAAGGTTGCTCGCAGTTTTTGTAGCTGGTGCGTAGCTGATGGTACAATGGAGGTGCCTTGTTCATCGTAATTTTTTAAATAAAGAGTCCTTGTCTGGGGGTATGGGAGACAGTTGCTAGTATAAGGGAAGTATAAGGTTGCTCGCAGTTTTTGTTATTGGAGGGCAGTCGCTAGTATAAGAGAAATATAAGGTTAGTCGCAGTTTTTTAATTATGCGGCATTAATATAAGGTATAGGGAATAGGTAAAGAAGAGGCGGGATAATCCTATATAGAATCCTTGCTAGTCCTATAGAGCACCCTTGTTCATCGCAATTTTTATATTCAGGGAGTATTATATAAGGCAGGGCAAGACAGCATGATGAGGAGAGATTATATGTACAATATAGAAACTGGCACGACTATTGTAGGTATGATTAACGATTACAAAATACAAGTAAATCTTCACTTGTGTTGAAAAAGTTGTTAACTTTGCACTGACGAATTTCGATTTGTTACAATTTAATGGGAAAAAGCTACTATATGAACTGCGCACCAAGAAAAAGAAGTGTTGTATTGTTCCTAATGGTAATAATGGCATTTGCTTCTTTAGTAGACACAAACGCGCAAAGTCGTAGACAATTCAGCGACTTGACGTGGTATAACATAAAAGCAGAAGTTCCTACGGGGTTGAACCTTGTGCAGAACACTGTTGATATGATTGAATTAACGGATAAAGTAATCAATTGTAAGATTTTCCGTTTTGACAGGACAGACACCAGCGATGAGATGGTGGCTCAGACCTTATTGGACTTTGCCGAAGACCTAGAGATAAACATCAAGAAGTCGGCATTGGAATCCATTGTTGATGATGATTTTGCAGGAGCTCAGATTATTGGGCGCATGCCGAATGGCAATAATGTCATACTCTGCGGGCTTGTCGGACTAGACACAATCACCAGTTATGCAGTAATCGTTGAATACACCGATGCTGTGAAGCACGAGGATGCCATGCATATTACAGATAGTTTTGGACTGAACAAATAAAGAGGCGACATGAAGAAGATTATCAGACACGCATACGCTCTCGTAGCCCTAATAATATTTGTTGCCTCTGGCGTATCGGCACAGACCTATTATGAAATCCAGTACGAGCAGTTGGGCTACACGATGAACGGCCTCATGATATACAGTGGAGATGCTACGCCTACATGGGTACGATTCATACAGCGAGACTCAGAGCAAGAGTTTATAGATGTCTGGACGTACAACGACATGCAAGTCAAATATAAGAACGACGGCAAAGACAAAACATATTCCGTATTCTCAAACAACGACAAATATGCCATCAGACTAGTTTGCATCTGGGGGAAGAACGGCGATTGTGACGCCTATATAATACCTAGTGCAGACGAAGAGAAGAGCAGAGACAAATGGATACACTGTTCGTACTTCTCGGAAGTAAAGCTCAAAGACATGGACGAAGAGTTCTGTCAGAAATACTTCAGGAAGACCATTGATGGAGACATGTACAACAAGATCATCAAGGCCCACAATCTGGTATGTGCATCAGAAGAACAAGTGATGGACAATCTAGGCAACGGCTTTGAGATATACCGTTATTTCTATGAGGCGAAGCATACAGAGCTCACGCCGGCACAAGTCAGGAAGCAACTCACGACGATAGAGAGAGAATTCAACAAAGACGTTGCTGTGACGCATTCCAAGCTAGCGAAGCGAATTGACAAGCGCATAGATGCACAAGAAGCGACATACGCGGCACAAGACAACAATTCGAACAAGAACAATCCGAACAAGCAAGAATCCATAGACGGTTCGACCATACACCTTATGATAGTTGCCAACAGTGAGGTTGCCGACATCGGAGCCACATGTAAGATTGACCTTGCGAACATGCAGAACGAGATACAAGGCATCGGGCAAGCGCTTGGACTACCAGTACACCAATACCTTGTGACAGGGTCAGACTACAGTATAGACGGAGTGGTTGCGAAACTTGACGAATTGAACCCATCGCCAAACGACATTGTGGTATTCCTATATTCAGGGCATGGATTCCGCTTCAGCGACCAGAGAGACGCATATCCGAATATGGCGATGACCACGACATCATATCAGAGCATAGAAGACAACTTTATTGCGGTCAGCGATATTTATCAAGTAATATGCAGCAAAGGAGCCCGACTGAACATTGTGCTCAGTGACTGCTGCAACGCCGATATTGGAGAGCGCAGGCCAGTGAATACAAACTCACTTGGGTCGCGAGGCAACAACAACTACTCACTTGACAGATTGAAGAAGCTATTCTCGGCCAAAGGCGACATCATAAGTACCGCTGCGAGTCCTAATGAGGTATCGTGGTGTGACAATGCCGGTGGTATGTTTACATTAAGCTTCATACAATCGCTCAGAGGAGAGATCAGCGCTACGAACACAGCGGAAGTAAGTTGGGAGAATGTTATAAACAACACCATAGTTTCGGCATCGAAGCGAAGCAAGTCGATATGCAAGACGGCGCAGAATGGTCTTAAGTATGTAAAGATGGTAAAATAACATATATGACATATTCACTTTTAATTATTTAAAAAATCCAAACATGAAAACTACTATCAAGTTTTTCGTAGCAGCTATTGCGATGCTCGCTACAGGTTTCACAAGCATGGCACAAGACCGCGATGCTATCCGCTCCACTATTGAAGAAGTTGGCCACTGCCGCAATGTTGCAATCACAGCTAGCAATGGTGATATTGCACTATTCGGAGAGAACGAGTACATTGCTCAGGGTTGTCCAGAAGATTTGTTGAGCGTTCTCAACCAGCTCCATGAGGAAGGTCATTACATTGATGATGTTCAGCTCACAGAAAAAGGACGTTGGGTAGTCCTCGTGAACAACAACGACGCGGTATACGGTCCTGGTCTCCCAGAGACATTGATCGACGCATTGAAATACTGCAACGAAAACGACATGGTAGTTCTCACCATTGCCATCAACGATTCGGGAGACTGGATTCTTGGCACAAAAGAGAACGGCCTTACATCCTCAGACGATGAAATGACACAATGGCTAGCTGCCATGGTAGAGAAGTACGGCACACTCTACACGGCATGCCTCACAGAAGACAACCTCATCGCTACATTCGAGAAAGGCTTTGCTTCACTCACAGACATTCAAGAAGACCTCTTGAAGGCATTGCAAGAGACAGACATGGACGTAATTCGTCTCAAGGTTGCCTCTGACGGAGCTTGGTTCTTTGCAGATGCTGAGGGCAAGAACAACTACAAGATGTAAATATTACTTTCAGTAGGTACACTGGGTACCTACTGAAAGATTAAAAAACAGAAATCAGTCTTGAGGTGTTAGTCTTAGAAATGCGACTTCATCCCCGTCATCGCAGGCAATAATATAGCATTATAAGTTATTAGCAGTCAAGTATATTGGTTTTGAGATATATAATTATTACTAAAATCAAACAATACAAGAAAAAATGTTAAAGTTAATCAAATGGCTATGCATAGGCATAGGTGCCTTAGTAATATGCTTCTTCCTGTTGGGCATGTGCGATTCAATATTGGAAGACGAAGAAGACGGCGGGAATGACAACAGAAGAGAGAGAAGCGAGAGAAACGAGCGAGGACACAGAAACGACAGTTATGACAGGAAAGACAGAGGCAACAGAGGTGCAGACTACTACGCATCAGTAGACTTCGAATCTATGAACGACAAGCAGTTTGAGCACTATGTATACAAGTTGGACCAATTGTCAGAAAGAGAGTTAGACAAGGTATTCGACTCATTCCCAGAAGACAAACTAGCAGCTTTCATTGAGCGCTACGAAGAGCTTTTCGGCAGCGAAGAAGACTTCGACGAGTATGAAGATTATGAGGGCGACGATGATGACGAAGACGGATATTATGCCTACGATGATGATGAGGAAGGGGATTATTATGATGACGAAGATGAGGAGCCAGCTCCAGCTGTCAAGCCATCAAATAATACAAAGCCAAGTTCAAATTCGTCAGACTACGAGCCTGGCCAGACTGTACCAGGTGGTTCTTCTTCAAATTCAAGTTATAAGAACGATTCATACACAAGCGGTTCTGCAGACTTCAAAGCAGCTATGCAGGCATACAACAACAACGACGCAGAGAAAGCCATAGCACTCTTTGAGGAATGCAATACAGGCGAGGCACTACATATGATTGCAGAGATATATCGCAACGGTATGGGTTCCGTAAAGAAGAACGCCATCCGCGCAATGATGTATGACAAGAAAGCCAAAGAGGCTGGATACAACGGATAAAAAAGATACTAGGAATAATACACTATGAAGCTAAAGAGTTCGATACTTGCCATACTGTTCTGCTTCTTCATTGGGGAAGCTGTTGCAGCAGAAGTAGAGGATACTCCAGAAGCAAATGCTATGGAGAGTTCTCTACCGGTGAAAGTGTACAACGGCAATGGAGGTTCTGTCCGCAAGAAAGGCGAAAAGAAGAAGACACGCGACGGGGAGCTACCTCGTCAGACTACTTCGGGAGCAGGCTCATCGCTAGTTACTGCATTTGATTCATCGTATGCTGATGACAACAAGAGCAACAACAACAGCAGCAACAGCAGCAGCAACAACAAGCCATCGCCAGAGAGAGAGACAGCATCCCACACCACGAACAGCAATGGGAAGATGAATCCTAGCTTGGCATACTCTGAAGCCATCATAGCGACAGCAAGTCCGCTATTAGGTTGTAAATACGTATACGGGTCCAAGGGTCCAAAGACATTCGACTGTTCAGGATTTACAAGCTACGTATACAGAGAAGCGACAGGCATGACCATTGCCGTCAACTCAGCAGGACAATCGAAAGGAGGATATGCAGTATCCAATAACGATTTGAGGCCAGGCGACCTAGTATTCTTCACGGGTCAGAATGCGACTGCCAGTACGTCAAGCACAGTAGGACACGTAGGCATTGTCATCGAGTCGGAAGGTCCTAGTGACTTCTGGTTCATGCATGCCTCATCATCACGCGGTGTGACGGTAGACCATATAACACAGTCGGAATACTTCAGGATACGTTATCTCTGGGCTCGCAGAATGTTCTAGTACAAAATTATTCCTATCAGATATAAAGATGCAATGTAGCAAATGGCTGCATTGCATCTTTTATTATTTATTAAAACAAACTTTCAGTTCTTAGATGTATTTTTGCGCCCGAAATTATCAACAAACAGATGAAAATACCTTCGTCAATATATGCCCTAGCGTTAGGGCCGCTGACATTAGGAATCTCCGAATTTGTCATGATGGGCATTCTTACATCAGTATCGGAATCATTAGGCGTATCGTATTCACAAGCAGGGCACTGCATTACGGCGTATGCACTAGGCGTATGTTTCGGCGCCATACTACTGCCATTTGCCCACAGGTTTCTATTGAAGAACATACTCATAGCACTAAGCGGTATAATGTTTGTGGGTGCGGCATTATCGATATCCTCAGTATCATATGAGATGCTACTTGCGGCGCGATTCATATCAGGAGTACCACACGGAGCGTATTTCGGAGTAGCGACACTAGTTGCGACAAGGTTGGCGCCAGAAGGGAAGCAAGCATTCTGCGTATCATTAGTATGCGCAGGAATGTCCATTGCAAATCTAGTATGCGTTCCACTAGGAACGATGCTATCAAATCTATCTTGGAGAATACCATTCTGCCTGTCGTTGACCTCATCACTACTTGCGGTATGGTGCGTATGGAAGTTTGTACCCGACATTGGCACAGTGCAAGCGGCGCGATTCAAGTCGCAATTCAACTTCCTCAAGAAGACGGCACCTTGGCTAGTGATAATGATGACTATGATGGGTAACTGCGGCATATTCTGCTGGTACAGCTACGTAGATCCGACATTTGTCAAAGATGCAGGATTCGCGGCATCATCATTACCATATATAATGATACTTACCGGAATGGGGATGGTAATAGGCAATCTAGTCGGAGGAAAACTTTCGGACAAATATAATCCTGGGAAAGTCGTGATGACGTGTCAGCTATCGGCCGTTGCGCTACTAATATTGATTGCAATATATTCCACTAATGCCTATCTACTATCTGCATTAGCATTTCTCATAGCATTTGCGCTATTTGCGGTAGGCGGTCCGCAGCAGCTACTTATCATACGACACTCAAAAGGAGGAGAACTACTAGGCGGAGCTGCCATACAGATAGCGTTCAATTTCGGCAATGCCATAGGGTCATTCTGCGGAGGTCTACCTATTGACGCAGGGCATCACGTAGGGGCATCAGCCTGGGTCGGAGTACCCATAGTTCTACTTGGCGTATTGGCATCAGCAATGTTTATCAGAGTAGAAAAGAAGTCTCTTTGAGATACCGGGCTACTCTCTGTCTGCTCTAGGAGAGCATTCGGGTTGCTCGCAGTTTTTTTATTTAGACTATACGCACATACTATACAAAAAGCTCTGACAGTCACAGTAAAAAGAGCTGTCAGAGCCAAAAAAGCGTATACTAGTTTATGAAAGATGACTAGATCTTGAATACCTTGACATTGTTAGAAATTTCGAGAAGCATCTTCTGCATCTCCTGCATATTTGCCTCCAGTTCCTCGGCGCTAGCAGCATTAGCCTGAGTCACCCTATTCAGTTCATTGATAGCCGAATTAACGTGTCCGACACTAGTATTCTGCTCGATACTTGCCACGGTGATTTCCTTTATCAAAGCCACCATACTCTCAATTTGAGGCATCAGTTCATTAACCGCTCTAAAAGCATTATCCGCTTCAGAAATACTTTGATGAGCAGTATCATTTATGCCATCAGAAGTCTCACGAGTCTGCTCAGCGAGACGACCGACCTCCTTAGCCACGACAGCGAAGCCCTTACCCTGTTCACCTGCACGAGCAGCCTCAACAGAAGCATTGAGGGCGAGGATATTAGTCTGAGAGACCAACTCATTGATACCCTCGAGATTCTCTGCAATATTTCCGATAGCGTCAAAACTTCTCTTGCTAGATGCTCCAAGGCCCTCCAACATTTTGGAAACCGACTCAGCCATCTTATTAGTCTCAACAGAGTTATTGGTATTCTGCTGAATGTTACTACCCATTTCCTCCATCGTACTAGAAATCTCCTCAAGAGAAGCGGCCTGACGGTTTGCTGAATCAGACAAGGTAGTAGATGCGTTAGACAACTGGTGGATATTACCGACGATTACCTCAGTAAGTTCGACTATAGGCGTCAACACACCACGCATCTTATCCTGCAATTCAGATACGCCATCAGCCAGAGAAATAATCTCACGACCACTAGTTGGCATTGGTACATCTGTACGCAGATTACCCGTCGCGATAGACGATACCGCGTGCTCTACCCTCTTCACAGGCTTTACTACGGTAAATATTATGCTAGTAAGAGACCAAGTCAATATACCCAAGGCAGCAAAAGACAGAATGATAAGTATAAAGCCGATACTCTCTATAGGAGCCATTACCAGCCGGTCATCTATACATATAGCGTACGAATTGAATTCCTGTTTAGACTCATCCACAGGAACCATACATACATACCACGTCTCCCCATCAATCTCAGCAGTTCCCTTCCATTTCTGCTTATCGGCATAGACAGACTGTTTAGCCTCATCCGGCAATGCGACCTTGACATTATGGTCAAAAGTAGATGTGATTACCTTTCCATCATGCATCATTATCAAGTCAATATCCTCTACCGATTTGATATATCCGTTTACATCCGTAGTCTTGACAGCAGCTTCAGCAGCCTTGATATCCTCCTCCGAATCGGCGCTCCCCCTAGCATGCCTAAAAAGATCAGATACCAAAAGCTGGGTAGCCTGTGCCTTCTTATCCAACAAGTCGTAGGTATAATTCTCCAAATGCTGATGCAGCAAATAGACCATCAGCACGTACGAAGACAACAGAAAAAAGATGGCAGCAATCCAGGGACGCATCAAGATGCTCTGAATAGATGTGTACGATTTCTTTTTCATTATATCAAAGTGTTGCTATTTTTCTAAGTCAAACTAAAATATTCCATCTGTGTTACGCATATTGATACCATTCTGTTTCACATTATTGATACATGGGCCAAAACTATTAACCGGACGATAGCTATACGTCAACAATAATATGCACTAATAGCTATATTTTATTTGAAAAGATGCGTAAAGAATCAAAAAGAGCATTACCTTTGCATTTACGCAGTATGGTAAATCCAACAATAATTAGCATTCCAGCTAGACACGCGATTAGTATATTTACGTTTAGTAGTATTTTATGGAATCGGCAGAGAAACTGAGTAATAGAGCCAAGTTTGTAAGTACGCTCCTCACTTTGGTCAGCGTACTTGTGGCTATGGTATCGTACTTCATTTCCATATATATATTTTATGGTAATTCTTATCAATCAATAGAATATCTATTGAATAAGGATTTCCTCATCTCTTGTGTCTTCATAGCACTATTCTGGTCGACTATAGATGCCTGGCTCGGATTGAACGAGGTATACAGGAGCCGTTCTTATGGCTACATTGTGCTGTACCATATAGCAGAGAATATTGTAGGCGTCATTCTGCTGACATTTACCATAGTAATTTTCGGATTACCAAACTTCGGTCGTGAAGTCCTGTTTGTATTTGGAGCATTCAGTTCCTTCATCTCCATATTCTGCAAGCTGATATTCTACTATGCCCTCAAGAAAGCCAGAAAGAGAGGATATAACAGTACATCCATAGTTTTTCTTTGCGACAAAGGCGGAGTATCCTTGCTCAGTTCCATCCATTCACACTATGAATGGGGATACCGTCTGAAAGCCATCATAGGCGATGAAGAGACAGTAAAGATGTATGAGGGCGTGGTTCCGACTTACCTTGACAAAGAGGCAGACATAGAAAATATTCTCACACAGGATGTTGACGAATTCGTTTACGCGAGACAATACGACAGTTCCCGTGAAATTCTGCGCTACATTGATATGTGTCAGGATTTGGGCGTTACATTCCGTCTTTATTCACCATTCCTGAACCGTATCTCGGCCAACACCCAGTTGCGCTATTTCGATACCAATGCCGTAATTACTATTACCAATACCCCGACAAACTATATCGGACTATTGGCAAAGCGTATCTTCGACATACTGTTCTCATCCGCTGTCATTATTTGCGGGTTGCCATTCTTCCTCATAATAGCACTTATCATCAAGATAGACTCTAAGGGTCCTGTATTCTTCAAGCAGAAACGTTCGGGACTCAAGGGCAAGGAATTTGATGTATATAAGTTCCGCACAATGGTAACCAACGCTGAGGAGCTCAAGGAGAAGCTGATGGCCCAGAATGAGATGGATGGTCCGGCATTCAAGATGACCAACGACCCTCGTATCACACGCGCCGGCAGATTCCTACGCAAGAGCGGTATCGATGAGTTCCCTCAGTTCATCAATGTTTTCCTCGGTGATATGTCTATCGTCGGCCCTCGTCCACCTCTGCCTAAAGAGGTAGCTGAGTATGAGCGCTGGCAGTTGCGTCGTCTGGCCATGAAACCAGGTATCACTTGCCTATGGCAGATTTCGCCTGATCGCAATTCCGTTTCTTTTGACGACTGGATGCGACTCGACCTGGAATATATAGACAACTGGAAATTCACTCTTGACTTAGTCATCATCCTCAAGACTATTCGCACTATGCTTAGAGCAGACGGCAAATAAACTAATACTCTTTTGATGAAGAACAAGAAATTACTTTTGATAATTATACTTGCCATCCTCGTACTTATTGTAGGAGGATGGTATTCTTATACTGCATACAGAGACTCTTGGATTCCTTCCCGTCATAAAATGGCTCAGGCTATTGCCGATATCTACCTTATCGATGCCGTAGCTCAAAGTGGTACTATCGACCGCCAACGTAGCGAACGTGTCATGGAGAATGCCTACCACACTATCCTGGACCATTATGGAATGACCAAAGTGCAATACGACAGCGTAATCAGTATATATTCCAAAGACCCTCAGAAATATGCAGACCTGTACGAAGAGGTCGTTACTGTTCTCTCTCTGAAAGAGGCTAATTACGAACAGATGTACAATAAGTACGACTCTATTGAACGCCGTAAGGATTTCTTGCGGGATTCTCTTCGCGTCACGTTCTGGAAGACACCTACCTACATACATATCCCACTCTCGGATAGGGATACCCTCGATGCCAACCTGAAATTCAAGTTCAAGCACGAGAATATGAAGGGCGGAGAAATTACCTATGGCTTCGATTATACATTCCCTCGTGCAAATAAGAACAAGGACTATGCCTCTACTTCCCTCATCGTAGTATACAACGACAAGGAGGCCGACACTTGCCGGGAGGAGTTGTCAAAGAAGAGCTTTTCTCTCCAGCACATGCTGATTAAGCACCAACTTCGCGACACTATCCCAGCAAAGGAGATTATAGTCAGATTCCTCGAAACAAAGAAATTCAAGGAGAATACCTGCAATTTCTCATCTATTAAGTTGACCTACATGCCATACGAAATAACCGACAGCATTCAGTTCGATGAGATACAGCTCCCAGATATTTTTACGTACTGATGGCTCACTCGGAAAATGGCCAGTAATTGAGACGGACGACAATAATGTCATCATCTCTATTAAGGAGCACAATGAGGGCATTCCCGAAATGGGACATCACTTTTTCGAAAGCGGACTTATTATATGCTCCCCTCCCGATTCCTTAACGCTCTCTATAGACTCTCTTAATACAGCCTATAGGCAGACAATACACAGCGAATCTAAAGAAGAGTTTATATCCAAAGTAAATGAGGTTTTCGGACTTAATTCGCCCCAAAACCCCATATCCCTGATCGGACAAAAAGCCAATATCTATCTCATTTCTGGTTTCGATCTCAATTCTTTCAAGACCGAATCTGTCGTTGTCCGTAGATTGGCTTGACCTACCTACATCTCCATATCCACCTCTTTAGGATAGCATAGATAGAATCTTCTGTCAATATTTCCCAACGCCTGAATATTGAAGATGTCTGATGCCTCTGATATGTCGCATATATATGTAGGCGAGAACATTATATTAATCCTGTCGTTACCCACCGTATACGTCTTACTGCTCAACTGCCCACTCAGCAGGTAATAGTCCATAAGCTCCATCGGTATTCCCATTTTCTTGTTTATCGCATCCCTCACCATCTGAAGCCTATGAGGCGCAAATGGCTGTCGACTGAGCTCAATATGGAACAATTCTCTGTTGATAAACGCCGTCGAAAGGTGACTCAATACCTTGTCCGATGCCGACATCCACGCTTTTATTGATGTCATGATATCATTATCGTCCAGCATCGTAAACTGCCTTATCGCCTCTTCAGTAGCGAAATCTGATGCATTTACCTTATTATATAGGAAGAATTTCAACGCTGGCGATGCAAAAATATCTTCTCCTTGCATAGCTAGTGTCTTTGCTCTCTTCAATATCCTGATGAGCATCCTCTCTGCAGCTACTACCGTCTTGTGCATATAGACTTGCCAGTACATCAGGCGTCTGGCGATGAGGAATTTTTCTACTGAATATATGCCCTTTGCTTCTACTACTAATTCTCCATTGGCAATATTCAGCATCTTGATAATACGCTCATTGGCAATATTGCCTTCCGTAACACCCGTAAAAAAGCTGTCTCGCTTCAAATAATCCATTCTGTCGGTGTCTAGCTGACTGGATATCAACTGGTGCAGGAATGGCTTGCATTTGCCCGAAAAAACATCAAGCGTAGGGGTAAGGTCTCCGCCTAACTGCTCGTTCATCCCTTTCATCAGCAGGAATGATATCTCTTCATGGCTCACTCCCTCAACTATTGAACTCTCTAGTACATGCGAGAATGGTCCATGTCCTATATCATGAAGCAACATAGCGGCCATATTCGCCCTGCCTTCTTCTGCCGTAATCTCTACTCCTTTGTTCTCTAATGTCTGTACTGCCATCTGCATCAGGTGCATAGCTCCTAGGGCATGCGAGAACCTGGTATGCTGAGCACCTGGATATACCAGGTTTGTCATGCCAAGCTGCCTTATTCTGCGCAATCTCTGCATCCATGGATGGTTTAGGACATCTAGCAATAGCCTATCGTCAATCCCGATAAAGCCATGAACTGGATCGTTTACTATCTTATGGTCTTTCATCTGTCTCTCCAATAAAAAAAGCGGAGTATCAAGGTTCTACCCTCAACGCTCCGCATTGTTGTCTTTACTATTATTATAGCTTACGTGCTACCTCTATCTCTTCGTATGCCTCAATGATATCTCCAACCTGAATATCGTTGTAATTCTCAATGTTCATACCACAATCAAGACCTGCAACGACTTCCTTGACATCGTCCTTGAAGCGCTTGAGCGATCCGAGCGCACCTGAGTGAACCACAATACCCTCGCGGATGACACGTACCTTCGACTTGCTCTTGACCTTTCCTTCCTTAACCATACAACCTGCGATTGTACCGACCTTGGAAATCTTGAATGTCTCCATAATCTCGAGTGTACCTGTAACTTGCTCCTTGACTTCTGGTGAAAGCATACCTTCCATAGCATCCTTCAACTGCTCAATAGCATCATAGATAATTGAGTAGAGACGGATATCTATCTTGTTCTGCTCTGCCAACTTCTTAGCTGCTGCCGAAGGACGTACCTGGAAGCCTACGATAATAGCATCTGATGCAATAGCCATGTTGACATCGGTCTCGGAAATCTGACCTACCGCCTTATGGATAATGTTAACCTGTATCTCTTCTGTAGATAGTCTCTGAAGCGACTCAGACAGTGCCTGGATTGAACCATCAACGTCACCCTTGACAATAACATTAAGCTCCTTGAAGTTGCCAATCGCAATACGACGACCAATCTCATCCAAGGTCATATGTGGCTTAGCATTCAATGCCTGCTCGCGTTGTAGCTGCTCGCGCTTCTGAGCAAACTCCTTAGCCTCTCGCTCATCATCAAATACGTTGAATTTCTCACCCGCTTGTGGAGCACCGTTCAAACCAAGTACCAATACTGGCTCTGAAGGACCAGCCTTCTCTACCTTTTGGTTACGCTCGTTGAACATAGCCTTTACACGACCGTAGTTCGAACCGCAGACCATCATATCTCCAACCTTCAATGTACCGTTTGCAACGAGCATTGTAGCTTGGTATCCACGACCCTTGTCAAGTGACGACTCAATAACGTTACCCACAGCACGTCTGTTAGGGTTAGCCTTGAGCTCCATGATATCTGCCTCCAAAAGTACCTTCTCCAAGAGAGCCTCAACATTCAAGCCCTTCTTTGCAGATATCTCTTGACACTGATACTTACCACCCCACTCTTCCACAAGGTAGTTCATGTTTGCCAATGCCTCACGTATCTTGTCTGGGTTAGCACCTGGCTTATCAATCTTATTGATAGCAAATACGATAGGTACATTAGCAGCTGCCGCATGATTGATTGCCTCTACTGTCTGTGGCATCACACTGTCATCAGCAGCAACAATGATAATAGCAATATCTGTTACCTGAGCACCACGCGCACGCATCGCCGTAAATGCCTCGTGACCTGGAGTATCAAGGAATGTAATATGTCTGCCACTAGGAAGCTTAACGTTATATGCACCGATGTGCTGTGTAATACCGCCTGCTTCTCCAGAGATTACGTTTGTCTTTCTGATATAGTCAAGCAATGATGTCTTACCATGGTCTACGTGACCCATCACAGTGACAATAGGTGGACGCTCTTCAAGCATGCTCTCGTCGTCTTCCTCTTCTTCTACTGTTGATGCCGACTCAACGCTGATAAACTCTACCTTGAATCCGTACTCTTCTGCCACAATGGCCATAGACTCTGCATCAAGACGCTGGTTGATTGATACAAACATACCGAGCGACATAAATGTACCGATAACTTTCGTAACTGGTACATTCATCATATTGGCCAACTCGTTGGTTGTAACAAATTCTGTTACGCGGAGAATCGACTTCTCTTCTTCCAATCTCTCGAGCTCTTCAGCCTCTCGCTCACTTACTGCTTGTCTCTTCTCTCTTCTGTGCTTTGATGTCTGTGTCTTTGCACCCTGGGATGTAAGACGCGCAAGTGTATCTTTTACTTGCTTCTGTACATCTTCATCACTGATTTCTGTATGTACAGGAACCTTGTTGCCGCGCTTCTTGTCTTTCTTGTTGCCGCCTTGCTGGTTGTTCTGACCATTCTTGTTGTTCTGACCATTACCACCATTCTGACGACCCTTTTCTGCGTCTTTCTTGCTCTTGAGGGTGGCATTTACTTGGTTGATAGTCTGACTAGATGTCACATCTACCTTCTCTCCACCGTTCTTGATGCGCTTACGCTTTTGCTTCTTGTTGTTGCGGTCACCACTCGGACGTGTAGGCTCAACTGGCAACTCTATTTTGCCAAGTACCTTTGGTCCGCTGAGCTTGTCCGTCGTATTGTAACGGAATACTTCTGGCTCTGCAGGTGCCGAAGCTGTTGCCGACTGTGCAGATGGCTGAGGGGCAGGAGTATTCTCAACCTTCTTCTCTGTCTGCTCTGGCTTCTTTGGCTCTGCTGCCTTTGGCGCCTCTGGTTTTGGTGTAGCTGGCTTTGGCGCTACTGGCGACTGCTTCTTCTCCTCCACTGGCTTCTGCTCTGCTGGCTTTGGCTCTGGTTTCACCTCTGCCTTTGGCTCTGCTGGTTTCTCAACAGGCTTCTCTGCTGGCTTCTGCTCAGCTTTCTTCGGATTAAGATCTATCTTACCTAGCACTTTAGGACCCTTCAATGTCTCTTTTGGGACAATTTCCGACTCCACTGTCTGCGCTGGATCTATAGAGATAGTCTCCTTCTTCTGCTTGTGTCGCTGCTCTTCACCAATACGCTCACTCTGCTCCTTTACATTCTTGTCTTTGCTGTACTCTTTCTTGAGCATAGCATAAACATCTTCTGGAACCTTTGAGTTTATAGTGTACTCGTCCTTATAGCCTTTCTTGTGAAGAAAGTCTATAATCGTAGTAGCTCCTACGTTAAACTCACTTGCAATCTTACTTATTCTTTCTCCTGCCATCTGCAATATTAATTAGTTCTCAAACTCAGCTTTAAGTATATTCAATACATCCTCTATCGTCTCGTCTTCAAGGTCTGTACGACGCGACAATTCGTCGAAACCTAACTCGAGTACCGACTTGGCTGTATCGCAACCGATCGACTTGAGTATGTCAATTACCCAAGGCTCAATATCGTCTACGAACTCATCAAGGAGTACGTCTTCTTCATCTCCCATAGCTTGCTCACGGAATACATCAATCTCATAACCTACCAACTGTGTAGCAAGCTTGATGTTGCTTCCGCCCTTACCAATAGCCATAGAGACTTCTTCTGGATCCAAGTATACCTCTGCTCTCTTCTCCGCCTCGTTGATCGAAATCGAATTGATCTTCGCAGGACTGAGCGCACGCTGGATATACAATTGTGTATTGTTTGTATAGTTGATTACGTCTATGCTCTCGTTGTGCAACTCTCGTACAATGCTGTGGATACGCGAACCCTTCATACCTACACATGCACCTACTGGGTCAATTCTGTCGTCGTACGACTCAACTGCTACCTTGGCACGCTCACCTGGCATACGCACAATCTTGTGGATTGTAATCAAACCATCATAAATCTCTGGTACCTCACTCTCAAAGAGTCTCTGGAGGAACATTGGCGATGTACGCGAAAGAATGATAAGTGGAGAGTTGTTCTTTACCTCTACTCTCACTACTACCGCACGCAATGTGTCTCCCTTACGGAAGAAGTCCGATGGTATCTGCTCGTTCTTTGGCAATATCAAATCGTTGCCATCATCGTCACGAACCAATACCTCACGCTTCCATACCTGGTATACCTCACCTACTACAATCTGACCAATACGATCTTTGTAAAGCTGATAGATAGCATCACGCTCCAACTCCATAATACTACCCGACAAGCTCTGACGCAAGCCCAAGATGTGACGTCTTCCGAAGTCCGCCATCTTAACCTCGTCTGTAACCTCTTCACCTATCTCGAAATCCTCGTCGATAGCCTTAGCTTCCGACAACGCAATCTCTAGGTTGTCATCTTCTACCATATCATCCTCAACGACGATACGCTTACGAAGAATCTCAAAGTCACCTTTATCAGTGTTGATAATGATACTGAAGTTCTGGTCTGTACCATATTGCTTTACCAAAACAGCACGGAACGCATCTTCCAATATGCGAATCAATGTCGCACGGTCAATGTTCTTCAGTTCCTTGAATTCGGAGAAAGTATCCAGCAAATTCATACTAGTCGATTTTTACTTGAACGATATTATATCTTTTACATTTTTTACTTCACTATAGCCGAGCTCTATCTGCTTGGTCACAAGTTGCTTCTTCTTCTGCCCCTCAACCTTGACCATCTCAGATGTCTCAACAATAAACTTGGCTTCATCTGCCTCTAGCAACTTGCCCTTGATATGCGAACCATTAGGATATGTCACCTCAACATCATTGCCAATATTCTTCTTGTACTGACCGAGCACCTTGAACTCACAGCCTATACCCGCACTGGATACTTCCAACGAGTAATCCTCTACTTCTCTGTCAAATGCTCCCTCAAATAGTCGATTCAACTCAATACAATAATCAATAGACACTCCATTATTGCTGTCAACTACTAACGTAATATCATTATCCGCCGAAACAGTCAACTCCACTATGAAGCAGCCATCAGCCTCTAGCTTCGCATCTATCAATTCATGTATTTTCTCTACTTTTATCATCTCTCTTCCAACTAAGTTAGGTGTAACAAAATGGGCGACCACTGGTCGCCCAAAACGGTAGATACTATTTTGTTGGGTGCAAATATACAACACAAAAACTCTAAAAGCAAATTTTTCTAACAATTATCTACCTCCGGCATGAATAAATCTCATTCCCTCTTCTACTACAACTTCTCTATCTCTCCCTCACTGAGCCCCGATATCAACACTATCTGCTCCATCGGGAACCCACACCGTTTCATCTTCAAAGCTGTATCAATCTTGTTTTTCTCTATTCCTTTCTCCATTCCCTTTTCAAATCCCTCTTCCACCGCACTCTCCATCACGCAGATATCGGTCCAGTAGTCATCCAGACTCCGGTAGTACTTCT
>JAKSLD010000041.1 GCA_024401395.1 Bacteroidales bacterium
TAGGATATTTAGACCCCAAAAATGATGTTGCTTTTCGTAAGGTCTTTGGCGCGAATAAAGATCTATGTATCAGCCTACTGAACTCGTTGTTGCCGTTGCCAGATGGCGGGCATATAGCCAGTTTAGAATATATAGAAAGAGAGCCGATGCTTAGTCCGAGGCTTCAATACTGTTCGGTAGTCAGTGCAAGATGCGTTGACAATCGAGGAGAGGAGTTTGACGCTGTTATTCTACCAACATACGACTGTCTGTCGCAGTACAGATTTCTAGAGAAAATCAAGGCGCCTATTGGAGAAGGAGTGAAGCGGCCAAAGGTGTATATATTGACCATAGTATTTGAGATGTTCCCAGAGGCGACGCCATCTACGGGAGAGAAAGTCGGCGTTCACAGAGTGAAAAAGGCAGAAGAAGGCGAGGAGTTGCTGGAAGATGTCATCATGGTAGCCGTAGATACGAAGCATGTTGGTGTGGCAGGGGATACGATGCAAGACAAGTGGCTCGGGTTTCTCAAGTATTTCGGAGAAGAGAGTATTTCGTTGTGTCTGGTCAGTGATGAGCAGATAGACAAAGCGAAAGAGATATTGAGAGTAGAGAATTTCAGTGAAGAAGAAGAGAGAAAATATGTTCATTTTTGGAATTTCTTGAGTATAGAGAAGGGGATTTTTCTGGAGAGGAGATGAAGTGCGCGGTTTGTCTCTAGAGAGTGGTTGATAATCAGTAGATTATGTTGCTTTGAGGTTTCCCGTGTAAATAGATTCTTACATTTTTTCTGCTGAATAAAAGGCTGTTTTGTACATTTTTTCTACCGAATGGATGCGGTGTTTGGTATTTTGAGCATTCGGTGGAGGGTCAGTATGTATTCGATTCAGGGTTAATCTATATTCGCTTTAGGTATTGTCTGGGTATGGTCTGCATACGGTCTGCGTATGGTCTGCGTACGAAGAAGTACCTTGTTCATCGTAATTTTTTATTTTAAATCAATCTAGACAAGGGTGCGTGGGATTATGTTATCTCGCGCAGATTCAAGGGATTTAGGGGATTCGGGTGCTTTTTTGTGTTGCAAGTGAGAGGAAAATCATTACATTTGCGGTTGTATTAATTTGATTGTACAGAGAAGAGGAATCGGCTCGGCTGTATGACAAGATTCATTAATAATAAATATTGATTAACCGAAATGGAATCACTCCTTCATTATGTCTGGCAAAACAGACTTTTTTATCCTTCGAACATAGTTGCGGATACAGGAGAAAGAGTTGAGATAATCAACCCTGGGGTGCATAATACAGATGCAGGTCCTGATTTTCAGTGTGCTGTGGTGACGATAGACGGAACCCAGTGGGCTGGCAATGTAGAGATACATACAGATGGTGATGATTGGTACAGACATAATCACCATTTAGACAAAGAGTATGCGAATGTGATATTGCACGTAGTCGGTAAGCCCTCGACGCAGAAAACAGTAGATATTTATGGCAGGGAGATACCAGAAATAGTGCTAAGGTACCCCAAAGAGATAGACGACACATACGGAATGCTGACCACATCGGCATTTGACATCAGGTGCAGAAGGATAATTCCAGAGATGACAAAGCTAGAGCGAGATTCGTGGCTAGACAGGCTGCTGATAGAGCGTATGCAACAGAGGACAGAGAGGGTAAAAGAGATAAATGAAGAGTGCGATGGAGATTGGGAGCAGACACTCTTTGTGATGCTAGCCAGAGCTATTGGGCAGGGAGTCAACGGCGAAGGGCTACAAGACGTGGCACGCAGGAGTCCGCTGAAAGTGATGCAGAAACTATCGTCGGTTGTACAGATAGAAGCGTTGCTATTTGGCAGGGCAGGCTTATTAGAAAGCGATTCGACAGACGAATACCAAAGTCGGCTTAAGCGAGAATATGAGATATTGAGAGTGAGGTACAATCTGCCAGAACACAGTACGCGAGTTGTGTTGAAGAAATTGAGATTGAGGCCCAAGAGTTTCCCGACCATACGAATAGCCCAGCTTGCGGCGATAGTATCAGCATCGCGAGGAAATCTATCCGCGACATTCGGGACCTTAAGTCTGAAAGAACTCTCGAAAGCCATAGATATAAAGGCATCATCCTATTGGGACAACCATTATGATTTCGGAGAAGAAGAGTCCAAGACTACGCCCAAGCATTTAGGAAAAGACAGCAAGATGCTGATACTGATAAATGGGGTAGTTCCGTGGCTATATGCCCGTGCCCATCAGATGAAAAGAGAGAAAGACGAAGAAAACATACTCAAGATGCTAGAATTTATGAAAGCAGAGAAGAATCATCTGACAGAGGCATGGGGAGAGATAGGAATAGAGGCGCAGAATGAGGCAGAAGCCTGTGCGTTAATACATCTGTCGAAGAATTACTGTGCTCCGAGGAAGTGCTTGAGGTGCAGATTCGGTCAGAAAATGCTTGCTGTTACAGACAGGGAAGAGGCAAAATAATTTTTTCGTGTTGTATTATTGCGTAACTTTAGTGCCGAAAAATGAATTAAGAGTAATGAAATTATTACAAACGCTCCTTTTCGTATCCGTTTTTAGTGGTGCGGTATTATTCCAAGCGAAAGCACAACTTGTGATCAACGAGATCATGCAGTCCAATTTTGAGACAATAATGGACAATCTGAAAGAATTTCCAGATTCGTGGGTTGAGCTATATAATGGTGGAGAAGAGACAATCAACCTATCGGGCTACAAGATAGGACTTACCGATAAAGTCACAGAAGCCTATCAATTACCATCAGTAGATGTGGCATCCAATGGGTATATCCTTATTTACTGTGATAAAGAGAGTCAGGGTTTGCATACAGATTTCCGACTAGAGAGCGGCAAGAACGGAGCCGTATACCTTTTCAACGGAGAAGAGATAGAAGACAAGATAACTAAGATAGCCAAGATGCCAGCGCCCGATGTGGCATACGGACGAGAGAGCGACGGAGCCAAGAAGTGGGGGTATCAGCTACACACGACACCTGGGGCAGCGAACGAAGGCGGCATTTCAGACATTGTATTAGGAGAGCCAATATTCACACCTAAGGGAGGAGTGTATCAGTCGGCATCCTTTACCATTACCCTTTCATTGCCAGAAGATGCGCCAGAAGGGGCAGTCATCCGTTATACGACAGACGGAACAGAACCTACAGAGCACAGCTACGAATACAAGCAGCCCCTATCGTACTCCAGTTCTGCGGTAGTGCGAGCAAAGATATTTGCAGAAGGAGCTGTTGCAAGGCCATCGACTACAAATTCATATCTTGTACTAGGTCGAAAAGTGACATTACCAGTAGTATCTATAGCTACGAGCAACAAATATCTCAATGACAATTCCATAGGAATTTATCCAAACAATGATGGCGACAAGAAAAAAGCAGATTGGCGCAGACCTATAAACTTTGAGTATTTCCCAGAGCCAGAAAAAGAGGCGGTGCTCAATCAGCTATGTGAGACACGAGTCAGCGGAGGAGCCAGTAGAGGCGCCAAGTTCAAGAGTCAGGTTGTATATGCCAACAAGCGATTTGGCACGAAGAGACTAGAATACGAATTTTTCCCGAACTCGAAGCCAGGGTTGACAGATTTCAAGAGCATTATGTTACGTAATGCCGGTAATGATTTTGACTATATGTATTTCCGAGATGCTGCGATGCAGATGAATATGGCCATGCATGCAGATTTAGACTGGCAAGCATACCAGCCAGCTATAATATTTATCAACGGACAATACAGAGGAATGTTGAATATCAGAGAGCGATCGAACGAAGACAACATATACACCAACTATGACGGTCTTGAAGATATAGACATGTTCGAGAACTGGAGTGAGTTGAAGACAGGCGGTTGGGACAACATGTATGCCTTTTCAAGATTGTTCAATACCGAAGGCGTGACCTATGCCCAGTTAGACGAGGTGATGGATATCAGCGAGTTTCTCAATCTCATGGTATTGAACATATTCCATAACAACCTTGATTTCCCTGGAAACAATATAGTACAATGGAGGCCTATAGCAGAAGGAGGAAAATGGAGATGGGTATGTAAGGATACAGATTTCGGGTTAGGGCTGTACGGTCGAGATGCCAACTATGAGTATTTCAAGTGGCTAGACAACCCAAATTACGATATGAACAACAACTGGGCCAATGGCAAATCGCAAACCAGACTATATCATGCTATTATAGAGACGCCAGAAGGCAGAGACCTGCTGATAAATAAACTTGTTGTCTTTATGGGGGATTTCTTGAATGGCGAAACCCTCAAGCCCCTTATTGACAGCCTGTATAACAATATCAAGTATGAGTATCCAAATCACAGAGCCCTAGTAAATCAGTGGTGGCCGAACCATGCAGATGAGGTCAACAATGCAAAGAACTGGGCTACACGTCGAACCAGTTATATGTGGGCGCAGATAAAGGAAAAATTTAAGCTTGGAGGTCAAAAGACAGTGAATGTAAACCGCTATTTGGCCAATGTGAACAAGTTTAGCTTTACATATAACGGTATTCCATTGACCAAAGGTACACTCAGTGGTAAAGATTTTGTCGGCAGAGATATAAAACTGGTTGGCGTTCCGAAGACCGACGAGTACAAGATAGTCGGCTGGGAAGTCAATAGAGGAGACGGCACCAAGATATACAAAGGCAGTGAGTTGCAGTTGACCCTCAGTAGTGATGATTCATACCTGTCAGTCAATGCTCTTATACGCTTGAAGAGTGAGCCAGACCTTGATGATTCAGAAGTAGAGCCAGAGCCTAACCCTGAACCAGAACCTGAACCAGAACCTGAACCAGAGCCCGAGCCTGAACCAGAACCCGAGCCCGAGCCATATATTGCTATCAACGGCCGTCAGATATATGTTGACAACATAAAAGAAGGCAGTAAGGTAGAATTATATACCATCCAAGGGCACATTATAGGCAATCATACTATGACGACAGAACCATATAAGGTAAATGTGCCAGCATCGGGTCTATATATCCTGTCAATCAACGGCAAGAGCGAGAGATTGTTTGTAAAGTAAACTTTTTGTTATATTTGCGATTAGGATATTATTGATTCACAGGATGAAATACGAGAAAGTCAAATCTATATTATTTATCTGTCTAGGAAATATATGTCGTTCACCTATGGCAGAGACGATAATGCTGAAAGTGCTAGATGATGCTGGGTTGACAGGAGATATAAAGGTAGATTCTGCCGGCATTATAGATTATCACGAAGGAGAAAAGGCAGACAGCAGGATGCGCCAGCATGCGGCAGATCATGGTTATGATATACTACATAGGAGTCGTCCAGTCACAGAAGAAGACTTTTACGATTTTGACTTGATAATAGGCATGGACAAATCCAATATGGAGGCATTGGAATACAAGCGACCTGCAGATGCCAAGGCGAGGTTGGCTATGGTAGCACAATATGTGACACCCCCACAACCAGTGCCAGATCCATATTACGGGGGAGATGCAGGTTTTGAGTTTGTCATATCCCTTCTAGAAGAAGCATGTCAGAATATACTCCAGATGGAGGTAAAGCAAGATTAACACAATTAACACAACAATAATTATTATGAAATTTTTCAACACACTGAGTATGGCTATTGGTGCGGTAGCATTTTCGGCATTCACGGCATGCTCGGGAAATCCACAGCAATTAGAAGTAGACACAACTACCTGGATGCAGCTACACTACAGTAAGCCAGCGACAGAGTGGACACAGGCATTGCCTATTGGAAATGCGCGTCTAGCCGGTATGGTATTCGGCGGAGTAGAGACAGACGAGCTACAACTCAATGAAGAGACATTCTGGGCAGGCGGTCCATACAACAACCTTAATGATAAGGCCCTTGGTTCGCTTCAGCAAATCAGAGATTTGGTAGCGAAGGACAAGTCAGATGCAGCACAGAAACTTATAGACCAGACATTCCTCACACCACAACACGGTATGCGTTACCTTACACTAGGTTCGCTAAAGTTTGACTACGAAGGGATGGGAGAGGTCAAGAACTATCAGCGCAGGTTGATACTTCCGAGTGCTACACACCAGAATACCATAGAAGGTGCAGAAGAAAAAGTGCAGACACGTACGGCATTCGCCTCTATGCAAGACAGTGTGATAGTGTATCATGTAAAAGTAAATAAAGAGAAGTCGTTAGCGTTCACTATGCGCCATGAATCACCATTGGCAAGTGAGGTAAAGGCGAATGAGGCCGACCGTACGATGACCCTTCTTACAAACGGAGTAGAGCATGAGGGCATAGCACCAGTTCTGAGAGCCTTCACACGAGTAAAGTTGCTCACAGACGGTGTAGTCACAACCAATGAAGAAAGCAACCAGTTGAAGGTAGCAGATGCAACATACGCTACTATCGTACTCACATCAGCCACCAATTTTGTCAACTATCGAGATGTGACCGGCAATCCAGAAGCTATTACAGAGAGCAGACTCAATGCAGCGTTGACACACGACGTAAAGTCGCTCTATGCGCGACACAAGTCGGGTTATGAGCCATACTTCAACAGAGTAGAGATGAACCTCACGGCTGCGGAGACAGTAAATTCGCGTTCAGAGATAGATACCGATGTCCGTGTTGCGGAATTCAACAAAGAAAACGACCCACAGTTGGCGGCATTGCTATTCCATTACGGACGTTACCTTTTGATTTCGTCATCTATCAACGGTTCACAGCCAGCCAATCTTCAAGGCAAGTGGAACAACAGTCCATACGCACCTTGGGACAGCAAGTACACTGTAAATATCAACACAGAGATGAACTACTGGCCAGCAGAGCTAGTAGGACTTCCTGAATGTCACGAGCCATTATTTGCCATGATAGAAGACCTTAAGGTCAGTGGTGCAGAGGCTGCCAAGAAATTATATGGAGCAGAGGGATGGGTAGTACATCACAACACAGACCTATGGCGTTGTGCTGGACCTATTGACTTTGCGTGTTACGGTATGTGGCCAAACGGCGGAGCCTGGTTGGCGCAGCATATCTGGCAGCACTTCCTTTTCACGAGAGATATTGATTTTCTCAAGGAGCATTATGATGCACTTGCAGGTACAGCCCGTTTCTATCTCTCGGCCATGATAGAATGCCCAAGTAATCCAGAGTGGCTAGTAGTCAGTCCATCCATGTCGCCAGAGCACGGCTATCCAGGTCTTGACGGTTGGGTAACATACGGCACCACGATGGATAACCAGATTTCATACGATGCAATCAACGCTACCATTCAGGCAGCAGAACTAGTTGGAGAGACAGACAAGGCATTTATAGAACAGCTCAAGGCCACATTGAAGAGAATACCACCGATGAAAGTCGGCAAGTATGGGCAACTTCAAGAGTGGTTAGTTGATGGAGACGATCCTAATGACCAGCATCGTCATATATCGCATTTGTATGGTTTGTATCCATCAGACCAGATTACAGCTACTGCTACGCCAGACCTTTTCAAGGCATCGGGAGTAACGCTCAATCAGCGAGGCGATGAGGCTACAGGATGGTCTATCGGATGGAAGCTCAACCTTTGGGCACGTATGCTAGATGGAGACCATGCGATGAAGATTCTACGCAATTTCATTACGCTATTACCATCAGACAATCCAAGAGACAGATACTTCACGGGAGGTATGGGTCGTACATATCCTAACCTTTTCTGTGCACATCCACCATTCCAGATAGACGGCAACTTCGGTGTGACAGCAGGCATGGTAGAGATGCTCATGCAGAGTCACGACGGGGCAGTACATCTATTACCAGCGTTGCCATCAGATTTCAAAGATGGAGAAGTTAAAGGCATTCGTGCACGTATGGGTTTTGAAGTATCTATAAAGTGGGCAGACGGACAGCTTGTCTCATCAGAGATCAAGTCACTCAACGGTCAGCCATTATATATCCGCAGTCCCAAGCCATTGAAGATAGTCGGTTCATCAGAGCAGCTTATCAAGCAAGAGGCAAAGATTGAAGGGACATACGAATATATGCTCCATACAGCAAAAGGGGCAACATACAAATTTGAAACAGAATAATATTTAGTAATACATTCACATTATGCGGTTAATTATCACAACTATTCTTGTTTCCCTTTTCGTCTCGACAGCAGTCTTGGCGAAAGATAATAAGGGAATTACGCAATTCGCTCTGTCACAGGAGAGATTCACACTCGTTGAGTCGGGAAAGGCACTTCCAATACTTGTAGACGAGAACGACAACATCGGTATTCAGATAGCGCTCAAGAGCCTATCTGCAGACTTTGGCCGCGTCACAGGTACTGACGCACAGGTAGTTAATACAGCGCAGAGCGGTAAGATGATTATCGTAGGCTCGTTAGAGTCTAAGTACATCAAGAATCTCATAAAAGCAAAGAAGCTCGATAAGCTACAGCTACAAGGCAAAATAGAGAAGTATATTATGTTAACCGTCAGCAACCCATTAGAGGGAGTCGACGAGGCATTAGTCATAGCTGGTTCCGATCGTCGCGGTACTATCTATGGTATCTATGAGCTATCAGAGCAGATAGGAGTTTCTCCGTGGTATGACTGGATGGACGTGCCAGTAGAGAAGCACCAAAATATCTCCATAGAGAAAGGAACATACACAGCAGGAGAGCCAGCAGTCCGTTACAGAGGAATATTCCTCAATGACGAGGCACCATGCCTTACCACCTGGGTAAAGAACACCTACGGTACAGACTATGGAGACCATCGATTCTATGCGAGAGTATTCGAGTTGATACTCAGACTTCGAGGCAACTTCATGTGGCCAGCCATGTGGGGATGGGCATTCTATGCAGATGATCCAGAGAACACAAAGACAGCCGATGATATGGGCATTGTCATGGGCACATCACACCATGAGCCTATGGCGAGGAACCATCAAGAGTGGGCGCGTCACAGAAAAGAGTATGGGGCTTGGGATTTTGAGACAAATAAAGACGTGATCGCCAAATTCTTCACAGAAGGTATAGAGCGATCGAAGAACAACGAAGACCTTGTGACTATAGGTATGCGCGGAGATGGAGATACAGCGCTCGGAGGCAAAGAGGGACATGATGATGAATACGTATCAGATGATGCTAAAATCATTGCATTGCTTGAGAAAATATGCAAAGAACAGCGAGACATCATCAAGAAAGTGACAGGACAGAAGCCAGAAAAACGTCAGCAGGTATGGGCTCTCTACAAAGAAGTACAGAAATACTATGACCTTGGGTTAAAAGTTCCAGATGATGTTATCATACTTCTTTCAGACGACAACTGGGGTCACGTACGTCGAGTTCCTTCAGCAAAAGAGTTGCAGCATAAGGGCGGTTATGGTATGTATTACCATGTAGATTATGTTGGTGCGCCACGTAACTCAAAGTGGCTCAATGTTACACCAATCCAGAATATGTGGGAGCAGCTACAGTTGACCTACGACCATCAGATAGACAAGATATGGGTTCTCAATGTAGGCGACCTTAAGCCAATGGAGTATCCTATCTCGATGTTCCTTGATATGGCATGGAATCCAAAGGCATATACCATAGACAACCTTATGGCACATGTCGAAGAGTTCTGCGCTCAGCAATTCGGAGAGGCACAAGCTAAGGAAGCAGCTCGCATTCTCAACCTACTCTGCAAATACAACGGACGTTCGACAGCAGAGATGCTTGACCGCGGTACCTACAACCTGCAAAACGGCGAATGGGAGAAAGTAGTCGACCAGTATGCGAAGTTAGAGGCAGAAGCGCTCCGTCAGTATATGACACTCGCAGATAATCAGAAAAACGCCTACAAGCAACTTATCCTCTTTCCATTGCAAGCCATGGGCAACGTCTATGAGATGTACTATGCCCAGGCACAGAACCATTACTACGCCTCTATCGGTATGGCAGATGCCAATGCGTGGGCGGACAAAGTAGAAGCCTGCTTCAAGAGAGACTCACTACTCTGCGCAGACTACAACAAGAATATTGCCGGAGGCAAATGGGACGGAATGATGATACAGAAGCACATCGGTTACTTTATGTGGAACGACAACTTCCCTAAAGATACCTGTCCACACGTAATCAGAGTGACTGCACCTGGTACAGAGGCAGTAGTAGTAGAGCCAAAGAGACACGGTCATGGTCCTGCTATGCCACCAGTTACAGTATCAGTTCCTTGCACATCAGATATAGTATTCGAGCCAAAGAACGGAGTAGTAGCCATAGAGGCACAGCACTTCGCCGGGTCGGTAGATGCCACATCTGGAGCCAAGTGGACAATCATACCAGATATGGGACGTACGCTCAGTGGTGTATCCTTGATGCCATATACCAAAGAGACAGCCGGTGCGAAGCTAGAGTACAAGATGCAGTTGAAAGACGTTGAGGGAGAGGTAAAGGTACACTTCCTATTGAACTCCACATTGCCATTCAAGAGAGCAGAAGGACACAGATTCCTTGTCAGCTTTAACGGCGGAGAGAAAGTAGAGGTCAATTATAACAAGAATCTGAATGAGAATCCAGAAAACGTTTATTCGATTTATTATCCTACGGTAGCACGTCGAGTAGTAGCAGCAGAGGCAACAGTAAAGATTCCTGTTGGAGCAGAAGGCGTAGTGACTATGACTATAGAGCCATTAGAGCCAGGTATGGTAATGGAGAAGATTGTAGTAGACCTAGGCGGGTTCGAAGACAGTATGCTCTATGGCGACGAGTCGCCTATTCAAGTGCTAAAGTAATATAGAAACCAGAAAACTTTTGGGCGATGAAAAGAATATTCATGTTGATTGTAGTAATGTGCGCATACATCACAGGTGTATGTGCAGCAGACAACCAGAACAATTTTACGGTAAATACCGATAAGAGTACGGTACAGGTAAAATGGTATACACCATCATCCGTTAATATTGTCAAGAGTGTACCTGGGTATGACTATAAGCCACTAGACCTAGTGGTAATAGCAGACCAGATGGGTCAGAAGATCAGCGTTAAGGAAAATGCTGACAGTCATATTACCTCCTCAAAAGAACTGACGGTTAAGGTAGACAAGCATACAGGCGTTGTGACATTCGCTACGTTATCCGGAAAGATCCTGCTTCAAGAGAATGGAGAGGCATCCTTAAAAGAGATGATGGATGTGGATGTAAAGGCATATACGGTCGGGCAGTCATTCCGTTTAGAGGCAGACGAAGCCATCTATGGTCTTGGTATTCTGCAAAACGGCAAGATGTCGCAACGTGGCACAGACAAGGTACTCTGTCCAAATAATACAGAAGACGGTATACCATTCATGCAATCGTCCAAAGGATATGGCTTATATTGGGACAATTATTCTGCGACACATTTCACCGACAAGGATAATGTGATGACATTTGAGTCCGAGACAGGAGGTGCTGTAGATTACTATTTCATGTACGGCAAGAATGCCGATGGGGTAGTTGCGCAGATGAGGCAACTGTCGGGAGACGTACCGATGTTCCCATTGTGGGTATATGGATTCCATCAATCAAAAGAGAGATACAAGTCGCAAAAAGAGACCTGTGGAGTAGTCCATAAATACAGAGAGAATAATATACCACTTGACGGTATTATCCAAGACTGGCAATACTGGGGCAATAATTACCTTTGGAATGCTATGGAATTCATGAACGAAGAGTTTCCAGATCCAAAGGCCATGATGAAAGATATTCACGACAATCATGCTCACTGTTCCATTTCCATCTGGTCGTCATTCGGCCCGATGACAAAGCCATACAAGCAACTAGAAGAAAAGGGACTATTGTTTGACATAGCGACGTGGCCACAATCAGGTATCAGTCATATATGGCCACCACGTATGGACTATCCTTCAGGGGTTCGAGTATACGATTGCTACAGTGCAGAAGCCAGAGATATCTATTGGAATAATTTAAAGAGACTATTCGATCTAGACCTCGATGCCTGGTGGATGGACTCGACAGAGCCAGACCATTTTGACCATAAGCCACAAGACTTCGACAAGAAGACAGCTATGGGTTCATACAGGAGTGTGCGTTGTGCCTATCCATTGATGACAGTCGGTGGAGTGTATGACCACCAGAGGTCAGTGTCATCAGCCAAGCGACTCTTCATACTGACACGTTCAGGTTTTGCGGGGCAGCAGAGATATGGCTGCAACGTATGGTCGGGCGATGTCAATTCCACATGGGAGATGTTACGTTCGCAGGTGCCGGCAGGATTGAATTTCTCATTGACAGGCAATCCAAATTTCAACTCAGACCTTGGAGGATTCTTTGCGGGAGCATACAACGGCACCTGGAAGGGTCAGCCAGGCTATAAGAATCCGGCTTATCACGAGCTATATGTCCGTTGGATGCAGTATGGCGTATTTACCCCTATGATGAGAAGTCACGGTGCAGATGTACCACGAGAGGTATATCTCTATGCCAAAGAAGGAGAGAGCCTTACAGATTCTCCAGTTACAAGCGCCATGATAGCTGCCATAGAATTAAGATACAAGCTTCTGCCATATATCTATTCGACCGCTTGGCAAGTCACTCACAACCGCAGTACATTCATGCGAGCATTGGTCATGGATTTTGCAAATGACAAGAAATGTCTCGATATCAATGACGAGTTTATGATGGGTCAGGCTATTCTTGCTACCCCTATTCTACAGGCGCAATATACACCAGAAGTCATCAAGAGAGATACAGATGCCAATGCTGGATGGGCTAAGGATCAGAAAAAGCAGCAGTTAGATATGGAAAATGTAGACTTTACTGTTAAGAAAGAGAATACATTCTACTTACCTGCGGGTGCTGTCTGGTATGATTTTGAGCTAGGCAACAAGTACAATGGCGGGCAAGACGTCACACTAGAGACGACACTTGCCAGCAATCCATTCTTCGTAAAAGGCGGTTCGATATTGCCACTTGGTCCAGACGTTCAGTATTCCACAGAGAAGAAGTGGGACGACCTAGAGATAAGAGTCTATGCCGGCGCTGATGGCAAGTTTGTGCTTTATGAGGATGAATTTGACAACTACAATTACGAGCAGGGCAAGTACACCGAGACCGAGTTCAAGTGGGACGACAAGAAGCGTACGTTGACCATTATGCCACGCAGAGGAGCATACGAAGGCGCTATTGAGAACAGAAATTTCAGAGTTTTGCTGATAAACGGCGCACAATCACATAAAGTCAGGGGAGTTTCCTACAGCGGAAAGAGAGTAACGGTTAAGTTATGAATATAGAAGAAGCCAGAGAGATCTGTCTGTCGCAAAACAAAGCTACGGAAGACATGCCATTTGGGGACGATTATGTCTGTTTCCGAGTGATGGGGAAGATATTTGCCGGGTTACCACTTGAGTTGGGCAATGTACTAGTGCTCAAGTGGTCGCCCGATGAATTTGACGA
>JAKSLD010000042.1 GCA_024401395.1 Bacteroidales bacterium
TGAGAGTAGATATCAACAAACTCTTGCCGAAGCGACGAGGACGAGAAAGAAAATAGTAGCTACCAGTTGTAACTAACTTATAGATAAGGGCTGTCTTATCTACATAAAGATAATCCTCGTTACGAAGCTTCTCGAAATCCTGTATGCCTATAGGCAAGTTCTTAAGTCGTTCCATGATGCGAACTGAATATCTACTACACAAAGATAGTGTTTGATGTGGGATTATGCAAATGTTGTCTTATCCAGGATATTTTGCACTTATGCAGCAGGCTTCTGGGTATCTCGGAATAAGTAATTAGGATTTCACCAAATACTCCTCTATGCCGCGTATCTCATTGCTAAAGTTAACACCCACACAAATGATCTTCTTGCCACTTGCTTTGAATGGCTCAGCATAATGCTTCTCTTCTATCTGATCAAGGGCTTCCTGGGCCGACTTCTCGAACTTGAACTCCCAAATGTATACATAGTCGGATGTCTCCATCGTCATGTCGATGCGACCTTCACTGGTATGATATTCTGCGCGGGTATAGATACCGCAAAGCTGGCTGACGATGAACATCACGTTCTGATAATGGTTCTCCAAATCGCGGACAAGTTCGTATGGCGTATTTGAGAACAGGCTCTTGAGTCTCGTCATGAAGGCGTCGATGTTGCCAGACTCTATGTCGCGAATGAAGTGTTGGGCATTAAGTCCTGTATCACCCTTGGCTACTGACGTATAGTATGGCATCAGGTATCTTATAAACCCTTCGCGCACCTCTTCGTTAGGGAAGCCAAGTTTGTACATCCCGAATCGCTTGTCGTAGCCTTTGATTGTCAGGTAGCCACTTTGGAAGATGACTGGTATAGGATCCTTTGATGTTGAATCAATAGAGTTAAGCACATCGGCATCAACCTCCTTGTTTGCCATCTCCTCCAGGTTATAGTTGTGCTTTTTGAGCAACTCAACAAGATATGAAGGAGTACCTGTCTCAAACCAGTAGCTGCCGAATTTGTTTTTGCTTAGACAATTCAGGACACTAAACGGATTGTACATTCCTGGAGCAGCCTCAGTGAAATGATATCCATCATACCGTTTCTTCAACTCAGAATATGCCTCCTCCTTGGTCATCTTTTGATTACTTGCTAACCTAACGACATAATCGTCAAAGTCGGCATGCAACTCCTCCTCGCTTATGCCACAGATGTCGCAATAATCATCATCCAATGATATATCATTAAGATTATTCAGATCGCTGAACACACTAACCTTGCCAAACTTCGTTACGCCAGTGAGCATTGCAAACTTAATGCAGCCGTCCATGCTTTTGAGGGCGCCATAAAAACCCTTGAGTGTTGCACGGTAATCGTCCTGTAGCTCAGCATTGCCTATTGCCTGAAGCATGGGCTTGTCATACTCATCAACGAGGATGACAACTCTCTGACCAGTCTTCTCATAGGCACGACGAATCACGCCCTCAAATCTAGATGCTAATGAGAGTTCTGCCTCATGGCTGCCATAAAGTGTTTCCCATTGTGTAAGTGCAAGATTCAACTTATTTTCCAACACTTCCTTGCTATCATACTTAGCTGTATTTAGGTCCAGATGTAACACAGGATGTACATTCCACTTCTGCTCGAGCGTCTCCACCGCTAGTCCCTTGAAAAGATCTTTTTTACCCAGAAAATAGGCTTTGAGAGTAGATATCAACAAACTCTTGCCGAAGCGACGAGGACGAGAAAGAAAATAATAACGACCTGTGCTGACCAACTTATACATTATTGCAGTTTTATCCACATAAAGATAGTTGTCAGCTATAAGGCTTTCGAAATCCTGTATGCCTATGGGCAAGTTCTTAAGTCGTTCCATGATGTGAACTGAATATCTACTACACAAAGATAGTGTTTGATGTGGGATTATGCAAATGTTGTCTTATCCAGGATATTTTGCACTTATGCAGCAGGCTTCTGGGTATCTCGGAATAAGTAATTAGGATTTCACCAAATACTCCTCTATGCCGCGTATCTCATTGCTAAAGTTAACACCCACACAAATGATCTTCTTGCCACTTGCTTTGAATGGCTCAGCATAATGCTTCTCTTCTATCTGATCAAGGGCTTCCTGGGCCGACTTCTCGAACTTGAACTCCCAAATGTATACATAGTCGGATGTCTCCATCGTCATGTCGATGCGACCTTCACTGGTATGATATTCTGCGCGGGTATAGATACCGCAAAGCTGGCTGACGATGAACATCACGTTCTGATAATGGTTCTCCAAATCGCGGACAAGTTCGTATGGCGTATTTGAGAACAGGCTCTTGAGTCTCGTCATGAAGGCGTCGATGTTGCCAGACTCTATGTCGCGAATGAAGTGTTGGGCATTAAGTCCTGTATCACCCTTGGCTACTGACGTATAGTATGGCATCAGGTATCTTATAAACCCTTCGCGCACCTCTTCGTTAGGGAAGCCAAGTTTGTACATCCCGAATCGCTTGTCGTAGCCTTTGATTGTCAGGTAGCCACTTTGGAAGATGACTGGTATAGGATCCTTTGATGTTGAATCAATAGAGTTAAGCACATCGGCATCAACCTCCTTGTTTGCCATCTCCTCCAGGTTATAGTTGTGCTTTTTGAGCAACTCAACAAGATATGAAGGAGTACCTGTCTCAAACCAGTAGCTGCCGAATTTGTTTTTGCTTAGACAATTCAGGACACTAAACGGATTGTACATTCCTGGAGCAGCCTCAGTGAAATGATATCCATCATACCGTTTCTTCAACTCAGAATATGCCTCCTCCTTGGTCATCTTTTGATTACTTGCTAACCTAACGACATAATCGTCAAAGTCGGCATGCAACTCCTCCTCGCTTATGCCACAGATGTCGCAATAATCATCATCCAATGATATATCATTAAGATTATTCAGATCGCTGAACACACTAACCTTGCCAAACTTCGTTACGCCAGTGAGCATTGCAAACTTAATGCAGCCGTCCATGCTTTTGAGGGCGCCATAAAAACCCTTGAGTGTTGCACGGTAATCGTCCTGTAGCTCAGCATTGCCTATTGCCTGAAGCATGGGCTTGTCATACTCATCAACGAGGATGACAACTCTCTGACCAGTCTTCTCATAGGCACGACGAATCACGCCCTCAAATCTAGATGCTAATGAGAGTTCTGCCTCATGGCTGCCATAAAGTGTTTCCCATTGTGTAAGTGCAAGATTCAACTTATTTTCCAACACTTCCTTGCTATCATACTTAGCTGTATTTAGGTCCAGATGTAACACAGGATGTACATTCCACTTCTGCTCGAGCGTCTCCACCGCTAGTCCCTTGAAAAGATCTTTTTTACCCAGAAAATAGGCTTTGAGAGTAGATATCAACAAACTCTTGCCGAAGCGACGAGGACGAGAAAGAAAATAATAACGACCTGTGCTGACCAACTTATACATTATTGCAGTTTTATCCACATAAAGATAGTTGTCAGCTATAAGGCTTTCGAAATCCTGTATGCCTATGGGCAAGTTCTTAAGTTGTTCCATGATGCGAACTTAATATCTACTACACAAAGATAGTGTTTGATGAGGGATTATGCAAATGTTGTCTTATCCAGGATATTTTGCTCTTATGCAGATATTTTTTCGCTCATCCACTCAATCCCCACCCATTTCTCTATTGAGAAAGGAGGATTGGCTATCAATTTCTATCTACTCTTCTTCACTTCTATAGTAAAGATATATTCCTCTCCCCTTATAGTAAACATCTCATTTAGCTCATTAGCTCTTTTTTAGTCAATATTGATATAGCAATTCATCGCTTGGTCTGGGGCTAAAGTAGCTGGTTGGAAAATTGACGTGGCTATGGTAATTGTTGTAGGTGGTGGGTACGGAATTTAAGGGTGTGCGTATGTTCAGCGTATGACGTGCGTATGACGAGCGTATGACGTGCGTATGACGAGCGTATGTGTTTGGAGGGTGACAGGCATTGGTATTACTGGGGAAAGTGTGGTCGCAAACATTCCAGGATTGTTGAATGAATATGTTTTGATGGTGTATTGTGTATTGTGTATTGTGTATTGTTTATTGTTATTTGCCGATATTACTTGCCTATGCAGAAGTTCTTGAAGATATTGTTCAGTACGTCCTGACTGGATATTCCGCCTTCGCCAAGGATTTCTCCTAAGGCATTGTTGGCTGCTCGTAAATCCATAGAGACAAACTCACCGCTCAAGCCGTCTTTAAGGCCAAGATCGACCCTCTGCAGATTCTCGTGGGCTCGGGTAAGAGCTTCATAATGACGTGCATTAGTAACGATAATATCTTCTGTCTGTGTCTCCTTGAGAGAAGACAGCTGTATCAAGGCCGACTCGAGGTCTGAAATTCCCAGATTCTCAGCCGCAGAAATACAAACCATCTGCGTTATCTGGATTCCCTCGAAAATAGAGCTGTAATCGAGCGACTCTCCCTGCTTCTGGTCTATCTTGTTTACTACCAATAGAAGTTTCTTGTCTGATGTCAAAGAGCGCTTCAGTTGCTCTGCAAAAGCCGTCAGGTCTGTCTTTTGCATCGTACAATCTATAACAACCACCACTATCAGCGCTTTTTCTACTCGCTGAAGCGTGCGCTCGATACCAATAGACTCTATCTTATCGTCAGTCTCGCGGATACCGGCAGTATCTATGAGTCGCAACTCAACATCCCCAAGATGAATCGTATCCTCTATCACGTCGCGTGTCGTACCCGGAATATCAGATACAATAGCCCTCTCCTCGCCCAAGAGGATATTGAGGAGTGTACTCTTACCAGCATTAGGAGGTCCCACGATAGCTACAGGCACACCATTCTTGATAGCATCGCCATACTGGAATGAATTAGCCAGTCCTACCACATATTCATCGACCTCCCTGACTAGGGCAATAAGCTGCGTACGGTCGGCAAACTCCACCTCTTGGTCGGAAAAATCCAACTCAAGTTCCAGCAACGAACAGAAATGGATGAGCTTCTCACGTAGATCCTTAAGCTTCTTAGAGAACGAGCCCTTCATCTGCGAGAATGCCACACGACGGGCAGCCTCGGAACGAGAAGAGATGATATCAGCTACAGCCTCAGTCTGACTAAGGTCCATCTTACCATTTATGAAGGCACGCTTAGAGAACTCACCAGGGCGAGCCAATCGGGCTCCATTATCAATAAGCAGCTTCAGTATAGTACGCTGAATATAGACACTACCGTGACAGGCAAACTCAACGATATCCTCGCCTGTAAAAGAATGAGGATTACGGAATACAGTAGCTACGACCTCATCTACCGGTACGCACTTCTCATCAATAATCTGACCATATACTGTGCGACCACCCTTGAGCGAAGAGAGCGACCGTCCGGAGACAGCTGGACGGAATATCCTATCACCTATAGCAGCAGCATCGGCACCCGACATACGGACGATGGCTATAGCTCCCATACCTGGAGCAGTAGAGATGGCACATATAGTATCCTGTAGAATCATAGATCAGATTATTTGATGATAAGACGACTTACCTCATAGAGCAGCAAGACCGGCAGGCAGACTATAGAGAGCGTGAAGATATCTGTAGTAGGAGTTATTATAGCATTGAGAACCACAATGGCAACGATAGCGTGCTTGCGGTAGGTCGACATCATAGCAGACGTCAGTATGCCCATTTTTGAGAGCAGGAACGCCAATATCGGCATCTGGAACAGCACCCCCATAAGAATACTCAATACCAGCAAGAGATCGAAATAGGAACTCATATCGATCATATTATTCACCGTATCACTGACAGAATAGGTATCGAGAAATCGCAATGCCAACGGGAAAATCAGGAAATAGCTGATAGCGACACCCATAAGGAAGAGAAACTCGCCGGCTGAGAGCATTATACGCGCTATCTTCTTCTCATTGGTATATAACGCAGGGGCAATATAGCCGAAGATAAGCCAAAGGACAACAGGCAACCCTATGATAAGGGCACCATAGAAGGCACATTGAAGGTGCATCATAAGCTGACCTGTAAGGCGAGTGTTGATTAGGGACAAATGCCACTCATCCACGCGCATACCCTCAAACCCTGTCACATCAGCCAGATAATTAAAGAACTGATAGAGGCAGAAATCCTGCTGTGCCGGATAGAGAGCCACTGCAAAAAGAGCATCCTTGAAGCAGAAGAGTACGACAGACAACCCCAATAAAACCAGGATTACCTTAACCAGTACACTTCGCAACTCATCTATATGCTCCCAGAAAGTCATATACCTGAACTATCGGATTTTTACGTTTAGAATCTCCTTACCCTCAAGATAGCCCTTGAGATTATTGCCGATCTCTACCCTACCCACACCAGCTGGTGTACCGGTAAATATAAGATCGCCAGTCTTTAGGGTAAAGAACTTAGAGACATACTCAATGATTTCATCTACTGTCCATATCATCTCATTCGTATGCCCCACCTGACGAGACACTCCATCTATCTGGAGTTCGAACTGAAGATTCTGCACATCCTTGAACTGAGACTTAGGAATCCACTCGGTACATATAGCGGCCGACTGGTCGAATGCCTTACAGCACTCCCAAGGTTTACCCTCAGCAATAAAACGACGTTGAAGATCACGTGCTGTGAAATCGATACCAAGACCCACCTCATCATAGTATCTGTGAGCAAACTTCTTATCGATATAACGGCCCAGACGGGAAATCTTCACTACCAGTTCCGTCTCATACTCCCACTCCTTAGCCCAATCTGGCGGGAAGAAAGGATTGCCCCCACGGAGAATTGCCGAATCAGGCTTCATAAAGATAATAGGCTCAGTAGGAATCGGGTTATCCAACTCCTTAGCATGATCACGATAATTACGTCCTATGCAGATAATCTTCATTTATTATTACAGATAAATATATTATTATTCGAGCTATTATCGCCCCCTACGCTACACTCGGGCTAGACCCAAGGAAGACTCGGAGAAGACCAATAGAAAGAAATTCTATTATCGCATACGCAGCTTGATCTGAGTAAGAACACGCTTTGTATCGGCAGGGAACTCTTTATCCATCATCCAAGCATAATATGCTGGATTCTCACTGAGTACCTTCTCAACAAGCTGACCCTTATGCTGACCAAAATTGAACACCTCTCTACCCTTCTCGTCATATACAATTCGGCCTGCGAAGTCGACATTCTTCTTTGGAGCGGAGAATTCAGCCAACCACTTAACGTCGCCATTCAGAGAATCATATCTATCAAGCTGAGCCATAAGGACATCGCACGTTGCCTGGGTATCAGCAAGAGCGCCATGAGCACCCTCCAGCTCTTTCTGGCAATAGAACTTATAAGCTGCAGAGAGGGTACGCTGCTCCATCTTATGGAAAATACCCTGCACATCGATATGATTCATCTTATGCAAATCGAAATCGACATCAACACGAGAGAACTCCTCAGCAAGCATAGGGATATCGAAATGTCCGCTGTTATAGCCAGCTATGTCGCACCCCTTCAGGATATCGACAAGGCGGTGGGCAATCTCCTTGAAAGTAGGACACGTCGCCACATCCTCATCTGAAATATGGTGTACGGCCTCCGCCTCCTCTGGGATATGCATCTCCGGATTAATGCGGAAGTTGAAATTCTCCCTCTTGCCATCAGGATAAAGTTTCACGATGGCAATCTCAACAATTCTGTCTGTCATGACATTAAGTCCTGTAGACTCAATATCAAAAAAAGCTAATGGTTTAGTTAGAACTAACATTTTTTGTGCCTAGGTTGAAATATAATTAATAGCAGCTATCAATAACCTGTGTGCCACTTAGACTTGAACTTCATTACATTATCCAATGTGATATGCTTAATATCTTCATCGGACAACTGACGAGACCAATCAACGCGAGCCTCGGGATTAGCACCTGGGCCTGTACTGCGGTACTCTGCATAGCGCGATGTAGTCTGGTTCTCTACCCTGCCCCAGTTGTGCCATCCCTCAGGAGTAATGCACTGCGGCATCTCACAGTCGATGAATATCACAGCAGCGTAAGCTCTCCAAGGGCGGCCAAGATACATCTTCTTCACACCCTTGTCTGCCTTAATCTTACACTTATTGAAAATATAGCCATAAGGGCAGTCCTCCGGTGTAGAAGCAGCAGTGATATAAGAATCAGCCTTACAATAGATCTCACAATTCTCAAACCATGCCGTAGCCGGACCGAAAATGAAGTCGGTCGTACCCTCGATATAGCAATTCTTGTAATACTGACGGCTTGAGCCTGTTCCTCCAGTGAAAAGAGTATCCTGATTACCAAGGAGTCGTACATTAGCGAACTCACAACGGTCGCCCTCCACATGGAGAGCAACAGCCTGCCCCACACGTCCTGCTGAATTCTCGATAGTCAGATTCTCCATACGAATACCCGTACCATCGACACGTACAGTCCAGGTATTGAAAGTACCCATATTATTAAGAGAAGCGTAATCGCCATATACGATCTTCACCTTATCGACACCCTCGCCGATAATAGTAATATCGCACTTATTGGCAGGGATAATCAGTTTCTCGTTATATACGCCCTCCTTCACATAAATTGTTGTGCGGGTTGGCTTATAGTCACGAACAGACAAAATAGCCTCTTGAATGGTAGAGAACTGACCCTTACCATTCTGCGACACCACGATATCTGGTGCATTAGGCTGTGCTTTTGCCACGAGAGATACCAATACAAGAAGCAAAGGCATCACGAGGCTACGGATAATTTTCATAGACTTAATAAAATAATTGCGTGAATATATTAACTAAATAATGCGTTCTTTCCAATACCTCTATGGACGATACTGCTCTGGGTCACGCTGATAGAGGGCAGGATCCTGGAGACGGTCGCGATTCTTCTCGTAATGCTTCATCTGACGCTCCATACGACGGTCTATCTCATCCTGATTGACAGGGAGACCCAATTCGTTATACTCAACTATATAATGCTCCTTGGCAAAAGAGTCGTATACTTTCCATTTTCCGGTACGAAGACCCTTGTTGTACTTTCCCTCAGCTGCGATTTCACCGCTGACCTCATCTATCACCTTATACTTGCCATCCAACTGACCCTGCGAGTAATTGCACTCGGTCTGGACACGGCCCGTAGAGAAATACTCGACACTAGGACCCTGTGCAAAGCCCATCTCGTAGTTGATAATCTGACTGACCTGACCGTTATTATGGAAGTGACGCTGCTCTCCATTGAGCATACCTTTCTTATAATTCTCGACGCCGATAATCTTACCGTCAGTACCATATAGTGTCCACTGTCCGTCGCGGTCCTGACCGACATACATTCCCTCGGCCTCCACACGCTGCGATTCACCGTATAATTTGGCGGTACAGGTATCAGACTCATTAATATAATTAAGCACGGCTGTCTTATTGCCCTTCTCATCATAGCGTATCATCTCACCGACAGGCTTACCATCCTTGAAGGTCGCGGTATAGGCGTAATGACCATTAGCATATTTACGAGCCCACTCTCCTTGTCGAAGACCATTCTCATCGACCTTATTCGGCTTATTTGGAAGATTGACACTCTTCTCAACGTGACTACCGCTCTTAGGTACACGATTTCCGAATACATCCATCTGAGCCCATGCTGACTGAGCTGCAATGACAATAGATGCTATAGCGATTATTCTTTTCATATCTAGTGTTGTTTCTATTTCTTAACTACAGATGTGAGTCGACCGTCACGCAAAAGAGTCGTTATCTCTTCTCCATCCGCTACCTCATCGACAGACGAAAGAAGCTTGCCAGAGGAAGAGAGGGTCAGCGTATATCCACGACTGACAATACGCTGGGGGTCGAGAGCCACCAGCTGCTGACGACGCGAAGTGAGTTTCTGTCGCTCCATCTGAATCTTCATATCGGATTGATTCTCTATCTTACGTCGCAGCGTATCCAGAGAAAGCGAGAGACGGTCCACCCTGCTTTCAGCCAGATAAGACAGCTTCTGACGTTTCAGCGATACCTGATTCTTGATATTAGACATGATATATGCCACTTGCGACTCTAACTTACGTTTCAGGTTATCTATGAGCAAATACTGTGCCGAATTATGCTCTATGATATACTCTGCAGCAGCCGTAGGAGTCTTGACACGTCTGAAAGAGACCATATCTGCCACAGAAGTATCCTGCTCGTGTCCGATACCCGTGATTATTGGCAATGGGAAAGTTGCGATATATGTAGCAAGGGCATAGTCATCGAAGCAAGCAAGGTCTTGTTTGGAACCTCCACCACGGATAATGACTACGGCATCGAACGATTCTCGCATCTCCTCGAGATCAGACTGTATACGCAAAAGTGCATTGATGATCGACTCAGGAGCTGCAACACCTTGCATTACCGCACTGTAGAGACGGCAATTACAATTCTGCGTAATAGTATTAGCTGTCAGCTGGTCCATGAAATCGCCATATCCTGCTGCCGTATCTGCTGATATTATCGCAATATTACGTATGATGAGAGGCAATTCGAGTTGCTTCTGTAGCTCCATATACCCTTCATCGGTCAACTGCGCTATAGTCTGCTTTCGTTTCAGTTCATATTCTCCCAAGGTATATGAGGCATCAATGGCATCCACAACAGCCGTCATACCATACGCCTGATGGAAACTGACACTCAGGTGAACGAGTACCTTCAGTCCGTCTTTCATCTCCACTCCTGCCTCATCCTCGAATTTACCGATGACATTAGAGAAGCAGTAGCTCCACACTGCACATTGAAGGGAGGCTACCGGCGTATTCGTACCTTCCTGTGATTCGATGAGCGAAAAATAGGCGTGACGGTTATACTTATAGTTCTTTATCTCGCCGAATACCCACGCAGAGAGTTCCGCATCCGAGACTACATCACGGATGTGAGAAGTAAAATCGTAGAGACTAATGCCTATATGTGAAACACTATCTTGCATGGGAGTACAAAGATAATAATACAAAAGGACACTCAAAATGAATGTCCTTTGCAATATTATCTATATATCAATATTATTTGCCGACCTTCTCCAAGGCAACGTCTATACGACGGAGCATCTCGTCTTTACCGATGAAAGCACCGATACCGAAGATGCTAGGACCCTGACTTACGCCAAGCACTGCAAGACGGAGTGTATTCATGATCTGACCCATGCTGTACTCGTGCGATACAACCCAGTCATGAGCTACAGTCTCAGTCTCTGCCTTTATCTCAGGCTGTTCTGCAAGAAGTGCTCTGAGCTCCTTGAGACGCTCTACGTTCTCTGGCTTCCAGAACTTAGCTACCGACTTCTCGTCATACTCCGTCGGAGCAATGAACATATAGCGGACAAGCTCTACGAGATCCTTAGGGAATGTAGCACGCTCCTTGATGAGCGACACAGCTGCTGTAGCACGCTCAAGTGTCGTCTCTACACCAAGCTGCTCCTTAAGCATTGGCAGAATGATAGCTGCCAACTCCTCTGATGGAGTAACCTTGAGGTACTGTGCATTGAACCACTTTGCCTTGTCGTGACTGAAACGAGCGCCCGACTTAGACACCTTATCCAATGAGAAAGTATCGATAAGTTCCTGCATGGAGAATATCTCCTGCTCTGTACCTGGGTTCCAACCGAGAAGAGCAAGCATATTGATGAATGCACCTGGGAAATAACCCTCCTCACGATAGCCCATTGCTGTCTCACCTGTAGGCGAGTTCCAGAGAAGTGGGAATACAGGGAAACCGAACTTATCACCATCACGCTTAGAGAGTTTACCCTGACCCTGTGGCTTGAGCAACAATGGGAGGTGAGCAAACTCTGGCTGTGTATCCTTCCAACCAAATGCCTCATAGAGGAGGAAGTGAAGTGGAAGTGATGGCAACCACTCCTCGCCACGGATTACGTGAGAGATTTCCATAAGGTGGTCATCCACGATATTGGCAAGGTGATATGTAGGGAGTGCATCAGCCGACTTGTAAAGCACCTTATCATCGAGAGTAGATGTATTAATGGTAATATGACCACGGATAATATCATCCATCTCCACATTACGGTTCTCAGGCATCTTGAAACGGATAACCCACACATCGCCACGCTCTATACGAGCCTTAACCTCATCAGCAGAAAGTTTAAGCGATGTCTCGAGCTGTGTACGTACCGCATAGTTGTATGCAAATGTCTCACCGCGCTCCTCATATTGCTTACGAAGTGCATCAAGCTGCTCCGCTGTATCGAAAGCATAGTATGCATTGCCACTAGCTACAAGATCCTGAGCATACTTGAGGTATATCTCCTTACGTTCACTCTGACGGTATGGAGCATGAGGACCACCCTCCTGAATACCTTCATCAATAGTAATACCGCACCACTTAAGAGACTCCATGATATAAGCCTCTGCACCTGGCACGAAACGTTGTGAGTCTGTATCCTCAATACGAAGGATGAAGTCACCGCCGTGATGACGAGCAAAAAGATAATTGTACAATGCCGTACGGACGCCACCGATATGGAGAGCACCTGTAGGACTTGGAGCGAAACGAACGCGAACTCGACGATTCATATTGTTATGCTTTATTGTATAATCCTTATAACGAAAAAACTTGCAAGAAAGATAAACTCTCTTGCAAGCTTGTACTTTTGTGCGCAGAATGAGACTCGAACTCACACGATCTTGCGACCACTACCCCCTCAA
>JAKSLD010000043.1 GCA_024401395.1 Bacteroidales bacterium
CGGATACCCTCAGAAGTTGCGACTACAGTCGTCCTGTCAGGGTTAAGAGTCTCCATATCTGTTGAACCAGCAACATAAGTAACCGTGACCTTAACATCAGCATCTGCGACATTAGGGATAGTCACCTTATAGTTAGTGTCAGAGATACGCAGAGCATCAACATCGTTGATTTTCACTGAAGATACAGGCTCTGAGAACGAGAGGTTGAGAGTAGAACCTGCATTAGCATAAGGCTGCTGACCACCGATAGAGACACTCTTATTAGAAGAGTAGACAATTCGGTGGATACCGTTAGTACCACCATCAGAGAGAACTGGGGTCAGCTTACCCTGAGCATACTTACAAGTATAATCGCCAGTATAACCAGCGCCCTCGAAGTTCAGCCAGTAGGCAACCACGCCGCTAGCGAACTCAGCATTAGAGAACAAGCATTCAGCCTCAGCCAATTTACTCTCCTCAGACTGGCCGTATTCATCTACTGCATAGCTTGATGTAGTATTAGCAGCCACCTTCTTAGACTGACCTGCGCCAGCGCCGCTACGACCGATACCAGCGTTACCCTTAACGAGGATAGCAGCCTTATTGTCGGTACCTGAGAGAGAAGAGAGTTCGTCGAGGTTTGTGAAGTAGACGAAAGAATGAGAAACCAAGCCATTGTTTTCACCTACAAGACAAGGCATAACCTTATCTTCGTCGACACCTTCAGGGATTGACATAGCGCCGACGAAAGAGCAGTAGTCGATGACACCATTATTGACGTTAGCGAGAGCTGCGGCGTAGTAGGTCTTCACCTCATTATTTTCATCAAGCTCCTTAACTACATTCTCGAGGTCGTTATAGACAACGCCATTAGAGATAGAGACATTCTCGACCTTGACGTTTTGGTTAGCTTGCTCTATCTGCTTGTTTTCTTCGGCTATCTCTGCTTTCTGATCATCTGTAGCGTCTTCTGGAATCTCCTTCAGGGCTTGTCCGACCTGACCGAAGAGACCATTCTGAGAGAATGCGAAATTGATGAGTTCGTTACCATCGCCATTGAAAGAGCCGATGAAAGGCTTCTCCTCGGTACCGATAGGTTCCTTAGCAGGGAGAGTCTCCTGGAGCTGTTCCACTGTAAGCTCAGTATAATCTACATCAGAGTAGACGATATTGTCGGTCACTACAACCTTTACAGGGATAGAATTCTCGGTAAGGACGGTAAGATTGTCGACCATATTTTTCAAATCCTCAGTATCCTCAATTTCCAATGCTTCATCCCAGTTGCCCTCCTCAACGAGACCACAACCATGCTTACAGACGTGCATAGAATTGAAATCAGAAGGATTATGATATGACATTACCAATTTTTTCAAGCCATTATCAGCAGGCTCCAAAGTGTACTTTTCAGGGTCATATTCATTAGTATAGACATACGGAGTACAAGTTGGGTAGGTGAATTTCTGAGTTTCACCAGGCTCCAATTCAATTAACAGAACTGGGTGCTTATGCTTGCTCAAGTCATGAGAGAATACGTTCAACAGGTGGTGCTCGACAGGGACATACGAACTAGTTTTAGCAAAACGATATGCAGCCTGACCTCCCTCGACGATACGCACTGTGGTGTCGTTAGGCTCGGACAATGAAGGGAAGGCGTTGAATACTGTGCTAAGAGAGCGCTCAAACTTAGGCAATCCTGTGATAAAATCTTCGCCTTCATTAAAGTCAGGGAAATTACCCATACACGTAATAACAGTCTTCTCACCATTCAAGAGAGGTTCGCGACCCTTTTCATGGTATGCAAACAAATTATGGAATCCAGCATTAGTGCTTTGGGGAACGTAACCAACTAAAGAACCAACACTAGTAGCATTATCAGCAATGATATGAGCTGTAGAATAACTATTATCAGTATACGAATCCATATTGAGATATCCGACCAAACCACCAACATAAGAAAAACCCTTACTTAAGTGAGATAGACGGATCGTACCATGATAGGCGCTTGAATTGATTTGGGAATAAGCGTCGTCACCTTGACCTTGAATATGGCCTACCAAGCCACCCAAATAACTGTTATATTCGTTTTCCGCATCAGTCTCTACCTTCAAATCGATATTGACGATAACTCTATTAATAATGAGGTAAGTATTTTTCACCTCACCGACAATACCACCCACAGCACCATTCTTAGCTGTAATACCATGAGGGTTGCCATCACCATCAATAAAGTTATTGATAGTAACGTTATTGATTCCTACAGTACATGGATTGTAAAGGCCACAGAACAATGCTCCGACAACTCCTTCTGCATCAGAAATCATAGCCTCGACAGTGAGATCATGAACATTAATTTCTCCACCCAAAGAGAGTGCGACAGCGAAGAGACCTGTCGCCTCAACAACATGCTCATCAGGACCATAACCTTTAGTTGTTGGAGAAGATCTAAACTTGACCGTCTTGCCATTACCATCAACATCAGCAGTCGGGGTAATATTAGAATTCCAGTTATAGTCGGACAAATCTATATCCTCCATAAAACAGATTCCCTGAACTTCATAATCCTCTGGGAACCCATATTCATTAATATAAAGCAAGTTACCAGGATTCCAAATCTCCCATTGGCTATACTCCTCAGAGTAGACAGGCATTTCGAAGCAATTATCAGATTCGGTACAGACACCATTTATATATTCGTGAGGGGTATTATTAACGACATCACCATGCTGATATAATTTCGTAGCGCCGGTCAGGTCGATAGCAGGGCATCTATTATCAATTATTTGAGAGACATCAACACCCCATACTCCCTCGTATTGGTATCCATTCAATTTAAAAGCCAATTGTATAGCATTATAGCGCACTTCATCCTCTTGCAGATTACCCATACAAAAATGTTCGGATTTGGTTTCTGGATAGCCACTTCCATTAACAGGACAAAAATCGTAAATTTTATCTTCTGTTGAATAATATATATATAAAGAATTCTCAACTAAAGAAGTACCATCATTATATTCTGACACAAAGATATTCGTAGGAAAGATAAATGCACGCTCCGAAAACGTTTCTGGATTCGTGACCAAGACGCCATTGAAAGAGACATTCGTCGCAGAGCCTACAAAAGCTGAAGAATGAGACAAGGACGCCTCATCAGAAGTATATTCTTCGTATATATATGGAAGACTTACGAAAATATTCTCGATGCGAGCATATTCAGCGTTAGCTGCTATAGGATGGAAGTATTCCGGCATTGAGCCTTCATAAGGATTATCACCAAGGTCGCCGAACGCATAAGTCTTACTTTTAAAGTCGATATTAAGATTCTTTACAACTGCTGTATTTTCACCTATCTCTTTAAAGAACTGTTTGCAACCCAAGTTATCGAACATCATTAACTGCGGTGGTGTATTAATTCCATTTTCACTTGCTCCGATATTTACGGTAGAATAAGTGATTGTATGACCGTTACCATCAAACGTACCACAATAATATACATCACCATAAGCGATTCCTTGCCATTTAGGCACTTCATCATCAGCGTACTGGGTCAAATCGATAACAACATCAGTCATCAACTTAGCGCAGAGAGTACAAACTAAATCGTTACGGGAACGAATATTGTCATAATATGGTGTTGTTGTTGTCTGCACCATTTGACGGAAAGTCCAGTAGTCATTTTCAGATTGAATCAAATAAGGGTTTTCAATAGTACCCTCACCCTCGAGGTTTTGAGCGAAGGCGGTGAGGCCTACGGACAAAAGAGACAAGAGCAAAAAAGAAATTTTCTTAATGTTCATGATATCATTGATTTGTTACAGTTTGGTGCCAAAGGTAAAAAAATATCAAACAAAGAAATTACGTAAAATTACGCAAAGTGATTACAGAGGTATGAGAGGCATAATAATAGATGGGCTAGACGAGGTAGATGGGCTAGAGTTGAGAGAGAGACTAGAGTTATGGAAGAGATAGACGAGAGATATATGAGTGTATTGTGAGCGTAGCTTGTGCGTAGCATGAGCGTCCTTGTTCATCGTAATTTTTTATTTTTAGAGAAGATTGGAAGGAAAGGGAAAATCGTTAATTTTGTGGCGAAAATGGAGATTAAACTATGAAACGAGAAATATTCACCAGTGCTGGATTCACATTCCTTCTGGTATTGGCATTCATACTGATTTTCAAGCCCTTCAACACGGACACGCTATCGATGTCGGGGCTTTTTGCGTATGGGTTAGCTGCTGCGACCATATCGACGATAGCTGTATGTCTGGCGATATTTGCCACATGGAGATGGTTGATGCTATCGGAAGAGAAGTATGGCTATTGGGGTCGTGTTGCGATAGGAGTGATGGTCATACCGCAGATACTGGTAGGAATAGCCCTGCTGAACATGGTAGCGTTTGACAGCACATGGTATCAGCTAATAGACAGGATGATACCCATTACGAGGAATGTTCTACTGATTACGGTTGCGGTATTTGCGTTTGACTATGTATTATATCGTACGATAAGGAACAAAAGCAAGAACAGCAACATACGTGCGATAGAGAATCGGATCAAAGAGCAGCAAGAAGGGCTTGAGATTACGGGAAGAGTATCATTGAGTCCGACGATAGAGACAGACGCCAAGAATGTCATTTACTGTGTATTTGACGGGTATTACACCAAGGTATACTACATCACAGACAAAGGCACGATAAAGACACGAGACATACCAGTCAATGTAGAAGGGATAATAAAAGAGCTCCAGCCATATATACCGACATTGATACAATGTACGAAGAAACATGGAGTGAACACCATATATATGGAGAGTCTGAACCGCAACTGGTTTGGCAAGATAACTATGAAACTTAAGGTTGTGAAATGCAGCATTCCCTGTATGCGTGAGTATCTCAGTGAGTATGAGAAATAAACACAAGCACGAGAAAATGTTATAAAAACTTAAGAAGTAAATTATCGGCTTGTATATATAAAAGATGTGCGTATATTTGCACCGTGATTTAGAAAAACTATATCACACATATACAAGACGACGACGAATGACATTTGACGACATAAAAATACCTAAATTTCTAAGACAATCATTGTCGGCATTAGGATTTAGCGAACCAACTAGCATTCAGGAGAAATCATTCTCTGTTGCCATGTCGGGACGAGATGTTGTCGGCATTGCGCAGACTGGTACAGGAAAGACGTTAGCGTACCTATTGCCAGTATTGTCTATGTGGAAGTTTACGAAGAGTCCTGATCCACAAATCATCATATTACTACCTACACGCGAGCTCGTCACACAGGTATACGAGACAGTGAAGAAGCTCACGGAAGGAGCGAACATACACACTGTTCAATTTTTCGGAGGAGTAGGTATGCAGCCACAGGCGCAGTCGATAGCCGACGGAGGAGATGTGGTTGTATCGACGCCAGGACGACTACTAGACATGATACTAAACGGGTACATGTCGCCGCGAGGAGTGAAGAAGCTAGTCATAGACGAGTTTGACGAGATGCTCCAGCAAGGCTTCAACAATCAGTTAGGAAGAATATTTGACCTATTGCCGGCCAAGAGACAGAATCTGCTGTTTTCAGCGACCATGTCGGACGCCATAAGCAAGTTGGTCGACACATATTTCAACGGACCAGAGATGATAGAGGCAGCGCCACCAGCGACGCCACTAGAGCAGATAAGTCAGAATCTGTATGAAGTGCCGAACTTCCATACGAAGATGAACCTGCTCAACAAGCTCTTGTCAGACAAAGAGGCACTTCCCCGAGTTCTGGTATTTGTTAGTACGCTTCAGATGGCAGACAAAGTATTTGAGCTGTTAGACGAAGAAGTAGCAGCAGATGCGGACTACATACACTCGAGGAGGACACAGAGTCAGCGTTTCCGTGCGCTAAGAGGATTTGCGAATCAAGAGTTCCGCATTCTGATAGCGACCGACCTTGTAGCGAGAGGTATAGATATTGCCGGTGTTAGTCATGTCATAAACTTTGACCTACCTACGGACCCACAGCAATACATACACCGTATCGGAAGAACGGGACGAGCCGGGCAGATGGGACACTCCATTACCTTCTCGGCACCGCTAGAAGAAGAGAAGCTGCAAGAGATAGAGAATCTCATCAATGGGCAGATTCCACGAGTGGAGCTTCCAGAAGATGTTGAGATATCGGCACAGATTACCTCGTTAGACGTTCCAGTCTACAAGATGAAAAATCAGCTAGTGGAGACAGATGCCACACCAGGCAAGGCATTCCACGAACGCAAGCTAGAGAATCAGAAGGTAAATGTGAGGGTATCGCACAAAGAGCTGATGAGGAAGAAATATGGCAAGCCTATCACAAAAGGTGGGCAGAAAAAGAAGAGAAAATAATTTTTTTCAATTAACACATAATTAACCCTAAACTTTTTAGGTCGTATGAACGAACTAGACAGATTGAAAGAGGTAGTAAAATACCTCATTGAGTCGCGCCAGGCGCGCACAAAGAAGGACTTGGCACACATCCTTGGCTACAAGGAGGTTTACATGTCACAGCTCATCAACGGTAAGACAAAGATCACACAAAAGTTCTTGTCTCGTTTGACAGCGTATTTCTCAAACATCAACGCTGACTGGGTATTGACAGGTAATGGTGACATGCTCCGCAACCCACTTCAGGGCAATATCAACGCCCACACAGCTGGTCAGGGCAACGATTCATTCGTTCTCGTAGCTGGTTCAGTAGTAGCTGCAATGGAGCAAGTTTTGAAGGCTATCAAGCTTCAGAACGAGATTACATCAAAGCTTCTTGAGAAGATCAGCAAGTAAGCAATTATTGCTAGACTTCAGGAATAAGAGAGGCATCTCCAGGGGAATGGAGATGTCTCTTTTATTATTATTACTATATTTGCCACAGGTATAGATTCACATAAGGATGAAACGATATATTCCCCTCATAATAGCTATAGTGGCATTTGCGGTCAGTGAATGTCTGTCATTCTATGCGCCCAGGCGATTAGACGCCAATATGATACCCGAGTTTCAGCGGAGGCTGAATCTTCATGAGAAAACGATGAATGCGCTACTAGACAATATCACGATACGCATATCAAGAGAAAAAGACAGTGCGCAACTGATATTATCGCGAATAAACAGGAACAACTACGAGCTATATCACTATTCAGGAGGGGTACTCAGTGCGTGGTGTGGCTGCGAGCTATTAGAGCCTACCCTAGCCTATCTTGACTCTCAGAAATGCTTTTTTGAGACAGACCACGGATACTACTTCAAAAAATCGATGCAATGCGGAGAAGAGGGAAACAAGACATTCGCGCTATTCAAGGTCAGGAGTAAGTATCCATTTGACAATGACTATCTAGAAAACCGCTGGAATCCCACATTTGACATCAACAGCGACTCACGCATCAAGCTAGATGCAGAGGGAGACGGCACGTTATCACATATATACGACCGAGACAAGCACTACCTGTTCAGCATACAGACTACAGAGACAGCAGATTTAGAGACCCTAAGTGCTTTATCAATAGTAAAGGTAGTATGCATACTAATATGGCTAGTATCAGTATTCTACTTCATATACGAAGCCACTATATATATAAGACTACGTTGGGGGAGCATAATTACACTAATAAGCGCCATGGCGATGTGCGTAGGTGCCTACGTATGGTCGCTCATGATAGAGATACCCCGATATGCGATGGAGACCGTATTGTTTTCGCCACAAGTATTTGCTTACGACTGGTGGATGCCATCGTTGGGCTATGTCATATTAGCATCAGCATTGATATTTATGCTGTCGATACTCATAGTCAAGTGTTTCAGGCTACATCATCTGCGACAGACCATTGAGGCGCTACAAGACCGCAACAAGATGTTCTTTCTGCTTGTACTAGTATCGTTCATACTATATTTTGCAGCAAACAAATTCATAAACCTACTAGTACACCACTCATCAGACCTGCTACTATACGTAGAGAGCATAGACATATCATTCGGTGCAGGAACCAAGCTGTTTATCATCACACTACTATGGCTCAGCTACATAGTGCTGTTAGACGGAGTGTACTCCCCTATGGCAAGAGGCATAAGCGGCAAGGCATTAGGCATCATACTTGGCATAATATCGTTACTCATTACGATACCAATGGACATATTCATGTCGGACTACGGGCATTTGCTCACGGTAGGGTTCATTGGGACACACATAATATACTACAATCTAAAGCTAAGAAGGCAACGAGGCATACACTTCAGCAATTTTGTATGGTTCATGTTCGCCTCTGCCCTATTCCTGATGTGCCGCATCTGGGCATTAGACGTAGAAAAAGAGAAAAACAACAGAGAGCTACTGATGAACAACCTGGCATTCGAACTAATGCGAGAAGACGACCCAGTGGCAGAAAATATGCTATCCGACATAGAGACAGAGCTAAAGAGCGACGAAAAGATACGCTACCTGATGGCAGAGAGCGAGAAGAAGTCGAACATGGAGCAAGAGCTCTACTCCTACCTCAGAGAAGAGTATTTCGACGGATATTTCACGAGATACAACCTGCAAGTCATTCCATGTTACGGAGAGCAAAGCACGATACAACTGACCCAAAACGGACTGGTATACAACTGCTACAACTACTTCCAAGACATGATAGACGTCTTCGGCACGCGAATAAACCGACGCAGTGACTTCTACTGCCTGGACGACAATGACGGTCGTGCCAGCTACTTCGGCATAATAAAGATAAACAACAAAGAGAGAGAAGAACGACTATACATAGAATTAAACAAAAAACCAAACACACAAGAGATAGGCTATCTAGAGCTGTTGACCAACAACAGAGACCGACTAGACACCAGACAGCTAAAAGGCTATTCGTATGCAAAATACTACGACGACCAGTTGTCCAACTCATACGGCCAATATCACTATCCGAGAAAATTCAGGCTACCAGCGTTTGCCAACGACAGCACAGAAGAGTACACATTTGACTGGGACGGATACAACCACTTGATATACAAGATGTATGACCATCAGTATGTCGCGCTATCATATCCACAGCTGACAATTAGCAATATGCTTGGCGACTATTCGTTCCTACTATTGTACCTACTATTAGCCAGTACGATAATATTCTACGTATTGCGCAAGCATACCAATATTATATATGTAAACATGGCCATACACGAAAGGATGCAGAATATTCTGATATTCCTATCGCTGATGATGTTCGTACTATTCTGCCTTATTACAATATACCAGGCATTCCTACGCAATGAGAGGAGAAGTAGAGAAAGAATGACCATAGCGCTACAAGGCATGACAGTCGCCATGTCAGCCGAGCTACAAGCCATGGGATATGACGGCAGCGACAACAGTCTGGCATCTAACGAGATGGACAATATAATGCACAGACTAGCCACACAATACAACAACGATGCACACCTATACAGCAAAAACGGACGACTGATAGGCACATCGAGGAGAGAACTATTCCTGAACAACCTAGCTTCAAACCTGATGGACGGATATGCCATCAGCGAATTGAACTATGGAGGTCATGAAGAACATTTCCAGCAAGAGAGGATGGGCAAGATGTATTATTACAGCATCTATTCGACCATATTAAACGACAATGGAGAGCCTATAGCCTACCTCAACATACCATTCTTCCAAGACCTCAAGTCGCAGAGGAAAGAGATGATATCGACACTATTACCGATGACCAACTTCTATATGCTCATCATCATCATGTCAGTATTAGCATCATACTTCCTTGCGTCGACAATAGCCAAGCCACTGAGGAAGATTAAAGACAGCCTGTCGCTCATACGACTAGAGAAGCGCAACGAGAAACTCAACTATCCACACAAAGACGAGATAGGACAGTTGGTCGAAGAATACAACCGTATGATAGACGAGCTAGAGCACTCAGCGCAGAAATTAGCAGCTACCGAGCGAGAGTCGACATGGAGAAATATGGCCAGACAGATAGCGCACGAGATAAAGAATCCGCTCACGCCGATGAAGCTCAGTGTACAATACCTGTTAAAGTCGTGGGACGAAGGGCGAGAAGATTTCGACACCTTCATACATAAAGTAGGCAAGACACTTGTGGAACAGATAGACCAGCTGTCGCACGTTGCCACACAATTCTCGTCATTAGCCAAGACACCGAACGGAGAGGCAGAGATAGTGGATGTGGTACAAAAGCTAGAGACCTGCGTATATCTATTCCAGAGAGAACCAGATGTAGACATTACATTACATAAGCATATAGACCAAGCCAATACGCTTATTAATCCAGATCAGCTTACATCAGTATTCAACAATCTGGTAAAGAATGCCCAGCAAGCAAAGAAAGCCGAAGACGAAGAGATAAAGATAGATGCCAACATCAGTGTTGAGAACAGAAAAATCATCGTTACGGTAAAAGATAATGGCAAAGGAATACCAGAAGATATACAAGATAACATATTTAAGCCTAACTTTACGACCAAATCGACCGGCATGGGTCTTGGGTTAGCGATAGTAAACAAGATAATCCTTGATGCGCAAGGTTCGATTACATTTGCATCCAAAGAGGGAGAAGGTACGACCTTTACGATAACGCTTCCACTGAAGGATACACATTAAAAAGATAAAAAAATAAACCTTATACAATGAAATTACTATTCCTAGGTCTCGGCATGCAAGAGATACTTGTAATTGCCATTTTGGTACTTCTTCTCTTTGGAGGCAAGAAAATTCCAGAGTTAATGAAAGGACTTGGCAAGGGTGTCAAGAGTTTCAAGGACGGAATGAACGGGCTTGAAGACGAGTCGAAAGACAACAAAAACGAGAAATAATTATTACCTTTGTGCCCGCTATGAGGCAAAGCAAGAGTATATTATATAAGGTATGTCGCGGCGTATGCAGAACAATGCTTGCGCTAGGACTGATATGCTCGATAGTTGTTGCACAGAGCGGGATAGAGTTCAAGCAGCATATATGTGCGGAGAGCGGACACGAGCATGTGGACCTAGACCTGATAGCAGGCATCTCGGCACTTAACGTTTGTCTAGATGACGAAGACGACTGCTGCAGAGACCACAATGAAGCAGAGAATGAGTGCGGGGACTGCTGCACAGATTTAGACACAGTAGCCAACGCAGATATAATTTCGATCACGAAAAGCAATAAAAATGATATTGCTACGCCACAATGCATCACTCTATATTCCACTATCACATTAGACCAATTATCAGATGCTGTCGTACTGAGCAATCACAAAGTCGACAAGCACTTTGAAATAAACGCAGCCCAAACACACACGAGGCTGTGTGCCTTGTTATGTACTATGCT
>JAKSLD010000044.1 GCA_024401395.1 Bacteroidales bacterium
TGCAAAGGTAGGGAGGTTTTTTGAATCTGCAATAGCTGAATGAAAATATTTTTTGGAATTTTTTGAGCGACGTAGCCGAGGGCATTATGCATCAGCGGGTTACGCGATAGGTTAAATTTTGTTGAATAGGAGGGGGATGGGTGTGGGAGAAGAGAAAAATAGACGGGCTAGTGGCTCTAGACGGACTAGGGAGAGCTAGAAGAGCGTGGGCGAAAAAAGGCAAGGATAAGATAAGAGAGGTACAAGGCTAGTATAAGAGAAGTATAAGGTTGCTCGCAGTTTTTGTAGCTGGTGCGTAGCTGATGGTACAATGGAGGTGCCTTGTTCATCGTAATTTTCTAAATAAAGAGCCCTTGTCTGGGGGTATGGGAGGCAGTCGCTAATATAAGAGAAGTATAAGTTTGCTCGCAATTTTTTATTTATGCGGCAGGGAGGAAACTGGGTGAGAGATAAAAAAAAATGAGGCTGTGTCGGCATTTTGACACAGCCTCAGATATAGATATTATACGCTTATACGATTAGAAGAGAGCCTTATCCTTCTCGATATACTCCTTAACCTTATCCTCCGGCACAAACTTCCAGTTGTTATAGTCAGGGATAGTAATCTTACCTCCCATATCAACGATATCCTGCATGATCATGCCGCGGAGATCAGAGAGGACATTCTTCACTGTACGTTCAGCAATCTGTTCCTTAGAGAAGCCTAGGCCCTTAGTGAGGTGTTCACCGCCGCCATTATAGCGATAGCTAGACATTGCCACGGTATACTCCTGCTCCATACTGAACGGAGTACCATCCTGCATAGAGATTACCTCTACCCTACTACCAAGAGGCTTGAAAGGATTGACTGTATATTTGATACCCACTGCAGAGTCGAAGTTATATACGCGATTGATGATTCGGCCGCGGTTGTTCACCTTAATGAGATGGCCATTCTCGACAGGGTTCATAATCCACTCGTCATAGCTATATTCAAGGAATTTGATGATCTCCTCGCCGGTAAGACGGACAACAGAGAGCATATTCTCGAACTTATAGAGAGTAAACATATTACCCACAGTAACGTCGCCTTTAGGGATATCCATATCGACCAACAGAGGAGCGGCCAAACTAATCTGAGCTCCAGAATGCTTAAGCATAGTAGCGTGAATAAGATTTACGAATTTAGCGCTACCGAAGAGGCAATCGCTTGAGATGAGATCCTCATCGAGTTGGCCTACCACTTTCTTAGCATAAGCCTTTATGGCAAGCATCTGAGGCAAGAAATGCTGAGAGAAAGACTTAGATACACCCTCATTAGTCATTGCAACGAGTTTAGACGAAACGACAGGACTCTTGCTACCCTTAGAGAACTCCATAGTTGCATCGCCGATGTAACGAGCGGCAGTACCAGCGTCGCAGATAGGCACATTGCGACCAGAAGGGCTCTTAACGGTTGTGTTATATACCTTATGGTCGTGGCCGATAAGAATCAAGTCGAAGCCATCCACCTGTTCACCTACGAGGACCGAAGCATTCTCATTGCACTTATCCTCAGCCTTCTGGTAAGAGTGAGTATAGTCGTAGCCAGAATGGAACAAACCGACAACGGCATCAGGCTTCTCATTCTTCTGGATATAATCCATCCAATACTTAGCAGACTCAATCATATCGGTGAACTCCATGCCACTCCAGTAATACTCTGGCAACCAGTGAGGAACATAAGGAGTAGTGATACCGAGGATAGCGATACGCTTACCGGCACGCTCTACGACAGTATAAGGCTGGAAGTAAGGCTTACCAGTGGCCTTATTAATGACATTAGCACCCAGGACAGGCATATTCATCTCACCGACAACCTTGTCATATACAGCGTGACCAGTCTCGATATCGTGATTACCGATACATACGGCATCATACTTGAGGTGATTATATATTCTAGGAATGATATTATGAGCTGTATCGACATTATTATAGTAATATACGGCAGGAGTACCCTGGAGCATATCACCAGCATCGAGAAGAATCACATTATCTGAAGAATTTCTAGCCTCCTCGATATAAGTCACTGCCTGAGCGAGGCTGTGTTGGGCATCTTCACCTGTCACGAAGTTATAAGGGAAGATTGAGCCATGTGTGTCTGTCGTGTAGATTATTCTAATGGTCTGAGCATTTGTAGAAACAGCTCCAGCCATGCACAATATTACTATTAGTGCTTTCAGAAAATTGTTTAACATAGTTTGATTTAGTCTTTAAAATAATTATTTGGAGGGTTGTTACGAAACGGGGAACAAAAGGTTATATAAAAAAACGAGCAGGGGCGCATACATTTCCCTAGATTAGCAACCAGTGCGTTATATTCTACTAGGCCAGCAGAACCTACACAATACTAAACAGCCAAGTTTCTCCAATAAATCAGAAAAACTTGACCATATATAATTCCTTATACTACTTCTCTTTCTATATGAATAGTAGCATACAATCGACTCAATTTTCAATTATACTCACTCAATACCTTTGTGATTTTCAATATTAGGATATGAAACTATGTACTCGACACTATTCACGTTAAAGTTCTTCGGAACAACATACGCTACACACCAAGGCTCCATAACGCAACATAAATTTGTATGCACATCAATATTAAGAATATATTTCTCGCCAAGGATCTCCATCCTAGTCTCAACATAGTCTATCCCATAAGTTGCGATTTCTCCACATACAAGCAAATGTTCACGTTTAAAATCTGCAATATATTCACCTAGCAACGTATCAGCCTGATTTGCATTACTGATTACCACAAGGCCATCAACGCCACATTGTGTACTATAATTCTTGCCATTAGGGAAAATAAGACTTTCTATCTCTACCGTTTCATTATCATCATCACAAGAAACTAAGGCACTTACAGCCAATAGCAGCATAAAAATAAACTGCACTTTCATTTTGGCGTATGATACGAACAGTGCTAACTCTGCTAGGATTATTTTTGTCATGTTAAAAATCAATTAAATACCAATTACTATCAACCAACCACGAACGCATCATCAGTCGAAGTCAATATTTAACACGAAAGTAAAGCAATTTTTCGATTCATCCAATACTCGCAGAATTATTTGCAGAAAAAAGTATGAGAGTGTAACAAAAAAAACGAGCCATTCTAAACAGAACGGCTCGTGGGTTATGTAGTACTCTTGTTTTTGTTTGTTCCTCCATTCAGGTACGCCTTTATGGTTATGCGACCCTACTAAATCATCTATTGTTTATGGTATAAGATACGCCAATAGCGCCATAAAGGTTACAAAGAGGCTTGCTACTACTTTGTTGTAAGGTCCACGCCCTTGCTATTCTGAACACTAGCGCAGTTGAAGAAAGCCTTGTGTCCAACCTCTACATTATCGCCGAGAATGAACTTAAGATTACGGCACTCCTTGAAGGCCTCTGTACCAATCTTCTTTACGGTAGATGGCACTGATACGCTCTCGAGACCGATGCAGTAGCGGAACATATCTGCAGGGATATAAGAGAGAGCTGGGAGATCGATATGCTTAATAGCGAAGCAATCCTGGAAAATACCACGCTCGATATGCTTAAGCGAAGCAGGGAAATTGATCTGCTGAAGATTCATACAGCCACGGAAAGCCTCGTACTTGATAGACTCAAGTTTATCGCCCATCTTGATAGAGCGAAGATAGCGGCAATCTGTGAACGCCTGACGCTCGATGAGAGTAACAGACTGAGGGAGAACCACCTCAGTGATATCGCGATTACGGAAAGCGCTCTCACCGATAGCCACTACAGTATAATTCTTACCATTATAAGCCACAGTTTCAGGGATTGAGATAGCTACATCAGTCTCCTCTGCCCACTCCATACCTTTTACGATAGCTGCGCCATCCTGCTCATCGAGAGTCTCATATATGAGAGTGATACCCTTACCATATTCCTGACGGAACTGCTGCTGAGCGAATGCTGGGAGTGTGAGAATACATCCCAACACAAATGCAAAAATCCTATTCATACAAAAAAGATTTAGTTAGTTCTGAACATTATGTTACATATAAGTATGTAACATTGCATTATTACGCCCTCAAAAAAGCGAAAGTTTCACAAACCTGACTAAAATCACCAAGATTTAACATCAACACTATCCTCAGGAATCATTTCCTTGTGATAGACAGGATCTAAGCCCTTATTTAACTGAGACTTATAATTTTTCCATAACTTATCGACCTTAGGCGACAAGCACAGAATAGAATAGACATTCAGTAAGACTATAGAACACATACACAAGTCAATTATAGCCCACACATCCTCAAGAGACATCACGCCACCTATGATAACAGTAGCCACTGTCAGTGCGCGAAAGACCCACATATACCTGCGGTGCGGTGTTAAGAATCTCACACTAGTCTCACCATAGTAATAATTTCCTATAATAGAGCTAAATGCGAAAAAGAAGATAGCAGCTGAGACAAAATAACGAGCCCAGGGACCGATATGCGTCTCCAGAGCGCGAGTAGTGAGGATGATACCATCTGCGTCAGAATTCTGATAGACACCAGAAAGGAGAATAATCACGGCAGTACAAGTACACACTACCAAAGTATCAGTAAATACGCCAAGAGCCTGAACCAAGCCCTGCTTGACAGGATGAGAAGTTTCTGCGGTAGCTGCGGCATTAGGGGCAGAACCCTCACCAGCCTCATTAGAGAAAAGACCACGTTTGACACCCTGAGCGATAGTAATACCGACAGCGCCACCCACAGCCTGATTTATTCCAAAGGCGCTAGAGACTATAGAATAAAGCACATCAGGGATGAGAGAAATATTCGCAACTATGACATACACAGCCAGCAAGAGGTAAGCCACAGCCATAAACGGCACTATATATGACGACACCTTAGCTATACGATGGATACCACCCAATATGATGACACCTATCAATATAGCAATAAACACAGCGATGCTAAGGCTAGAAACTCCGGTAGTATCAGACAGAGAAGCACTAATCTGGTTGCTCTGCATAATCTGGTTAGCCATAGCGAAAGTAATGATCATACATACAGAGAAAATCACACCCAGCCAACGTTTATGGAGACCATAGTACATATAATAAGCAGGTCCGCCAATGTATGCTCCCTTAACCTTCAACTTATAATACTGAGCCAAAGTAGACTCAGCAAAAGCAGTTGCTGAACCCAGTAAAGCCATAACCCACATCCAGAACACAGCCCCTGGGCCGCCCACGAAGATAGCCGATGCCACGCCAGCGAGGTTACCAGTACCTATTCGGCTTGCCAAAGAAACGACAAATGCGTGAAAAGAACTGATACCCTCCTTTTCAGAAGATTTTTTTACCGTTTTATTAGATTCTGTCAGCTGACGAATCATCAAACCTATGTGACGGAACTGAAAAGCGCCAAGACGAACAGTGAACCAAAGAGCGCAAATGACCAAAACAGGAATTACCAACCAGGTCCAAAGGATATCATTAAGCAGAGAAACAAACTCCATAAATTATTAAACTAGAAATAGATTATCACGTATACAAAGGTACGAGGTTTTTCAAAATCTCGAGGAAAATGAATTAACATATTAAACAAAATCTATGAAACAGTACAAAATCGGACAACGAGCAGTCCTGCAAGTCTTAGAACGGACAAACAAAGAAGAAGGGAAAATGTATTACGTCGTTACAGACGGCGAGAGTAAATTTCAGATTGGTGTATTTAAATTCCAAGAAGAGGCAGAGATACCCAAAACCATAGTCTGTCTAGTCAAGGAGATAAACAAAGACCAAATTATATGGACACAAGATTTCGAACCACTTGTAAAATCATTTTATAAAGTTGGAGAAACTTATCCATTTTATGTTGAAACAGACTATAGAGACACCCAGACCAGGAAATTCTATATAGTCAGAGACGAAAGATTCTTCAAATTTCACCTCAACATAGACAAAGTAGGCGGGCAAAAGCTCTGGACAAGGCAAAAAGTAATGTGCAAAGTAACAGCTATGAACGGCTGGATACTCGACTTAGCTCTTGTTACCAACAGCAACAGCTCGCATAAAAGTGTCAGCAACACCACCGAGGCAGTCACAGAAGGAGGAACCCAGCAATTCATGTCATTCTCCCAGTTAGTCAGGGCTACCAATGTCAACTACACAGTAGCGCGCTTCTTGATGCACCAGATGCAGACCGACCCTGCCTATATGCGAGCCAGCAAAGCATACCAGATGGAAGATGTCGACTGGATTATCAAGGCCATTGCCAAGATGGACGAGACCCTGATAGACTGGGTGAGGAGCACCATCGGGCGAGGGCATCACAACATCACGCAACTGATGCTAGAGACACTCAAGAAGATGGCATTATATCTACTAGAAGAGAGCAGCATACTCAAAAGCACATACGACGAGCGACAAGAGATACAGAAACTACTCTCCAATGCCGTAGAGAACGTAGACATTGCCCTATCCGCCCTCGAACTGCTATACCAAGGAGAAGAGAAATTCTGGATAGAGCACATATTGAAAAGCCTCAGACAATCAGGCTACATATACCATCCAGAAGAGAAGCTAAAGACCATGATGCACCTTCTCTCGCTTCGCCACGATCTATGCTACGAGTATATGGACGACATATTCGACATAATTACTACCGGCAAAGAACGAGACTGGCATATTGAGCCATTCAGAGGCGCCATGCTGAGAATGCTAGAGATGTACGTAGCAGGAGAGCAATACAACGTCAACGTACTCTCCAATGCAGAGACACCAGAAGGCAGACAATTGATAGAATCTGTAGTCAAAGCCCTAGCCATAGAGCTATTCCTCTCGATAGATTCAGACGGACTAGACAGACGATGCAGAATGGCGATGCTATGTCGATTACTCACCTATTCAGACGGAGTAACAGAAGTAGACGACCTCTTGAGGCGTTCGCTAGAGTGCATCTGTTACCCATACAACTCGACATTAGACTATGGATGGGAAGATTTGAGACACACGCACACCATAGCGCAAAAATTAAGCAAGGCGCCATCAAACCAATGGCTGTACAACAACCGCATGATGGAGATGGAGTATGGCGAGGTAATGGTAAGGCTCATTGGCAAGACCCTGATAATACGTCCGAAAAACGATACCATCAGGAATATCATACCACAAGGACTGCTACCAGCACTAGATGTAGAGATATACCTTGACAAAAGCATAACCGACATACACATTGACGAAGGCAATACCGTTCCACAGCTTGGTACGATATGGAGTAAGATAGAGCAAGCCGTATTCAATCCGATGTCGTTCAGAATACCATCCAAGGCAACAGAAAAAGTCAGCAAAGAGAAAGACGCGGTAGAGATAAAGCCAGCTCCAAAGGTATACCCACATATCGGCGACACAGTCCATGTCATTGCTACCAACATTGTCAGGATGTCCCCCAGTTCAGAAGATCTCAAGAAAACCAAATTCGTCAGCAACTACTCCATACAATGTCAGATATACGATGACCAATACATAGGAGAGGGTACATTAGACACCACCAAACTAGTATCGTTCCGTGTAGCTACCACGATGGAGAACTTCATGGACGTAGAGACCCATCAGCCGATCATATTCCCAGTAGAGATAGAAGACGAGTTAGAGCAAGGCAGATACGTCTTTACAGCCAGGAAGATGATAGAAGAGTTCATGAAAGACGAAACCGAGCTAGGCGATGAGATACTCTGCAAGGTAAAGACCCTAAAGGGACACATATCTACGCATAAACGACAAGAAGCATTCCTATGTCTAGGCGAATATGGACATTCCATAGTATTTCCGAAATCAGACAGTCTGATGGACATCACGTACGACACCTACGTAAAGGTAAGAGTAGACGGATGGACACCTACTGGGCAGGTACTAGGTTCATTTATAGAGATAACGAACGACCATTTTGACGACTCAGAGATATTGACCAAGCTGATGTCGTGGTACAGCACAGGTGTGGTGGACTTTGAAGAACTCAGGAACAATCCAGACATAGACGATGACATACCATATCTTGACGACGAACCAGAACAGACAGCCTCGTTGCTTGAGATAAGACATGTGAAAGAACTAATACTCATACTTGACCGTCTTGCAGTATCGTGCAAAGACCAGGCACTTATGTACAACTACCTTTCACTTGCCCATACCCTTTCACGCATAGCAAACGACCAGCAACAAGTAAAATACTATGCTGACAGGAAAAGAATAGTAGAGTTGCTATACGACTACGCCCTCAACAGACAGATCAACGAAGAAGAAGTCAAGAAACTAGCAGAGAGCAATTCAGACCTGGTCGCAGAAGACACCAAGTTCAACGAGTATCTCACTAGACTTAGAATTATCGGAGCCAAGGGACAAGAAGACAAAAACGAATATCTCTGGGAGACCTGCACCAAGAGCAAGAGTGAGACAATCAAGAAAATATCCTCACTTATGCTCTCACGCAATCTGCTAGACAACTTCGGCAACCAGTTTGCCAAGGAGAAGAAGACCATTGTGGACCAAATCAGCGAGATATTAAACATAGTCATTCCGGAAAAGCAATTAACCTATCTCGGAGAAGAATCCCAGAGGCTAGAGTTCAAGTCGTCACTTGTCACACCAGCCGGCACTCTAAATGCAGACGAGAAAAAGCAGAAGAGACACATTATGGAACGACTCTGCGGCATGCTCAACACCGATGGCGGTACGATGTACATTGGTGTAAACAATCAAGGCATAGCAGCCGGACTAGATTCGGACATGAAATATTTCCAAGAGCAATGCAGAGGACCGCAAGACGACCCTACCGACAAATTCCTCAACTGTTTTGACGAAGCTGCCTATACAATACTTGGCACACAACCGGCACAATACATTGTATCGAGAAAACTGATAGAAATAGACGGAAGAACAGTATTCAAGATAGACGTCAAGCAATGTCCTGACCCAGTGTCAGTTAGCGGACACTACTTCGTCCGATACGGCGCCACCACAAGAGAAGTGAAGTCGGCCAACGAGATTCGCCAGATAAAAGAAAAGCGAATAAAACTAGGCGTCTACAAAGAAGAAAGCTATGAGCCTCAAAATGAGGTAGATAACATAACGGCCGTAGAAGCCGTGAAAGACGTACAAGATACAGGCAGTACACCTACAGCCGATTCTCAAGCAGTTCATACTGTTAACCAAAATGCCGTAAAGCAACCAGAGCAGAAGTCGGCAACAAAAGAATCGGCCATAGCCACCAGTCAGTACCGACTCAACGAGATAAACGACTGGAGTGAGAGTTTTGTCCCATTTGAAGGACTACTATACCTACTTCCAAAGAGTCAGTACCAATACTCCCCAGAAAACATCTGGAAAGACGAAGAGGCGCAACAGACGATAGCCATATACTCACACGAGTTATCCGGCTATATGGTAATAGTATATGAAAGCGGCAGGGTGATGAAAGTACCTATCAAGAACATTGTAGACAAAGATGCCAATCAGATATACAAGAGATACGACGGAGAAAACGTTGTATTTGCCTGTCCGTGTCACGCTGACGATGCCCTTATGATGGTATGCGACCAATACGGCAAGAGACTCATAAGAGTAGAACATCTGAGCAACATAGTAGAAGACTCGTTACAAGGAAAAGGAGAACTACTATTCACGGGAGAAATAAACGGAGTGATACAATGCGACATAATACCTGCGGATAAGATAGGGGCAATGAACAAGCTCGTAGACAGAGGCAGCAGGAATGTGGGAGACGACATCGATTCACAGAGGTTAATCGACGAACGTGCGGTACTTGCAGAAATTGGTATTACCTTTGCAGAATAAAAGACAGGCGATAATTATGATGAAGACATATCAGGAGGTACTGGACTACATGTACGTTCAGTTCCCAGAGTATCAGAAAATAGGCGACAAGGCGATGAAGCCAGGGCTTGGCAATATGCTCAAGTTAGAAGACCATCTCAACCATCCCAGCAGAGCCTTCAAGGTAATACACGTAGCAGGCACTAACGGCAAGGGATCGGTATCGCACTCATTAGCCTCGATACTCCAATCGGCAGGATATATAGTAGGCCTATACACATCGCCACACCTTCACGATTTTCGTGAAAGAATACGAGTTGACGGTGCCATGATACCGGAAGACTATGTAATGCGCTTCATAAATGAGCATGAGATATTTCTAAAAGACCTCCACGCCTCATTCTTTGAGATATCGACAGCCATGGCATTTGACTACTTCAAATTTGTCGGAGTAGAAGTTGCGATTGTGGAAGTTGGCCTTGGCGGGCGATTAGACAGTACAAATATAGTATGGCCAGACATGTGTGTTATTACCAATATCGGATATGACCACACACAATACCTTGGCAATACGCTAGCAGAGATAGCAAAAGAGAAAGCCGGCATCATTAAAGAAGAGATACCAGTAGTCATTGGAGAACGACATCCTGAGACAGACGAAGTATTTGTGGATATGGCAGGCATACAAGAGGCGCCAATACGCTTTGCGGAAGACGACTGGAAGATTATCGACTGCAAGAAAGAGGGAGACAAATGCGAATACGTCATTCTAGACCGACAGAAGAATCACCAGCACAAGATACCATTCTCGTTGACAGGCAACTACCAGAAAAAGAACCTGCTAACAATACTCACAGTTACAGAAGTATTGAAAGAGTTAGGTTATGACATGGTAGACATAGTATCTATCAGAGAGGGACTAGCCAGTGTACAAGAACAGACAGGTCTTATGGGCAGATGGCAAAAGATAGGAGAGAATCCAGATATGATTATAGACACAGGTCATAATGCTCATGGTATGAAATATGTCGCTGAGCAGCTGACAGAAGAGATGGCAGGACACGACGAGCTGCACATAGTGATAGGCATGGTAAACGACAAGCACCCAGAAGAGGTAATAGCCATGCTTCCCAAGGAGGCCAAGTATTATTATACCCAATCCACATCACACAGAGCCGTACCTGCAGAAGAGCTCAAAAATATGGGAGAAAAATCGGGCAGAAAGGGAGACTTCTACCCTACTGTACGTGAAGCTGTGGAAGCTGCGAAAAAAAATGCGACGACTAACAGCTTGATATTCATAGGAGGTAGCAATTATACCATTGCGGAGATATAAAAAAATTGAGGAAAAGTATTGCAGGTAAGAAAAAAGTCCTTACCTTTGCATCGTCTTAAAAGAAAGGACACTCCTAAAGAAGGGCGTTTAGCTCAGCTGGTTCAGAGCATCTGCCTTACAAGCAGAGGGTCGGC
>JAKSLD010000045.1 GCA_024401395.1 Bacteroidales bacterium
TTTCGAACTTACGTTCCTCAGGCATGAAATAGAAGAGACAGCGAGAGAACTGACCATTCTCGGCAGAGACGATAAGCTGACTGAGCTGGATAGGGGTACCAGACCCCACAGTCAACACCTTAGGCTTCTTTACCAGAATATGTTCGTTATTAGTACGTCGGACGAGAGTTATATCGACGTTATCGAACAACAGACGGAATGTAGAGCTATACTGCAAGCCACCCTTCTCGCGCTCATTGGAAGCCACCAGATCGGAGAGCTCAGGAGCGTATATGACACAATGGCCGTCACAATCGCTTATAGCCTGGATGTTGGCCGAGTCGGTAGCATTAGGAGATACGAATACCATAGAATACTTAGGCATTTCAGGAGCTTGAGTTTCATTACGGTCCTTGCCCATATCGGCGAAAGCCTGTTTCTGCTGACGGTACTCTTTCATGGCTGCCTGAAACTGGTTCTGCTTACGTTCCTCAAGGAAGTCCAAGAGAGCCTTAGCTTCTCCAACGCAACCCTTGCCGCTGGCTGGAGGACCTGCGACTATGAAGAAGACTGTAGGGAAGTACTTATGGCCGTAATATATCCTGTAAGATATGTGAGATATGGGATATATCAAGAAGAACAGAGATGAGAGAAATATGACGTCTTTCTGGGGCGTTTTGGACTGAAGACGGAGCATCTTCTGCAATAACTCGGGCATGCCTCTGATATCGTCATCCTTGATGAGGGTTGGGAGGGGGATATCTGGTTCGTTACTCTCGAACGAAGAAAGGTCCTCGTTATCAGTGGTATTAGCTGAATTGTCGGATGAGCTGTTATTGTTCATTGAAAAAGTTTTTTGATTAAAATTTGGATTGTTCGATTTTTTTGTGTACTGTAACGCGCGCTCTCGAGAAGAGGTATAGGGTGTCACAGTGTCACAAGTGTCACGGGGAGAGCGAGGGCACTCCTTGAGGTTAAGTCCAGCCTCTCTGGCCATCAGGAAAACAGAAGCCACATGGAGACGTCCGTTATGATTCTTCAGGCAGTTGTTGTACTGGATATTGAAATCCTTATCCTCATCGCGGTGTCGTTTCTGGTAGTTGTCCGACACCTTACAGATACGGCGGGCATACTCTCTTCCGCTCTCGCCCATGTCGGTAGCGAAAGCAGAGCAGACGTAATAATATTCGCGATAAGAGTTGCACAATTTAATGCGGTGAGTCTCTATCTGACTCACCAGCCATTCGATTTGATTTATTTCCATACGTTTAGAATTGAAATAGAGCCTTAGGATCGTGGCATAAGCTACAGCATTTTACGAGCTCGGACCCCTGAGGGTCGGCGGTAGTTCCGTAACGAGCGGCATAATGCTGATTGAAGTAGGCGTTAACGCCATTCTGATTGTTGCGTTGTCCCATCTCGTTAGTAGCAAAAGCGCTCAGAGGACGAGTAATGACCGCTTTTACGCCCAGACCGGAAGGTGACACGAAGACGAGGCGAGGCTTAAGGTTTTGGTCGTTGAACAATTCGTTCTTGAGAGCCTCGGCATCCTCGAAAGACTTCAGGTGGTCGATATCCAAGATCAAAGTACCGGTAGGTCGTATGATATACTCGGTACGACGGTACTCCATGAGCGCGGCGAAAGTCATGTATGGCAGAGAGCCCTTAAGCTTAGCGCGCTGAGCATGGTCTGAGCAGCTGCGGATCTGCTGTGTGATACCGCCCAGGAAAGTAGGGTCGATGATATACTGATATACAGCATAAAGAGGGGTGTATGGGTATTCCATAACTGTTTTGTAGTTGGGACCCATACAGACAGAAACCAGACATGGGTCTGTCTTGAATTGGTCTGAAAACGGAGTTTGTAGTTCCATTTAATAAAAATTAGAAAATTATGAGCGTACTATTGTAGATTTTTGATGGATCTGTCCAATAGTGGCTTCGGTTTATATTATATAAAGTCGAAATATAGAGGTAGCTGTACATTTTGGCGCCTTAAAATTATAGCAGTTCTGCTCTTTATTCTGACAAGACAAAGGTAGAAACAATATTCGATATATCAAAATAAGAACGCTAAAATATCGTTATTTATATAAGCTATAAAATAATATATATAATAACTCCCCTTACCCAACAAAATACCTTGCTGAGTGGCTGCAATTAAGTCACAAAGGCGGTAAATCGTCTGCGAAATTAGAGAAATATATGGGGAGCTATGGTATATTAAAAAGGGGAAATGGATTAGGATATGAGCGGTTTTGTGGGGGTGGAATTGCAGAATGTCAAGATGTAGTGGGAAAGAGATTTTGCAAGGTTGTATCAAGACTTTGATGTCCTAAAAGGTGTTATATCAATAATATGTTGTTTAATTTCTGCATGACCAGAATCCATTATGTGAGGCTATGCCCGCAAAGGAATACTCTTCATGAATTTACGCTTTATTTTACGCCTCCTTTTTTCCCGAGATCCTCTATCCCTTTTATAGCATTCAGATAATCCCTCTCCACATCGCTTATTGTGCGTTGCTTATATTTTCTATATTCTGATGTCGCATGTTCCATGGCTTCCTCATGTGTAACCTTTCCTGTATTCTGAAGCAACTGTTCGCCTGTCATCGTAAGGATGCGGTCTAGGTAGTTCGCCCAGTCGTTCATGGTCATAGGCATCTCACGCTCTGCTTGTCGTTCTGCAAAATCTAGGTAACCAGAAACCAGTTGTCCCATTGAGTGTAGTTCCTTTTCGTTAAGATAGTTTTTTGCAGTCCGAGCCTCAACGAGTGTTGGATGACTACCTTTGAATGTAAACAAACCCATAAAATCCTTCTCGGCATCGGCTCGTTCTACAATAAGTTCTGCTGCTGTATGCCCATGAACAGCGTAATGAATCTTGTTCTGAACTTTCTTGAAAAACTCTTGTGAAACGGAAGCCCTTGGATCATAGTCGATACTGGTGGCATATATTTCCAGCACCTGACGGTAGAACACCTTCTCAGAGGAACGGATGTCGCGTATGCGCTCCAGAAGTTCCTTCCAGTATCCACCTCCGCCAAGTTTCTTCAAGCGTTCGTCATCCATAGTGAATCCCTTCTGGATATATTCTTTCAATCGAAGAGTTGCCCATTGACGGAATCTTGTTGCTATGATGCTTCGCACACGATAACCTAGGGCTATGATCATATCGAGGTTGTAGAAGTTGGTCATATAAGATTTGCCATCCGCAGCAGTTGTTCGGAATTTCCGAACAACTGCCTCCTCCTGCAACTCTCCTTCCTCAAATATATGCTTAATATGCTCGCTGATGTTTGATTTACTCGTCTGATACAATTCGCACATCTGAGTCTGAGTAAGCCAAAGCGTCTCGTCCTCCAGTTTCACATCGATACGCGTCAACCCACTGTTATCGGTGTAAATCAGTATCTTATTTTCTTCTTCCATTGTTTCTTTAGTTGTTTATCAAACTCTTTACTACGGCATTTGGATTTAGTTTTGCAAACTGCGAACGAAACACATTGACAAGGATATTAGTGTCCTGATCAAATATGTTTGTATCGGTGTGCGTGCTAACGCCTTTACCTATGTATTTATACCCCAAACGAGTGAGGTGTAACACTGCAGGAACCTGCACTCTAGTGTCTTCTTTGTATCCTTTTGACATAATAAAAAAGTAGATACTATTTGAAAAGCGAGCCAGATACTAATTGAAAATAAAGCACGCATCGCAAATATACTGATTTATTCTAAGCAAATAAAAGCGAATGTGATTTCACCCATGTCAAAATATGTGTTTGGGGAAGATAGTTGATAGTTTTTTCAAAAACTCACCAAAAAAATAGTACTATACGTAAATTTACGTAATGTCAGTAGATAAGAAGGAACTACTTTTGCATTATCAATCGGGCTAGATAAAATGGATTCCTTACTAGTCTGGTTAATAGTAATTAAGGTTGGAATCCTTACACTATGTACAAATGAAAAAAACTATTTTCGCTTTAGCTGCTATGATTTTTGCGGCGACTGCTGTTACAGCACAGACAACATGGTATGTATCAGCTTCAACAGGTGGCAACAAAAAGGCAGGCAACACACCAGAAGCTCCTTTGAAGAACATCCAGAAGGCTGTAGACAAGGCTGAGGATGGCGACATCATTAAGGTTGCTGAGGGCAACTACTTTGGCACACTCGACAAGGGCACAATCGAAATCAAGAAGCTCTTGACAATTGAGGGTGGTTATTCACCTGACTTCAAGACACGTGATATCTTGAAGCATGCTACAACAGTTATTCCTACACCAGAGTCAAATGGTACTGCAAATGGTCAGGGAACAATGATTATTGACTATGGCATGAGAAACGGCGGTGCTATGGACAAGACTATCACTAAGTTGCCAGAGAATGGTAAGATGGTACTTGACGGCTTGATTTTCGACCGTGGTAACTCAATCGCATATCGTTACAGACCAAACAACCGCGAGGATTCAGGTTGGCCAGAGGGTCTTGAGACTCCTATGATGCAGCCTATCGGCAATAAGGGTGCTAATGGTGACTTCTCTAAGCCAGAGACATTGAATGAGAACGTATTCACAAATCAGAGCAACGTTTTGAAGTTGACTACAACTCCAGTTGCATACGAGCTCATCGTTAAGAACTGTGCATTCATCAACTGCCCTAACTACGCTATCCAGGGTATGAGCAAGGGTAAGGTAACTATCACAAACAACATCTTCATCAACTGTCGTATGGCTGCTGTTGAGGTACGTGGCTGTGATGCTAAGATTCCTACAGAGTTCTACTTCAACTACAACACAGTATTGTTCTGCTGGGCTCGCGTAAAGGACCTCGGCGATATGGGTTATGGCTTCCGTTACATGCCTGGTACAAACCAGTATGTTGAGCACAATATCATCGGCTGTACAACATTCGCAGGTCTTGACCGCACACACGTTGACAGCGACCGTACAAAGGAGGCTAAGCGTATTACAACAGCTAACTACAACATGTTCTTCCTAAACAAGCAGGCTGACTTGACATTGCCTGGTGGTGGTATGTACCAGCGCATCTGGAACAAGGAGTTTGAGGATGTTGACCAACTCGCTGAGAGCGATGGCAACGCTGACCTTGATCCAAAGGCATTGAAGGGTATCATCGACGAGACTTACCTCAACGAGTTCCTCCACATCAGCTACTCAGAGACAAAGTCAGTTGATGCTAACTCTGCAGCTAACCAGTTCCGTTCAGCAATGGGTATGAACCTTCAGGGTACAATGAGCAGCAAGACTACAATGTACTTCAACCGTTACAACCATGACAAGGCATTGAAGTTCTTCGGTGCAGTTAATGGCTGCGGTGCTCAGATGCCTAAGTAATTCTGATAAAGAACTGATATTTATAGAGGTTATATCAAAATACACTAACCTCGAAAAGCGGGACGTAAATATTAAAATCCCTATAGTAGTGAGCTCGGTATTGTACCGGGCTCATTTTTTATACCTATTTATATACTGCTCAAATATGACCTTACTGATACTCTGTCAAGATCTGTTATATTAAAAATTTACGATGAATAAGGGACTTCCCCGAGTGTAGACCGAGTGTAGACCGAGACTAGACCGAGACTAGACGAGGTTAGACAGAGACTAGACCGAGACTAGACTGAGACTAGACCGAGACTAGACGAGGTTAGCAATATTATTAAGCGTAAGGTGCGATTATTAGGAAACAATAATTTAATTTTGCAATATAAGGAGTAAAAGGATTTATTGGAATGATTTACCGCACACTACATTTACATGGTGCTATGGTATTGGCACTGGCTACGTTATTGATGATATTGGGCAATAGGAGCGCTTATGCACAAGAGACGGCTAACCTTGATACATTGGTGCAGAACTGCCTGAAGACATACAGCACTGCAGCTGGATTGAGAGACTGCGACATACTGATAAGGGAAGCGACAAAAGCCAAATCATACCCACATTTATGTAAAGGACTACAGCTGAAAGCCACGAGCTATGTGGCAATGGGCAGGTATGAAGATGCCATAGCCGTATGCGACAGCGTGGACAAACACACCGATCTGAAAGAGAAAGAACCCGAGCAGTTCTATAACCTTCAGCTGCAGAAAGCGTCAGGACTGCTTATGATAGGCAAGGCTAGCGAGTGTATAGACGTTACAAAACATATCTATGATGCGGTGAAAGAGATGCCTGATAAAGAGGGCAAGCAAAAAGAGAAACTATATGTCGGCTCTATAAAGATAATGGCAGTTGCCAATATCATATCAAAGCAGTTCGGACGTGCTGAAGAGCTTTTCGACGAAGGCATAGAGATATGCAGGGAAGCGCCGAAAGAGCTGCACACCAACTTCATAGACCTCAGCTTCTGCAAGTTTGCCAATATCATAGAGGAGAAGACCAAATCGGGCAACAATGCCGAGGCAGAGAGATTCATCGGGCAGTTTGCCAAAGAGATAGAAGATTATGCCAATTATGCCAAGGGGCACAGAGCCGATGAAGCGATAAAAAGAGACGTACTATTCTACACATTCATATCCAAGAGCTATCAGATGAACCTCAAAGCTATGAAAGGTGACAGAAGAGATGCGGACAAGCTAATGCGTTCGATTGACAGCCTTTATGCCGTTTCCGACCTCGTAAGAATGCGCAAGAAAGACTTTTACGCGGCAAAGATGAACTATTACAACCTGACAGAAGAATATACCAAGGCATTGGCATATAACGACAGTATAATCAAGATATATCGAGAAGGCGATGACTATGACAACGAGTATCGAACGTTAAAGGACAGGCTCAACATTCTGAGCAAAAGCGACACACAGGATGAAATCGATATGATGTTGCGTATGTCGTGTTTGGCCGACACGATAATAAGAAACACCACGACAGAAAGCGTTCAAGAGTTGACGACTCAGATGGGTCTTGATAAAGCCAAGATGGAGACAGCCCAACTGAAAGCCGAACGACAGAACTGGATATTGGCTGGCGCGTTAGCCATAATGACGGCCATAAGCATCATTATAGGCTTTCTGGTGGTACAAAGCCGCAAGCAGAAACGTGTCCTCGAACAAGAAGTAGAGAGACAGACTCACGAGATAAAAAAGAAGAACAGAGACATAACCGACAGTATCAACTATGCTCAGAAGATACAGAATGCCATTTTGCCAGACCTCAACAATCTGACTACCGAAGGTATTGATGGTGCCTATGTATTCTTCAAGCCGTGCAATATCGTGAGTGGCGACTTCTACTGGTCGCACCACGGAGAAGGCAGAATTATGGTAGCGTGTGCCGACTGCACAGGACATGGAGTACCAGGAGCATTCATGTCGATGATTGGCACTACCCTACTTAATGAGATATGTGCCCGCAACAAAGACCTTACGCCAGGCGAGATGCTCGAAGTGCTGGACGGTCAGCTCATCAACGTATTGAGACAAAAAAGCAACGCCGAAGTGCAAGACGGAATGGACATAGCCATGATGCGGTATGACAGTGACACTAACAAATTGCAGGTGGCAGGAGCAAGACGCCCTATATACTATATGCGCGATGGGAAGCTCGAAGAGATAAAAGGCACCAAGCGAAGCATCGGAGACAGCGACGAGCGGGCTCGACAGTTGACATTCGAGACGACTACCATAGAGGTACACAAAGGCGACACCCTCTATATGTGCTCGGATGGTATAGCCGACCAGTTTGGCGGACAGAACGAAACATTCCCAGAAGGCAAGCGAATGAAGTCGACCGGTCTGAAAAAGATGATAGAAGAGGTAAGCGCATTTAACATGAGCGAGCAGAGCGACAAGCTCAACGAGCTATATGAGAAATGGAAAGGCACATGCTATCAGGTGGACGATGTATCGCTAGTGGCGATAAAATTCTAAAGACAAAAAACACCCTTCAAGCCGGTTCGTTGAATAAACGTGCCGGCTTGTTGATTATCACACACTAGATATTTATTCCCATTATACCTTTGTGTCATACAAATAAGCCTATTAATATCCGTGACGGATTATATTCATTACCGTGAATGAAGGAATAATGTGTTAAGCCTTTTATTCGGCAAAATGACTGTATTTTCTGCCAGAAGACCCCCTATCTTCTGGCGAAATACAGCCAATTTTTCTTTTCTTTGCAAAAAACTGATGGTATGAAAAACATATTTGCCAATGCAGATAAATATACTCGACTAGAGTACATCATATATCTGATTGCCATATTGATCAATGTTATATCACCCTTCGTCGTGATGCTCTATGAGTACGTAACGAATGAGTATATTCAGCAATACAATTGGGCTATCCCCTTGCGCACAGTATGTTACACTATTCCATGTCTACTTATTTTTCTCCTCAACGACCAAATACTGCTCCCCTACCTCTTTATGCGAGGCTACAGAGTATTGTATTTTTCTGTAATTCCTATCATACTCATACTAGTGTGGTACCTTTCAGAGCCACCTAGAGTGATGCCACCTATGCCATCGACGTTTCCCCAGCCCCATAATGAAATACATAATCCTATGGATGCTGGCTTGAGGCCACACGACAGCACCACAATCACATTAGGTAAACCACAGCCTCATTATCAGTTCGGGCCTAATCACAACAACGAAGAATTCCGCCCTATGCATCAGCATTTCCCAAAGATGCCAAATTTCTTCGCAATAATGAACGAACTGACAATAATCGGAATTATCCTAGGAAATTTTGCATTGAAACTATATATGCACACCTTGCGCAATGCAGACCGTCTTGAGCAAGTCAAGATGCAGCAAGTAACTTCGGAACTTAAGTCGCTTAAGTATCAGATCAACCCACATTTTCTGATGAATACCCTGAACAATCTTCAGGCACTGATAGACATCGACACCGAACGAGCTACAGAAGTGGTCCAACAGCTATCAAAAATGATGCGATATATGCTGTATGAATCAGACAAAACTATGGTTCCCGTGCGCAAAGAGATTGAGTTCATGCAACATTTCATCGACTTGATGAAAATACGATACCCCGACGACGTGAAAATCTCTGCATCGTTCCCATCTGTCGATGACACAATCCGTATACCGTCACTACTATTCATCTCGTTTGTGGAGAATGCTTTCAAATATGGCATATCCTACGAGAAAGAATCCATCATAGACATATCCATCAAAATAGAGTCGCAGCAATTGCATTTCTATTGTATGAATACCATAAACCAGCAACGAAAGGACGGCGACATAGGAGGAATAGGGCTACAGAATGTCCGCAAAAGACTCGACCTGCTCTATCCGCAGAACTACACTCTCAATATCGCCGACATAGACGACAGATATGTTGTATCACTATCCATACCTTATAATATTGTACCATGATAAGATGTATTGCCGTAGATGATGAGCCACTTGCTCTCGCACAGATTGCGAAATACATACGTCGCATTCCCACATTGGAACTAGTTGCGCAATGCCTCTCAGTCTCCCATGCCCGCACCATAATGGAGTCCGAAAAGATCGACCTTCTGTTTCTCGACATAGAAATGCCAGGAACAAACGGTATGGATTTCGCACGTACAATAAAAGGAGTCCCATACATCATATTTACCACGGCCTATCCAGAATATGCCATAGAGGGCTATAAAGTCTCGGCAGTAGATTACCTACTCAAGCCACTGTCGTTCGACGATCTTAATACGGCGGTAGAACGAGTAGCGGAAAAGATGGGAGAGCAGTCGAGAGATATGTATCTGAAAGAGAACGGCAAGTTGCGCAGAGTTGTATTAGAAAATGTGATGTATGTAAAAGGAATGAGCGAATACATACAGATGTATATCAAGGGAGAGAGAGCTCCATTGACCACGCTATACAGGATGAGACAGCTAGAAGAAGAGTTGCCGTCGGACCTGTTTCTAAGGGTACATAAGTCGTTCATAGTAAATATACACTATATCACAGCCTTTGATTCCCGCACAGCACAGATAGGAGAAGAGACAATACCTGTAGGAGAGACATACAAGAATATATTTCTTGAGGCAATGAAGAACAGAGTCAAACTGTAATAAACGAAAGATATTTTCAGATTGACAGCATAGTGATTAGCTATGTCTGTATTAAGGGAGCATTAAGGATGCGTTAAGAGAGATTGGTCTTTTTTAAACTCTAGATATTGTCTCGACACGGAATCTCGTTCGCTTCCGG
>JAKSLD010000046.1 GCA_024401395.1 Bacteroidales bacterium
ATATCATTCACTCTCTGAAGATCTCAAACGATTAAAAGAAGACATAATTTCGAATCCACGTTCAGGAGTGTCATTAGGAGGAAATATATACAAAGTCAGAATGCGTATAGCATCAAAGCAGAAAGGTAAAAGTGGGGGAGCGAGAGTGATAACAGCTGTGGCGTCAGTAAATGAAGATGACTCAGAAGTGAAGTTGCTGTATATATACGATAAAGAAGAATGTGACAATATTACCAAGAAGGAGGTAGATGAAATCAAGAAAAAGAATGGTTTATTGTAAGCGATTCTTATATTTGCAACTTGAATAATGCTGATACAATTATGAAAAAACTTCGCGACTTATTTATTTCAGACGCCAATATACTAGCGTTGGTAATTATTAATACAATTATTCTTGTTACGCTTTATTTCCCGGGGACACCTCGTAAGCTATATATAGTAGATGACATATTGACGGTACTATTTACTATTGAGATGATATTGAAGATAGGCAAGTACGGTTGGAAGCAATATTGGGCGACGAATTGGAACCGATTTGATTTTATTATCACGATCAGCAGTATTCCGTCATTGGTAACACTATTCCTTGCATCGAACGGTGCATTACAGGGGTTGAGTCTGATTATGATATTCAGGACCCTAAGAATTATCAGAATATTCAAATCTGTTCGAATAATCAAGTTTTTACCTGGGGTAAGCAATATTCTGCGAGGCATAAAGAGAGCGGTGAAGGCGTCGTATTTTGTGGTATTCTGTTTTGTCATATTCCTGTTTGTGGCATCGATGCTATCGTGCGGACTATTTGGCAAGGCTGCGCCAGAATATTTTGGGAATCCGTTAGTTTCGGCCTACACTACATTCCAGATATTCTCTATAGAAGGGTGGTATGAGATACCAAATACGATAGCAGAAAATATGGGGAGTGATTGGGCAGGCAGTTTAGCAAAAATCTATTTTGTCCTATTACTTTTTGGAGGAGGAATGTTGGGTATGTCATTTGTGAACTCCATTATAGTAGATGCGATGGCAGAAGACAACAATGATGAGGTAATGAATGAGCTCAAAGAGGTAAGAAAGCTTCTGGAAGAGATAAAGAGCGAGCAGAATAAAAAAGATTCCTCAGTCGAGTGAACTGAGGAATCTCCTGTAGTTATATATCCACAAACAACTTTTGTGGTCTATTACTCATCTGACTGAAAAAGACCTTTAACAGCGTTGAAGAAACGTTTGAAGCCCTTACGTACAGGGCGGTCCTCTTTATTTCTGTGGTCGAAATTGAAAGGGTCATTATCATCATCATCGAAATAATCATCAGGGAAGATGTTATTGCGCATATAATCATTGAATATAGCCACCCTAATAGAATCCACATCAGGGTACGACTCTGAGCGGTGAGGGAAGAGCATAGCTATTTTAGTATCCAAATCCTCCGGTTCAGGAAATTCACCTTGGAGGTGTCGGGCTACCGAAGGCGTTTTAGAGATGCTATAAGCAAATCTGCCCACGATAGGGAGAGCCATATAGGCGCCCTGGCCATAGTAAGACGATTTGAAATGGTGAGAAGGGTTATCTGCACCGACCCAAGCACCCATAACCATATTAGGAGACATACCCATGAACCAGCCATCTGCGCCATTTTGTGTAGTTCCTGTTTTGCCAGCGAAAGGCGTATCAATCTTATAAGTACGATGTATGGCGCGACCTGTTCCGCTATCCACCACGGCGGTGAGCATATCGCGTACCAATACGGCATTATCGTGAGACAGGACCTCAGCTCCGTCGTGGTCGGTATAAGTCTCATAAAGAACCTTGCCATCGCGAGTCTCGATGCTATTCAAGTATTTTATAGGTCGGGATATACCACCAGTAGCGAAAGGGATATAACCCTGAGTCATTTCGAAGAGAGTCAGTTCGGCTGTACCGAGGGCAATGCTAGGGACAGAAGGGATAGGGCTTTCGATACCCATTTCGCGTGCCTGGTCGATTACGGCATCCGGGCCTATTTTGTCGATAATCCAAGCAGACACCGTATTAAGACTTTTAGACAAGGCCCCTTTGAGAGAGTAGAAACCGCCATATTTGCCATCAGAATTACCAGGATTCCATTTGCCATACGTGCGGCGGATATTTTCCACGTAGGTAGTTGGAGCGATACCATGTTCGAGGGCAGTAGCGTAGACGAACGGTTTAAAAGTAGAACCCACCTGGCGGCGCATAGTTACGTGTTCGGTCTGCGAGTAGCTATGATCCACGCCACCAACCCAAGCAAGGACATTTCCAGAGTGAGGGTCGACGGCCAGGAAGCCAGCGCTGAGGGTAGCCAGAGAATCAGACTTCCACTCCTTATTAAAAGCCTTCTGCACCTCCTCCATGTGAGCTACTACAGCCTTTTCGGCTATTGACTGGAGAGTGAGGTCTATCGTAGACTTGATGACCAAGCCATCGGTGTAGATATTATAAGAGCCTTCGCCATATATTTCGTTCAAGATAGCCTGAGCCTGTTTGCCAACGATATCTCGGAAGAAGACGGCAGTGCCATTGTCGCGGTCGGACGTATTATATTTCAGGACCAGTTTAGTCTCCTTAGCCTTACGCATTTCAGTAGAGTCGATATAACCAGCCTTATACATACGGTCGATGACAGTATTACGGCGTTCCACGGAGCGTTCAGGATTCAAGCGAGGGTTATATTTAGTATTAGCAGCGAGCATACCCACAAGAGTAGCGGCAGTCGGTACGTCCAGCCATTTAGCCTTTCGGGAGAAGAAACGTTTAGAAGCGGCCTCGATGCCATAGACATTTTCGCCGAAAGGAACAGTATTGAGGTAGAGAACCAGAATCTGGTCCTTCGAGTAGACCTCTTCGAGTCGGCTAGCTATGATAATCTCCTTGACTTTAGCTACGGGAACGGTAAAGATGCTGAAATCGCGGCGGTCGAAGATATTTTTAGCGAGCTGCTGAGAAATAGTAGATCCACCACCCTGGCTAGCATCCATCATAAGGAAAGTCTTAAAGAATACGCGAGCTACGCTCTTAGTATCGACACCAGAGTGCTCAAAGAAGCGACTATCCTCTGTTGCTACGAGAGCGTGGTAGACATTTCGGGAGATATCCGCGCTATCGACACTGATTCTATTCCGCAAAAAATAGCGAGAAAGCAAGTTGCCCTTAGAATCGAGCAATTCCGAAGCATTATCATTCTGGATATGCTTCAGTTCCTCCTGAGACGGGATATGTCCCCATAGTCCGACATATACAGAAAAGATGAAAAGCAGAAGAAGCAAGATTAATATTCCTATTGCCTTGAGACAGAAAAACATCCATTGTTTAGGAGTGCGGGTACGAGCCCAAATCCATAGGCGTGCAGGCAAATTGGCAATATTAAGAGCGGCTTTATTCAGCCAGAGAATCAGGTTCTTCATAAGGACGTGCAACATTTATTCCATTAACGACTTTGAGTTTTGGGCAAGCCGAAAGGTCGACCTGCTCGAAAAAGTTATCTGAGTATTCCAAATATTCCAACAGTTCACATCTAGACAAGTCCAGCGATGACAAGCTACATCTAGCGCAGTCGATAGTCTCCAGCTTGCAAGGTCCATAATTATCGTAGTCGCCGATATACAAATCAGTCAAAGACCCACAAGCGTGGCAATCTATCCATCTCAGTTTAGGGCAATCGTGAATATCGACCCTTTTGATATCGCTCTGAGATATATCAAGCCTCTCAAGATGACGGAAAGCAGAAAAATCGATTTCGCCTATACGCACATCAGAAATCTTGAGGTTAGTCAGTTTAGTGAATACCTCAAGGCCTTTGAAAGAGATAGGGTAGGTCACGTAAGAGAGGTCGGACAAGTCCAGTCCTACGGCAGATTCGATTTCAGTGCCGTGCAATTTACCATCCTGATTAGCGTCGAATTTCTTTATCAGGAGAGCCTGAAGCTTATCATCAGCCAAAATAACTTCGGCGTTCACCACCACATACTTCTGTGCCTTGAAATTACCCCATTGAACAGTAATGAGAGAACGGCCATAGTTAAGGGCTTTTATTCGGCCGTTGGCATCTATGTAGACCACAGTCGTGTCGGAACTAGTCCAGACAGGTTTCGAGGTCGGGAGGCCAAGAGACGCATTATCTGGGTAGAGACGGATATCCAGTTGAGCCTCCTCACCGATCTGCATATCCATATCATTCCAAGCTATATAGATATCAAGCAAGTTATGCTCTGTCTCCTTTTTACAAGAGAAGAGCACAAGTGTGATTGACAGGAGGAATAATAATGAGCTGCGCAAAACGGTAGGGTATTAGATTATCCCATTCGGCTCTCGTAGTCGGCGTAAGAATACTGGCGCAAGATGCGATACTGCTTACCGGCAGGTGCTTCAGGGTCGAATACGGCTATATCGGGATGAGATACGCCATTGAACATAGTGGTTTTCACTGTTGTATAGTGTATCATATCCTCGAGAACAATCTTATCCCCTATTTTCAGTTCCTGAGGGAAGAAATAGTCCGCTATGAAATCGCCAGACAAGCAAGAATTGCCGCCCATGCGGTAAGAGAACCAGCCCTCCTGAGGAGACGTCATGGCGCCGCGGATAGCAGGCTGGTATGGCATTTCGAGAGTATCCGGCATATGGCAAGCGAAAGAGACATCCATGATAGCCGTCTTGATATTAGAATTCTCCACGATATCAATGACATTAGCCACCAGAGGTCCAGTCTGCCAAGCGAAAGCGCTACCCGGTTCGATGATGACCTGAAGGTGCCATTTCTCGGAGAACCTCTTGAGGAGAGCGATAAGTTTCTCGGTATTATATCCCTTGCGAGTCATGAGGTGACCACCGCCCATGTTAATCCATTTAACCTGGCAGAGCCAGTTTTCGAATCGAGCCTCTACGGCGCTAAGGAGCTTCTCCAAGTCCTCGGCATCTGACTCACACAGAGCGTGGAAATGGAGACCTTCGATATCCTCCGGCAAAGTGCGAGGGAGTTGGTCGGCCACTACACCCAGACGTGAACCAGGCATACAAGGGTTATAGAGGTCGGTGCCGACCTGAGAGAACATAGGGTTTATTCGCAACCCCATAGAGATATGATGATCAGCCTCCTTACACTTAAGGCGGAAATGCTCATATTGGTTCAAGCTATTGAAAGTAATATGAGAGCAACAGCGAGTGAAGACATCAAACTCCGCATCGGTATAAGCAGGGGAATAAGCGTGAGCGTTAGGACCGAGGTGGTTGAAGGCCAGCAAAGCTTCGTTAGGAGAAGATACAGTTGCGGTAGGAAACTTATCCTTAACCAGATCGAAAGCGCTCCAGAGAGAAAAAGCCTTGAAAGCCAACAATATCTTAGCGCCAGATCGAGAGCGAACGTCGTCGATCAAGGAGAGATTACGACGGAGCAGTTGGGCGTTAAGAAGATAAGTAGGACGAGAAATATCCTGAATCAATTCATCCTCGTTGCTGTAGAATTTTTCCATATTGCTGTCATTAAACGATGCAAGGTAAAAAAATAATTTTGGAAATCCTATTG
>JAKSLD010000047.1 GCA_024401395.1 Bacteroidales bacterium
CTTTATGTGCGTATCGTCGCTCATAAAAGCGTATGGTTGCGTATGGTGGTGAAATTGGGATTTATCGGACACCAATAATTTGAGATAAAGGATTCCCCTCGCTGGCAATGCTGGCGGGGGGATTTTTTGTTTCACGCAGATTATGAGGATTTATTGTTTGGGGAGAGTTTATGTGGTTGGAATAGGCTATGTGTAGACTCGGGCTACTCTCGGGCTAGTATAAGGGAAGTATAAGGTTGCTCGCAGTTTTTTTATTTTGCGGGGTTTTGCGGAGGATGATTTAGGGACTGAGCAAGAGAGGCAATGTTACTCTATAAAACACGAATATGAGACATGAGGAGAAAGATGAAAAGTAGTATAAGGGAGTAAAGATTTCAAAAGGTAAGAATCCTTCTTCCGAGTAAATAGCATTTGTTTTTAGGGTGTGTCACATATCGGCACACCCTTTTTTGTTCCATATATTATATAGGCATTCAAGACATTAGTATTTACTGGTTAGACAATATTCTCAAAACCAATTACAACTATCGTCAGCCATTATGAAGTATTAATTTTCAGCGATAGATACTATAGAATCATTACATTAAAAAAACTGCCATACACGAGGCGACCACTCTAACTTTGCCGCGTCAAAAAAAACAATAAAACAATGAACGAAATTTCTCAACAGTTACAGGGGCAAGATGTATGCTCTATTTGGATTTGGGTGTGTATAGCAGTAGTAATCGTAGTTGCTATTGGACGAGCAGGATATGAGAAGATCAAAACCTTCAACCACAAGCACCACATCATCCAATACGACCAATACAGTACAACAATAGAGGACGATGACGATGAGGACGAAATCACAATCTATGAATAACGAACACGAGTTTCTAAAGCTATTCTGCGTGACGATTACCGATTACGCCTCGTCGATGCTAGAATGTGGGGCATTGAGTTCCACCATAGAAGACAACGTTCATCGCATATCCGATGAATACGGCATAAAAACAGATGTCAGCATATTACCGAGACGTGTTCTTATTGCCATTTGGACTATCGACCAAGAGCACTCCTACAACAATATCGGCAGGACAATCAAGCATGGCATAAACATAAGCAAAGTTGTAGAATTATCACAGCTAGCGTCAGAAGTAGAAGCTACACATATGTCCATCAGCGACCTGCAGGAAAAGATACGATCAATAAACTCGGAGACTAGGATGAACCCCAACCTAGTCTTGGTCCTAACAGCGATGGCTAACGCATCGTTTTGCAGACTATTCGGAGGAGACGCCATAGCCATGGGCATTGTATTTGTTGCTACACTTTGCGGCTTTCTCATCAAACAAAAGATGTTGAAAAATAAATTTGATGGCAGGCTAACTACATTTGCTTCAGCAATAATAGCTGCCATTATAAGTTCATGCGGAATAGCATACGGATGGAGCGAGACACCACATACCGCATTAGCTACAAGTGTATTATTCCTAGTACCAGGCATTCCATTCCTCAATGCCATGGGAGACATGCTCAGAGGACACCATCTATGTACAGTCAGTCGCATTGCCGAAGCCATCATTACGACCGCATGCCTTTCGCTAGGTCTATGCCTAGCAATGTTATTAATGAATATAGAATGGTAGAACTGCAATATCAAAAAAGCTAATTATGGATTTAATATTCAGCACTATTCAAGATGGATTATTCGCGGCCATTGCGTCCATCGGATTTGGCAGTATCAGCAACGCGCCATGGAAAACGCTCAAACATTGCGGATGGATTGCCGCTGTGGGACACGCTACAAGATTCCTACTTATGTCCTTAGGGCTACACATTATATTTGCTGTTTTTGCTGGGGCGATTTTAATTGGATATTTCAGTCGCACTGTATCGCAACGAACCGGAATACTATTTGAATCTATAGCATTCGTTTCGCTCTTACCCATGATACCAGGAATGTATGCCTATCGTACAATGCAGTCATTCATTAGTTTTATACAAAGTTCAGGATTTGCAGAGAATGCGGCTTCCATACAAATGATGAGTTATAATGCTTTAATGACCCTAGCCATAATCCTGATGATGGCTATTGGGGTTATGCTTGTGCCCAAAAAGCGTAGTCTGTGAAACAGGCATTAGGGGGGAGATAGAACATGGGGAGCATTAAAAAAAACGTACAACAACGAATCCGACTATGTGAAGAGTTGCAAGTAAGATTAAAATTTGAGAATGAGACGAAGATAGAGTTCGTAGGGGGTGTGTATCTTTGGGAACAATTACATACGAAACTAGAGCTGAGTTAAATAATCATTGGACAAAATAATCCAGTTGATTGTTTGTTTAGTTTCTAATTTCTTATCATTATTACAAACAGATACTCTTAAAATCATTAAAGAATGAAACATACTTTCCTTCTATCTTCGTTTCTGGCCGTTGGAATGATTGCCAGTGCGCAACAGCTAAAACTGAATCCTGACAATATCGACGAGATTCTCAAGGCAATGACCTTAGAAGAGAAAGCTACCCTACTGGTTGGCAAGAGCATTCAGTATTTTGGCAAATAACACATAAATTCCGCAATAAATTTTACAAAAAATAAACACGTGATTCAGTCCGTTATGGCAGCGGTGGGTCTTAGGCACACCGCTAGCCAGGCGGGCTATGACGTGAGGAGAGGCTTTTGATTATTCAATATGGCAAGAGTAGAAATCAGGCACAAATGTATTATGGTCGCCCGCGAGGCGGCAAGGAGAGACTCGAGGGCAAGAGAGACAGGGAGGAGTGTGTTCATTAAGCGCTACTATGGGAATTACAAGCTATTGGCAGTGGAAGTCAGTGAGAAGCAGAGGAGTTGCAGAGATTTGTTCGCCGATGCGCAGAAGTTGGCTTCAAAGGAGATGAAGATGTGGAACAAGAAGAGACATTGGGAGAGGATGGCAAAGAGGCATAAGGTACATGGGGCGCACAGGATGGCTGTTTCCTGGTTTTATAAACTCCTGAAAGACAATGATGGGAGACTTGATGTGGCATTATCAGGGAAGGCTGATAGAGAGATGAAAGTGCTGAGTATCAATAAGAGACGCACGAAAGAGAGAACAAAAGAATACAGAGAGCAATCATTCCTTTACAAGAAATTCGGCGATATAGAAGAATACTATGACATAGCAATACGACCAGCCAGCTAAAGCATACTTATGCTTGGTTGATATGATTATCTAATTTTGCTAAAAGCTGCGAAAAAAGAATAGAATAGATATTTAGACCAAGGGATAGTCTAGAAGAAGTATAAGGAAGTATATGGGGGAGTATAAGGATGCTCGCAGTTTTTATTTTGGAACGTTGAGGGTGGTGGTGAGAAAACGGCAGATATTATATGGGGACAGAATCGTTTTGTGAAAAAATGTTTATTTTTGTGGGCGATGATAGATATACGCTAAGAATATGTGCTATGGTGTAATTAATAGACTATTTGCAAGCGTGCATGACAGTTCTAGAAATTCGACAAACGAAACAAAACGATAAAGATGAAGCAGAAAAGAATTCTAATGATGCTTGCGGCTGGGGCGATAAGTGTTTCGGCTGCGTGGGCAGATGAAGATCCTGCTATTGTGGTGAACAAAGATACGTCGCCACAGTATGTGAAGCTGACTACTGCTGCTAAGATTACTATTTCGACAGAGGGAGGAGTAGTGAAGTTTGTTGTAGACGAGTCGGCAGAGAAGACAGGCGTTGCAGAAGGCGAGACGATATCCTTTGGTGTGTATGACTTTGATGCTGTGGAGACAGCGATAGAAGAGCTGTCGGCAGGCAAAGAGATCGTCGGGACGGAATACTACACACTTCAAGGTGTGAAAGTAGACGAGCCACAAAAGGGTGTGATGATAATAAGAGTAGTCTATTCCGATGGTACAAGTGACAGTCTGAAAACAATAAAGAAGTAAAGAAGAAAGTATGAAGAAGATAATTATATCGGCCATTATGGGTTTGATGGCAGTGTGCGGTATGGCACAAGAGACACCAAATACAGTTGTAATAACAAAAGTGGGTGGCGAGACGATAAAGGTAGCCATTGAAGATGTTCAGGACATTACGTTTGCTTACGAGGTACCTGCAGAACAGGAAGGTTTTGTCGACCTCGGCTTGTCAGTCAAGTGGGCGACATGTAACCTTGGCGCAACAAAGCCAACAGATGCAGGATGGTATCTGGCGTGGGGCGAGACATCGCCAAAGACAAACTATACTTGGGAGACTTATCTTTCTGACCTTGGCGGTACGATGACAGACGACTATGATGCAGGTACTGAGAAAGACCCTCTGAAGGAGTATGTTTATGGTTGCGCAAATTATTCAGAAGGCATTGGAGGTACAGATTACGATGCTGCAACAGCTGCTTTAGGTGCGGGCTACCGTATGCCTACACAAAAGGAGTTTGAAGAACTAACAAATGCAGACAACTGTGAATGGGTATGGTACGATAAAGGCAATACCGAATTCAATGGTGTAG
>JAKSLD010000005.1 GCA_024401395.1 Bacteroidales bacterium
GACTTTTCTACCCTATTACATGCAACTTGTTGATAATCAACATGTGCCACAAACTCCTACTTTCGATGGCTGCTCCAGCGACAAGCTGGTGATTAACGTGGCTTGTACTGAATACCTCAATAATGTCACCCCGAAGCAGTGGGGCGATTTTAAGGAGATCAATAGAATACACAACTTCACTGCCGAAGAGGCTAAAGAAGAGGCTTTGAAGAGCGCGGCTACATGTCTTGACAAGGCTGTGTATTACAGAAGCTGCTCAACTTGTGGTCATGTCCATGAGAGCGATGATGATGTGTTTGAATATGGATCGGCTCTCGGTCATGAATACACTTCCGAAACAGCCACCGCGCCATACCTGAAGAGCAAAGCTACATGTATTGCAGATGCCGTTTACTTCCACAAGTGCAGCCGTTGCGAGAGCAAGGGTGCCACCACATGGACTAAGGCTGGTTCAGCTCTTGGTCACGACTACGCATCCGAAACAGCCACCGCACCATACATGAAGAGCGCAGCCACATGTACCGCAGATGCTGTTTACTTCCACAAGTGCAGCCGTTGTGAGAGTAAGGGTGCCACCACATGGACTAAGACAGGAACAGCTCTCGGTCACTCATGGGGCGAATACGCTCTCGACGGCGACCAGACTTGCACAGAGGACGGTCATAAGACTGCACACTGCACTCGTACAGGCTGCACTGAGACTGACAAGATTGAAGCTACAGGTGCTGCTCTCGGACATGACTGGGAGGACTATTTTACCACAGACATTGCGGCAACATGCACAGAAGCAGGTAGTGAGTCGCGCCACTGCGCACGTTGCTCTGCTACCACAGACGTTGCACCTATAGTTGCTCACGGTCATTCATTCACCGACTACATCTCAAACGGCGACGCAACCACAGAGGCCGATGGCACCAAGACAGCTGTGTGCGACCACGGCTGCGGCGAGACAGATACCGTCACCGACGAGGGCAGCCGAATTGTCGAGACACCTACAGGCATTACAAATGTAGAGTCAGGTCACAGCCACAAGGCAGTGAAGGTAATCGAGAACGGCAGGATTGTGATTATCCGCGACGGTGTGAAATACGACCTTGCGGGTAGGAAGCTGTAACTGCATGTAGCGTGGAGAAGTTTTATAAAACGTCTCTACAATAAAATGATATGGGAACGGGCATCTCCGGGGGGGATGTCCGTTTTTTTGTGGGGTTACAATTCCGTCAATTCATCAAATACAAATTCATTATCTGTTTCACTAGCCTTGTTCTCCAAAAACATGCAGAAATATATTGGCATATAGATAATTGTACTAACACCAAAAAGTAGACACTAAAAAACTTGTACTTAGAACAAATTCTGCCCTATGCAGACAAGGAATCAGAGGTTTTCAATTTCTCTCTCATTGAGATTATTCAAGAATATCTTCTCGAAGTAATCTGTCTGCTGCTTCATATCCTTACTCATAATAGCTATAACGACCAACGCAGTAGCCACGGCAAGGATAACAATGATAGACCATTGGAAGAACAGCCATACGGCCGACATAGCCAGATACAATGCCAGCATAAAACGTATCAATACAGTAGCCGCCAGCTTCACCTTATGCAGTCCGCCAACCACCCATAGCGTCAGAAATGCCACCGATCGGTTCTGTGTCATTACTATAGCTCGCAAAAAAGGAGTAATCAGCACCAGCAATATCAGTGTACATATCACCTTACCCCATACGCCGGGGATGAACTCATAAAGATAAGGTGCAACGACCTCCGCCATTATAGTATTCGTAGCGACAATGACGATGACATATATTACCACCTTAGTACACATACGCTTCAAGAGGTAGTGCCAATGCTGCGTCTCTCTGCTAGTCAGCGCTCTCTCCTTTGGAGCCAGCAACTTATTAACCTTCACAGGGAACAACCCATGCAAGAAATCATACGTCGGCAGAGCCAGTCTCATCATATAAGGCGTAATAAACGTTGTAATTACTGATACCGCCACCACTACCGGATAGAGGAAGTCGCTAGTCACGCCAAGGCTTGTGCCCAATCCGGCAATGATGAATGCAAATTCGCCTATCTGAGTCAGCGAGAAACTAGACTGCAATGCCACCTTCAGACCCTTACCAGTCAGTATAACCCCCAGCGTACCGAAGACCAGCTGACCGACAACGATTCCAGCGATAATAATAAGAATCGGCAGCCAATACTCCACTATCATCATAGGGTCGACCATCATACCCACAGAGACGAAGAAAATAGCCCCGAACAAATCCTTAACAGGAGTCACCAACTTATGTATCCTCTCGGCCTCCAACGTCTCTGCCAAAATACTACCCATCACGAAAGCACCGAAAGCCGGAGAAAAATCCACGCTGGCAGCGGCTACGACCATTGTAAAGCACAGACCCAACGACACGACGAGCATCGTCTCATCACTCATCAGTTTTCTTACCTTCCTGAGAAGCAGCGGCACTATGAAAATACCGACGATAAACCAGAGCAAGATGAAGAAAGCCATTTTAGATATAGACCCCACCAACTGCATACCCTCCAGGTCGCCAGACACAGCCACTGTACTCAATATCACCATCAATACGATGGCAATAATATCCTCCAATATCAATACAGAAAGAACAAGCTGAGCGAACGGCTGTTCCCTAAGTCCCATATCCGTATAAGCCTTAAAAATGATAGTGGTACTTGACATTGCAACCATACCACCCAAGAAAAGGCAGTCCATACGTGACCATCCGCAGATAGAGCCTACCGTCACACCGACAACAATCATACCCATGACTATAGTCACTGCCGTAATGATGGTTGCTGAGCCCATCTTGAAAATCTTCTTGAACGAGAACTCCAATCCCAATGCGAAGAGGAGGAAGATGACGCCGATGTCGGACCACATCTTCACGTTTTCTGTATCTACGACGGTAGGAGTAATAGACAGATGAGGACCTGCGAGGATACCTGCGACGATATATCCGAGCACGAGAGGCTGCTTCATCCACTTAAAAAGCAGAGTCATTGCTCCGGCGCACATCAGAATCAGCGCCAAGTCCATTATCATAGGTTCCAGATGAGACATATTGTATTCTTACTTGATTGTAAATGCTTTTACGAACATTATATATAAAAGTTGTTAATGCTATTGACAAAGAGGGGCTTGAGATTATATATTTGCAATAGGATTAACCAGTAGAATAATAAAAAACTACAGACGACATGACGAAATCTCAGGAAACACATACGGCAGCAATCAAGCAAGCAGCAGAAGCCATTAGAAATTCAAAGAACATAATGGCCTTCACGGGTGCGGGCATTTCGGTAGAGAGCGGTATACCTCCATTCAGAGGGTCCAAGGACAGTCTATGGGAGAATTATGACCCGCAGATTATAGACCTTAACTATTTTCATGCGCGACCAAAAGAGTCGTGGGAATTTATAAGAGACGTATTCTATAAATATATGAGTCGCACGGATATAGTACCCAATGCTGGGCATAAATTCCTAGCTGCACTTGAGAGAGAAGGGAAGTTAAAAGCCATTGTGACTCAGAATATTGACAATCTGCATCAGATGGCAGGTTCCAAGGTGGTTTGGGAATTCCATGGCACCACAGCTACCATGTCTTGTGAGCATTGTCATTATTCTGTCCCAGCCAAGGAAGTTGACCTTGAAGAAGAATTTCCACCGAAATGTCCAAAGTGCGGTAAGGTACTCAAGCCAGACTTTATCTTTTTCGGCGAAGGCATTCCAAGAGAAGCCTATGAAGGAAGCATAGCAGCCACGGAAGATGTAGACGTATGCATAGTAGTGGGGACTTCAGGCTTAGTCATGCCAGCCGATATGATACCAGTAATGGCCAAGAGAAATGGCGCCAAGATAATAGAATTCAATACACAGCCATCCAAGTTCACAGAACAAGGAATGACCGACATATTTGTTCAAGGCAAATCGGGAGAAATGATGACAGCCCTGGCCGAAGAACTAGGCATGGAGCTATAAGTTCTTTTTCCCGAGCGAAGGCGAGAAGGCTGCCACCAAGCCAAGCAGAGGCATATAAGCGCAGAAATCATATACCGGCTTCAAGCCATACAAGTCGATATACTGACCCAATATTGCACTGGCTATACCAGCCACGCCGAAAGCGAAACCGTAGAACAAGCCCGATATCAGGCCCAATCTATAAGGCAACAACTCCTGAGCATAAAGCAAAATTGCGGGAAAAGCCGATGAAAGCATAAAACCAGCGCAGAAACTGAGGATTATGGTTCCCCATAAACCAGCGTAAGGCATGAACAGCGAGAACGGAGCTGTACCAAGTATTGATATCCAAATCACATACTTGCGCCCAATCCTATCGCCAACCGGTCCGCCCACGAATGTACCTATAGCAGTAGCAGCGAGGAATGTGAACAGGCAAACCTGAGAGAACTGCACACTCACACCAAACTGCTCTATCAGATAGAATGTATAGTAATTATTCAAACTTGCCATATAGATATACTTAGAAAAGATGAGGACGGTCAATACCACCAGTGCCCATACCGTCATCCACATCGACAAAGGCCGCTTATTCGACACCGCCATACGGATATTTTCCTTACGCGCTTTAGTAAGATATTCGGCGAACCAACGGCTCACAGGGCTTGCCACCATATAAGCCAAAGCGGCGAAGAATAGGAACCACAATATGCTTGTCCTTCCATTAGGAGCGACGATGATGGCTACAAGCAACGGACCGAGTGAGCTACCAATATTACCGCCCACCTGGAATATAGCCTGAGCCAGTCCGCGCTTACCGCCAGAAGCCAATGACGCTATACGAGACGCCTCGGGATGGAGAGTAGACGAACCTACGCCTATTATGAATACGCTAGGCAACATCCAATAGATATTAGGAGACAAAGCCAAGCCAATGATACCTACGGTAGTAAGAGTAGTAGCTACCCACAGGCTGCGAGGCATAGGGTGACGGTCGAAAAAAAGACCTACCAAAGGCTGAAATACCGATGCCGCAATCTGGTAAACCAATGTTATCAGTCCGATTTCGGCAAAAGACATAGCCAGTTCCTCCTTAATAATAGGATAGCTTGCTGTCAATACAGCCTGCAAAAGGTCATTCAGCAAATGCGATGCACCCAGGCATATCAGTATCCTGAGCATCGTATTAGAGTTCCTGTGTGTTGTCATCTGTGTTGTAAGATATTATTTCACTGCCACGCACTCCATCTCAACCAGCCATTTTGGTCGGCATACAGGAGCTTGCAGTATTACGAAAGGTATAGTATCCCCGAATCGCTTAACCAGGATATCACGAACGGCGCTAAAATCGGCTATATCCCTAAGATAGACCAATATATACTGAACATTAGAGAAATCAGCCTCGGCCTCAGCCAATAATTTCTCGACATTTTCGAGCATTCTGTCAGTCTGCTTATAGATATCACCCTCGTAGAGCACGTTACCCTTATTATCAATAGAAGCGGTACCAGAGATAAAGACCCTTCTGATGCCAGGATAATCCACATAGGTGCCTCTCTCGAAAGCCACGCCATACTCGGCCGTAGAATTGAGATGAGTTTTAGCATATAAGAAATGGATATCAGAGACTGGCACGCCATTCACGGCATACGCATCCATTTCGACGAGAGAAGAAGGCTTAGAAGGTTCGCCACCTATTCCAGTAGATGCTATGAAATGAGTATCAGTAGTAAGTCCCTGCTCGGCGAACTTAGCATTACGACCCGACACTACGCCGGCGTAGTTATGGTCGACATCGTGAACAAAGAACCAAGTACGGATACAATTATCCAGAAGAGAAAGATTACAAGAATTCAAGCCTGAAATATACTCATCGAATATAGCGCAAGTCTGTTCGTGAGAAGTTTGGCCTGAAAATTGTACTTGTGTTGTCCAATAGTGAGTCACATCACCATCCTTAACCTCAATGGTATTCTCGCAGATACGCTTGGTCGTCACACCTTGCATTATGTACACCAATGCAGCTACCTTAGTACCATCGAGCGGAGCCTGTCCTACAATACTGAGCGCATATTCCGGCTGTTCCGCAGGCAAGTAGCACAACTGATTGGCTACATCTGAAAGGAAATATCGTACGAAAACGATGGAAGACTGCGATAGGCGTGACATCTGGGACAACATCCTGATCTGGGACAATATCTGATTGAATTGTTCCGCTACAGTCAGGTTAGACGACGACACACGCAATATGTAATACCTGTCACGAGGTGTTATTGAAGTTGTACTTGACATTACGTTTTTCTTCTAAGCGGACACAAAGTTAGTAGTTTCCAAAGAAATACGAAACATTACAATAGCCATTGCGTAAAATATTATCCGATTCATTAATAGTATGTTTAAAGCTTATGATCTCCAGAAAATTACTCCAAGGAACAAGTAAAATCCTTGTCATTGCCATTGCCTTACTGTTCGGCAGTGCTTCAACAATCACTATTAACGCGCAGAAACTTAAGACCGAAGAGTCTATTACAGGTTGCGTCAAGGGAGATATGTACTATTTCGCAGGCTCCTATACCAAAGCACTTAAAGAATACCTCAAGTTCTATTCCAAGCCAAAAAACCAGACGAATGTCGAGCTTCTTCTGAAAATTGTGGAGAGTGTAGTTTATGAGGATATGCCTAAGGATACCGCTTGCTACTTCGTTGACAAATATATGCAGTTGCAGACAGAGGATGCCAATGCCTATCTTCTTGCAGCTAAAGCCAACTACCATTCCCACCATTTCGACAAGGCAAAGAACTTTCTGAAGGAATACATGACTATGATTCAGGATGGAGAGGACATGAAAGAGTCACAGCTTCTGATGTCTCAAATCGACATAGCAGCTAAAATGGTAGCAGATTCTGCAAAAATCCACCTCATCAATATGGGAGAGATGATAAACTCTCCTTACAACGAGATTTATCCTCAGATTTCCGGAGACAACAGCACCCTCTACTTCTCTTGCGACGAGAAGTTCAACAGCGGAGCAATGATCAACTACTATAGCATCAAGTATGCAGAGAATCAGGATTTAGGCTGGACCAAGAGCAAACTCGCAGTAGGTCCTATTAACACACTATTTGACGACTACGTAACCAGCGTATTCGATGGCGGTGTCTACATCACAAGTAACCGTGCTGGAGATTTCGGCATCTTCGACTGCCGCACAAAAGGTCAGTCTGGCAAATTTGCCACAGCCGATAAATTGATTGAACCTATCGATGCCTTCGGCGACGAGGTAGGCGCATTTATGAGAGGCGACACGATAATCTTCTCCGCTACGACAATGAACAGCACACTCGATCTGTACTATTCCATCAAGCTTAGCGGCAAATGGTCTGAACCTCGTCCTCTACCAGGAGAGGTAAACACAGAATTGTACGACGAGAACTACCCGATGTGGACCAGCGACGGCAAGCGCCTCTATTTCGCTTCCAACAATCCGACATCTATGGGAGGATACGACCTCTACTATTCTGAATTAGACAAACACGAGTTCAAGTGGGGCAAGCCAGTCCAACTTCCATACCCTATTAACGATACTTTCGACAATATGTCTATCTCTTTCACATCAGATGGCAGATATTCATACATCAGTAGTGTAAGAAAAGACAGCTACGGCTGCCGCGATATTTATTGCATCATCAACGACGAAAAGATGGCTACCAGTGCTATCATGAAGTGTTTCGTCGGGCTTGCTCAGAAACCTAAACCACGTCCTCTCTCCAAAATGCCTATAATTCAAGTATTCGACGAGGACGAGGAAGTAGTAGCTACAGCACGACTCAATCTTGAGACATCTACTTTCATCCTCGCTCTGGAACCTGGTACTTACACTATCAGAATTACCTCCCCAGAAGCTGAGGACTACGAATCGGTGCTTAAAGTTGAAGAAAAAGTATACAGTCAGGACGTAATTCAAAAAATGTTCCTACTTTCGGGACTTCAACAACAATAATACATTATGTGGACTAAAATAAAAGAATACCAAGAGATACTCTTCGATGAGTATAACCATATAGCACGTATTACTATCAACCGCGAACGATATCGCAACGCTTTCACCCCTCTAACTGTCGAGGAGATGATAGATGCACTCAATTATTGCGAACGTTGCTCAGATATCCGCGTAGTCGTCCTCACAGGTGCCGGAGACAAGGCATTCTGTGCAGGTGGCGACATGCACGTAAAGGGGTTCGGAGGTTACATGGACAAGGATGGTGCACCTCACCTCAATATCCTCCATGTGCAAAAACAGATCCGCAGCATCCCTAAACCCGTAATCGCTATGGTCAACGGCTTCGCTATCGGTGGCGGTCACGTTCTCCATGTGGTATGCGACCTCAGCATCGCCTCAGACAATGCACGTTTTGGACAGACTGGTCCTCGCGTCGGCAGTTTCGACGCAGGTTTTGGCGCATCATACCTTGCTCGTGTCGTAGGCCAAAAAAAGGCTCGCGAGATATGGTTCCTATGCCGTCAATATACTGCTCAAGAGGCTCTCGAAATGGGTCTCGTAAATAAGGTTGTTCCTCAAGACCAACTGGAAGCCGAGGTTATCTCTTGGGCCGAGGAGATGATGCAGCTCTCCCCTCTCGCCTTGCGCATGATAAAAGTCGGACTCAATGCCGAACTCGACGGTCAGGCTGGCATACAAGAGTTGGCTGGAGATGCAACTATGCTCTATTATATGACAGAAGAGGCCCAGGAGGGCGGCAAGGCATTCCTTGAGAAGAGAAAGCCTAACTTCAAATTTAAATTCTAAAGACAAAATATACACGTAATATTTATGAAAAGTCTAAAACATACAACTTTGGGTCTCGTAGCTTTGGCTTGCACATCAGCTTTTGCTCAGGAAAACTACAAGGACCTCATCAATAAGGTAGAGATATCAGAATACTCTGACAGATATACACCAGTACAATACATCACGCCTGCGACCAAATTCTCCAAGAAGCCTAAGAATGTCATCTTCTTCATCGGTGACGGCATGGGACAGGCTCAGGTTTATGCAGCACTGACAGCCAACGGCGGACAGATGTATATGTCTCAGCTGAATCTTTGCGGTTACAGCCAGACCCAGTCGTGGAGCGATTACGTAACAGACTCTGCTGCTGGTGGTACTGCTTTGGCTTGCGGACAGAAGACCCGCAACTATATGGTCGGTATGTCACCCGACAGCGTAGCCATCCCTTCTATGCTTGAGTTGGCAGAAAAGGCAGGCAAGGCTACAGGTGTTGTAGTGACTGTTGCCGTAACACACGCTACTCCAGCTTCGTTCGTAGCTCACGTGAACGACCGTCACAAATACGAGGAAATAGCTTCTTTCTACCCTAATTCAGGCATCGACGTATTCATCGGTGGCGGTATGAAGCATTTTACTGAACGTAAGGACGGTCGAAACCTTGTAAAGGAAATGACCGAAAAAGAGGGCTACAGATTCTATGAGGATCTGAACTCTGCTAAAAACGACAATAAGAGCAAACTCGCAGTCCTAGCCTACCCTGAGCACATGCCTGATGTAACATCCGACCGCAAGTTCTCTTTGGCCGAATCGACAAAGAAGGCTATTGATATCCTCCGTCAGGACAAGAATGGTTTCTTCTTGATGGTAGAGGGTTCTCAAATCGACTGGGGTGGCCACCACAACGTAATCAGCGAAGTGGTAAATGAGGTAATTGACATGGATAAAGCTGTGGGCGAGGCTCTCAAATTCGCTGCTGAAGATGGAGAGACCCTCATCGTGATTACAGCCGACCATGAGACTGGCGGTTTGTCTATCATCAATGGCGATTACAAGACTGGTGCAGTAAAAGCCAATTTCTCATCAGGCAACCATACCGGCATAATGGTTCCTGTATACGCTGTAGGTCCTGGTGCAGAGGAATTCCACGGCTGGTATCAAAATACAGAGGTATTCGACCGCATCGTTAAGCAATTGAATATTAAGAAGTAAAATATTGCTCAACAAAAAAAGAATTAACGAGTGTATGTAGTATCAAAAACATTACTACCTTTGCACTCGGTTTTGCCAATATGGCTCAGTTGGTAGAGCAACGCATTCGTAATGCGTGGGTCGCCGGTTCGAGTCCGGCTATTGGCTCAAGACTACAAGCCTGTAGGGTCTATACCTTATAGGCTTTCTTATTTGTATGATAGACCCAAATATATTATATTCGCGCTCATATTATCGCATCAATTATTTATGAAGAGAATATCCACGCTCATATTAGTCTTTGCCGCATTGTATATGCTTTGCTGCAATGTTGCTGTCGCTCAAATCGAGACTTGTAACGACGTCGCTCCTATTGGTATGAGTGACTCTGACAATGCCCAGCTGTACGGTAAAGTTCACACTGTCAAAGAATCTGTCTTCACAGTCGACTACTCTCGCAATGTCATAGACAAGGGCGAATTTATCAATAGCCATATTACAACATACAATTCCTTCGGAAACGAAGAGTCTGTAGTCAAGCTTGATGCCGAAGGAGCCGAAGTAGGAAAATCCATTACACAATACAATGAGGACCGTTTCAAACGAGTTACCACGGAGTATAATGAATTGGGAGAACGTATCATGCAGACACTCTACTCATTCACTGCCGATGGTGTATGCGCCCAAATGCGACTCACAGATGCAATGGCGATTACTATGGCTACTGCCGAGGTAAGTCACGGCGACAATTGGGCCAGCATCGGTATAACATACGTCGGTCCATTTGGAGATGAGTCTTCCGAGAGTAGGTTTGAATACAATTCTTTAGGTCGTATCGAAAAATCAACTATAAAAGCCGAGGGTAGCATTGCTGTCAAACTGGCTAAGTTGGATTCTAACGGATACCCTAAGATTATCGTTACCACAGTCAATGGCAAAACCGAATCTAAACGCTCCTACAAATACGTACTGGACAGCAACAATAACTGGACAGAACGTATAGAGTACGCTGATAACAAACCTGTAGAGATACGCTACCGCACTATTGAATATTTCAAATGACAATGGAGAAGTTTTCTGAAGATAGAATAGCTCTCGCTGTACAGAATTTCTACAAGGGCTACAATTGCTCTCAGGCAATATGCACCGCTTGGGCCGATGCCTATGGCTTCTCTGAGGAGCAAATGGCTAAATTGTCTTCTTGCTTCGGTGGCGGTATAGGTCGCATGAGAAAAACCTGCGGCGCCGCTTGTGGAATGTTCCTTTTGCTTGGCCTAGAGGAGGGCAACACTAATGCTGGCGACAAAGAGGCTAAAGCAGAGAACTACAGAGTCGTGCAAGAACTCGCCCATAGATTTGCCGAGAGAAATGGTGGGAGCATAGAGTGCGCAGAATTACTGAAGATGGCAAAGGTGGAACCTACCACGCATTTCACACCCGACGAACGTTCTGCTCAGTATTTCGCGAAACGCCCTTGCCCTAAAATTATCGAGGAGGCTGCCAAAATATGGAAAGAATACCTCGAAGAAAAATCCAATAACAAATAACGCAGACAACAGATCTTTTATATGAAACGTAATTTCAAGGAAGAATTATCAGATATTAAGGCCTTCGCTTTTGATGTGGATGGCGTATTGAGCATGACTCAGGTGCCTATGTTCCCTAACGGAGAACCTATGCGCACAGCCAACATCAAGGATGGTTACGCTATACAACTTGCCGTAAAACTTGGCTATCAGGTGGCTATCATAACTGGTGGCAACACAGAGGCTATCCGCGTCCGCTACACCAACTTGGGCGTTCAGGATGTCTTTATGGGACAATCGAACAAGATAGCTGCTTACGAAGGATGGAAGGCTAAGTACGGGCTGACAGATAACCAGATATTGTATATGGGCGATGATATGCCCGACCTCCCTCTTCTAACTCGCGCAGGCGTACCTACTTGCCCAGCAGATGCAGTGCGCGATGTTCAGGAGGTCTGTCACTATATCTCACCTTTCAATGGTGGTCAGTGCTGCGTACGCGACGTCATCGAACAGGTAATCCGCGTCAACGGACAGTGGGGTTCTGACCTCGATTGGTAATACTCTGCCATTGGTTCGCAATTATTTTTTTTGCGATGAACGACTACGCTGCCTTATATCAGGAAATACTTACAGAATATATTCCATATCACGATGCTTAGACTAATAAGAATTGAAAATCTGCTCTTCATAGCACTGTTTCAATACCTCCTCAGGTATTGTATAATCATTCCTGTGCTCTCTAGTTATGGCATCGAACCTGTAATGACCCATTGGCAGTTTACTATCCTGGTCCTTACCACCGTATGTATGGCAGCTAGCGGCAATGTCATCAACGATTACTTCGACATATATATAGATCGCAAGAATCGTCCATCTACCATTGTCCTCGATCGTGTCATACCACGTAAGCAGGCTATTCTGATTCACGTAATACTGACCCTCTTAGGCATATTCCTCGGTCTCTACATCGCATTCGCCACACGACGTTCCGCATACGTATGGCTGTTCCTCGGCATCCCAGCTCTGCTTTGGCTATACTCGACACGCTATAAGCGCCAATTGCTTATCGGTAATCTTGTGGTGGCGTTCCTTACCGCAGCGATGGTCTATGTGGTCATATCTGTCGAGCATACTTTCATCCGTAATACAGGCATAGACACAACACATACCGAGGGGTGCATCCACGCCTGGATGTATTGCGTCGGCTACTCTTTCTTCGCTTTCCTATGCAATCTGTCTAGAGAGATCATCAAGGATATCGAGGATATTGAGGGCGATAGCGAATTCGGTTGCCATACAATGCCTGTAATATTGGGGATCCCTTATACCAAGGGTATAGTATCTTTCCTCAACGCATTGACAATCATAATGCTTTGGGCAATATACTACGTGTCCACAACCGTCCAGTCTCAACCATATAGTGAGATTTACATACTGGTGGGACTCACTATACCTATTATTGTAAACACATTATTACTATACAAAGCCCAGAAGAAATCCGACTTCCACCGCTGCAGTACTTTCAGTAAGTACATTATGCTCATAGGAGTACTGTCTATGGTATACTTCTGGCTTGCTTAACTCAGACAATGCTTTATCCAGATAATATTGAAGATAAACTACATTTCGGCACCATACGCGACAGTATACGACTGAGATGTAAAAGCGCAATGGGCCGCGAACTCGTAACCAGTATGGAAATGCTGGTCGATTACGACCCAATAATGCAAAGACTCCATGAGGTCAACGAGATGTTGGCTCTCATCAATTCTGCAGACAATGACCTACTCCCTTCAGATGAGTTCAATGACCCTAGGGAGATGTTCAACCGCATACGTATCATCGGACTTCACCTCGAGGAGGATGAACTGGCCGATTTGCATACTATCCTTACCCTTATCCGTCAGACAGTGAATTTCTTCAACCGCAATCAGGTTGAATCTGTAGGCGAGGGCAACTATCCATACCCTTCTCTCCGTTTGCTGACTGATGACATCCAGACTTTCCCGCTCCTGATACAGACGATCGACAAGGTAGTGGACAAATACGGACGTATCAAGGATAGCGCTTCTCCCGAGCTGGCACAGACGCGCCGCGATATCCGTGAAAAGGAGAGCCAGATCACTCGCCGTCTGAATCAGATACTGAAACAGGCTCAGACCGATGGAATAGTCGAGGCTGACGCTTCTGTAAGTATACGCGATGGACGCGCCGTTATTCCTGTAGCCGCAGCTAATAAGAGAAAACTGCAGGGTATAGTGATGGACGAGTCTGCTTCTGGTCGCACTTCGTATATCGAACCGGCTGAAATCGTCTCTATGAATAACGACCTGCGCGAATTGCAATACGCTGAGCGAAGGGAGATTATTCGCATACTGACTTCCCTGACTGATAATATCCGTCCTTATTCTGAGGATATCCTAGATGGCGTGGATATGCTCGCCAAACTGGACTTCATCCGCGGCAAAGCTATATATGCTCGTGACATCGACGCCGTCATGCCAGAGGTCGACAAAAAGGCTGGCACATATATATATGGTGGTCGACACCCACTACTTCACGTCCAGCTGAAGTCTCAGGGCAAGAGCGTAGTCCCTTTGGATATAGAACTCAAATGGCCTAATGCTCGCATTGCTATCATATCCGGACCAAATGCGGGTGGTAAATCAGTATGCTTGCAGACTGTCGGAATATTGCACTATATGCTCCAGTGCGGTCTCCTCGTTCCGGTTAAGGAGGGGTCTAAAATGGGTATCTTCCGCGATATACTTATTGATATGGGCGACGAACAGAGTATCGAAAACGACCTTTCGACCTACTCTTCTCACCTCACAAATATGAAAATGTTCGTAAGGGCTTGCTCAAAATCGTCTCTTATCCTTATCGATGAGTTTGGTACCGGTACAGAACCAGCCATCGGCGGAGCTATAGCTGAGAGCGTACTAGACGAACTGAACCGCCTAAAGGCTTGGGGTGTGATTACAACGCACTACACGAACCTCAAACACTTTGCAGCCCAGACTGATGGTCTGGTCAACGCAGCTATGCTCTTTGACACGCACAAAATTGAACCTCTGTTCAAATTGCGTATGGGGCAACCTGGTTCTTCTTTCGCTTTCGAAATAGCCCGTAAAATCGGACTCCCTGAGAGTATTCTGGCTGCCGCTAAAGAGAAAATCGGACAGGAGCACCTTGATTTCGACAAGCACCTTCGCGAGATTATCCGCGATAAGAACTACTACGAGCAACGTCGCGAACAGATCCGCCAACGCGAAAAACGTGTCGAGGAATTGGAATCTCAATACGACCAAGGCCTCCAGAATATCAAGAAGGAACGCCGCGAAATCCTCGACAAAGCTAAAGCAGAGGCGCAACAGCTTCTATCAGAAACTAACCGTAGAATAGAGAATACTATCCGTGAAATCAAGGAGAGTCAGGCAGAGAAGCAGAAGACTAAAGAGGCTCGCGAAGCCCTCAACGCTTTCGAACAATCTGTAGAGGAATCCGATGCCGACAAGGAACGCGAAGCTAGTATCAACCGCAAGATCGAGAAAATCAAGCGTCAACAGGAACAGCGCGAGAAACGTAAGGCTCAGCAACAGGGGAACACTACAGAATCAGCCGAAGTGAAAAAAGCTCCTGAACTTGCTCTGGAAGTTGGTGCTATGGTACAGATTGATGGTAAATCCGACCATATCGGCGAAATCCTCAAGATGGGCAAGAACGAAGCTCTTATCGCTATCGGTGGTATGCAGAGCAACATAAAGCTGAATAGACTTAAGGCTATCAGTAAATCAGCTGCCAAGAAGAGCGTCGGTTCGGCAGCGGCTAATATGGCATTGGCTCGTTCATATTCCAATGTCATGGAGGCTGTCCGAGAAAAGAAGCTCAACTTCAAACCAGAGATAGATATTCGCGGTATGCGTACCGACGAGGCTATCGAACAGGTTGCAACTTTCATCGATGAGGCTATCATTTGTGAACAGTCACAAGTCCGCATACTGCACGGCAAGGGTAATGGTATCCTTCGCCAACAGATTCGTATCTTTCTCCGTAGCATAGATGGTGTCAACCATATAGCAGATGAAGATATCCGTATGGGTGGAGCTGGAATTACTGTCGTGACACTTAATTCCTGATTCACACCTTTATTTTATGAATAATAAATAAGACCATATATGAAACGACTTTTATTTGTAGCAATGTCTCTTTGCTGTGGCTCCGCTATGGCTCAGTTGACTATTGAGAATACTACTTTGGGTACGAAGGAGTATAGGGATATCCACCCTAGAAGTATATACACCACATTCAGCCCGACGGGTGATGTCTTGGCCTACGACAAGGAGGCTAAGGATTATTATATTGCCGCATCTGCCGACAAGAAGAAAATCGGGACCCGCATCTCTGACGAGGAGGTAAACAAGTTCGAGGAGAAGGCTTATAAGGCATACCATAATGGCGACTCTTTGCTCGTTGAAGCCCCAGGCACTAATGGCAAGGCTATCCTCATCAACGACTCTTTTGAAAAGGGTATGGTCTACGGCAAATCGGTACACCGTAACGAATTCGGCATTATGGATGGTCGCTTCTGGAACCACGACGGTTCTCTCCTCGCTTTCTACCGTATGGATGAAAGCATGGTGACTGAATACCCTCTTGTCGATATCCCTGAGATAAACGGCGGAGCTGCTACTGCTCATCCCGACCGCTACCCTATGGCTGGCGGCACTAGCCACAAAGTTCGCATAGGCATATTCGATACCAAGACGCTCTCTACCATATACTTGCAGACCGAGGGCTACGACGAGAACAGATACCTCACTAATATCTGTTGGTCTACAGATAATAAGACTATCTGCGTTGCTGAAATCAACCGCGAGCAGAATCACATGTGGTTTAATATGTACGATGCTAATACGGGCAACAAGATTAAGACTCTCTTCGAGGAGGAAAGTAATTCATGGGTAGAACCTTGTACTCCTGCTAAATTCATCGACAACAATACTATGCTCTGGCTCTCTGAGCGTGATGGCTTCCTACATATATATAAGTACGACTTGCTGAAAAACACTTGCACTCAAATTACGAAAGGCAACTGGGTCGTAACTGATTTGCTGGGCTATGACGCTAAGACCAAAAGCATCATCTTCCAGGCTAACAAGGAGAGCTATCTTTGCCGTGATGTCTATTCTGTAAATATCAATGGCAAAAAGGAACCTGTACGCTTGACTCAGGGCGAGGGCATCCATAATGCATCCTACGCTGATGACAGCCGTTTTATTGTCGACAGACATTCTGCTTTGATGCCTGCCCTTACGACAAACATCATAGACATTACTAATGGTAAGATTGTCAAGGAGCTCAACAGAATAGAGAAGCCTTGGGGCGAAACAGTATTGCCTGAAATCAAGTTCGTAGATCTGAAGACTGCTGATGGCAAACACGATCTTACTGGTCGTCTCATTCTCCCAACTAATTTCGACCCGTCTAAAAAATATCCTGTATTGGTATATCTCTACGGTGGCTCACATACCCACCTCGTAGATAAGGGCTGGAATGGTAGCGCTTCTGCTTGGATGCTCTACTTCGCTCAGGAGGGCTATATCGTATGGTCTATGGACAATCGTGGCAGCGAACACCGTGGCGTTGACTACGAACACGCTACTCACCGCCAACTCGGCACTTGCGAAAGCGAAGACCAGATGGTGGGAGTAAAGTATCTTCAGTCTCTGCCTTATGTAGATAAAGACCGTATGGCTATCCACGGCTGGAGCTTCGGCGGTTTCATGACATTGACTATGCTGACTCGCTACCCTGACGTGTTCAAGGTTGGTATTGCCGGCGGTCCAGTTTGCGACTGGAGCCTCTATGAGGTTATGTACGGCGAGAGATATATGGACACCCCACAGGAAAACCCAGAGGGCTATGCCAAGAATAATATCTCTAACAACATCGATAAACTCAACGCCAAACTTCTCCTTATCCATGGCTATCAGGATGCAACTGTTGTACCTCAAAACGTACTTGGGCTCATCAAGACCGCTGTAGATAAGGATAAGATGATCGACATGGCTTTCTATACTGGTCACGCCCATAATGTAATCGGCCCAGACCGTGCTCATCTCATCAAACGTATCAAGAGATATCTCGACGACAATCTCTAAAGAACGTTAAAGGTTTGCGTTTGGAAAAATTTATTCATAGCAACTCTTGCATAAGAAAAAAATATTTCCGAACTTCGCGCCGTGTTTTGAAAAGTATCCGTAAAGGAAAAGAAAATGTCTAAGATTTGTCAAATAACAGGCATCTCGTATCAGTCGGGAAACAACGTTTCTCACTCGAAGCGTCGTGTCAGAAGAAGATTTGAACCAAATCTCTTCGTTAAGAAGTTTTACATCCCTGAGCAGGATGCATGGGTGACTCTTAAGGTCTCTTGCGCTGGTCTTCGTCTTATCAACAAGATTGGTATCCATGCTGCACTTAAGCGTGCCGCTGCTGATGGTATTATCGCTAACTATTAATCCAGAGGAGGCTTAAAAGATGGCAAAGAAAGCAAAAGGCAATCGTGTTCAGGTAGTGCTTGAGTGCACTGAGCAGAAGGAAAGCGGTGTTCCAGGTATGTCTCGTTACATTACTGTTAAGAACCGTAAGAACAGCCCAGATCGTTTGGAGCGTCGTAAGTATAACCCTTTCTTGAAGCGTGTTACACTTCACAGAGAGATTAAATAATTTGACCTATGGCTAAGAAAGTAGTTGCTACATTGAAAAACAGTGACGGCAAAGGTCACGTTAAGTGTATCAAGATGGTGAAGTCTCCAAAGACTGGTGCTTATGTATTCGAGGAGGAGATGGTAACTACAGAGGAGGTTAAGGATTTCTTCGCTAAGAAGTAATTTCTCCTTAGGCACAATTAAGTTACAGCACTCGTTGGACGAAAGTTCAGCGAGTGTTTTTATTTGCTCTTCTGCAAATATCAGCACTCTATAGATTCTCCCTCATTACTGATAGACCAATACCTTATACCACACGCCTCACATTCGTCTTTCATCCTCCAGGCACTTTCAAAACCACTCATTACAAAGTGCATCGGCACAAAGAGCCCGACTTTGAACCTCTCAATAAACTGACGTGCGCCTAGCGTATACCCGTTTCCGATCCTCCCATCTACAGGAAACATCACAATATCAAACTCACCTGTATACTTAGCTATATCTTTCAGTTCTCCTAGGAACATCTTTTCTTCTTTCAAAGGATCTATCTCCCCAAACTCATCACTGATTATCTTCTGAGGTATATTTTCTCTATCATACAGAAACTTGGCATACCAGTTATTCAAATCCCCGGAATGGAATACCTTTTTCCCATCTACCTCTACTATCCAACTCACCCCGCTGTCGTTACTTCCCATAGCTACTACCTGAATATTGGCATCTTGCCACGTAGCTCCTTTCCCCATCCAAACGTCAGCTTCTTCTTGTCTCGCCCTACGTCGTCTTAATATATCCTTGGAAAGGATATAAGTAATATTCTCACTATACTCTTTCCACGAGAATATCTTCTTCGTAAAATGGTCTTCGTGGAAATGACTCGAAAAGACATAAACTGACTTACCTTTCTTCAGAATAGCTCGCACAACGTTCGCAGGGTCCATCCAATAGTCAAAAATCAGAACGCACTTCTCTGCTTCTAGCACAAAACCACTATGAAAAATGTATGTCAGCGTCATAATCTGAATAATCTTTGCACAAAGATAATCACAATCAATCTCATACACCATACGAATATTATTATTAACTTTGAATTAAAAGAATAATACTTGTATATGCACAAACTATTTACAACATTGTTGCTCGCAGCCTGTACGCTGACAGCATTCGCACAAAGTCAGGAATCCCTGCTCCTCGAAGGTTGGAAATTCTTCAAGGGTTCAGCAGATGGTGCCCAAAATACTATATACGACGATTCTAAATGGCAGAATGTGACTATACCTCACGATTGGGCTATTGCGGGTCCTTTCGACAAGGAGATCGACAAGCAGGTAGTTGCCATCGTTCAGAATGGAGAACAGGAGGCTACAGAAAAAACTGGTCGTTCTGGTTGTCTGCCTTGGATTGGCGAGGGCTGGTATCGCACTTCTATTACTATACCTGACGGCTACAAATACGCTGAACTGGTTTTCGATGGAGCTATGGCAGAACCTCATGTGTGGGTCAATGGCAAGGATGTCGGATATTGGGCCTATGGATACAATGTCTTCAAGCTGGACATAACCGAAGCAACCAATAGTTGCAAGGCTGGTTCTTATTCGCTGGCAGTTCACTTGCAGAATATCGAGGAGTCTAGCCGCTGGTACCCTGGAGCCGGCATCATTCGACCTGTCAGACTTATACTCCACAAGGAGAAGTACCTCTCTACTTGGGGCACTTTCGCACGCACAACAATGCTTGACAAAATAAATGATGACGCGACAATAGCTGGTGAAGCCCGACTGCGCGTGACTGCTGAAGCGTCTGTATCGGACCATAAGGGGCTCAAAATATACAATTACCTCAAGGACCAGAATGGTGATATAGTTGCCTCTCAGGATGCTTGGGTAAATGAATCTAAGCAGACTGACAACGTACTTACCATCAAAGATGCTCTTCTCTGGAGCCCCGAACATCCTGTCTTGTATACTCTCGTCACGGAACTGAAGGAGGGCGATACTCTGTGGGATATCAAGGAGATGAAGATCGGCATCCGTGATATTTCTTATAGCGCCGAGGGCTTCAAGCTCAACGGCAAATTGCGTAAGTTCAAGGGGGTATGCCTGCATCACGACCTTGGTCCTCTTGGCGCCGCATTCAACAAGGCCGCATTCCGTCGCCAGGTCCGTCTCCTTAAGGATATCGGTTGCGATGCCATCCGCACTTCCCATAACACTCCTGCCCCTTGGCAAATGGAGATTTGCGACGAAATGGGTATGATGGTTATGGCTGAGTCTTTCGATATGTGGATTTACCCTAAATGCAAGAATGGATACGCTCGTTTCTTTAACTCTGTCGATGAGAATCACGCTAATAGCAATGGCAAGGCATGGTGGGAACGCGACATCACTAATCTGGTTTTGCTCAACCGCAACTATGCGTCCAACATAATGTATTCTATAGGCAACGAAATACCGGAGCAAAACGATAAGGTAGGCTTGCAATATACTAAACTTATGCAGGAACTTATCCACCGCCTCGATGGTACCCGACCTTGTACTCAGGGTATGGATCGCGGCGACGGACCTATGTTCAGTGGCGTATGGCAGGAAATGGACGTACCTGGCTTTAACTATCGCTTGCATGTCTACCAGAAGGGCTATGAGAATTCGCCTAAGGGCTTTGTCCTCGGCTCTGAAACTGCTTCTACAGTCTCTTCTCGCGGTGTATACAAGTTTCCCGTAACCGAGGAAAGGGGTACTGCCTACGAGGATGGTCAGATTTCTAGCTACGACCTCGAAGCATGTAGCTGGAGTAATCTCCCTGATGACGACTGGATGTGGCAGGATAAAATGCCTTGGGTAATAGGTGAGTTCGTATGGACGGGCTTCGATTATCTTGGCGAACCAACTCCTTATGATGAATACTGGCCTTCTCGCAGTTCTTATTTCGGCATCTATGACTTGGCTGGACTACCTAAAGACAGGGCTTTTCTATACCGTACTCACTGGAACCGCAATGCCAGCACTCTCCATATCTTGCCTCACTGGAACTGGAAGGGACGAGAGGGCGAAATAACTCCTGTTTTCGTATATACTAGCTACCCGGAGGCTGAATTATTCGTCAATGGCAAAAGCCAAGGCCGCCTGAAGAAGTACGACTTGTCTATGGATGATTACCTCAATAGCCGCGTCAACGTGACTATGCCTTGGGGTGATGTATATCTGGTCCCTGACCCGTCAAAGACTCTCGAGCGTAACCGACTCGATCGCTACCGCTTGAGGTGGAACAATGTATTGTATGAACCGGGCGAGGTGAAGGTCGTGGCTTATGACGCTGATGGCAATATAGCTGAAACAAAGACTATACGCACCGCAGGCAAACCTCACCACATTGAGTTGTCTGTAGACCGTCCAACTATCTCTACTACTCCAGTAGACGCTGACGGCAGGGCTACCGACTGCCCTGATATGGCCTTCGTGACTGTTCGTGTAGTCGATAAAGACGGCAACTTATGCCCTGATGCGGATAATCTTTTGAAATTCAACGTCAATGGCGCTGCAAAATTCAATTCTTGCTGTAATGGCGACGCTACATCAACAGAGGTTTTCGTCAAACCTCAAATGAAAGCTTTCCACGGTGAATTGGTTATCGTAATCGAAGCTGGCAAACAATCTGGCGATGCTACTTTAGTGGTTAGTGGTTCTGGCCTCAAATCGGCTAAAACATCACTTTCTGTAAGGGCTTTGTAAGTTTACTTTTTCCTGAATAGTAATACTATCTTGACTGCCGCCATGGTAACTACGTTGTTCAATACGTGGCTCCATGGCACATTCAGGAAATACCACTTCTGTATTCGCCAGAAAATGGACTTCTCCGAGAACGTAATTTTCTTGAAAAGAACAAACTCTACTACCTTGCACAGATAGTTATTGGCATTTACAACCTCATCTTTTATGCGGCAGGAGTCTCCTTGTGTCCTCACATAATCTTGCCCTGTTTCTACTACCCTATGGGCAACAAGCCTGTCTCTTCTCTGAAAAATAATTATATCGCCTCTCTTTATTTCTCCTAAAGGTACATATTGTGCCCTCAAAGTACTGTTTGGCCAGATTGTAGGAAACATACTTATCCCGGAAGATAATGTCTCATAATACTTGACTCTACCTTCTGCTAGAACTTTTCTGACCAAATCGGGATAGTTCATCACAAACCTGCTTTTTGTATCTCTTCCACTATTCGCTCATCGGGTAGGAACCCGCAGTCTGCAAAGCGTATCGACTTTGATATGTCTGTTATCAGTTTGAGATATACCTTGAGATATTCTGGCTGGAATGTCTGATGCGCTGTATGCGACATGAGTTTCATCGCATACACTGGTCCCTTGAGCTCCCCGACTTCATTTCGCTTGCATTGACGGATGAAGAATACGGTGTCGAGACATACCGATTTCTGCTGGTCTACATAATATGGCATAGGTATATTGAATACCCATGTTTTGTTTGTTGGCCTGTGCAGACGCATAATGAGCATATCATCATTTATTATCGTTGCTCCACATCTCTCCCATATTCCTGCCATCGTACTCTTGCCTGTACCTGATACCGCCGTAAAGAGTCTGCCATGATTCTTGTATGATATAGCGGATGAGTGTATAAGTATGGCATCAAATCGCCATAGTATGCGCGACAGGAATAGCATGAATAGTGGCATTATCATCAGGTCTTGACACTTTGGCTCTGACAGCAATACCAACGCTACTTCCACTTGCTTGTTCTTGGGATCCAGCCACATTCGCACCATCTTAAGGAAGGGATGCTTGGCCTGATACTGCACATCTATTACTTCTCTCTCGTCTTCTCCTATGCAGACTTTCCACGTGTAGTCGTATGGCACGTCTTCTACACCTTCACTGCCTCCATTGCAACACCACTTATAGTCGCTATCTTTTATCTCGTCTATCGTCTCTTCTATCCTGAGACTGGCTCTCAAATCCACTTTTTCTGCAGCTCCATCGTGCATGAAGCCATGGAAATCCTGACGAAACGCTCCCCAGCACTCGTCTTCTGATAACGTAAACTCGATATTGATTCCTGCTACACTAAGATACATATCAGCCAACTATTGTCACATACCCACATTGCGACAGTTGTCCAAGGAACTCGTCTACATCTTTTGTCGCCAAAGTTTCGTCTACCTCAAATTCTTCCATAATATGCGCCACAATATCTTCTGTCGTATGCTCTGCACCGTCTCCTAGACACTCCAGCATCTTACGACCTGTCTCATTCGTAGCTACCATACTCTTCATCTTCGCAATATCTTGTTCCACTGCTATGATAGCCGTATCCCCCATCACATCTTCTAAGATGTAGTTATTATTTGATTTATATATCATAATCCCTGTTATATCCTGTTTGGTGGTGTAAATATACTACGTTTATTCTTTATTTCTATATTATCGTGGCAACCAAACCCAGAAATCACAGCCCTTTCCTTTGTCGGACACGCAGCCTACTTTTCCCCCTAGTCCTTTCGCCAACTCTCTGCATATATACAGTCCAAGTCCGGTACCAGGCTCTTCCGATCCTAACATCTCATATCTCTCAAATGCCTTCTCACAATCTTTTTTCGCTATGCCAACTCCCGTATCTACCACATGGAAATATACTCCGTCACTCTCCACCTTGCCGGCAATCGTCACCGACCCTTCTTTGGTATATTTAACCGCATTGGATAGATAATTGTTCAATATCTCGACTATCCTGGCCTTATCACTGGAAATCTCTACAGTATCTCCTTCATAGTCAAAGACTAACTCTACTGGAATATCTTTGAAAATAGGCTTATGAGCATTGTACACTTCTTTGAGTAGCTCAAATACGTCAAAGGTCGTGATATTGTAGCGTATAGTTCCTGCATCAAGACGGGTCGACTCTAAGATGCTGTTTACCAGTACCATCATCTGACCAACACTCTTCTGGATGTAGCCGTACATCTCTTCTCGCTCTTCTCTCGTATCAACATTCACCATCAGCTCACTGAACCCTAGTATGGTACTCAATGGGGAACGTAAATCGTGACCCATTACCGAGAGCATCTGGTCCATGTGCGACTTCGACTTCTCTACATCTGTCTTCTCTTTCTCTAACTTGTTCAGCCTCAGGTTGGCTTTGTCATCATGTTTCTTGATGAGCTCTATCCTCTCTGAGACATCCATCGCAAAACCGGAGAACTTCACAAACGCACCGTCTGGCTTGTATATCGGATTCATCGCTATGGTGTAGTACCTGTAATCCATTATCGCTTGTGAATAGATACGCACCATCGTACTGTGCTTTCGCGTCCTGTTCTTTGCTATACGCCTGAAGAATCCTAGACCTTTCTGCATATCGTCAGGATGCAATATCAGACGCATCGGATTAGAAAGGCTGATTCCCATCTCGTTGTAATTGTCTCGACCGCCCACTATGTCTAGCTTCATCTCATCAGGATAGAAATCAATGTACGCTACGCCTATCGTCTTCATTAATTCGTGAAACTTCGACGAGCATACGTGATTCTCAAAGTTCTGCATCATGAACTCTGTGATGTCTTTCATTATGAAATAATGCAACGTCCTACCCTCTGCCTCACTGTACACAGGCTCATACTCGGCATAATACGCATAATAGTTGTCTTCATTGTTCAAATGAAGATCTTCTGCAACTGTATGCTCAAAATTTACAAAAAAAGCATCATAGCATGGGGTACGCGATACCATAGCATCAAGCAGTTTCTTGCTCAATGCGTACTTGAATGGTAATTCTCCAATCTTAAATTTTGAACGCTCTTCAATGTATTCTCGCGCATACTCATTGTACTTGATGATATTGCATTCATCATCAGTAAATAGTTGTGCTATTCGTATGGCATCAAAATTATCCGCAAGTATTTCTTCAGCTTTCCTCATAGTGTAGTGCGTTATGCTTTGCTTTTTATAATACGCAAAACACTATGACAAAGGTTACTAAACCAACCTCTTTTATGCAATATCTCTTTCTACCTCTCCCTGACTTCTTTCTTCTCCATGTCTACAAACCTCGATATCATTTCCCTATACAACGCCTCTACCATATCTGGATTAGCTCCGTTTGTGTCCGCCAACGCCCTTACCTTCGCAATTATCTTCTCTTCCCTGGCTGGATCTCGTACTCCATCTTCCGATTTCTTGAACGTAGCCGCTTGCGAAACATAGTATGTTCGCTCCGCTATGTACTTGACTATCTCATTGTCGATCCTGTCAATATTTGTACGTACCTCTTCAAGGCTCTTGCAAATTGTCTTCATAGGTTATTTTCTTGTTATATTTCTACCAGAATTGACGTTGTATCAAGTCAATCGCTTGCAAAAATATTCAAAAATATATTTTAAAAATACAAAAACGACCTAATTTTCACTCGTATGCATACATTTTTATTCATCAAACTGCATTTTTAACCCTTTCTCGCGCCCTCATTCTCTCTCCTACACTCTTCCGTCCCCACATTTCTATACTGCCCCCTTCTGACTTCTTTGCTTGTCTTGTCTTTACCTCTATCTCTCGTACTCTCAGTATCTTTCTTCCTTCTTCGTCCTGATATTCTTCTTCTCTATTATACCCTTCTTTCAGCAACTTGTAATAGTATGACACCGCCATCCTGTGCGCTCCTTTTTTCTTATGTTTCTTGGCAAGCCTGGCCCAGTGTCTCTTCCTGTTCCAGTTCTCCAGATCTTCATGTGCCATCTTTTGCGCTTCTGCAAACATATCTCTGCAACTCCTCTGCCTTTCACTGACCTCCACTGCCAATAGTTTGTATTTTCCGTAATAACGTTTTATGAACAGTGATACTCCTGTCTCTCTCGCTTTGGAATCTCTCTGAGCCGCTTTCCTCGCTGTCATAATGCATTTGTGTGTGATTTCTACTCTTGCCATAGTTTGTTTGTTTTTAACGGTACAAAATTAATCCGACCCTGTGCCAAACCGTTACCTATTACCGAAAAATATTCTGCTTTTTTGCATTTTTTCTTCTTCCCGGAAATGCCTCACAAATAAAAAAACTGCGAGCAAACTTATACTTCTCTTGTATTAGCATATACCCACATCTATACTTCACCTCTATCTCCTGCTTCTATGAATCTCACAATTGAATATTATCGTTTTTTTTCCTAACTTTAACGCCATTATCATTCACATAGATTATGAAACATATTTTCCGTACTCTTTTCGTGGGTTGCATCTGCGCTCTTGGCAGTTTGACACAGGCTGCTAACCCTTATCTCCCTCTGTGGGAACATATCCCTGATGGTGAACCTTATGTCTTCGAGGACCCAGATAACCCAGGCAAATTCCGCGTATACATATATGGCTCGCACGATTCTCTTATCAAGGCTTATTGTGGCAAGGAGCAGGTGGTGTGGTCTGCCCCGGTTGACGACCTCAACAATTGGCGCTACGATGGCATAATCCTTGAGCCTGTCAAGGATCCGAACGGTCAGTTGCTTAACGCTGATGGTAAGGGCGATGTTCTCTTCGCTCCTGATGTAATGGAATATCGTAACCCGGATGGTACCAAGACTTATTACCTCTATCCTAATAACCAGGTGGGGGGACGACAGGGTATGGTTGCTAAGTCTAACCGCCCTGATGGTCCGTTTGAGGTGTGTAACTGGAACCCTAAGAATCCTCGCGAGACTGTGGGCGACCTCCGCTTCGACCCTGCCGTATTCCAGGATGAGGATGGTAAGGTGTATGCCTACTGGGGCTTTGAGTCTTGTACTGGCGCCGAAATCGACCTCAATACTATGGCTACCGTGAAGCCGGGCGGTAAAAGGGTGGATAACATGATTTCTGATTGCAAGCACGAGGGTAAATTCCGCTTCTTCGAGGCTTCTTCTATGCGCAAAATCAAGGATAAGTATGTATTCATCTATAGCCGCATGACTGAGGAGGGGGAGTTTGGTCTGCCTCAGACTAATTATACTCTCGCGTATGCTTACTCTGATTACCCTCTGGGCCCTTTCACATACGGCGGTACTATCATTGATGGTCGCGCTCGTGATAAGGATGAGAATGGTAAGGTCATCCCTACTGGTACTCCTAATGGTAATACGCACGGCTCTATCTGCGAAATCAATGGCCAGTGGTACGTATTCTACCACCGCCAGACTGGTACTACTGAGTATTCTCGCCAGGCTATGGTGGCTCCTATAACTGTCGATGTCCAGACTGGCCTGGGTGGTAAGGTCTCTATCAGTGAGGCTGAATATACTTCTGAGGGCTTCGAACTTAATGGTCTCGACCCTTATAAGGCTTACCCTGCCGGAATAGCTTGCTACTTCACTGGCAAGGGCATCGCTCATCAGGAGTACCCTAATATGTTCTACACTGGCTCTTATTTTAAGGCTACTTATGCCGATGAGCCTGACTTCAAGAATCCATACAGGAACAATGATGACTATACGCCTGTCATAAACAATAATGATGGCTCAATAGTTGGCTACAAGTATTTTAACTTCGACAACTTCGATGCCGCAAAGGCTAAACTGGCTCTCAGAATGACTTCTACTGGCATTTCTGGTAATATCAGGATTATGCTCGATAGCCCTTGGGAGTCTCAGGGTGGTAAGGTTATCGGCAACATCAAACTGGGTAAGAAGATTTCTAAGCCAACTAACGTGACTGCCAAGCTGAAAATGCAGAAGCTCTCTGGCAAACACGCTGTGTACTTTGTATTCTCTTCTGCAACTCCTGATAAGGAACTTTGCGAATTGTACACTGTCCAATTCTTGAAGTAGCCTGATCTATACTAAAGTTTAAGCCGCACCGGTCCTCCCGATGCGGCTTAATCTTTTATGTTTCAAGTTCTTTACTCTATTACTCTCACATAATCTGCTTTCCTTGGCTTTGCCTCTTTTGGCTCTACCGCTGGATATCCCACCACTACGTGCCCTATTCCTTCATAGTCTCCTTCTATCCCCCACTGCTTCAACATCTGCTTGCCTCGCTCTGTGGCAAATACTTCTTTCGCTCTGTGTATCCAACACGCTCCTAGTCCTACCGCATGGGCTGCATTGAGCATATTGCCCATCACTAGCGAACCGTCATATAGATATGTATTCCTGCTCTTGTCTGCTAATACTATTATTACTACTGGCGCCCCATAGAATGGATCTGCATTCGCTCCCAGCACTTCTGCATTCATTTTCGAAAGCTCATCTCTAAGCTCTTTGTTCTTTACTACCACAATAAGGGGACTTTGCATTCCCATGCCTGTGGGCGCAGCCATTCCTGCCTTGGTTATCTCTTCTATCTGCTGCTGCGATGGCATGTCTGACTTGTACCCTTTTATGCTTCGCCTTGTATTCAGTGCTTCTAATGCGTCCATATCTCTTTTTTTCGCAAATATACATCTTTTCAAAAAACTGCGAGCAACCTTAATGCTCTCTATACTCTCTCTATACTCTCACAATACCCGGTCGCTACCCTATTTATTTACTTATTATGGGATTTGAAACTAAAACTTTATCTTTGCCATCTCAATTATGGAAAAATTCGACATCGTAATAATAGGCGCTGGCCTTGGTGGTCTCCAATGTGGCTATATTCTTGCCGACAATGGATTGCGCGTCTGCATACTGGAACAAGATGCCCTAATCGGTGGTTGCTTGCAGACTTACCGTCGCGCTGGCTTGCCTCTGGATACTGGTTTCCACTATATAGGTGGATTGGATGAAGGCCAGATTCTTCATCGCTTGTTCAAATACTATAACCTCCTCGACCTCCCTTGGGTAAGAATGGATGATAATTGCGTCGACCGCGTTATCATCAAGGGTAAGTCTTACGATATCCCTCAGGGGTACGACAACTACGCTAATGCCCTGAAAGGCTACTTCCCTGACCAGGCTGCTGGTATCGACGAATGGGTCAATATGATGAAACAGGTGGGTGATGGCATTTTCCATAGCCTCCAACCTCGATCTGCCGAGAGTGTATTCAGCCAGTCTCTCTTCGCACGTGGCGCCTACGAATACCTCAATAGCATCATCAGCGACCCTCTCCTCATAGATGTAATATCTGGTCCAGCCCTTAAAATGGAACTGAACGCAGAGAAATTGCCTTTGTATACTTTCGCCCAGATTAATTCTTCTTTCGTACAGAGCGCTTACCGTATCCGTGGCGGCGGCATGCAAATCGCCGAACAGCTCCGTAAGGGTATTGAGTCTAAGGGGGGCATCGTAAAACGTAATGCTAAGGTAACTCAGATATTGGGCTCTGAAGGTCACGCGACTTCTGTTGAGGTCAATAATGGTGAATATATCGTCGAGGCTGATAAGTTTATTAGTGACATCCACCCTGCCGCTACTATGAACCTCATGGAACAGAGTGGTTTGGTTCGCAAGATTTACCGTAAACGAATCAATGGCCTCCAGAATACTTATGGTATGTTCACCACTAGCCTCATCTTGAAGGAGAATTGTGTGAAGTACCAGAATAATAATATCTATGTCTACCGTCAGGATAATCTCTGGCACGTAGCCGATAATCTGGAACCTGATAAAATTGTCAACTCTGCCCTCATCTCTTTTGTCCCTGCAGATAAGGGGGATAGCACCTATACCCGTAACATCGATATCCTGACTCCTATGAATTGGTCTATGGTCGATAGATGGTTTGGCACAAAAATTGCATCTAGAGGTGTAGAGTACGAGGAGCTGAAGCGCATTGTAGCCCAGAATAGCATAGAGCTGGCGGCTGAATATCTCCCCGAACTGAAGGATGCTATCCAGGAGGTCTATACTTCTTCACCGCTGACCTACACGGATTACACCGCCACAGCTCAGGGTTCGGCATATGGTATCCAGAAGGATTACAATAACCTGATGTTTACGCTTCTAACCCCAAGAACTCCAGTGGATAACTTGCTCCTGACTGGTCAGAGCCTCAACCTCCACGGTATCTTGGGTACTAGCATGACATCGCTCTTCACTTGCGCCGAATTGGTTGATATCAACTATTTGGCAACCTTTATTGAAAAATAAAGTATAAAGCATAAAATATTTTTTACGATGAAACGCTTTCTAACAATAGCAACAGCTCTCTTCTGTAGCTTATCAGCTATGGCGCAGCTTCAAAATGCTAACGACGCATCTCTCAACGAGATCGCTAAGGCTAACGAAAAAGTAACTACCATTCAGTGCGATTTCAGCCGCACTCAGAAAATGGAGGGCATGACTAAAGCTTCTACTTCTGACGGTAAGTTCTGCTACACTAAGCCTAAACAACTCTCAATGGTCTATAACGACGGTGAGACTTTTGTAATCAATAACGACCAAGTAGCTGTAGGTAAGACTGGTAAGACTCGTAACCTCAAGGCTACTAACAAGCACGTAGAGGATTTGGCAACAACTCTCTTGGCTTGCATGAGCGGTAAGGTCAATACTCTCGAGGGTACTCTCAAAAAGACTGATAACTCTGGCAAGCAGATCGTATATACTATCGCTGTCGATTACAAGATGGGTAGAAGCAAGGTTAAGGAACTCGAGCTTAAATACGACAAGAGCGACCTTACTCTCGCATCCCTCAAACTTACAGAGGATGATGGCAGCTTTACAACCTACGAACTGAAAACCAAGACTATCAACAAGGATATTCCTGCTGAGACTTACGCTATTAAAAAGAATAAGAAGAATCAGGAGTGACAATTAACGTTTTTTAAGCAACCTTTTAAAGGGTTCTTACATAAAAAAATACGAGTTACGGGTGAGTTACACTAAGCGACGTGATGTCGTGTAACATAGGAGAGGACGCCCGTGACTCTTTTTTTATTTGAACAACTACTCATTATGTGAAATATTTTGTTAAATTTGTGCGTTTCCTAATAACAAATCTTAATTGCAAACCTAAAAACGCACAAATACCGTTAGCCTTATGTCATCCTCTAAAGACAACTCTTCTTTCATTTCTCGCTTGTTTGAACACCTGAGAGACAAAAGTATTCGCTATATACTTTTGGTTCCTTGGATCATCGTTATAGTCTATTTCATCATCACTAGCCAGGGCGTTGCTTCCATCGTCAGACATCACCTCTCTGATTATGCCGAAAACCTCGCATCTCAAAAGATGGAGGCTTTTGATGCCACCTTGCAGGCTTTTGCCGCAAATCTTAGACAGGCTTGCGATTATCAGAGTAACTCTGACTATTTCACAGGGCTGACTAAAGATATGGACTTCCATTCGCTCAACTATAGCATGAAACGTACTGCCGATGGTTTCAATATCCCTGGATATGTATTCACGGACACAAAGGGCAACTTGAAATGCTATCACGATAAGGATGTATGGGACACTAAGGAACTCAACCGTCTGGTGGAATACATCAATAATGACGAGAATGAACATACCGAGGGCTTTGCTCATCTCTATAAGAATTCGTTTTGCCAGTTTTCTGGTTGCAAGATATTACTGAATGGCCAACAGACTGGTGTGGCTATATTCGTAGGGTATATTTCTAATAATCTTGCATATCTCGAGAACAACAAGAAACAGCATCAGGTGGAATTTCTCACCTATGATATGGGCAAATTCATCTGCACCACAGACACTTTGGTTACTTCTGCCCCTCTGAGCGAAGAGATTCTCGATACCATAAATGTCGCCAAGAATCCATGGATAGGTAATTTTCAGACCGAAGAAGTAGGCTACGTGGCTGCTGCAATACCTTTCTTTTCTTACGATAATCACGAGACTGTCAGTACCCTTCTCATAGGTATCAATGACGAACTCATAAATTCCCCTCTGAGCAGGATTCGTACCCTACTAGCTTTCAGCATATTTGGTGCAGCCGTGCTGATTATCCTCGTGATCTGGATTACTAATACCTACATCACACGCCCTATCAAGTATCTGACTCAGACTGCCAAGGTCCTCGCAACTGGCGACCTCGGCCACCATATCGAAGATAAGACTTCTGCATTGGAAATCGTGACGCTCAATAGAAGTATCAATGACATGAAACGCCAGATTCATGACGTGGTAGTGCCTATCGTGACTTACAACGAGACTATGGTAAACACCATCAACCAGTTGTCTGCCTCTTCTGCCGAAATATCTGACTCTGCCAACCGTCAGGCTGCTTCTCTCGAGGAGATCTCTTCTTCTATGGAGGAAATGGGCGCTAATATCCAGAATAATATGAACCACGCAGTAGAGACTAATAAGATTTCCGACAATATGCAGGGTCTTATCAAGGAACTGGGCGGCTCAAGTAAGAAGAGCTACGAGGCTATCAATAATATCGCAGAAAATATCGAGGCTATTAATGGTCTTGTTAAGCAGACTAATATATTGGCCCTAAACGCTTCTATCGAGGCTGCACGCGCTGGCGAGCATGGTAAGGGCTTTGCCGTAGTAGCTAAGGAGGTAGGTCACCTCGCTGGAGAAACCCACGACACTGCCGATGCTATCTCTATTACGGCTAACCAGTCTGTTACCGAAGCTGATATAGCCTACAAGAACGTAGTCGACCTCCTCCCTAAAATCGAACAGGTCACTGCTCTCATTAAGGAGATCGCTACAGCTTCTGTCGAACAGAATGCAGGCGTTAACCAAGTAAATTCTGCTATCAATGAGCTTAACAATGTGACTCAGAGTAATGCTGCTTCTGCTGAGGAACTGGCCGCTAATGCTCACGAACTGCAGAAAATATTGCATATCATCGCCGATTCTGTACGGGTATTCAAAATATAATAATATTTCTCACTGCATACCTCAAAGAGACGTGGCATAACCTCGTCTCTTTTCTTTTTTCTAACCTTCACCGTCTTATTACGTATACGCTCGAAAATATTTTGCTGATGAAGAAAATCATACTACTAATAGTGTCTCTTTTGACTGTCGCGTCATACTCAACTTTCGCCCAAAAGAAGGGTACTCAAAAAAACTACGAAACATATCTTGTTTCTAAGGCTAAGGAGGAATATGACAAGGGCAACATCAATAACGCCCTCGAACTGATAAATGCAGAACTCCAGTCCGACCAGACTAATTGCTATGCACACTACTTAGCGTCTCTCTGTCTTATTCAGTTGAACGACTTGTCTGGTTCTTTGTCTAGTATCAATAAGTGCCTTGAAAATATCGACAAGAAGGATAACTCTAGACAAGCTAAGGCTCACGCTTGGCGAGGTCACCTGTACACTATTATGGGAGACACTGCCAAGGCTATGACAGATTTGTCAAAATCTATCAGCATTACCCCTACTCAGGAGGCTTACTATGAGCGTACTAACATCTACCTCAATCAGGGAAAACATTCTCTCGCTCAGGCTGATGCCGAAAAAACGATCGAAATCGACCCTGCTGATAGCGACAACTATTCTTCTCTCGCCAAGTGCCTCTACAACCAAGACAACTTGGACGAAGCAGTTAAATATATCAATTACGCTATCAGACTTAATGAGAATAATGACGAACATTTCCTTACTCGTGCTATATTCTACAAGAAACAGAAGAAATATACCGAGGCTGCTAGAGATATTCTCACTGCCATGGTTGTCTCTACTCAACAGAGTCCTCGCTTCTTTCCTATACTGACTGATGCCGCTCAGTCTTTCTTACCTCAACTGGAAAAGGAATTTAAGCGAATGATATACATTGCTTCTAGCGAGAATAAGTATTTGTTCCAATATTATCTCGCCGAGGCTTATCGCTCTGCTGATTTGTACGAAAAGGCTATACCATACTATAGTGAGGTATTCAAAACCAGACCTCACTCTAGCATTCTGGGACGGATGGCGTCTTGCTTCGACCAAATTGGTCTGTACGACAAAGCTCTGGATGTTACCGAACAGTTCTTGCAACAGGTAAAGGAGGAGAATCCGGATGACGATAATTATGAAAAGTGGTATGCAAATCTCAAGGTGTCTATACTCGACGATGCTGGCCGTAGCAAAGAGGCTATCGAGGTCTTGAACAACTATATTGAAAAATATTCCGACGATGCTTCGTTGTTCTACCGTCGCGCTTGGATACGCCAATACGAGGGCGATCTCAAGGGTGCTATAGACGATTTTTCTCAGTCTATCGCTCTAGATCCCGAAGGTCAGCCCCATAGCCTCCTTACTCGTGGTAACTTGCGCCGCCTGACTGGTGACGAGGAGGGAGCAAGGGAGGATTTCGAAACTCTGATTGAAATTAGTACGGATGATAATGAGGATACGAACGTAATGTTCGCATATCACTACCTTGGCAATAATGACAAGGCGCGCTCTATTTTGAGTTCCTCACTGAAACAGGATCCTTCTAAAGGCAATTTCTACAACGCAGCTTGCCTGGAATCGCTGATAGACAATAAGGAACTGGCTGTCGCTTATATGGATTCTGCCTTCTCTAAAGGATATATCGATTTTGCTCATATCAATCGCGACCGTGACCTCGATAATATCCGCGAGACAGAGGAATTCAAGAATTTAGTTGCTTCGTACAAGGATAAATTCGACAAAAAGAGTAGTCAGAAGGGGCTTATGTTCATAGCTCAGGACACGAAATCTTCTGATTCTGAAATGGTAGTGGAAATTCCGTTTACTAAGGATGGTAATATGTGTAAGGTAAAATGTACCATAAATGGACTTCCTCTGCATTTTATCTTCGATACCGGAGCTTCTGATGTCTCTATCTCTAGCGTGGAGGCTTCATTTATGATTAAGAACGATTTCTTGCAACGCTCGGATATCCGTGGCGCTCAGAATTATATGAATGCCAGTGGCGAAATATCAACTGGTACTATAATAAATCTTCGCGAGGTAAAACTGAACGACGTTTTGTCTTTGACCGATATTCGTGCTTCTGTGGCGCACAATCAGTCTGCCCCTCTCCTTTTGGGCCAGTCTGTCTTGGAACGCCTCGGTAAAATTGAAATCGACAACGAGAAGAGGGTACTCCGAATTACATATACCCCAAAGAGTAAATAACCAATATCGTAATGCACTATGAAAAAGTCGTTTACTCTGAAATTATTTTTCTTCGCTTGCCTCGTTCTCAATACTGGCATATCTTACGGACAGGTCGATCTTATGCAGATGGCCAAAGGAGCATACGAAGCTGACGATTACGAACAGGCTGCATCTTATCTGGATCAGGAGATTAAAAATAACCCTTCTTCTCCTGAACCTTATCTGCTGTACGACAAGATATGGAACGCCGTAGGCAATTACTCGGCAGCCGCTCAGTATTGCTCGTGGGGACTGCAACATATGACAGACAAAGACTCTCGCGAGAAACTTACCGTCGCTAGAGCTTCTGATTTGTTCGAATTGGAGATCTTCCCAGCTACTATTGAGCAATGTCTGAAAGTGATTGCTGACAACCCGAAATGTGCAGAGGCTCACAATCTGTTGGCACTCTCATACCTTTCCCAGAATGACACTACCAGCGCGCTCTCTTCTCTGCGCACAGCCCAGAAACTATGCAAAGACGACCTGCGCATCCAGTCTCTGCTGACCGAGGTTTTGTCCTTCTTTGGCAATAAGTCTGAAATCACTAAAGAGCTTAAGCGGGTAAAATCTCTTCTTGCTAAGATTGAAGCAAAAGAAAATACCAAGATTTCTCCCAATCTGAATCAAAACGGTATTCTTGACGCATACCACGCCTTGATTATTTGTGGTATTTCTTTGAAAAATTACGATGAAGCCGCAGGATATATTGTCGATTGCTATACTAAGTTCAATACGTCTATTAAGAACAATAAGACTCTGGCTGACCGTTCTATTATCGAAGCTGTCGCAAGAAATGTCGAATCTCGTAAAAATGTCATCATTAATCAGCCTAATGGCGATTTTACATATAGCGACCTCAATCGGTATATAGCTGAGTTGTATGATAATATCAGCGATAATGCAATGACAATTAAATACCTCTTGCAGGCTCAACACGAGGATGTTGATTTCAACTACCGTTTCATCGGTCTCTCTAAACTGCTTATCTACGCCCGCCATATGGACAAGGTACAGGAACTCATCAAAATTGAGGAGGATCGCATCAACGCTATTCCTGATATGTCTTCCCGACTGAATGCTCAGCGAATGATGAAGGGCACTTGTTCTGCTCTGCTGGCTTTGAATGAGGATTATGAAGCAGCAGCTGATGCCGCTAACGAGGCTGGAGATAAGGTTGCCGACACAAATACAAGTCTGATCTTCTATGGCTTGGGCAAATACGAAAAGGCTCTCGAGTTTGTTGAATCGGCTCTGGCCGAAGAAATCAATACTGTCTCTTTGATGGATAAGGCTGGATTGCTTCTCTCTCTCGGACGCGACGAAGAGGCTTATGAGGCTTTTGAAACTATAGTAACTCTGAGCGATGAAAACGATCGTGAACAATATGTCGGTTACGCTGGTCTTGGCTTAGTCGAAAAATCTCGCGAAGCAATAAAGTCTTATATCGAAAAACACAAGGAGTATAGTATGTCTTACCGCGCTGCAGCTATTGCCGAGATCCTTAACAAGGACTACGCCAAGGCAGCAGATTACCTGAAAGAGTCTTTGAAAATCGACTACTATAGTACCTTCGAGGTCGTCAACTACAACTTCTTGATCTCTCAGGCGTTTAAGGAGAGTGCAGAATACAAGGAGGTAGCAGATATGATAGCCAAAAATCGAGACCTTCTTAACGAACAATTAAAAGATATATTGCAATAAGACTGTTTCTGACCATACTTCTTCTGCTTTTCATTTCTTCTGCCGTCTGGGCTGTAAAGCCTGTCAAGAGAGAAATCAGAAATGTAGAACGTTTCCAGGACATAACCGTCGCTGGGGGAATTGATATCGTCCTGAAGTATGGCGATAAACGTGAGTGCTTCATTGAGGCGGAAAGCACTATCATCCCTCACGTAAAACTGGATTTCAAGGATAATAATCTCTGTATATCTACCTCAAGGTTCAAATACAAGACTAGCAAGAAAATCACGGTTTACCTTACGACAGACACCACTATACATTGTATCACAACGAATAAGGGCAATCATGTAAACTCTCAGGGACTGCTGCAGGCCGACCGCCTCATAGTCAATGCCCGTCAGGCGTCTAACATCAACCTCAATGTGGAGGCTCAGCAAATCGACCTCCGCATTTCTGGCAGTTCTGCCGTATCTATTATGGGCACATGCCAGAATACATACGTTGATATCAGTGACACTTCGCTCCTGTGGACACATTTCCTGAAAAGCCAGATGTTGGATATATCTGCCGATTATTACTGCCACTGCAAGGTTTTCGCAGCAGAAAGCATATCTATCAAGGCTCTCAATGGCTCGAATATCGAGTACATCACGGCACGTGGTGCAGAGCGAAACATCTCCTCGGACAATACTACTCGTGTCGTAAAAGTCGACGAATAACGCTTTTGTAAGTCTCTTATAGTAAGTGTTTCACTGAATTTAACGCGACTTTATTGTTACAACATTAGAAAATACCTAACTTTGCCTCGCCTAAAAAAGAAAGGCATACTTCCTACAAGATAATTACACAATAACAGAAATGAGTCAGATTTCAAATCGTTTGCTTTCACTCTCAGAGTCAGCAACACTCGCAATGTCTCAGAAGAGCCGCGAATTGCAGGCTCAGGGCCTCGACATCATCAACCTCAGCGTAGGTGAGCCAGATTTCAATACTCCAGACCATATCAAGGAGGCTGCTATCAAGGCTATCAACGACAACCAGACTCACTATCCTCCAGTACCTGGTTACCCAGAACTTCGCAAGGCTGTATGCAATCGCCTCAAGCGTGCCCTCGACCTCGATTACGATTTCAATCAGGTAATCATCTCTGCAGGTGGTAAGCACTCCCTCGCTAATGTTATCATGGCAGTTATCAACCCAGGCGACGAGGTTATCCTCCCTGCTCCTTATTGGGTTTCTTACGCCGAACTTGTTAAACTCGCTGAGGGTAAAAACGTTATCATCGAGGCAGGTATCGAGCAAGACTTCAAGATTACTCCTGCTCAGCTCGAAGCAGCTATCACTGACAAGACACGTATGTTCATCATCAACTCGCCTTCAAACCCTACTGGTTCTATGTACTCGAAGGCTGAACTCCGTGCTCTCGCCGACGTCCTCGTTAAATATCCTAACATCATCGTTCTCTCTGATGAGATCTACGAGATGATTTCATACGAAGAGAAGCACGCTTCAATGGCTCAGTTCGCAGACCTTAAGGATCGCGTTGTTCTCTGCAACGGTCTCTCTAAGGGCTATGCCATGACTGGCTGGCGTCTCGGCTATATCGCAGCTCCTCTCGACATTGCTAAGGCTTGCAACAAGCTTCAGGGTCAGATGACTTCTGGTATCACTTCTATCACACAGGCTGCTGGTATCGCTGCTCTCAATGGTTCCGACGAGCCTTCTATGAAGATGACAGCCGAGTTCAAGAACCGCCGCGATATGCTCTTCGATCTCCTCAAGCAGATCCCAGGCCTTAAGCTCAATAAGCCTACAGGAGCATTCTACTTCTTCCCTGACGTTACTGCCTACATCGGCAAGTCTTACAACGGCAAGAAGATGGAGAACTCTATGGACCTCGCTATGTACCTCCTCGAGGTTGGTCACGTTGCCACAGTAGCTGGTTCAGCATTCGGTATCGAGGGCTATATCCGCCTCTCTTACGCCGCATCTACAGAAAAACTTAAGGCAGCAGCAGAGCGCATCAAGAACGCCCTTGCAGAGCTCAAGTAATCTACAGAACAATTATCATAACAAGAGGCTGTGTCAAAATACGGGCACAACCTCTTTTTTTTTACGCCCCCAAAGGAGACAAAAAAAGGCGTTGCTGATGAGCAACGCCTTTTAGTATTTTAATTATCATGATGGAGACGCGATTTGGGGGCATACCACAAACCATTGAGAGAGAGCGAATTGTGCGACATGAAAGAATGGGAAGAGATGGACAAGGCCTCGCCATTTTACTACAAGAAATTCGGGAACGAAGAAGAGTACTTTGCGGCGATAGGGAATATAGCAGCATAAAGGCTATATATTTGCCCACTGCCTCCCCTCCCGAGGAGATAGAAAAACAAAAAAAATATTACCTTTGCACAAAACAGAAATGACTGAAAAAGAATGAAACGTCTACTGATGTCAATATACTGCGTCGCTTGTGCCATAAGTACCACATTCGCACAGGACGCATTGAAACACTCTATTCCTGAACAGCATTACGATGACGCTCAGCTTTTGCTCGACGCGACTCTCAATGGCTCTGTCCGTTCCGAGAGTAAATATTTCATCGAAGATTTCAAACGTACCGAGGGGCTTCTTAGCGAGGAGAGCGCTTTCAATCAGGCTGTCGCTGCCAAGAAGGCTTGGCATAATGATGCCATAGGCTTGATGAAGAACTTCATCGAAGATTACCCACAGAGTAATCGCCGCGATGATATGCTATACCATATCGGTGACTTGAAGTTGTCTGAAGGCTCTGTCAGCGAGGCACTCCGCTGGTTCGAGAAGGCTAAGGACAAACGCATAAGCAACGACTTGCGCGATGAGTTGTTCTTCAAACGTGGCTATTGCCTCTTCATCCGCGGCAAGCACAAGCAGGGTCTGGCACAGTTCGACAAGCTATCGTCCTCGTCTCAATACGACTCTTCGGTTAAGTATTACCGCGCTCACGTCGATTATGAGAATGGCAACCTCAACGAAGCACTCAAGTCGTTCGCGGCTCTCGAGAAGGATCCCGCTTTCGCTTCTGTAGCGCCTTACTATATCGCACATATCCTCTACCTTCAGGGTAACTATAACGAAGCTATCAGATATGCTGAGCCTCTCACCAAGAAGGGTTCGTCTGCAAAGAATCTTGGCATGACACGTATCGTGGCCGATAGCCATTTCAATTTGGGTGAGTATTCCAAGGCTGAGAATCAATATTCCGATCTCCTTAAAGGGAACAGCAAGGCTCTCCGCGCCGATTACTACCATCAGGGTATAGCTCAGTACAAGAATGGCCATTATGAGGAAGCTATCGAGAATCTCAGCAAGTGTACCAAGGAGAAGGATAATATCGCTCAGAATGCGTATTACCACTTGGCCGATAGCTATCTGCGCATCGGCAATAAGACTAAGGCCCGCAACGCTTTCGAGTCCGCTTCTAATATGTCTTTCGACCGTTCTATCAAGGAGGATGCTCATTTCAATAAACTGAAACTGGGCTACGAACTCAACTATGCTCCTTTTAATGATATCATCTCAGAGTTCCTGGACTTCATCGAGGAGTACCCAAATAGCGATAAGCGCGATGAGTGCTACGACTTCGTAAGTAAGGCTTTCGTAACCTCCAAGAAGTATGAGCAGGCACTTGCTACTCTGGAGAAAATCCAGCACAAGAATCTCGCCGTATATACCGCTATGCAGCGCCTGGCGTTCTACCGTGGTCTGGAACTCTACACCGACGGCAAATATGAGGATGCCGTGGCAATGTTCGACCGCAGCATAGATTTCGGTCAGTATGATGCTAAAATAAAGGCTCGCTCTTATTACTGGAAGGGCGAGTGCCTCTATCGTTCAAATAAGACCAATGAGGCTTATTCAGAATACCTCACTTTCGTAAATGCCTATTCCGCTGCAGAACTAGATGAGTTCACAACAGCCCACTATAATATCGCATATACTCGTTTCAATAAGAAATTGTACAACGAGGCTAAGTCCTGGTTCATCAAGTATGTTTCTCTTAACGTAAAGGATACCCGACTCCTCGCTGATGCCTATAACCGTCTGGGCGACTGTATGTATGTCGACCGCAACTTTAAGATGGCGATCGAGAACTACGACAAGGCACTCGCTACATCTGATGCTCAGGGCGATTATGCTATGCTCCAACGTGCTATATGCCTGGGCCTCAGTCAGAGCAACGAGGTAAAGGTGGCGGAACTCAAGAAGCTCATAGAGCGTTACCCTAAATCGCACCTGTGTGGCTATGCCTACTACGAGACAGCTCGCGCATACGTGGCTCTGGAAAAGATTCCTGATGCCATATATAATTTCAAGATTGTCAAGGAACGTTACCCTAAGAGTAGCCTTGCCAGCAAGTCTATGCTCCAGCTCGGTCTGCTCTACTACAACAATTCTGAATACGACAATTCCAAAGCATTCTATAAGCGCGTAATCAATGAGTACCCTTCTACCCCTGAGGCAGCTGATGCTCTAGCTGGATTGCGTAACGTATATATGGAATCTGGCGATTTCGAGGGTTATATGGCTTATACTAAGACTCTCGGCTCATTCGCTCGCGTCGACCTCCAAGAGCAAGATTCTCTGATGTTCGTATCTGCAACTCGTCTCTACTTCAAGAACGACGTCCCTGGCGCTCAAGTGGCATTGCAGAAGTACCTCAGTCAGTTCCCTGATGGCCGTAACGCTATAGGCGCTAATTTCTATATCGCCGACTGCTTCTACCGTCAGGGTGATAAGGATAAGGCACTGGAGTCATACCAGTATGTAGCTGATAAGCCTCGCTCTGCCTTCACAGAGGATGCTCTCTACCGTCTGGGGGAACTGCTATACCAGACAGAGTCTTACAAGGATGCTCTCGCAGCGTTCCGCCGTCTCGAAGAGGAAGCCGAAGTCGAGGGTAATAAGATTGAGGCTATCATCGGTCAGATGCGTTGCGCACAGAAGGTAGATGATACGGAGCTTTGTATCTTGGGTGCCGATAAGGTTCTCGAAATCGAGGACGCAGCACCTGAAATAGTTCGTGAGGCAAAATATCTCAAGGCAAAGACCCTTATCTACCTGAAGCGCTCTGCTGAGGCTCTTCCTATCTTGAGAGAGCTTAGTCAGAATACCGTAAGCGCCGAGGGTTCTGAGGCAAAATATCTCGTTGCTCAGTATCACTACGATAATAATGATACCGCATCTGCCGAGAAGGAGATATTCGACTACATCGAGAAGGGTACCCAGCATCAGTATTGGCTGGCGCGTAGCTTTGTACTCCTCGCTGATATATACCATACTCGTGGCGATGATTATCAGGCTCAGCAATACCTCGAGACTCTCAAGGAGAGCTATCAGGCTGATGATGATATCAATGATATGATTGCTCACCGCCTCGAATTGTGGCACGCAGGTTCTTCATCACTCGAATAACAGTCTAACATCGGAAAACAATGGTTAATAAGCATATAATACTTTCTTTCGCTGCCTTCCTTGCTGGTACCGCAGCATTGGCTCAAGAGGAGACTCAGGTTATTGAGCGCGACGTGGACGTAGTCAACACTTGGCTCCCTACCCTGCGAAACCCTCATAAGTTGCAGGTGGAGCCTGTAATGGACGACACTATGTCGTATAGTCCCTCTTTTAAGTATAATGTCTTGGGGCGTGTTGAGCATGTAAGAACAACTCCCGACAGTATCAAGGCGGCTTCAATGAACTTCCCAAAGGAGGAGAGCCTCTACAACGCTCTCGTCAAAGTGGGTGCCGGCAATAGTGATGCTGTGGGTGAATTGTGGTACAATATTCCTCAAAACGAGGATTACCATCTCGCCCTCAACCTTGGTCACCATTCTGCTTATGGCAAGGTAAAAATGGAGAATGGCGATAAGATAAGTGCCCCTAACCATAACACTTGGGCTAATGTAAACTTCGCCCGCTTCCTCGAGAAATTGCGCTTCGAGGGTCAACTGAACTTCAAGAACAAAATATACAATTACTATGGAAGCCATATAACAGGTGTAACACCTTTGCATTATTTGGCCTATGACAATTCAGTAATTTCTGACCCGTCATTCGTCAGCGAAATTACCAACGACGATAAGCAGCGTAACACTGAAGTCGATGCTACCTTAAGCCTGGCTAACCCTAACACTGGCCGCCGCGAAAAGGTAACTTTCAATGCTGTGACACACTATGGCTTCTTCGCTAACAAGACTGGCGTCCACCAGAATGACATCAACGTAGGTGGTTACCTTCGTTTCCCTATCAAGGAAAATTATCTCTTCGACGTAAATGTCAATGTCAATAATTTCAGCGTCTCTGTTCCCGACGATGCTTCTGGAATATACAAGTTCGACGAAAGAAAACACACTGATGTGCCAGTAAACCCTCACTTCGGTGTAGATTTTGATGCAATCAAGCTCAAGCTGGGTATCAATATGATTCTCGAATTCGGTGGCGAAAAGGATAATATCTATATGCAGCCTGATATCCGTGCGGATTTCAATATCGCCGATGGCTTGGTACGACTTAATCTGGGTATAGTCGGTGATTATAAAGCTAACTCCTACCGCGACCTTGTAAATGAGTGCCCTTATCTGGCTCCTGACGTTACTAATTTTATCTGGAGTAGTCTCTATGGCACTTTTGGAGCTAAGACTGAGATAAAGACTACCCAACAGCCTTTCAAGTTTGATGCTGGTCTTCGCGTAGCTTTCTCTCGTAGTGTAGAAATGCACCTCGGCATGGAGTATGGTACTTTCGATGATGAACTTTTCTTCGTAAATAATGCATACAAGGGTGTAGACAGCTTCCAAGATACTATAGTTGCTGTCCAGAGCAATCGATTCGGTATCATTACGGATAATGGCAAGCATTTCAAGGGCAAGGGCGAACTCCAGATCGAACCTAATAGTAAGTTCCGTATGCTCCTCAAGGCTGCATATAACAACTGGAAGGTGGATTACCTCGAGGAGGCATGGAACAAACCTACCTACGAAATGGGACTGGATCTCTTCGTAAAGCCTATCTCTCCTCTTACCATCAAATTCAATGCTAACCTCATTGGCGACCGCTACGCTTTGAATCAGGTGGATAATAATAAGAAGATTAAACTTGACCCGATATTTGATGTCAACCTAGGTGCTGTATATGCACTTACCGATAGATTCAATATCTTCCTCGATGCAAATAATATAGCAGCACGTGACGAGCAGTTGTGGCTTGGCTACTCCTCTCGCCGCGTAGGTGTCATTGCTGGTATAACATATAAGTTCTAAAACATTTTCTCTAATTACTCTTATTTACCTGATGAGACAACTTATCAATACAGCTCTTCTCTCGTCTTTGCTCGCTCTTGCGGCAGCACCGGAGGCAGATGCTTGTACTAATTTTCTTATTACTCCTGGAGCGTCAGCAGATGGCTCGACTATGGTGACTTATGCTGCGGATTCGCATGTGCTTTTCGGCGAACTTTATTTCTGGCCCGAGGCTGATCACCGTGCCGGTTCGATGCTTGAGGTTCGTGAGTGGGATACTAATCGCTTACTCTCGCCTATCGCTCAGGTGGCTCATACTTGGCGCGTAATAGGAAATATCAATCAGCATCAGGTGACTATCGCTGAAACTACTTTTGGCGGTAAGGAGGAACTGACTAACCCTAATGCGGGTATAGATTATGGTTCGCTGATATATATTGCACTCCAGCGTAGTTCTACCGCTCGTGAGGCAGTATCTGTCATGACGTCCTTGGCAGAGGAGTATGGCTTTTGTTCTGCTGGCGAATCGTTTTCTATCGCCGACCCAAAGGAGGCGTGGATATTGGAGATGGTTGGTGCCGGTAAGGATAAGAAAGGTGCTACTTGGGTAGCTCGCCGTATTCCTGACGGTTATGTGTCTGGTCATGCTAATCAGGCTCGAATCACTACCTTCCCAAAGAACGACCCTGCTAATTGCATCTACTCTAAGAATGTTGTATCTACAGCACGCGAACTGGGACTATACAATGGTAAGGACGAGGATTTCTCTTTCGCTGATACTTATGCACCTCTCGATTTCGGTGCTGTGCGTTTCTGCGAGGCTCGCGTATTCAGCGGTTTCCGTATCATGAATAAGGAGATGATGAAATATGAGGCTTGGGCAATGGGTGACCTCTCTAAGGAGCGACTGCCATTGTGGATAAAGCCTGACCATAAGATTACAAAGCAGGAGCTTGCTGATATAATGCGCGACCATTACGAGGGTACTGAGATGGATATGTCTCAGGACGTAGGTGCGGGTCCTTTCCACTGCCCATACCGTTGGAGGCCTATGGAGTGGGAGGTCGACGGACAGACATATGTACACGAGCGTGCCATTGCTACTCAGCAGACTGGCTTCTGGTTTGTCTCTCAGATGAGAACGAACAATCCTGATGGCATACTTTGGTTTGGCTGTGATGATGCTAACACATCGGTATTGATGCCTATGCACACTTCTCTTACAGTGGTACCAGAGCAGGTTCGCGTGGGCAATGGCGACTTGCTGTCGTTCTCTTGGACTTCTGCTTTCTGGCTTATGAACTGGGTGGCTAACATGACGTACTCTAAGTACGACGGCATGATAGTGGATGTAAGAGCAGCACAGCAGTCGCTCGAGAGCCGTATGGATGCAGCCGTTGCAGAATTCGATAAGGTTCTTGCCAATATCCCAGACCCAGAACGCCGTAGTCAGCGTGTAAATACTTTTGCTCAACAATGGGCTAAGACAGTATGTGATGAATGGAAGGCTCTCGGCGAACATCAGATAGTAAAGTATATCGATGGTAACGTCAAGCAAGAAAAGGATGGCAAGTTCCTTCGCACAGAGGACAATTATCCTGAAAATCCTGCTCATCCAAAATATGACGATAAGTATTACCGCAATATCGTAAATGAGACTGGCGACAAGCTCAAGGAGCGTAAATAGAATATCAGAATAAGCGATAAGATATGTCAAATACCGAGCTACAGTATAAGGAGGTAATAGCGCAGTGCAAGAATGTCTTCATCAAGAAGATGCAGGACTATGGTACTGCATGGCGCATAATGCGTCCATCATCTATTACAGATCAGATATATATAAAGGCTAAGCGCATCCGTACTCTTCAGACTACCGAGGTAAATAAGGTCGGCGAGAGCCAGGAGTCGGAGTTCATAGGTATCATCAACTATGCAGCAATGGCTCTCATTCAGCTGGAATTGGGCTACGCTGATGATCCTGCTATGGATTATGCTCAGACCGAGGCTTTGTACGATGAGAAACTACAGACGGCTTTCAACCTTATGATGGATAAGAACCATGATTACGGCGAGGCTTGGAGAGAGATGCGGGTGGAGAGTATCACTGATCTTATCCTTATGAAGATTCACCGTACCAAGGAGATTGAGGACCATAACGGCAAGACCATCATATCTGAGGGCATCGATGCCAACTACAACGATATGATTAACTATGCTGTCTTTGCAATGATACTACTTTCAGAGAGTAATACTAAAGCATAAAGTAATATGAATACAAGGATTGTCAATGCAAACTTCCAGATGATACTGAACATTATCCGCGTTATAGTGGGTGTATTGTTCGTCTTCTCTGGCGTGGTAAAATGTATAGACCCATTAGGAGGCGCCATAAAGATAGAGGACTATTTTGTGGCATGGGGTCTGACGGAAATACCTATGGCAGTATGCATTACTCTCAGTGTCATTCAGAATATTCTTGAATTTATAGTAGGCTATTCTCTGTTGTTCAAGATATATGTGCCTCTGGCAACTATCGGCGCTCTTTTGTTTATGTTGATATTCACGCCCTTGACGCTCTATATCGCTATTGCTAATCCTGTATCGGATTGTGGGTGCTTCGGAGATGCAGTGAAGATTTCAAACTGGCAGACATTCTATAAGAACCTCTTGTTTCTGCCTATGACCGTATTGTTGGTCATATATCGAAACAACTTCAATATCAACATCAGAAGCTGGAAGAAGGCTATAATTCTTATGTGTGGTCTGGTCATCGGATTCCTCTTTATGGTAAAGGGTCTGACAGATGAGCCTGTCATCGACTTCCGCCCATATAGTATAGGTACCAATATCCGTGAGGCAATGAGCACACCAGAAGATGCGCCTCAAGCTGAATACAAGACTACTTTCATACTTCAGAAAGACGGCATATATCAGGAGTTCGACGAGAACAATTACCCTTATAATGACTCGACCTGGGTCTATGTTGATACTCATACCGAGGTAATAGACGAAGGGTATGTGCCACCTATCAAGGATTTTACCCTCATAGACAGATATGGAGAGGTTGTTACCGACGACCTTTTGAACACGGAGGAACAGATAGTGCTTGTAGTCTCTCCTAAACTCAATGAGGTGGACGAGAAAGAAGCAGAGAAGGTAGCTCATCTGAAGGATGTATGCGACAATAATGATTTGCGATTCTACATCCTTACGGCTTCTACATTCGAGAATCAGCAGGCATTCTCAGTAGGCACGAAACACGATTTCGACTATCTGCAGGGAGATGAGACTATGCTGAAGACCATAGTCAGGGCTAAAGCCGGCGTGATAGTGATGCAAAAGGGCAATATCGTGGCCAAATATCACATCAACCACATTCCTCTCGACAAAGAGTGGAAGAACCCTGCAGCCACCTATTTAAGAAATATTAATCGTAGTTACGAGCAATACTTGATTATTTGTATTATTTTTGCCCTTGCATTGATAATATCCAACATCAAGGTTAAGTTTACAATACATAAAACATTATAGTTCAAATGAGAAAGAAAATCGTTGCAGGCAACTGGAAGATGAATAAGACCCTCCAAGAGGGCATCGAGCTTGCTAAGGGCGTTAACGACATCGTTAAGAAGAACGGTGCAAAGTGCACAGTAGTACTTGGTACTCCATTTATCCACCTTACAGAGGTAGTTAAGACAGTAGACGCTAACCTTATCAAGGTTTCAGCTGAGAACTGCGCAGACAAGGCTTCTGGTGCATACACAGGTGAGGTTTCAGCAGCTATGGTTAAGTCTACAGGTGCTGAGTACGTTATCCTCGGTCACTCAGAGCGTCGTCAGTACTACGGTGAGACAGATGCTATCCTCAAGGAGAAGGTAGATTTGGCTCTTGCTAACGGTTTGAAGGTTATCTTCTGCATCGGTGAGGTTCTCGCTGAGCGTGAGGCTGGCAAGCAGAACGAGGTTGTAACAAGCCAGGTTAAGAACGCTCTCTTCCACCTTTCTGCAGAGCAGTTCGCAAACATCGTACTCGCTTACGAGCCAGTATGGGCTATCGGTACAGGTAAGACAGCTACTTCTGAGCAGGCTCAGGACGTTCACGCTGTTATCCGTGCTTGTGTTGCTGCTCAGTATGGTGCTGCAGTAGCTGAGGACACAACAATCCTTTACGGTGGTTCTTGCAAGGCTTCTAACGCTAAGGAGCTCTTCGCTCAGAAGGATATCGACGGTGGTCTCATCGGCGGTGCTTCTCTCAAGCCAGAGGATTTCTACGGTATCATCGAGGCTTACAACTAATAGTTGTACCTTACAGATATTATCCCGATCAGTTCTCTGGTCGGGATTTTTTATGCCTATATGTATATAAACAAGGTCATTGGAAAGTCCTTTCTGTATACGGGGAAGTATAAGTTTGCTCGCAGTTTTTTATTTTACATACCATTGGATGATATATACAGAGGTGATGAAATTCTGGTTCTGAGAAGTGAGATTTCAATTTTTCCGTAACACAAAATACGTGAAAAGCGTATATTAAGGGAAAAGAGGGACAGACTGAGTATTAAGAGGAAAACAAGAGGAAGTAAAAGGGCAGATAGAGATTCGTCATAAAAACGCATAAAATCTGCCTTGACAATATTGATATCCCATAAATAATAAGTACATCTTTTATGGGGAGTTATCAATAAAGTTACTAACTTTGCACCCTCGGGTAATACCTCTTCATACAAAAAAACGACAAAAAGTGATACTAAGCTCAGCTGATTGCAAAAACGAAGAACATTGGTTCGCTATGCGAGTAGTCGGTTATCGTGTTGATAACGTGGTTCGCAAGCGGCTCGATGAGGTTGGAATAAGATACTTCCAGCCTATGCACGAGGTAATAAGACGCCGAGGTGAAAAAGTCAAGAAAGAGCTGGTGCCTGTAGTCGGAGGACTGTTCTTCACATACGGTCTTGAACCAGATATCTTGCAGCAATGTGCAAAATGCGATGGAAAATTACAATTCATTTATCCTCGCGGATATAAGATTACTGACCGAATAATAATCCCAAACGTGGAAATGGAAAACTTCATTCGCGTAGCCGGTGCTAACGGCTCGGCCTACCTCACTGCAGAGGAAGCCGACAGAGCTATTGGCAAGAAGGTCCGCATACATGGCGGTACTTTTGACGGCGTTGAAGGAAAACTAGTTTCTAAAGGAAGAGGAAAAACACTTATTGTCGAAATCGGTGTGATGGCCGTATCAGCCAAAGTAGCACCAGAAGTAATCGAATTGATCGAATGAAAAGTTTTATCAGCAAAATAACCAGTTGGTATTTTACCAAGAATGCGTTTCCTTATTGGGTTATCTTGACGTATGACTGTATCATAGTTATCTGTTCGGGGTTACTCGCCCATGCATTAAATTCCAGTGGAGCACACACAATACGCATCTTCTGGCAGTTGGTCGGTACGCTTTGTTGCTATCTCGTATTCTACCTGGTCGGTTTCAGAATCACACATTCGTACAGTGGAGTAATGAGATACTCGTCGTTTGTAGACTTGACACGTGTGGCCTACTCTAACCTTATTGCGATAACGTTAATTTTCATCACAAGAAAATTCTTCCCTATAGATACATACTTGGTTCCTCTGGCGTGGAAAGAGCTGCTGATAACATTCATTGTTGCAACCACGTTTATGTGGACATCACGAATATTGGTAAAGTACCTGTATGATATCTACTTTGTAAGTTCATCGGCTCAGCGTGTATTCATATATGGTGCTGCTGAAGGCGGTATTGCATTGGCAAAAAGCATTCGTTCGACAGAATCTCAATACATAGTTGCTGGTTTCGTTTCGGACAATCCAAAAGACTGGAGCCATCTTCTTATGGGTGTGAAGATATACCCTAACAATGAGAATATTGTCGAAAAGATGAGGCAGAAGTCGGCTCACGTCCTAATGGTTTCACCTAATAAGACGGAAGACCTCAGAAACAATCAGGATATGATTGACCGTCTTGCCAATGCCGGCATCAAGATGCTGGTACACTCCAAGCAAGAGTGGGATGGCAAGAGCGACCTCAGGCATACACAATTGAAGGAGGTAGATATTGAAGACCTTCTCCCACGAAATCAGATAGAAGTTGACCTTGGCGCGATACGTTCGATATTGGAGAACAAGTGCATACTCATTACAGGTGCTGCTGGAAGTATCGGAAGCGAGATTACCAGACAAGTTGCCTCATTCAAGCCAAGTCAGCTCGTATTGATAGATCAGGCAGAGACACCATTACATGGCATACGACTTATGATGGCGCGTGAGTTTCCAGATATACCAGCAGTCACACTCACGGCAAGCATTTGTCATTCCATACACATGGAGGTCATATTTCAGAAATATAAGCCAGAATATGTATTCCATGCTGCAGCATACAAGCACGTACCTATGATGGAAGACAACCCTGGTGAGGCAGTAGCGAATAATATTGACGGCACTAGAGTAATGGCAGACCTCGCTGTGAAATACGGCACAAAGAAATTTGTGATGGTTTCGACAGACAAGGCAGTGAACCCGACTAACGTAATGGGATGCTCGAAGAGAATCTGCGAAATGTACTGCCAGTCACTTGACAAAGCAATTAAGGATGGTCAAGTTAAGGGCGAGACGAGATTTGTGACTACACGTTTCGGCAATGTTCTAGGTTCCAATGGTTCAGTAATCCCGCTATTCAAGGAACAGATAAAGACAGGTGGACCGTTGACAGTAACTCACCCTGACATTATACGTTATTTTATGCTTATCCCAGAGGCTTGTAAGTTGGTACTTCAAGCAGGAACTATGGGTAATGGCAGCGAGATATTCGTATTCGACATGGGCAAGCCAGTACGTATATCAGATCTTGCAAAGCGTATGATAACCCTTTCTGGTGCTTCAAACATAGAGATTAAATATACAGGATTGCGAGATGGAGAGAAGCTATATGAGGAATTGCTCAACACAGAAGAGAACACCGTACCTTCATCTCATCCTAAGATTAAGATTGCCACAGTACGTGAGCTTGGGTATAGCGAAGTCCAGAAGCAGATCGAAGAGCTCGCCGCAATTACCAAGGCAGGGTATGATGATATGGCAATAGTCAAGAAGATGAAAGAACTGGTGCCAGAATTCAAGAGCAAGCACTCTAAGTACGAGGCACTGGATTAAGTAGTAACAAAAAAGCGATAATTATAAAGAATAAACGGACAGGCTGATGCTTGTCCGTTTTTTTATATTACTATGTGTCTGCCATCGACCAACAACTCTACAGCACGTAGTTGGAGACCCTCTTCAGCAGGGGTCCCATACAGTTCATCGCCAAGTATCGGACAATTAAGCCCTTGAGGGTGGGCAGAATGGACACGCAGCTGATGTGTACGTCCTGTATGAGGATAGAAATTAACCTTAGTCGTATTATTAGTATAGTCACGCTCAATAACTTCGTATTCTGTTATTGCGCGACTACCAGAAGGCGCCACACGCTGTCTAGGTCTGTTTTCGTAATCAGGTTCCAGAGGCAAATCGACAATACCCTTATTCTGAGGTACGATACCAGACAATGTTGCTACATAACGCTTCTTGACCTGACGAGTAGCGAATGCTTCCTGAAGTCGCTTGAAGACAAGCAGTTTTTTTGCAAATAGCAATAACCCAGAAGTAGCAAGGTCAAGACGATGAACAGCTAAGATACACTCCTCATTGGGGTATAACTTCTGGAGACGCGACTGAGCATTATCATCAGAAGCGACACCTGGTACGCTCAAAAGACCTGAAGGTTTGTCAACCACCACAATATCATCATCCTCATATACTATCCTGAGAGGAGCATCAGAGGCACTAAACACCTGAGGCGGGTCGACTTGCACCCCCTTCAACATCCAGGAAAGAATAGGAGCGCACTTAGATTGGCAAGCACCATAGAAAACTCCGTCGCGTCGCAACTCATTTTTTGGACTAGCCCCCCACCAGAATTCTCCTATATATAAAGGAGTCAGATTATGTGTCAAGGCATAATAGAGAAGTTTAGGTGCTGCACATTCACCAGTACCCGAAGGAGGGAGCCCCCGCTGTGCGGCTGAAAATATATCGCCCACAGAACGTATATTACCTTCAGCATTGGGAAGACGAAAATTCATAAATAGCCACCTTTGAAGGATAGCAGAACGAGATTTACGCTCAGAGTCCATACTCTTCAGTTGAGATTCAAGGTCGTCTACCCTATCCTTAGCTATATCAACTTCAGATTGCAGTCGTTGCTTGAGTCGTTTAAGTTCTGCTTTTTCAAATTGACTCTCGGCCTGCAATTTCTTCAAGATTCCAGGATCGGCATTCTTATCATTACGCAAGCGGTGACGCTCCTCCTTGTGTTCGTCAAATAATCTTTTTGTTTCAGACAAAGAAGAATCCATATTCTGCCTTGCCCGTTCAAGGTCATATTTAGCAGAGAGCATATCAGAGGAAGACCATAATGCCTCTATCTGGTGGTTGATATCAGAGATATTAGCCTCCTCGCGCTTAAAAATACCATCAGGTTGGAGGTAGTCAAAAATAGCAGGAACGAATCCATCGTGATCGGACTTCCCAGCTATCTGACCGGAATAGGCATACAAAGGCGCTACCCTTCCATCTGGATGACGGACAATGAGAACGCCCATCATTTTTCCATTTTCCAACTCAGGCAGCCATTCTGGATAGTGAGAGCGGACAAAGGCACGCAACTCATCAGCTGCTTTCTGCACTGATGGATGAGGAATATATGAAAACGGGGAATTCAATTGTAAGTTCTAATGCCTTATTCCCGAAATAACTATTAATCTAAGAAGATTTCTTCTAGATCGTCTGGGACTATACTTTCGCCCGAGAATATAGCCTGAGCTTCGGCAGTATATCGCTGACGACGGGTATCTATCGTACGTCCCTCTGTATGGAAAAGAATCTGACGTTTTACGCCCAGGCGTTCTGCATTTTCAGAAGAATCCTTTACAGTGCCATGATGCTTTGGGTAAGGATTAAACACCTCAACATCCTCATAAGAACAATATGCCTCCTGCATAAGGATGTCAACTCCACGAAGGATATCCTCATTACAAGGTTGAAGAGGTTCATCACCGCAAAATCCAAGACGCTTGCCATTATGGAGAGTACACACGAAGCCATGCTGTAGCTCCTTGGTACTTTGGATATCGAAGAACTGGAAATGGCGACCCATTATATCAGCCTCGTAGCCATCAGATATTGGGTGAAGAATTACGCGGTCACCGAAATGCTTATTCAGTTTAGGCTGCATCACGAATCCACAGATAGTCTTGAGAGCCTCAAGAGAACGAGGATGAGCGTAGACAGTCAGATTGCCAAGATAGCGCCCTTTGTTGATTTCCTGCGTGATTGCACGTACCACCCATACTACGCCTAGAATATGGTCGGAATGATTATGGGAAATAAAGATATTACGGACACAAGATGCCTTACGGCCCAGTTTTTCGAACTGATAAAGAATCTGGTTGCCGCCACCGCCATCGACAAGCATACATTCAGCGCCTGCTGTTTCGTCGGCATCATCCGTAATCATAAAACACGTATTATAGCACCGCGTAACCATAGCTGCGCCAGTGCCTAGCATAGTTATCTTCTCCATAATGTTTGCAAAAATAAGAAATTCTAGCTAGCTTGCGGCAAAAGAGGCGTACAAATGAATAGGTATTTTAGTCTCATAGTCTGTATTCTTGTGGTCATATCCACAGGGTGTCGCCGTTCGCCGAACATTCCAAATGTATCGGGAATGGTAGAATATGACCTTGATTCAATTAAGGCAAGGGGAGTTATACGAGTCATCAGCGACTACAACTCTGTGGATTATATGATGCATAAAGGTCAGCCTGTAGGGTATCAATATGAGTTAACCAAAGTATACGCAGAAGAACGAGGACTCAAGCTGGAGATAGATGCGTGCAATGACCCGAAAGAAGCCAGATTAAGACTAGCTGAAGGTAAGGCTGACATCTGGGCGGCATCGCTATTAGTAGATACACTATCAGAATGGTCGCAAGATCTGAGTTATACAGTAGCATATGCACAGAGTTGTATGGTCTTGGTTTCCAATGAGAAACCGAATAAAGACGAAGTATTGCCAGACAGTGTATGGGTACAGGAAGGGACATTTGAAGAAGAGATAGCCATGAGTCTGGCTGACTCGTGCGGTTGGACTGTCATTTCAGTGCCTCACTACAGTGTAGAACAGATAGTACAATTGGTTGGCGAACGGGATATACCTCGGACTATAGCCCCTGAAACTATAGCTAGAGCCAATGCCTGGTACTACCCTACTTTGGACTGTTCCATAAAACTGACGAAAAATATGGATATGTCGTGGGCGACAAGGAGCACCTCTGTAGACCTTGCCAATGATTTGACAAACTGGATAAAAGCATTCAGAAATACGCCAAAATTCCGTCAAATATACCGCAAGTATATGGTTGACGAGCGCAGTGAGCAGATATCATCCAAGAATATCAGCGAAGATACATACTCAGACACATTTGAAGCATTAGTAAATCAATACCTTCCCGAAGATGACAACAGATGGGATCTTGCGATGATACAATCTATAATATATCAAGAATCTCATTTCAACCCTAAAGCAAGAAGCTGGGTCGGTGCGCGAGGGTTGATGCAATTGATGCCTGAGACAGGTACGCGATTTGGGGCAAGAGATTTATCAGACCCCGAAGAGAACATAAAGGCAGGCATAGAATATATGCTTTGGCTTGACAAGAGATTAATAAGATATGTCCCGAACAAGAGGGACAGGATGTCATTTACTTTAGCAGCATATAATGTAGGCTTAGGTCACGTAATGGACGCCATACGTCTTGCAAGAAAATTTGACAGGGACACGGCGAAATGGGAAGGGCAAGTAGAGCAAGCGTTATTAATGAAGGCTAATCCTACCATAATAACGGATAAAGAAAATGTGAAGCACGGATATTGCAGAGGTACGGAGACTGTCAGTTACGTAAGACACATTATGCAAAGGGCTAAGAACTACAGGCGCTATATAAAGAAAAGAGATTCTGAATCCGAAAAAAGAGCCAATTCATAGGGATAGAATTGGCACATTATGACTTTATTTATCGGATATAATGCGTTTCAACCAGGTCTTCCTGGATCTTTGGAGAACCGAATTGCTGAATACCCAGACAGAAGGACTTGATCATGAAAGCCATATTCAACCCCAACTGACGCATAGTCTGCATACCTTCCAAGTCCTGCGTTACCTCCCCAGGCTCGGTACCGTGCGCAATGCTCCAATATTGAGATGGAACGACAGGCATATTCGTCTTTAGAAAGTATTTGTTGAGGACATCCATAGTTGCTGTAGCGCCACCTCTTCTGGCTACGGCTACCGAAGCACCGACTTTCATCATCCAGTTCTTATGGAGAGATGAATAGAAAAGACGGTCGAGCAGAGAAAGCAAAGTACCTGAGGCAGAAGCGAAGTAAACAGGAGAGCCGATAAGTAGCCCATCAGCCTTATCGAGCTTCTCAGATATTTCATTTACAATATCACCGAAGGCACATACATTGGTATCCCAGCATTTATTACAAGCTATACAACCATGAATCTGACGATGGCCAACATGTATCCATTCTGTCTCTATACCCTGCTGATTGAGGGTGCGTTCTACCTCATGGAGAGCTGTAGCTGTATTGCCCTCTGATTTCGGACTGCCATTTAGGATTATTACCTTCATATCTCGCGTTTTATATCTTGCTATAAAAAATCGCACTACTTATCTCATAGCACAACCAGAAGATGGTCTGTTGTCGTTTCCTGAAACTATAGTACCTGCGTGCTTCTGGCTGAACTCGCGATGAATATCGGCTAATTCTTTCTTGCCGTCGATATAATCGTCGTACATATCTGAAAAATCGATACCCTCACAGTCGCAGTCATTACCGAGCGCTTCGCGTACTATTTCAAAACGCTCATCCCTTGTTGTATCTTTAATGAGAAGTGATTTCATGTTTCTTTTTTTATAATAGGTCAGAATTTCTTTATGCGGACATGACAATACGGTTCACCACCTGTCATTTCGTAGTAACGCTGATGGTATTTCTCACCGATATAGAACTTATCAGCTGGGAGTATGAGGGTATTTACCTCGGCTCCCTTATCGCGTAGGATAGATACTACTCTATCTATTGCCGACTTCTGCTTTTCATCACGGAAGAAGATACAGCTACGGTATTGAGGACCGAGATCAGGACCGACTCCATCGGTCTGTGCAGGGTCGTGGATTTCGAAGAATACCTTACAAAGCTGCTCATAGGAAGTAATCGTTGGATCATACTCAACAATAACAGCCTCTACGTGATGTGTTTTATGGTCGCGCACATCAGCATAAGAAGGGAACTCCTCATCGCCACCAGTATAACCAGCAAGGGTACTGACTACGCCGGGCTCCTTTTCAAACTGATATTGGGCGCCCCAAAAGCAACCACAGGCGAAAATACCTATTTCGTGAGTAGATGGCACAGCATTGAAATCGTACAAATCAACTTTTGAGCACTCCTCAATAGCTGCCTCTATTTTTGTCAGGGCAGGGCGATGTTTTGCCAATCGGTCTGTATCTGTGACCTCTCGTCGGCAATTATGGTCGAGGTCGTTTCGTTTAACCTGGAGAGCAATAGGATTATTGGATGTGATGATTCTGTCAATATAAGAAAGATAATCCTCAGAAGGATTGCGATGAAGAACGCGCAGTGCGTTGACAATACCTGTTGGAATGCCTTCTTCTGTCAGATAGTCGAAAGAGAGATTGCCTACTGCCACGGCATCGTGGAGGAATCCTGTCATCTTCTCCTCATCGGTGTGGCCCATAAGTCCCACGGAAAGGGCATGGAGAATAGTTGGGTAGCCATCGAAGTCTATTCTGCCTGCATGAACTTTAGTAGCGATGCTAAGGGCTATGTCTATTGGGTGCATATTTGACGATAGTATAAGTTGATTACGTGAATGCGAATATATATATATTTGTACCAAAATAAAAGAGCTCTACTACCTCCTTGCCGTCTTCTGCCGTTTTCTGCCGTTTTTTGCCGTTTTTTTCCTTTTTCTTCCGTTATTATAGGTCTTGTATAGGTCTAGTATAGGTCTAGTATTGTATTAGTATAGGTGTAGAGTGGTCTTTCTGCGATGCTGAAAACACGTTCTGGCATTCTGGCGCTCTGGCATTGATATCTTTTTCTTCGCACGCGTGCGAGTCTTAATTTTATTTCATATCTACAAGTTAAAAATTCTTAAATCTTGCTCCTTGCTGTATTTGGATACTCATAGGTGTCGACGCCTTTTCATTGGTTAGCCAGTGAGGCGAACCTACCAAATTTAACACTATTTAATCTTTCGACTATTGTAGAACTCTAGCCGTTTTATATCGTGCGCGCGAAAAATTTACTATCATTGCCAGAGCGCCAGAATGCCAGAAGGATTTAACTTACTGAACCCTAGATTATAGCTCGCGTCGATTATCTGGCAAGCTCTTCCGCAATGAAACGTGCAGTGTGACTTTCTTTGCTTTGTGCTACTTCTTCTGGAGTGCCTTGGGCTACAATTATTCCTCCGCCACGACCTCCTTCTGGACCCATATCGATAATATAGTCAGCTAACTTGATGACGTCAAGGTTATGCTCAATGACAATAACTGTATTACCCTTATCAACAAGACGGTTGACTACTTCCATAAGGATACGGATATCCTCAAAATGGAGTCCCGTAGTTGGCTCATCGAGCAAGTAGACAGTCTTACCCGTGTCGCGCTTGCTAAGCTCTGTAGCAAGTTTTACGCGCTGACTCTCGCCTCCGGACAATGTGGTAGAAGGCTGACCTAGCTTGATATAGCCGAGACCAACGCTTTGGAGTGTGCGCAGCTTCTGCGCGATATTTGGTATGGCATCGAAAAATTCAACTGCCATATTAATGGTCATTTGAAGAATATCTCCAATGCTCTTTCCTTTGTAACGTACCTCTAGTGTCTCACGATTATAGCGTTTGCCATGGCAATCTGGACATTCTACATAGACATCTGGAAGGAGCGCCATCTCGATAACCTGGATGCCAGCGCCACGACAGGTCTCACAACGACCTCCTGTCACGTTGAAGGAGAAGCGCCCTTGCTTATATCCACGGATCTTGCTCTCTGGCAGCTCGCCGAATAGCTTACGGATATCATCAAAGAGTCCGGTATATGTTGCTGGATTGGAACGTGGTGTACGACCAAGAGGCGACTGATCTACAGCCACTACCTTATCAATATACTCCAGCCCTTCTATTGACTCATAATGCATAGGCTCCTTGAGAGCACGATAGATATGCTTATTGAGAATAGGATATAGTGTTTCGTTTATGAGGGTAGACTTGCCTGAACCGGAAACGCCTGTCATGCAGATAAGTGTGCCTAATGGGAAATGGGCAGTAACATTCTTAAGGTTGTTGCCTGTACAACCTGAAAGAACTAGCTCATGCCCATTGCCTTTGCGGCGTTCCTTAGGAACCTCTATCTTCATCTCATTGCGGAGATACCTGGCAGTGAGCGAGTCTGTTTTAAGGACATCTGCAGGTATACCCTGAGCTACAATATTACCACCATGCCTACCTGCTCCTGGCCCGACATCAATGAGCCAATCTGCCTGTAGCATCATATCGCGGTCATGCTCGACAACTATCACGCTGTTTCCTGTATCTCGTAGTTGGTGGAGTGACGAGATGAGTCGCTCATTATCTCTCTGATGAAGACCGATACTAGGCTCGTCCAAAATATAAAGAACATTTACCAACTGCGAGCCAATCTGGGTTGCAAGACGGATACGCTGACTCTCGCCTCCGGAAAGAGACGATGCTGGTCGGTCTAAGGTAAGGTAATCCAACCCGACATCGAGCATAAAGCCTAGGCGGGAGCGAATCTCCTTAAGGATTTCTACAGCTATAGTACGCTGGCGGTCATCCAATTTATCCTCGATACCCGAAAGCCAATCCCTAAGTTGAAGTAAATCCATCTGTGCCAGTTCGGCTATATTCTTATCGAGAATACGGAAATGCAAGGCAATATTGTTAAGTCGGGCTCCTCCACAAAGAGGACAAGGCTTGACTGAAGCGAACTGATCTGCCCACTTCTTCTCCTTAACGCTGGTGGTAGTGTCCTGAATCGACTTGATATAATTCACAATACCCTCATATTTGGGAATAAAGCCAGAACCAAGACCTGGATCGTCTTTCAAGACAAGTTGCTCTGCGCTACCGTTGAGGATAGCATCGACCGCTCCCTCAGGAAGTTCAGAGAATGGTGTATCAAGATCACAACCAAATTTATCAACGATAGCCTCTAGTTGAGAAAATATCAGCGAGGCTTTTTTCTTGCCGATAGGCTCTATAGCACCTTGGGCTATAGACAATGAAGGGTTAGGAACGATGAGATCTATCTGTATGTCAGATAGTGTGCCCATACCATTACACTTGGGACAAGCACCTTGTGGGGAGTTGAAAGAGAAATTGTGAGGCGCTGGTTCTTCGTATGATATACCTGTTGTAGGGCACATCAGATGTCGACTGAAATAGCGAAGATGCTTGCTTTGTTTGTCATCAACTGCATTTTCAGCATCTTTATCCATCACCATCATTACACCCTTACCCATAGAGAGTGTCAGATCTACACCCTCACGGAGTCGCTTTGTCAAATCCTCTGAATCATCTACTACCATTTTATCGACCACCAGCTCCACAAAATGGATCTTATAGCGGTCTAGGCGCATACCATGTGTTATCTCCTTTATCTCACCATCTACTCGAGCATATAGGAATCCACGTTTACGTATCTGCTCAAACAACTCTTTGTAGTGACCCTTACGGCCTTTAACCAGAGGTGCCAAAAGATAAATGCGCTTACCGTTGAATGTCTCCTTGATGAGATCCAGAATCTGCTGGTCTGTATATCGTATCATCTTTTCGCCTGTGTTATACGAGTATGCTATACCAGCACGGGCAAAAAGAAGTCGGAGGAAATCGTACACTTCGGTAACAGTACCTACAGTAGAGCGTGGATTTTTGTTGGTGGTCTTCTGCTCAATACTGATAACAGGGGAAAGACCGGATATCATATCAACGTCAGGGCGCTGTGAGCCACCAAGAAACTGACGAGCGTATGCTGAGAATGTCTCGATATATCGGCGTTGCCCCTCAGCATAGATTGTATCAAAAGCCAAAGAAGACTTACCGCTACCCGAGAGACCGGTAATGACAACAAGCTTGTTGCGAGGTATAGTTACGTCGATATTCTTAAGATTATGCTGGCGCGCGCCAAGCACTACGATTTGTGATTCTTCAGTATTCACGCTCTTTTCTAGTGTACTTTTTTATTACGTTGCGAAAATACGAAAAAAAGTGCCTGACTAATACACAATTGTACTTTTGTCCACTACTTATGTACTTTTTTTGCGTTACGTTTCATCCATTTAACTTATCTTTGCACTTACCAAATACAGAGGTACAAAAACACATAGTATTTAACATAAACAAAAAAGAAAATAATGAATTGGTCTTCTACAGAATTTGTTTGGCTTGACTGGGCAATTCTCGTCGCAGGTGTACTCGGCGTCGTTTGGGCAGTTTGGCGCGCCGTAGTAAAAGATAAAAAGGCACAGGAGGGTGAAGACTCTTCTGCTTACCTATTTGGTAAGGGTGAGCCTTGGTATGTAATAGGTATGGCAATTTTTGCTGCTAATATTGGTTCAGAGCACTTGGTCGGTCTTGCCGGTACTGGTGCAAAGAGCGGTGTCGGTATGGCACACTGGGAGATGCAGGGTTGGATGATCCTTATCCTTGGTTGGTTGTTCGTACCTTTCTATCAGCTTCTCATCAATAAGATGGGGAAGATTATTACAATGCCTGACTTCCTCAAGTTCCGTTACACAAAGGCTACAGGTTCTTGGTTGTCTATCATCACTCTCGTCGCTTACGTACTTACTAAGGTATCTGTAACAGCATTTACAGGTGGTATCTTCTTTGAGTACCTCCTCAACATCCCATTCTGGTATGGCGCTGTAGGTCTTATCCTTATTACTTGTATATTCACAGTATTCGGTGGTATGAAGGGCGTAATGACTCTTTCTGCTATCCAGACTCCAATCCTTATCATAGGTTCTTTCCTCGTTCTCTTCCTCGGCCTCGCAACTCTCGGTGGCGGTAGCATCACTGAGGGATGGACTTCGATGATGAATTATTGCGAGCAGTTGAACAACGGACACGGTACTACTCATATGTTCCACTGGTGTAAGAACGATGGTATGTATCAGGATTACCCAGGCTTCGTAGTATTCATCGGTGCTTCTATCATCGGTTTCTGGTACTGGTGTACCGACCAGCATATCGTACAACGTGTACTCGGTCAGACTCCAGGTGAGGATAATAAGGCTGTTATCGCACGCGCTCGTCGTGGTACAATCGCTGCTGGTTTCTTCAAGATCCTCCCTTGCTTCATGTTCCTTATCCCTGGTATGATCTGCGCAGCTCTCGCAGCTAAGGGTGATATCGTAATGGATGAGACAGATGCAGCATTCGCTATCATGGTTAAGAATATCCTCCCAGCTGGTATCAAGGGTATCGTTACTATCGGCTTCGTTTGCGCTCTCGTAGCTTCTCTCGCAGCATTCTTTAACTCTTGCGCTACCCTCTTCACAGAGGACTTCTACAAACCAATGAAACCTGGTAAGACTGAAGAGCACTACGTATTCATCGGCCGTGTAGCTACAGTAGTTGTCGTAATCCTCGGCTTCGCTTGGATTCCAGTCATGATGAGCCTCGGTTCTTTGTACGACTACCTACAGGGTATCCAGTCTCTCCTCGCTCCAGCAATGTGCGCCGTATTTGCTATGGGTATCTTCTTCAAGTGGATTACTCCTAAGGCTGGCGAGTGGACAATGATCCTCGGATTCCTCATCGGTATGGTTCGCCTCCTTACTAACGTACTCACTGATACAGGTCACGCTACAATGGATGGCGCATTCTGGGATTGCACAGCTTGGTTCTGGCAGACTAACTGGCTCGTATTCGAGTGCTGGTTGCTCGTATTCCTCCTCGTTTTCATGTGTGTCGTATCAATGTTCACACCTAAGCCTTCTGCTGCTCAGATAGATGCTATCACTTTGACAGCCGATTTCAAGAAGACTATCAAGGAGAGCTACAATGTATGGGATTACGTTGGCACATTCGGCGTAATCGCTCTTTGCGGAGCATTCTACTGGTACTTCTTCTAAAAACAACAATATTAGAGAGTGGTGTGTGACCAAGAGTGTTGCACACCACTTACTCTTATACACAACAATAACAGACAATTAACTTATGCTTGAAGAATTGAAGGAAAAAGTCTTTAAAGCTAACCTAGATCTGGTTAAGCAAGGACTTGTTATTTTTACATGGGGCAATGTCTCAGGTATCGACCGCGAGAAGGGCCTCGTAGTAATCAAGCCATCGGGCGTCAGCTACGACGATATGAAGGCTTCGGATATGGTCGTTGTCGACCTCAATACTGGTAAGGTTGTGGAGGGCGACTTGAACCCTTCTTCTGATACTCCTACTCACCTTGTACTTTACAGAGCGTTCCCTAATATCCAAGGTGTTGTTCATACTCACTCTACTTACGCTACAGCATTTGCTCAGGCTGGTCAGGATATCCCAAATATCGGTACTACTCACGCCGACTACTTCTATAAGGCTATCCCATGTACTCGCGACATGACTAAGGAGGAGGTAGAGGGTCAGTACGAACTCGAGACAGGTAATGTAATCGTAGACGAGATATTGAATATCCGTAAGATTAATCCTGACCATACTCCAGCAGTTCTTGTCAAGAACCATGGTCCATTCTCGTGGGGTACTTCTCCAGACAACGCTGTCTACAATGCTAAGGTTATGGAGCAGTGCGCTAAGATGGCTTTCATCAGCTTCTCTATCAACCCTATGACTACCATGAACCCTCTCCTCGTGGAGAAGCACTACAACCGTAAGCACGGTCCTAATGCTTACTACGGCCAGAAGGGTCAGAAGCACTAATGTTTCTTTCTATATAGCTCTGACTATACTCTCTATAGGCTCTCTATAGACACTCTATAGGCAGAGATATTTTAGTCGGGTAATTATAATTTAGAATAAACAATAAAACAATATAATACACAGAATACATGGCAAACGTATTTGATAATCTGGAGATTTGGTGGCTTTCTGGTACTCAGTTGCTCTATGGAGAGCAGGTACTCGGCCAAGTTGACGCTCACTCTAATGAGATGATCGCAGGTCTTAATGCTAGCGGCAATATCCCTGTTAAGATAGTATATAAAGGTACTGTTAAGTCGGCTCAGGAGGCTGAGAACCTCATGAAGGCTGCTAACAGCGATGATAAGTGCGCAGGTGTAATCACTTGGATGCACACTTTCTCACCAGCTAAAATGTGGATCAAGGGCCTTCAGGCTTTGCAGAAGCCTCTCTGCCACTTCCACACTCAGTTTAATGCTGAAATTCCTTGGAATGAGATCGACATGGATTTCATGAACCTCAACCAGTCGGCTCACGGCGATATCGAGTTCGGCCATGCTTGTACTCGTATGCGCGTAGCTCGCAAGGTGGTTGTCGGTTTCTGGAAGGATGTCAACGCTCAGAAGCAGATTGGCGTATGGGCTCGCGTAGCAGCAGCTGTTGCTGATGCTAAGAAGACTCGCTGCCTCATGTTCGGTATGAATATGAACAACGTATCTGTAACTGATGGCGACCGCGTAGAGTTTGAGCAGCGTCTTGGTTACCACGTAGATTACTACCCAGTATCTTCTTTGATGAACTATTTCAAGAAGGTAACAGATGCTGATGTCGATGCTCTCGTTGAGACTTATAAGAAGGAGTATACTATCAAGATTGATGAGTCTGGCGAAAAGGTATACTGGGAGAAGGTTCGCAATGCTGCTAAGGCTGAAATCGCTATCCGTCGCGTATTGAAGGATGAGAATGCAACAGTATTCACAACTAACTTCGACGACCTTGGTGATGCTGATATCAATGATCCTAATTTCTGTGGTTTCGACCAGATTCCTGGTCTCGCTTCACAGCGTTTGATGGCCGAGGGTATCGGTTTCGGTGCTGAGGGCGACTGGAAGACAGCTTGTCTCTGCCGTTCTTTGTGGATCATGAACCAGGGTCTTCCAAAGGGCTGCTCTTTCCTTGAGGACTATACTCTCAACTTTGCAGAGAAGCAGACTTCTATCCTCCAAAGCCACATGCTCGAGGTTTGTCCTATGATCGCATCGGATAAGCCAAAACTCGAGGTTCATATGCTCGGTATCGGTATCCGTAACCAGTTCACAGCTCGTCTCGTGTTTACTTCTAAGACTGGTGCTGGTATCAAGGCTACTGTTGTCGACCTTGGCAACCGTTTCCGCCTCATCACACAAGAGGTTGAGTGCATCGAGCCTAAGCCTATGCCAAAGCTCCCTGTTGCATCAGCACTCTGGGTACCACAGCCAACATTCGAGATCGGTGCAGGTGCTTGGATTCTCGCAGGTGGTACACACCACAGCGCATTCTCATACGACCTCACTGCAGAGTATTGGGAGGATTTCGCAGAGATGACTGGTATCGAGTTCATCAACATCGACAAGAATACAACAATCAGCGGCTTCAAGCAGCAGCTTCGCAACAACGAGGTTTACTACATGCTCAATAAGGCGCTTAAATAATTTATAATTGACAATTGATAATTGGTAATTATGTTTTCATGATTACCAGTTATCATTGTCTTTTGTTTTGTATCATAAGATGAAGAATTTTATTGAATCAGGTAAGGCCATTCTTGGTATCGAGTTTGGTTCTACACGTATAAAGGCTGTTCTTATCGATGATAATAATAAGCCTATCGCTCAGGGTAGCCATGCTTGGGAGAATCAGCTCGTAGATGGTCTCTGGACATATTCTATAGACGCTATCTGGGCTGGTCTTCAGGATTGCTACGCTGATCTCTGCAAGGACGTAAAAAAGCAGTATGGTTGCGATATTACCAAACTCGCAGCTATCGGTATCAGTGCCATGATGCACGGCTATATGGCTTTCAACGAGAAGGATGAGATCCTCGTTCCTTTCCGTACTTGGAGAAATACTAATACTGGCGCAGCAGCTGCTGAGCTTTCTAAGCTCTTCAACTATAATATTCCTCTTCGTTGGAGTATCTCTCACCTCTACCAGTGCATCCTCAATAACGATGCTCATGTCAAGGATATCAAGTTCCAGACTACTTTAGCTGGTTATATCCACTGGCAGCTCACTGGAGAGAAGGTTCTCGGCGTAGGCGACGCTTCTGGTATGATTCCTGTCGACCCTAAGACTAAGTCTTATAACGCCGACATGGTTGATAAGTTCAATAAGCTTATCGCTCCTAAGGGTTATAGCTGGACTCTCCTCGATATCTTCCCTAAGGTTCTCGTAGCTGGCGAAAATGCTGGCGTACTCACAGCAGAGGGTGCTAAGAAGCTCGACGTGTCTGGTAAGCTTCAGGCTGGTATTCCTTTCTGTGCTCCAGAGGGTGATGCGGGTACAGGTATGGTTGCTACTAACGCTGTTAAGCAGCGCACTGGTAACGTATCTGCAGGTACTTCTTCTTTCTCTATGATTGTTCTCGAGAAGGATCTCTCTAAGCCTTATGAGCCTATCGATATGGTGACTACTCCTGATGGTAGCCTCGTAGCTATGGTTCACTGTAACAACTGTACTTCCGACCTCAATGCTTGGGTGGGTCTCTTCAAGGAGTCGCTCGAACTTATGGGTCATAAGGTTGATATGGACGAACTTTATGGCAAGTTGTACAATAACGCCCTTACAGGTGATGCTGATTGTGGTGGTCTCTTGGCTTATAACTATATATCTGGTGAGCCTGTAGCCGACTCAAGCCTCACTGAGGGTCGCCCTATGTTCGTTCGCTCTGCTAACGATAAGTTCAACCTTGCTAACTTTATGCGCGTTCACCTCTATGGCTCTATCGGCGTATTGAAGCTTGGTAATGATATCCTCCTCAAGGAGGAGAAGATCAAGATCGATCGCATCACTGGTCATGGTGGTTTGTTCCGTACAAAGGGCGTAGGTCAGCGTGTTCTCGCTGCTGCCTTGAACTCTCCTATCTCTGTAATGGAGACTGCTGGTGAGGGTGGCGCTTGGGGTATCGCTCTCCTCGCAGCTTATGTCGTAAATAACGATAAGAAGCAGAATCTCGCAGATTACCTCGATTCTAAGGTATTCGCAGGTAATACTGGCGTAGAGATTGCTCCTACAGCCGAGGATGTTGCTGGTTTCAACGCTTATATTGAGACATACAAGGCTGGTATCGCTATCGAGAAGGCTGCTGTAGCTAATAAAAAATAATAATCACAATACGGGAGGTAATACACATACATAAGTAGGTGTACTATCTCCTTTTATTCACATAAGCATCATGAAAAAAACTATTCTAAGTCTTGTTGCTGCACTCGCATTGGTATCATGCGCACAACAAGCAAAAGAGGCAACTCTCGGCCTTACAGAACAGCAGTTCGGTACTGCAGAGTATGACGGCCAGCAGGTTAAGCTCTTTACAATTAAGAATGCTAAGACTGGTATGGTAGCTCAGCTCACCAACCAGGGCGCTAAGCTTGTAAGCCTTTTCACACCAGACAAGGACGGCAAGATGGGCGATGTGGTACTTGGCTATGCTACTGCTGCTGAGTATGCAAAGTGCGACAACGAGAAGGGCGTAGGCGAGCCTTTCTTTGGAGCTACTATCGGTCGTTACGGCAACCGTATAGCTGGCGGTAAGTTCATTCTTCAAGACGAGGAGATACAATTGTGCCAGAATGAGCGTCGCAGCACTAGCCTTCATGGCGGTTTCAAGGGATATCACTCTCAGATGTTCGGCGTAAAGGAGCAGACAGAGAGCAAGGTAGTCTTCACTCTCCACGATGCCGACGGCACAATGGGCTACAAGGGTAATGTAGAGGTAGAACTTGCATACGAGCTTTGCGATTGTGGCGGTTTGAAGCTTACATATACTGCAACAACAGATGCTCCTACTGTAATCAACCTTACACACCATTCTTTCTTTAACCTCAATGGTGAGGATGGCGCAGAGACTATCAACGACCATATCCTTATGATTCCTGCTGAGAGCATTACTCCAGTCGATTTCATGCTCATCCCTACTGGTGAGTTTATGCCAGTAGCTGGTACAGCATTTGATTTCAATACTCCTCATGCTATTGCCGACAGCCTCGAGAGCGACCACATGCAGATGAAGCTTGGTGGTGGTTATGACCATAACTGGGTTCTCTCTTCTCAGGCAGACGAGAACGGTCTCCGTGTAGCTGCAGAGGTTGTAGCACCAAAGACTGGTCGTAAGATGACAGTTCTCACTACAGAGCCAGGTGTTCAGTTCTATGGTGGTAACTTCCTCAACAATACTCAGGTTGGCAAGAGCGGCAAGACATATCCAAAGCGTTCTGCACTCTGCTTGGAGACTCAGCACTTCCCTGATTCTCCTAACCATGAGAACTTCCCTACTACAGTTCTCCTTCCTGGGGAGACATACAACCATGTATGTATCTACAAGTTTGACGTAGTAAAGTAAATCTGATAACGCATCAGTATTACAATACAACAGATATTATAGAGCAAGTCGGAAACGGCTTGCTCATTTTTGTCGCTCATTATACATCTCACTCCCCCACCCCGCAGCACCTCAACGCAAGTAATGCTACGCCATCTAAAATAAAAAACTGCGATGAACAAGGGTCTTCCCCGAGTCTAGCCCGAGTGTCGACCGAGTATAGACCGACCCCCAAAAAACTATAACAATTTGTTTAACGCACTGATTTTTTATTACCTTTGTATTAGTAAAACCACTGGAGTTAAGGGAGTGCTCTAGTACACGTTGGATAAAAATATAATAAAAACAGACTCCCGCACGTATAACATGAAGAAAACATTAAATAGCGCAATCAATATAAGCGCGATTTTGGGGCTTTTGACATTGTCTATGATTGTCAGTTCTTGCTCTGATAAAGTTTATGTATAGTGTTGCAGAAGATGTTACAATTCTATCCCTAGAGCAAGTAGAGATGGTATTATTCCGATGACGAAGACACCAATAATGGAAACTGGGCAGGATACAGAGATTTCTACTTTGCCAGCAATACGCACAGCATCATTCTAGACCCTAAAACTAATGAATCTGGATTTGGCAATTTGCCAATTTTGCGGAATTAGGATAATACAGATTAATTTTGATTGTTCTATGAAATTAAAAAATATACTTTCCATTGTTCCAGTTTTAGCAATGTCGGTAATTGTCGTATCTTGTATAGAAGAATATGATTTGTCAATACAAGGTGAGGTGGCGGATTACGTGTGTATAGATGCCGTTTTATCTACAAACGATTCTGTTCAGACGGTTTATGTTAGACATCTACACGATTTCGATGTCTCTACACGTTGGGTTAGTACTTCAATTAATATTGTTAATGTTACTGATCCTTCAATCCCTAACGCTAAAATAAGATTAACTGATAATGACACGAAGGAAATTTATATATATGAAGAAGTTCGTACATATGACCGCAATAAGCCAGATTTGTATTTTTACCATTATGAATTGAATAATTTCAAACCAATAGTTAACCATACATATACAATAGATATTGAAGTTTGTGGTAAGAATTACACGTCTACACAGACTGTCCATCGAGCTCCTATTATAGATACGATTACGGCTAGGCCATACTGGGATTCTGAATATTTAGACAAGGCAAAACGACCCGTGGTCCATTTAACCGATACGGAACCTGATAGTGTAAACTATTGTATCTTTATTGAGGATCGTTCAGTCAGCCATATTAGAGGATTGCATCGTTATGATGGTGCCATACATAATCTGCCATATTCACTTTTCTCGGACGAAGGTTCAAAACTGCAGAGATATATCATAAATCTACCGCATGGCATGGGAAATTATGAGTATGATAAATCGACGTCGGGCATTACTAGTACAGAAGTATGGTCGTTGAGTGAGGAGAACTATGTGTTTTTCAGAGAAATGCAGAAACAAATGGAAACAGATGGGGGAATCTATACTCCATATTCGAGGACACCACCTACGAATTTTGAAGGAGAGAACGTCTTGGGGCAGTTTATAGCCACGGATGTATATCGTTATGAATTTAGTTGGTCTTTTTGAACGTTTACTGTTTATATTTACCCACATATATGTATTATTATAAATTAGGCATATATGTTTATTAAACAGTTAATTATTTCATGAGATTATTAATCCTATTAGTACATTTCATTGACTTATGAAGTTGATGCATATAAAGATTTTAGTACTATCAGCTATAGCTATTTTTTGTAGTTGCTCGAGAAGCTATGACGGATTTGTACCTGTAGCAATGGTTGATGGGACACCTATATACCTTGAACAAATTGACAGAGAATATGAAAGCGCGATATACAATCATAATATTGTAGTATATGAATTAAGAGATATGGCTTTGAATTCATATATTGGATACTTACTCCTTCGTGAAGAATCGCAAAAGATTGGGGGAACAGAAATGGATGTGCTAAGTGCCTTCGCATTACGCAGAGGTGATACTTGTATTGACAATTCAGAGCAACTATTTAGATATAAACAAGAATTGATTGATTCATTAAAGAGAGAACATGATATTAAAATATCATTATTAGAGCCATTGGCACCTGCCCTTGATTTGGATTCTGTGTTCCAAATAATGGTGTCAAGTGCTCCGTCTCCTGTCACATTGACACTTGTTGCTGATATTTCATGTGAATCTTGCCGCAAAGCGTACCCAATATTCAAGGATATTTCAAAGTTGTATGCTGGTCGTATTAATTGCAGATACATAGATTTTGCCCCCGTATCAGACATTTATTCTAAAGCTCTGACTATATCCGAATGGAATGACAAGGGTGCAGTTTTACTAGATTCTCTAATGACAACTGCGTGTCCCCCAGACTCAACGAAAGTAATTAATATACTATCAGGATTAGGGCTAGATGTAAGTTGCATAGCAGAAGAAGAAACTAACAAGAATCTAACAGAAATGATTGATATAAATCATTATAGGATAAGTGCCAGCGGTATGGGGCAAACTCCTACCATCTTAGTTAATAACAGACCATTAAGAAACCCATATTACAAAGAAGGAATTTGTTCTATGATAGAGCGCGCAATCTATGACTGCTCTCGACAACAAAATAAATAAGATAAAATATTTAAGACAAATGAGAATTTTAATAATCGCCACACTCATTATTACATCATTGTCAAGTCATATTGCAGAGGCACAGAACAAAGAAAGGGTATTTGGTTATGTATCGGATGCTGTTACTGGGGAGCGGCTTCCGAGTGCGACTGTATTTGCGAAACGTACTAATGTAGCAGTATCAACGAATGGTTATGGCTATTATTCATTGTCTAATATTCAGCAGGGAGATACAGTGTGTGTATTGTACCTTGGTTATAAAGAGGGAATACTGGTAGTAGGAGAAGGAGAGCGACAAGATGTAATGTTGGTACGTAAAGAGCATTCTATAGACGAGGTTACGGTAAAAGCAGAATCTGTATTTAAGCAGGAGGTAGCCTCCCCTAAGATGAGCCATCACCACTTGACGACAAAGGATTTTTCGCGTAGCTTTTCTCTGTTCGGCTCAACAGATGCACTGAAATCCATACAATTGATGCCTGGTGTCAATGCGGCAGCTGATGGAGGTACGAATCTATCTGTAAGAGGAGGTTCCTTTGACCAGAATATGATACTTCTAGACGAGGCTACAATATATAATCCAGCGCATTCTATGGGTATTTTTTCGGCTATCAATACGGATGCCGTCTCAAATGTAGACTTTTATAAGGGTGCTGCCCCTGCAAAGTTTGGCGGAAGGCTATCTTCAGTCATTGATATGAGAATGAAGGAAGGAAACAACCAGACTTTTCATGTTGATGGCAGTTTGGGGTTGGTAGAGAGCAGATTATTGGCTGAAGGTCCTATAGTAGATGGCAAATCGTCATTTATGGTTTCGGGTCGAATGGGTTATGGTGAGGCATCAACAGAAGTTATTAGTCAGTTTGATGAAGAGGGTTTTTCGCGCAAGAGTGACTACATGAGGTTTTATGATTTTTGTGCAAAAGCCAACTGGAATATTGATGAAGAAAACAAGGTGTATGCATCTACGTATTTCAGCTCAGACAAGTTCAAGTGTGCCATACTGATGCAGGACAACAATCAGCAATGGGGAAACCACACAGCGACATTGAGGTGGAATCATATATTCAGCAACAGTTGTTTTTCAAATCTGACATTTGTATTTTCCAAATACAACTATCTACAAAGGCAGGAAGAAGATTCGAGAAGGTTTGACTGGAAGTCGGGCATGGAGGAAATCTGTGCGAAATACGATATAGACAAGTATACCAAGAACAACCATCATCTTACATTCGGGCTCAAGATGGAGTACCACCATTACAATCCAGGAGAGATTGCTCCGTGGGGAGAATCAGTAATGGTACCTGTGAAACTGAAAAGCAAAGATTTGGTTCTTGTGGGTGGTTATTTAGGTGATGAGTTTCACTTAGGAGACAAAATCGGAATAAATGCTGGCATACATGTAGATATGTCCACAAAGTTTGGAGGAGAGGGAGCGACCTATATCACGTACGAGCCGAGAGCAGCACTGTCGTACGCATTGAATGACTATATTTCATTGAAAGGGTCATACGCACATACTGCTCAATATCAGCATTTGCTGAACAATTCGGCATTAGGACTGCCGACAGACATCTGGACTCCATCAGACAGCAAAGTAAAACCTCAACAGGCAGATGCGGTATCAGCGGGTATTCACGGATACATCCCTGAGGGATATACATTGGGTGGTCTTGAGTACTCTATGGAGGGATACTACAAATGGATGCATGACATCATAGACTTTAAAGATGGGACAGACTTCACGATGAATGAGAACATCGAAGACGACCTACTTTCTGGCAGTGGTCGTGCCAAAGGACTTGAATTCATGTTGGCCAAGGAAGGAAAGAGATATAACGCACAAATATCCTATACTTTATCATCGGCCAAGAGAAAAATAGACGGAGTTAACAAAGGTAATTGGTATTACGCAGTGTACGATCAGAAGCACAATCTGATAATCAATGGGCAATACGATATAAATAAGCGATGGAGTACGAGTGCGAATTTCCAGTATCATACGGGAGGTAGGACAACATTGCCATACGCTGCTTTCTATGCGTACGGAACACTGTTGAAAGTATTCACAGAGAGAAATGGATATGTAATGCCTGACTATCACAGGCTAGATATGAGCATCCGTTGCAATCTTGGCATGCAGAAGAAGGTAAAGCAACAGCTTATATTCTCTGTTTATAATGTATATGGCAGAAAAAATGCATACTCTATGTTTGTCCGTCAAAGTACATCATACACACGTTTACAAGGGTATATGATGTACTTATATAGAACGGTTCCTTCGTTGACGTGGAGGATTAAGTTCTGAAATATTTCTAATTTTGCAAGAGATTAGAAAATATTGAGAAATGAAGAGACACTTATACTTTGTGGTTCTTGCGGCTCTTTTGACGAGTTGCGGTGTGGGCAAGATGACAACTACACAGAAAGCTGATGCGCTATTTGATGCAGGAGATTATGCAGGGGCGCTTGTACAGTACAAGGCTCAGTTGGCACTGACGAATGGTGTAGTGGATACGCTACTGTACAGGAAGGCTGCCATTGCCAGCAGTATGGTGGGAGACCACGCTGAGGCGTGCAGACTTGCGGCATATATACCTACGAAAGATGATGCTCAGCTACTGACTGCATTAGCCAACAGTTTGCAGAAGCAAGACAGGATTCATGAGGTAGCGCAGCTTATAGAAGACAACAAGTCGGTATATGCATCGGCATGGGGAGAAGACAGTGTGAATGTACATATTGCTAAGTATTACAATAGTATCTGCGATGAAAAAATTGTAGAAGTCTATCCATTACTTAAAAATGCGGCAGTGCGTTCGGAGTGTTTCGAGTGCTATTTCAAGAAAATAAAAGGGAATGAAACACCAGCGAAACTGAAAGAGATATGCGAGGCAGCGCTAAAAGACGACCCTAAGAGCGTTGTGGCAGTGAGACAGATGGCCATTGTTCTCTATGAGCAGGCAGAAGACAGCTACCAGTCGGCCATGGCTACCTACAACAAGAAGAAGAATGCGACCACATACAACAAGTTGCTGAAAGATTTGAAGTCGATAACTCCGATATTCATAAAAAGTAAGGAGCGTTTTGAGCAGTTGCGTACTATGGGTGCCGCAGAGGCTAACGATTTGAAACGACTAGTGAATGTATACCGTCGTCTTGACCAAGAATCGAAGGCAAAAGCTATAGAGAAGTTATTATAATTAAGATAGCGTCTGGGTAGCGTCTGCCTTAAGGGTGTGTTAAGGGAGCGTTAAGAGAGCGTAGCGGTTCATCGCAAAAATTAATCATAATGAACATTACATTTTCCGAAGCATTGGACGCTGCAGGGTTCAATGACCGATTGAAATACGAAAAAGAACTGGAGGTAAAGAATAAAGCTATCAGGCTATTCTTCGAAGAGAATAGGCTTATGGCAGAGCCTTTACCTGTAATAGCCAGTCCGATGCCTGTCGGGTACAGGACAACAACCAAGCGAAGAGCGAAGATTGGCAGGAATGGTTTTTCGTTCGGCGTTGACGAGCAACCTGTGACAGAACCAAAGGAACACCAGGAAATTTATTCGTTCATTGAAGAAAAGCTAAAGACTCCCCCATACAAGCCATTAGCAGAAGCATTGAACTGGGTGATATTGAGAGGCAGCTATACCAGCAGGACTATAATATTCAATGTCAGAGAGTTGAATGCTCCAATAGTGAGGAAACTCAAGCAGATGGCAGAGCACCTGCAGAAGTTGCCCAAGCCTGTAACGGCTGCGCATGTATATGTAGCCAAGACATCAGACTATTATCTTGAAATGGACCAGCCGACAGACTCCATGGCATTCAAGCAACTATACGGTCCGAAAGAGCTGGCATTGAAATTAGACGGATTCTCATTGAAATACCCAGTTACCGGCTTCAGTCAGATTAACGAGTCGCAAGTAAGAAATATGCTGGCGGTGGCAAAAGAGATGGCCCAGTTAGACTCAGAGACAGACTTCATGGACCTGTACTGCGGATATGGGCTGTTCGGATTCGGTATGGGAGAAGAGGCTAGAAACCTGCTAGGAGTAGAATGGACAGGCGAGTCGATAGAATGCGCTAAGAGAAGTGCGGCATTTCTGAAAAGGAATGCGCAATTTGTAGCGGGAAGGATAGACAAGCAGTTTATAGAAAAGCTACCCAAGCCCAAGGGGGCAGAAGTTATACTGCTGGACCCGCCTAGGAAAGGCACATTGCCGGGAGTTATAGAGGCATTGGGCAGGAGAAAGCCCAGACGAGTGGTGCATATATTCTGCGGTACGGACGAGATACCACGCTCGATAAAAGAGTGGGACAAGGCTGGGTACGAGATAGAAAAAGTGCAGCCATTAGACATGTTCCCCAAAGTAAGGCATATGGAGACACTGTTATCTCTGGTTCCCAAGCAATAATTGCCAATAGATTTGTATATACAGGAATAGTTTATATTTTTGCATTAAGAACATTTATTGAATAAGCAGATGAAAATAATTAACAGAATTGCGATTGTTGTTTTGGCATTAGTTGCATTTGCAATGACAAGTTGCCAGAAAGACCCATTGGACGCAGCTATTGAGGCATTCAAGGCAAAGTGTCCTATAAGCATCACAAGCGGCATTTCATGTTCAGACGCGGCTATTGACGGAACGAACGTGGTATTCCGTTATGACATCAACGAAGACAACATAATGTTTGATGCTGTATACGATAATCTTGAGAACACATCACCAAAGCAGTTGATCAAAGAGATTATGGGATACAACGAAGAAGGCAAGGCGCTTATGGTCTTGATAGAAGAGTATGACAAGGGAGTAGTAAACAAGTACGTAGGCACAACAGGCACTACACTAGATTTCGAGATCGGGCTGGAAGATATAGAAGCTGCCGTAGGAAAGAAAAAGTAAAGAGATAAACATAAAACCAAGAGATAGGGTCATTTATAATAACCCTATCTCTTTTTTACGTAGATAATTCTCGACATTAGCTATATCGGTATATTTCTCAGTATCATCTTTGAACGTCGGGAATATAGCTCTAACCTCATCGTAAACTCTTTTGCTCATGGGGCTCATGTCGTTGTAACATCCTAGGCAGTCGATAGCTTGGCAGATAGACATCATGTGGACAGCTGCAACCTGATAAGCGTTATCGACAACATGCTTTGCAATCAAAGCGGAATTAGTACCCATACTCACTATATCCTGATTATCATTATTGTTAGGAATGGAATGGACGTACATCGGATTGGACAATGTCTGGCTTTCGGCTGTCGTTGACGTAGCAGTAAACTGACAGGCCTGCATGCCATAATTGAGTCCAAGAACACCGAGATTGACGAATGGAGGTAAGTTTTTGCCATTATACTCAATCTCGTTGATTTTGTCGTGAAACAGATAATTGGCCTGACGCTCTGCGAGCATAGTCATCTTAGTTACGGCAACCTTCAGCTTATCCATTTCGAACGATATATAATCGCCATGAAAATTTCCTCCATGATAAATGTTTTTGCTCTCAGGATCAACGATTGGATTATCATCAGCAGAGTTAACTTCATTAATAAGTACCCTCTCGGCATTCTCGAGAACCTCAAGCACCGGTCCCATAACCTGTGGCACGCAACGGAGAGAGTAGTATGGCTGAACCTTCTTCTTGAATAATGTCTTGTCCGTCCCGCTATATAACTCATCCTGTCGACTCGACATCATATTGCTTCCGGCTGCGATATCGCGCATAATCTTTGCTGCTATTTGCTGACCATCCTGACGGCGAACGCTATTAATCTCCGGCATCATGAAATCGTCGTATGAGCCAGCAATCTCATTAGTCATTACCGACATGACCAATATCCACTCGGCTATTCTCTTGGCATATATAAGATTAACCAATCCGAGTCCTGTCATCATTGCCGTGCCATTTACAACGGAAAGTCCGTCACGACCATGTATAGCCATTGGCTTGAGACCTACCTCCTTCAATACGTCGGCTGTCGGGCGCCATTCCCCCTTGTAGTTGACCTTACCTTCTCCGATAAGAGTATAGGCAATATGAGCCAGTTGAACTAGATCTCCACTAGCACCTACGCTGCCATGTTGCGGCACGTATGGGATTATATCATTGTTGATATATGCGACAATCTGGTCTACCACCATTGGATGCACGCCGCTTCTACACTGCATGAAAGTCATATAGCGAGAAATCATTGCAGCTTTTACGGCGATTAACGGCATAGGCTCACCTGCCCCGGCAGAATGAGAGCGTATTATATTGTACTGAAGTTGCTGAAGGTGCTCATCGCTCACACGATATTGAGCCATTGGGCCAAAACCAGTGTTAATACCATAGATAACCTTATCTTTCTTAAATTCTTCAAGAAAGACATAGCACTCCTCTACTTTATCGTGTTCAGCTTGGGAGATGACAATCTTCTTCCCATTGAAGAGAATGTCATAAATATCAGAAAGACTCATATATTCGCGTTTTTATTTAGTCACAAAGATAGCAATTAAGTCCAACATGATTGCCCTTGACATTTAATAAAAAGAGGCTGCGTCAGCATTCTGACACAGCCTCATATTTTTCTTAGACAAGAATGAGATTAGATATTTGGCTCATCCCATACCTTAGTATCAGTGCATGTTACTGTCACCACTTCCTTTCCGATCTTGATATTGAAATCGCCTGCTTCAACAGTCCATTTACCCTCGTTATTTACAAAGGCCAACTTCTTTGCAGGAAGAGTGAATGATACAGTCTTTGTCTCTCCTGGATTGAGAGATACCTTCGTAAAGTCACGGAGACGCTTATTATCAGGTACGATAGAAGCAACTAAGTCGCTAGTATAGAGCAATACCGCTTCCTTACCTGCTACGGAACCTACATTCTTTACGTCAATAGTAATAGTCAGTTCGTCATTAACACCGAATATAGTCTTGCTGACATTGAGATTGCTGTACTCGTATGTTGTGTAGCTCATGCCGTAGCCAAAAGGCCACTGGAGCGAAACCTTGGCATCGTAGTTATAAGCGCCAGCCATGGTACCTACCTCTTCGCTTACCTTATAATCGTATGTATTAAGGGAATTTATCTCTCGTGGGTATGTATAAGGCATCTTAGCAGAGAAATTAGCGTCGCCAGCCAAGAGATTAGCCAATGCATCTGCTCCATAGTTACCTGGGAGGAAGATATGGACTACAGCCTTAGCTAAAGGTTCGATATCAGCAAGAAGGCGTGGACGACCTTCGTTGAGAATCAATACAATAGGCTTACCTGTCTTAGCGAGTGCCTTTACAAGGTCCTTTTGATTAGATGAGAGATTAAGGTCGTTCAAGTTACCAGGAGTCTCACAGTAGCTATTCTCGCCGATACAAGCTACGATGATATCAGCCTTAGCTGCAGCCTTGACAGCCTTATCTATTTCAGGTTTATTCTCATCATAATAAGCCCCGCGCTCATTATATGTAACGCCCTGCTCAAGGATTACATTCTTCTCGCCATACTTATTACACATAGCCTCATAGATTGTGTTATAAGGAGCATAAAGCTCATCTGCATTAGAACCCTGCCATGTATAAGTCCAACCACCATTTAGGCAACGCATCTGATTAGCATTAGGACCTGTAAGAAGGATTTTCTTACCCTTAGCTATAGGGAGAACGCCCTCATTCTTCAAGAGTACCTCTGTTTCCTCTGCAGCCTTAAGTGCCACAAGAGCGTGCTCTTCGCTACCGAACTTTTCGTAGCCTTCGCCTCCTGTATTTGGTTCATCGAAGAGGCCAAGACGATACTTAACGCGAACAATACGCTTTACAGCATCATCAACACGAGACATCTTGACTGCTCCTTCGTTTACGAGCTCTTTGAGCAATATACAGAAATCTACACTGTAAGGGTCCATTGACATATCAATACCTGCATTGATAGCGATACGGATAGCATCCTTCTTGTCCTTGGCAACTTTCTCTCTCTGATATAGGTTGTTGATATCAGCCCAGTCGGTAACTATGAAGCCATCCCAGTTGAGATCCTCCTTGAGCCACTTGGTAAGGTACTCATAAGAAGCGTGAACTGGCACACCATTGATAGATGCCGAGTTGACCATTACTGTCTGCGCACCGGCAAGAATAGCAGTCTTGAAAGGCTCGAAGTACTTCTCTCGCAACATATTCGGAGCGATATAAGCAGGAGTACGGTCCTTACCCGAGAAAGGAGCCCCGTATCCGAAATAGTGCTTTACGCTTGTCGCTACACCATATTTACCGATATGGTTGTTATCCTCGCCCTGATAACCTTTAACCTCAGCAGCCACCATCTTTGAGTTTACGATAGCATCCTCGCCGAAGCTCTCCCAGATACGCGACCAACGAGGATCACGACCGAGGTCAACTACAGGATTGTAGACCCATGGGCAGTTAGCTGCACGGCTCTCATAAGCTGTAATCTGTGCCATCTGGGTAGCGAGGTCTGTATTGAACGACGCTGCAAGATTGATTGGCTGTGAGAACATTGTACCGCCCTGAGTATATGTAACTCCGTGGTTATGATCCAATCCGTAGATATCAGGAATGCCGATATAATTCATAGACTTCTCCTGAATAAGTCGAATCCACTTCTGCCACTGCTCCACTGTAGCTGCCTTGCCAGGAGCATTCAGGATAGAACCTATCTTGTACTTTGATATGCATGTATCCAATTTATTCTCATCTGGCTCCCAATGACGATTTGGCGAACCTTCGTACATATCGAGATTATAGTCTGAAAGCATATTAATAATCTCCTCATCCGTACGTGCTAGGAGTTCATTAATATCTGCCTCGGAACGTCCAAACTGGGTCATGAGTTTCTTAAGCTTATTCCTGTCCAGTTTTGCGTTTTCAACAACATTCCTACCCAATACATCAAAGTTGAGTTCAAGCATCTGACCAATCTTCTCATCAAGGGTCATCTTGCTGACTGTAGCCTCAACTTTTGCCTCTAATTCTGCATCTCTAGGGATAGCAGGCTTAACCTCAGAGGTCTTTTGTTGTGTACACGAGCATATTCCTACTGCTAATAGGATAGCTGGCAATAAAATCCTTCTCATATTTTGTATTTGTGAATTATTACGTGAAGTTACTCTTTTCTCTCAATTAATCAAAATATGAAGACCGACTCCGTAGCGAAATCGGTCTTCAATCCAATTAATAGAGGTAATTAAATTTGGTATTATTCATTAGGCAAAAGTGTGTCGGGTACTGATTTACTCAGATATATTAGGTACGATTATCAATTAGGTTGATATATGTAATAGGTTTTATGCTCTATATAAATCTGTATTATTAACACGGCCACAAAAGTAATATGCCGCCTCTCAGAACGCTTTCTTTTTTGTTCAAGATGTTTATTCAAACGTTCAATACTCTATATTTTGAACAATTTTCTCCCCTACGTAAACTTTTTATCAACCTTCCCAAAAAGGGAAAGGGGCTGTATCAAAATCAGAAACATCCCCTTTCTAGACCTACACTAGACCTATACTAACCCTATACTAGACCTATAGAACACCCTTGTTCATCGTAAATTATTCAAACAATAAAAAGAAAAGAGGCTGTGTCGGCAAATTGACACAGCCTCCACTTCTGTATTTCTATAGAAATTTCTCTTTAATCGTCTATATCATCAATTGTTATCTGACGTTTGAAACTCTCCTCGAGAGATATAATAGTCTCTGTTGATGCGATACCCTCAATAGCCTGCAACTTATCATGGAGAATATACTTCATGTGCTCATTGCTCTTAGCATAAATCTTGATGAAGATAGCATACTGACCAGTAGTATAATGACACTCTATAATCTGAGGAATTTTCTTCATCTCGTCTACTACCTTGTCAAAATACTTCGAATCTTTCAGAAAGATACCTATATATGCACATGTCTGATAGCCTATGCGAGTAGGATTGATAACAAACTCAGATCCCTTAATGATACCTATCTGAACCAAACGCTGAACACGCTGATGAATAGCTGCACCCGACACACCGCACTCTCTAGCAACCTCAAGATATGGAACACGAGCATTGGCCATGATCATTCTCAAGATCTTCTTGTCCAACTCATCAATCTGAGGTGCGACATCAAATTTGTTACTAATGTCTGCCATTTCCTTTAATTTGTTGTTCTATATTATATATAGCAAAAATAACCCTAAATTTGTAATTGACAAAACAATAACGAAAAAATATATATCCATGCATCAAATGACACACTATACGCATTTTTTCATTGCATTATATCTTACATTGCTATGCACAGGTTGCAAATTATCAACTTATGCAAATCAATCATATAATACTACCCCATTCGACGAAAAGTTTCAAAATATTACTTTACGTATCGACTTGACTATGCGTGATACACTGCCCAACAGTGAGGTGAAGATTGCTTCTATATCTAAGATGGGCGAATGGACGGGTCGTCGTGGAGAAACTTACCTCATCGATAACCACCCTATGGGAAATTTTACTTATACTATTGTAGATGATGCAACTCGCGACACCATTTGGACCGACGGATTCTGCGCCCTATACGAAGAGTGGGTCGGCACTCAGTACGAGAACAAAAAAGTCGAGACTTACGAGCATTCCATACTTGTTCCTATGCCTAAACGCCCTGCGACATTCGTGCTCGAACAGCGTGCCCGCAATGGTGTCTATTCTGAAAAACTGCGAGCAACCTTAAGGCATTCTGATATCAGACAGTGTACAACCTTATTGAATCCTACTGTCAAAACGCTACGTGACAGTGGCGACCCAGCACATACTTTGGATATTCTGATTCTAGCCGACCACTACACTGCCGGCGAAGAATCTGCTTTCGATGCTGTTGCAGATAGCCTCGCTAATGTATGGTTCTCTCGCGCTCCTTGGTCGGAATATAAAGACAGAGTATCTTTCCGAACTGCTTTCCTGCCTTGCGAAACAAACGAGATAAACAACCGAATATCAAATCCCGACTCACACCTTTCGCCACTAAACACTCAGTTTGGATGGCATGGGTCCGATCGCTATCTCACGACAAATCAGGTATTCGCTCAAACTGATTACGCCGGTAATATTCCTGCTGACTTTATAATAATTGCTGTCAATACCAACATTTATGGTGGCGGTGGCATATATAATGAACTGACAACGTTCTCTGCGGGACATCCACAAGCAATAGAACTTCTTATCCATGAAGCTGGTCATGGTTTCGCTGGTCTTGCAGATGAATACTTCGACAATACATCTGATGGTTTGGACGAGTATTATGATATCTCTACCGAGCCATGGGAGCCTAACATTACATCTCTGAAGCATTTCGACCTAAAATGGAAGACATTGTACGAAGACGGTAGGGCAGGTCTCCTTGAAGGCGCAGCATACACTAGTAAAGGAATGTACCGGGCCTCTGACGTATGCCTCATGCGCGTACTGAATGAACCTTTCTGCCCTGCTTGTCACATGGCTGTCGAACGCAAAATCAAGGAGTATTTAGAGTAAGGGTATACGCAATTCACGTAATACTATACGCTATACTCGTAAAGAAATAGACTTTATTGCACTACATTAATAAAACACCATAATTTTGCTTCCATAAGAAAAAACAAAAAGTATAACACTTTAAAGATACAAGCTAATTATGGCAAAGTACGAAGCACAGATTAACGAGTTCATGACGAAGATCATCGCCAAGAACCCAGGTGAGAGCGAGTTCCACCAGGCAGTAAAAGAGGTTGTAACAAGCCTTATGCCATTCATCGAGGAGAATCCTAAGTACAAGGCAGCTAAGATCCTTGAGCGTATGGCAGAGCCTGAGCGCGTTATTATCTTCCGAGTTCCTTGGATGGATGATAAGGGCGAGATGCAGTTCAACCGTGGTTTCCGCGTTCAGATGAACTCAGCTATCGGCCCATACAAAGGCGGTCTTCGTCTTCACCCAACTGTAAACCTCGGCGTACTCAAGTTCCTTGCTTTCGAGCAGGTATTGAAGAACTCCCTCACAACTCTCCCAATGGGTGGTGGTAAAGGTGGTTCAGACTTCGACCCTAAGGGCAAGTCAGACAATGAGGTAATGCGTTTCTGCCAGAGCTTCATGACAGAGCTCGAGCGTCACATCGGTGCTGACACTGACGTACCTGCTGGTGATATAGGTGTAGGTGGTCGTGAGATTGGTTACCTCTTCGGTCAGTACAAGCGTCTCCGTAACGAGTTTACTGGTGTCCTCACTGGTAAGGGTCTCGGCTGGGGTGGTTCCCTCATCCGTCCAGAGGCTACAGGTTACGGTCTCGTATACTTCGCTTCTGAGATGCTCGCTACACAGGGCAAGGATTTCAAGGGCAAGACAGTTGTTATCTCAGGTTCAGGTAACGTTGCACAATATGCATGCGAGAAGGCTACACAGCTTGGTGCTAAGGTAGTTACTCTCTCTGATTCAAACGGCTTCATCTATGATGCTGACGGTATCGACGCTGAGAAGCTCGCATTCGTAATGGAGTTGAAGAACGTTAAGCGCGGTCGTATCAAGGAGTATGTTGCTAAGTATCCAAAAGCAGTTTACACAGAGGGCGAGCGTCCTTGGGGTACAAAGTGTGATGTAGCTCTTCCATGTGCTACACAGAACGAGATCAACGAGGCTGACGCTAAGAAGCTCATCGCTAACGGTACATGGTGCGTTGCTGAGGGTGCTAACATGCCTTCAACAAACGAGGCTATCGCAGTATACCAAGCAGCTGGTATCCTCTACGCTCCTGGTAAGGCTTCTAACGCTGGTGGTGTTGCAACTTCAGGTCTTGAGATGACACAGAACTCAATGCGTCTCCCATGGACAAGCGAGGAAGTTGACGCTAAGCTTCACCAGATCATGGTTAACATCCACGCTACTTGCGCTAAGTATGGTGCAGGCAAGGATGGCAAGATCGACTACGTAAAGGGCGCTAACATCGGTGGCTTCGTTAAGGTTGCTGACGCGATGATCGCTCAGGGTCTTGTATAATAAAAGGTATTGCATACACACACGCATACAAATAAGAGTTTTAGAAATGGTAAGTCCATGGCGCCGCGAGGCTGTCATGGACTTTTTCATTTTGTTGCCCGAAAGTCTACATTGCTAATTGCCATTTGTTATTAATTAGCTATCTTTGCACCTCGAATATCAAACGGGCCTATAATGCAATATAAATTAGACTCCATAGAGGCAGCCCTCGCCGATTTTCAAGAGGGTAAATTCGTCATCGTAGTAGATGACGAAGACCGCGAAAATGAAGGCGATTTCGTCATCGCCGCTGAAAAAATCACGCCAGAAAAGGTCAACTTCATGCTCAAGAATGGCCGTGGCGTACTATGCGCACCTATTTCTATCGCTCGTTGCAAAGAGCTCGGGCTCGCCCACATGGTAGATGATAATACTTCTATCCTCGGCACTCCTTTCACCGTATCTGTAGACAAAATCGAAGGTTGTACAACGGGTGTTTCTGCTCACGACCGTGCTGCAACTATCCAGGCTCTTGCCGACCCATCTTCTAAACCAGAGACTTTCGGTCGTCCAGGACATATCAATCCGCTTTACGCACAGGACAAAGGTGTATTGAAACGCGCAGGCCATACTGAAGCCGCTGTCGACCTCGCTAAACTTGCAGGGCTCCAACCTGCCGCAGCTCTCATCGAGATAATGAATGAGGACGGAACAATGGCTCGTATGCCTCAGCTTATCGAAATTGCTAAGGAGAATAATTTCAAGATCATATCCATACGCGACCTCATCGCTTATCGCCTTAAGCAGGAATCGCTCATAGAGCGCGGCGTAGAGGTTTCTCTGCCTACAGAGTACGGCACATTCCGCCTCATTCCTTTCCGCCAGAAGAGCAATGGTCTCGAACACGTGGCTCTCATCAAAGGTTCATGGAAGCCTTCTGATAATGTTCTCGTACGCATGCACTCTTCTTGTATGACTGGCGATATCTTCGGTTCTCAGCGTTGCGAGTGTGGCGAACAGCTCCATAAGGCAATGCAGACTATCGACCAGATTGGTCAGGGTGCTATCGTCTACCTCAATCAGGAGGGTCGCGGCATCGGTCTTATGGCTAAGATTCAGGCATACAAGCTCCAGGAGGAGGGCATGGATACTGTTGATGCTAATATCCATCTCGGTTTCGATGCCGACGAGCGCGACTATGGTATAGGCGCTGCTATTCTCCGCGAACTCAATATCGAGCATATTCGCCTTATGACCAATAATCCTGTTAAGCGTGTAGGTCTCGAGGCGTATGGCCTCGAAATAGTTGAGAATGTACCTATCGAGATTACTCCAAATCAGTACAATTTCAACTACCTCAAGACAAAGAAAACTCGCATGGGTCATACCTTGCACAATCTATAATCCTGCCACTATGCTGCAGCTTCAGTGGCCCGGTTCAGAATCAGACAAGCGTGTACTCCTACACGCTTGTTGTGCTCCATGTAGTAGCGCTATCCTTGAATGCCTACTCCAGAATGGTATCACTCCTGTAGTGTATTATTTCAATCCTAATATCTACCCCCTAGAGGAGTATACCATCCGTAAGGAGGAGTCTAAGCGTCAGAATGACACTCTCGGCGTAGAATGGATTGATGGCGACTACAACCACGAAGCATGGCTCTGCCACACCCACGGACTTGAATCGGAACCTGAACGCGGCTCTCGTTGCCTTAAGTGTTTTCAGATGCGCCTCTTATCTACAGCCCAACTGGCCGTATCGCGTGGCATACCTTTCTTCACCACTACCCTAGCCTCTTCCCGATGGAAGGACATAAAGCAAATCGAAACCGCCGCTCTCTACGCCCAAGAGAAGGTAGACAACAAAACCTTGTTCTGGACCCAGAACTGGCGCAAGGGCGGACTCTCAGAGCGCCGTATCCAACTTCTCAAGGAGGGCAACTTCTACAACCAGCTCTACTGTGGTTGCGAATTCTCAATGCGCAAACCAGAATAAAATCATTATATTTGCTCCGATAACTGGAACAAATATACCGGCAGCCACATGATTACTATTTCCACCTACCCATACATCCCCCTACGCGAAAATCCTGCTGAATCTGCAGAGATGGGAACACAGATTCTCTTCGGCGAACCATACGAGGTCCTCGAAATCAAGGATCGTTGGGCGCATGTACGTACCATAATGGACAATTATGAGGGTTATATCGACGCTAAACTGGTAGCAAATCTCTCACAGGCTGATATAGACCGATTCACAGGCGCCAATCCAATTACCATAGTAAGTGCTCCTTTTATAAAAATTGCGATGAACGAGGAGGCTCCCTTATACCTCCCGCTAGGCTCCCGCTTACCATTGGATACAGACAAGGCACCTTACGAATTCAAATTCAACAATCATACATATACTCTCATCGATAAGCCGACAGAGTATCTGGATGTGATATCGCTCGCAAAACAGTTTCTTAACACTCCATATCTCTGGGGTGGTCGCACTATAGGTGGTATCGACTGCTCTGGCTTCTCTCAGACTGTATATAGGGCTTTCAACGTTTTTCTCCCTCGCAATGCATCTGCACAGGCTAAAATCGGAACTGAAGTATCTGATTTCAACGATATCCAACCTGGCGACCTTGCTTTTTTCTCTCACGGAGAATCAAACCGCGTTACACACGTCGGAATCTGCATCGATAGACAATCTATCATTCACGCCAGCGGCTCGGTTCGTATCGATACACTCACTCCTGAGGGCATCTACAACAACGACCGCAAGTTGCAGACACACCGTCTTCTATGCATTCGTCGTCCTCAAAAGCATATCGACAACATCGTTTCTGTCTTCCAGCAGACAATGCCTAAGGCAGAAAGCGAACTTAATTTCAACAACAATTTCGAACTTCTGGTTGCCGTGATGCTATCAGCTCAATGCACCGACAAGCGCGTAAATATGGTTACCCCTGCCCTCTTCAAGGCTTATCCAGATGCCGAGTCTATGGCTAAGGCTACCGACAAGGAGATTCTGGAATATATCTCTAGCATAAGCTACCCCAACAGTAAGGCTTCTCACTTAGCCGAAATGGCTCGCAAACTTATGAACGATTTCAAGTGCATTGTTCCAGATAATATGGACGACCTCCAATCTCTCCCAGGTGTAGGTCGCAAGACTGCCAATGTCATAATGGCTGTAGCTTTCAATGCAGCAGCCATGCCTGTCGACACCCACGTATACCGTGTAGCGCGCCGTCTGGGACTTTCAAAAGATTCTCATACTCCAGTTGAGACCGAAGCCCAACTAAGAGCTTTATTTCCACCTGAGCTATTGTCCACCGCCCACCATTGGCTATTGCTGCATGGCAGATATACATGTACCGCAAGGAACCCTAAATGTTCAGAGTGTTCACTATTGTCTTATTGCCAAGGAATAAACTAATTGAACAAAATTATGCGACTTCATCGGAATGTACCACAAAAAAACACACATCTACAAGAGATAAAATCATTTCGACTAACATCAAAATAAGCCCGTTTAAGCCATTATTCCGTATTTTAAGAACTCAAATAATACCCCCAAAATTTGGCAACACGCCAAAAAAGGCGTAAATTAGCGCTGTTTTTGCCACAAAACAGTTTTGGATACATTATTGTTAAGTGGTACAATAAAAATGGAATAATAAATTTGAAATGTCAGACGAGACAAACAACACAGAAAACTATGGAGACCAGCGCATAGTCGACTTCAAGATTGAAGACCTCATGCGTACGGCCTACATCGACTATTCGATGTCAGTTATCGTTTCCCGAGCCTTACCTGATGCACGTGACGGTTTTAAGCCTGTTCATCGTCGTATCTTGTTCGGTATGAACGAACTCGGCGTTAGACACAATACTCCATACAAGAAATCAGCTCGTATCGTCGGTGACGTACTCGGTAAGTATCACCCTCACGGTGACTCTTCCGTATACGGAGCCCTCGTACGTCTTGCACAGCCTTGGGCTATGCGTTATACTTTGGTCGACGGTCAGGGTAACTTTGGTTCCATGGACGGCGACTCAGCTGCTGCCATGCGTTACACTGAGGCTCGCCTCGAAACTATGGCTGAGGATATGCTTATCGATATCGATAAGGAGACTGTCCTCATGCAGAAGAACTTCGATGAATCCCTCGAAGAGCCTACAGTCCTCCCAACTCGTATCCCTAACCTCCTCGTAAATGGTTCATCTGGTATCGCCGTAGGTATGGCTACTAATATGCCAACTCACAACCTCCGCGATTCTATCGATACCGTTATTGCTTACGTCGATAACGAAAATATCGAAAACGAGGAACTCATCAAGATTATTAAGGCTCCTGACTTCCCTACTGGTGGTATCATCTTCGGTTACGCTGGTGTTAAGGAGGCTTACGAGACTGGCAACGGCCGCGTAGTAATCCGCGCTCGCTGCGAGGTCGAGACTACAAACGAGCACGATAGTATCATCGTAACAGAAATCCCTTACAATGTTAATAAGGCCGAGATGATTAAGCACATCGCCGACCTCGTTAACGAAAAGAAACTCGAGGGTATCTCTAATATCAATGACGAGTCCGACCAGCGTGGCCTCCGCGTTGTTATCGAACTCAAGCGTGATGCGATTGCCTCCGTAGTCCTTAACCACCTCTACAAGTATACAGAGCTCCAGACAAGTTTCAGTGTCAATAATGTCGCCTTAGTTAATGGCCGACCAATGACATTGACTCTCAAGGATATGGTGAAGGTATTCGCCGATCACCGCCACGAGGTTGTCATCAACCGTACTAAGTACCTCCTCAAAAAAGCAGAGGAACGTGCCCATATCGTAGAGGGCTTAATCATCGCATCAGACAACATCGACGAGGTAGTACGTATCATCCGCGCCGCTAAGAGTCCTGAAGAGGCTAAGAAAAACCTCGAGGTTCGTTTCAACCTCGACGAACTTCAGTCCGCAGCTATCGTGGCTATGCGCCTCGGTCAGCTCACAGGTCTGGAACAGGATAAGCTTCGCGGCGAATACAAGGATCTCATGGAGAAGATTGATTATTACAATCGCATCCTCACAGATGATAGCCTTTGCCGACAGATTATCAAGGATGAACTCTTAGAGATTCGCGAAAAGTATGGTGATGATCGTCGTACATCTATTGAGTATTCTGCAGAAGAGTTCAACCCAGAAGATTTCTACGCAGATGACGATATGGTTATTACCGTATCTCATCTGGGCTATATCAAACGTACACCTCTCACTGAGTTCCGCGCTCAGAATCGTGGTGGCGTAGGCGCTAAGGGTAGCACAACACGCGATCAGGATTTCATCGAGCATCTCTATTTCGCAAAGATGCACGACACAATGATGTTCTTCACCCGCAACGGTCGCTGTTTCTGGTATAAGGTTTACGATATTCCAGAGGGCAACAAGCAGTCTAAGGGTCGCGCAATCCAGAATCTTATCTCTATCGAGAAGGATGACGTGGTCAAGGCATTCATCAATGTCCGCGGTCTCAACGACAAGGAATACACCGAGAGCCATTATATCATAATGTGTACCAACAAGGGTGTAATCAAGCGTTCTAAACTTACAGATTACTCTCGTCCTCGTACCAATGGTGTAATCGCTATCACAGTACGTGAGGGCGACGAGCTCCTCCAGGCTATCCTTACCGATGGCAATAACGAGATTATGATGGCCACACAGTCTGGTCGTGCTATCCGCTTCATGGAGGACAGTGTGCGTTGCATCGGTCGTACAGGCGCTGGCGTTAAGGGTGTAACGCTTGCCGACGAAGAGACAGATGCAGTTGTAGGCTTCCTAGGCATTACTGCCGAGGAGAAGAACAATAGCAATATCTTTGTTCTCTCTGCCAACGGCTTCGGCAAACGTTCTGAAGTTGACGAATACCGCATGACTAACCGTGGTGGTAAAGGTGTCCTTACAATGCGCATCACCGAGAAAACTGGCACGCTTGTTGCAATAGACAAGATGTCGGACGATCAGGATCTCATGATTATCAACCGTTCGGGTATCACAATCCGTATCCCTGCCGCTGAAATCAAGGTAGCCGGCCGCGCAACTCAGGGAGTTAAGCTCATCAACCTTAAGAAGAAGGGTGATAGCATCGCTTCTGGCGCTATGGTACCTCACGACGACGAGGCTGAGGTAGACGAGGAAAGCCTGGCTGTAGACGGAGAACAACTTGAGGCACCTGAAAATCCAGGCAACCCTACAGAAGAATAATACGTACAACAATTACAGATAACACGATTATTAACTTGAAATTAATCTTATAAAGTATATGAAGAAGATTTTTACAATCCTTGCACTTGCGAGCTTAGTGCTCTCTGCAAATGCACAGAAGGCAAAGATCAATCAGGCAAAGAATGCTCTCATTCTTCAAAAGGTTGACGACGCTAAGAAGCTTATCGATGAGGCTCTCGAAAACGAGAAAACAAAAACTCTCCCTGCTACTTACTTGATGGCTGCTGAGGTTTACGCAACAGTTGCACAGAAGTCTGTAAGCACAGATGCTTTCGCTAAGGTTAAGCAGTTCATGGCAACAGCTGAGGAACTCGACGCCAAGGGCGATGCTAAGGGCAAGGGTATCGGCAAGGCTCAGAAGGATATCAAAAAGACATATTCTACCCTCTATACCAAGACACAGGAAGTAGGTGCTGCTGGCTTCGACAGCAAGAACTACACTCTCGCTAAGGAGGCTTTCCTCTTCACTTGCGTTTGTAACGAGAAGACAATGGACAACTACAATATGGCTGCCGATTCACTCTTCCTCTACAATGCAGGCCTCGCAGCTTGGAACGCTGAGGAATATGAGGACGCTGCCGTAAACTTCGTAAAGACTTTCGAGACTGGCTACGAGGCTTCTAAGGTTATCCTCTTCGCTAACTCTTGCTACAAGCAGCTCAAGGATACCGTAAACATGGAGAAGACTCTCAAAATGGGCTTCGAGAAGTACCCAGGCGAGAAGGATATCCTCCTTTCTCTTATCCAGCACTACCTCGACGCAAAGCGTAACGAAGAGGCTCTCATCTACCTCAACGAGGCTATTGCAAAGGATTCTTCTAACCCTATGTTCTTCTTCGCTCGTGGTTGCTTGAACGAGAAGATCAACAAGAACGATGCTATTGCCGACTACAACAAGGCTCTCGAGTTGGATCCTAAGCACTACTCTTCTTTGTATAACCTCGCTATCATCTACTACAACATGGGTCTTGACCTCCGTAACGATGCATCTAACGAGCGCGACGACAAGAAGTATGCTGAACTCATGAATCAGGTACACGAGACAATGCTTAAGTCTAAGCCATACATCGAGCGTGCAGTTGAGGCTGCTACCACAAAGGAGATTAAGATTGAAGCTCTCAGCACAATGAAGACTATCTGCTACAATGTCGATCCAGAGGATAAGGACGGCAAGTGGATGTGGGCTAAGCAGCAGCTCGACGAACTCCAGTAATCTATTTCCAATAACATATACCAAGAGAGTGTATCGCAAGGTACACTCTCTTTATTTTTTTGCGAGCAACCAATACGCTCTCTATACACTCTCTATACGCTCTCTATATACAGACAATACACACAATCAATAATCAACAAATAACTTTCATCATTCAATATTCTTTTGTATTTTTGCATCTCGTATAGTGTAAGGTTAAAATGTGTAAATATACACGTCATAAAGACACCGCGCACTCACTAAATAAGTTACTTCAGAAACTATGTCAATAATAAACAACATACTGACCAAGATATTTGGCAGTAAGTCAGAGAAGGACATGAAGGCCATCGCGCCTATCGTGGCCAAAATCAAGGAGGTATACCCTCTTATTTCGGGTTTGTCAAACGACGAGCTACGTGCTAAGACAGCATCCCTACGCAAACAGATTCAGGATGCTATCGTAGAATACCAAAAGCAAATAGACCAACTCCGCGCAGAAGCCGAGGCCTTGGATTGCCCAGTAGATAAGAAGGACAGCAACTATAAGGCTATTGACAATCTTGAAAAGAAGATTGATGACCGCGTAGAGGAGGAACTCAATAAGATCCTCCCTGAGGCATTCGCTATCATGAAGGATACAGCTCGACGTTTCGCCGAGAATAGCGAGATACGTGTCACAGCAACTGAGTACGACCGTGAACTTGCAGCATCAAAAGATTTTGTCACAATCGATGGAGATACTGCAGTTTGGCAGAACCACTGGATTGCTGGTGGAAACGACCTCAAGTGGGAAATGGTACACTATGACGTACAGCTCATTGGTGGTATCGTCCTTCACCAAGGTAAGATTTCTGAGATGCAGACTGGTGAGGGTAAGACCCTCGTAGCTACATTGCCAGTATTCCTCAACGCTCTCCCAGGTCGTGGCGTTCACGTTGTAACAGTGAACGACTACCTTGCAAAGCGTGACTCAGAATGGATGGGTCCTATGTACCAGTTCCACGGACTCTCTGTAGGTTGTATCGACAAGACAAGACCTAACAGTCAGGAGCGCCGTGATGCATACAACTGCGATATCACATTCGGTACTAACAACGAGTTCGGTTTCGACTACCTCCGCGACAATGGTGCGACACAGCCAGACGACCTCGTACAGCGTAAGCATAACTACGCAATCGTGGACGAGGTCGATTCAGTCCTCATTGATGACGCCCGTACTCCACTTATCATTTCTGGCCCAGTACAGAAGCGAAGCGAACAGCAATTCGAGCAGCTCAAAACTCCAGTTGAGCGTCTTGTAGAAACACAACGTGCTTTCGTCAGCCAACTTCTTGCTGAGGCTAAGAAAAAACTCACATCAGACAAAAAGGAGGAGAAAGAAGAAGGTGCTCTTCTACTTTTCCGCGCATATAAGGGTCTTCCTAAGAACCGTCCTCTCATCAAGTTCCTCAGCGAGCAGGGTATCAAGGCAACTCTTCTCAATACTGAGAACTACTACATGCAGGAGAAGGGTAAAAATATGCCTATCGTGACTGACCCTCTCTATTTCGTAATCGACGAGAAGCAGAATTCTATCGAACTCACAGATAAGGGTATCGATGTTCTCTCTTCATCATCAGACGAGAAAGACTTCTTCGTACTTCCTGACGTAGGTTCTGAAATGGCAGAAATCGACAATTCTGACCTTCCTGACGAGGAGAAAATCAGAAGAAAGAGTGAGCTTATGCAGAACTACTCTGTCAAGAGCGAGCGCCTACATACAATCAACCAGCTCCTTAAGGCCTACACTCTCTTCGAGAAAGATATTCAGTATGTCGTAATGGATAATAAGGTGTTGATTGTAGATGAGCAGACTGGTCGTATTATGGATGGTCGCCGTTACTCTGACGGCTTGCACCAGGCTCTCGAAGCAAAGGAGCACGTAAGAATCGAAGATCCTACACAGACATACGCGACAATTACTCTTCAGAACTACTTCCGTATGTACCACAAGTTGTCAGGTATGACAGGTACAGCAGAAACAGAGGCAGGCGAGTTCTGGAATATCTATAAACTTGATGTCGTAGCAATCCCAACTAACCGTCCTATCGCACGTAAGGATTACGATGACCTCATCTACAAGACAACAAAGGAGAAGTATGCTGCCGTAATCGAAAAGATTATTGAGTATCGCGACCAAGGCCGTCCTGTTCTCGTGGGTACTACAAGCGTGGATGTCAGCGAACTTCTCAGCCGTATGCTCAAGCTTCGAGGCATACAGCATAACGTATTGAATGCTAAATTGCACCAGAAAGAGGCTGACATCGTTGCTCTCGCTGGTCAGAAAGGTGCTGTGACTATTGCTACAAACATGGCAGGTCGTGGTACCGATATCAAGCTTACTCCAGAGGTTAAAGAAGCAGGTGGTCTTGCCATCATCGGTACTGAGCGTCATGAAAGCCGTCGTGTCGACCGTCAGTTGAGAGGTCGTTCAGGTCGTCAGGGTGATGTCGGTTCATCACAGTTCTTCGTATCTTTCGAGGATAACTTGATGCGTCTTTTCGGTTCAGACCGTATGATAAAGATTATGGATACAGCCGGATTCAAGGAGGGCGAGCCTATTCAGCATGGTATGATGTCTAGAGCTATCGAAAAGGCACAACGCAAGGTGGAGGAGAACAACTTCGGCATACGTAAGCGCCTTCTTGAGTATGACGACGTGATGAATGAGCAACGTAAAGTTATCTACACTCGTCGTAAGCACGCATTGTATGGCGACAGAATTGAGCTTGACATCATGAATATGATGCAAGATGCTGCATACGCTCTCATTCAGGATGCTAAAGTAACTGGCAATTATGAGGCACTTCGTCTTGATATTCTAAAGACATTCTCTATACAGACTCCTTTCAACGAAGAAGACCTTCAGAAGAAAAAGGAGGAGGAACTCACCGATATGGTATACGAAGATGCTTGGAAGGCTTTCCGTTCGCGTTGCGAGGCTATTCGCCAGCAAGCAGTACCAGTCGTACGTCAGGTTACAGAGCAACAGCCAGGCAAGTACAAGAACATTGTGTTCCCTATCACAGACGGTGCTAAGGTATTCAATATCCCTTGCAATCTTGAGAAAGCATTCAACACAGAATGTGCTGAGGTTATCCGCTCTGTAGAGAAAGTGATTTGCCTACTTGCTATTGACGATGCTTGGCGTGAGCACCTCCGTCAGCTTGACGAACTACGTACATCAGTACAGAATGCATCATACGAGCAGAAAGACCCTCTCTTGATTTACAAGTTTGAGTCGTTCAACCTGTTCGATGCCATGATAAAGACTATAAACTCAAATATTGTCACATCTCTTACAAAGTTATCAATCCCTAGACAAGAGGAAGACAATAGCATTGAAGCACAGCAAGCAAAAGCTGCACAGCGTATGCAAGCAGAGTTGATGCGTCGCCGTCAGGAGCTCGATCGTCTTAAGGCAATGCACGACAGTGCACAGGATGCTGCATCAGCATCACAACAACACCAGCAGGTTAACGGTGTTCCACGAATGCCTACCGGAGGTCCTGCTCAGCGTCCTACAATGCCTATCCGTGTAGAGAATAAGATAGGTCGTAACGACCCTTGTCCTTGCGGCAGTGGCAAGAAGTACAAGAACTGCCACGGCAGATAATATAAAGTAGAAATACAAACCGTATAATAATAGTCATATGCTACTCTGTCATATACTTGGAGTTATAGACTGGAATGTAGACCCGATATTTTTCCACATAGGGGCTTTTGGGTTACGTTACTATAGTCTGTTCTTTGCTATTGCATTCTGGTTGGGCTACGTGATTATGTCCAAGATGATGAATAAAGAAGGTGTACCAGAGGAGTGGTGTGACAAGATATTTATCTATACCATTGTAGCAACCATTATCGGTTCACGCCTTGGGCACGTATTCTTCTATGGTTGGGATTATTATTCTCAGCATCCTATAGAGATATTCAAGATATGGGAAGGAGGCTTGGCTAGTCACGGTGGTGCAATAGGTATAATTATCGCCTTATATATATATAAGAAATTAGTGGCGAAGACGAAAAGCTATCTATGGGTCATGGATCACATCGTGATTCCTACGGCTTTGGCTGCGTTCTTCATCAGAATGGGCAATCTGTTCAACTCAGAGATATACGGTCAGCCGACAGACCTACCTTGGGGCTTCCGATTCCTAAGGCTACCACCTGAATTGGCATTCGTTCCTCGCCACCCGACACAGATATATGAGGCTAGCTTCTACCTTCTGACATTCCTTTTACTATCGTTCCTATATTGGAAGAAGGATTTCTACAAAAGAGAAGGAGGGTTATTCGGAATATTCCTAATATGCGTTTTCGGATTCCGCATAATAGTTGAGACTATGAAAGAGAATCAGGAAGCATTTGAGGACAGCATGACTCTCAATATGGGACAGATACTCAGCATACCACTATTCATTGCGGGAGTTGTCTGCCTATACCTCGCTCTGACGAGGGAGAAGAAATCGTAACTTGATTCATATTAGTCAAGGCGCTACAAAGGGGCATCACATTGGAAAAGAATTTTACAAAAGGGTTACTGTTCGGAGCATTATCCGCCGCCAGCTATGGCGTGAATCCAGTAGCCCTTTTTCTATATCCAGATGGGTACACACCTATAACGGTATTAATGTACCGCTATCTGTTTGCCGTACTTTTCATGGCCCTATTGATGCTCATGAAGAAAGAATCCTTCCTTAGCACAGGAAAAGAGCTACGGAAAATGTTTGTGATGGGTCTGCTATTCAGTTTTTCGTCACTGACCCTATTTGAGTCATACAAGCATATTGCTGTCTCCATAGCATCAACTCTATTATTCTCATACCCAGCGTTTGTAGCCATCATCATGGCAATTATCTACAAAGAAAAACTGAGTAAGCTGCAGATATTAGGCATTGTTACCGTAGCAATAGGTATATGCCTATTGAACATCAAGCCAGGAGAAGGAGAAGAACGCACCCTGACAGAGACACTCATAGGCGTAGGCTTAGTCATACTATCCTCCCTACTATACGCCATATATATCGTTGCGACAAAACAAGACAAAACCTTGGCCAAGGTCTCATCGTTAAGATTATCATTCTACGCCATACTATTCGGCTCTCTAGTGTATATCATCCCTAATGTTTCCGGACTAGGAGGAGACACCCCAATTATGCTGACAAGCAGGTTGCACTGGGTATGTGCCATTTCACTCGGATTATTCCCCACACTAATATCGGTCACACTACTTGCCTACTCCATACACTACGTCGGTCCGACAATTTCAGCCATACTTGGGGCTTTTGAGCCTGTGACTGCCGTACTACTAGGCATGGTTCTATTCGGAGAGCGACCTTCTACCCTATCATTCATATCCATGTTCATCATCATTATCGGCATAAGCATAGTCATATTGAGAGGGCAACAGAAAAAAGGGACTAAAACGGTCTAGAAGGGAATATTGCGGACTTAGACAAGAGACTAGTATCAGCTATTCTATGAGGAGAAAGATCGTCTCCGAAATCATCATCGACATCATCGTCAACCTCCACAACCGGATCTGTGAAAGAGAAAGAATCTGTAGGAGAACAACACACTCTGAGAGAGTGCCTATCAAGTAAAATGCATACGCAAACAGGTGATGCGTATACCTTGCGACGAAGGTTTTCCATCTCGTGATTAATTAAGTATATAAAATGTTTTAACAAGCGCAAAGGTAATATATGCGTTTCAAATGACAAAAGAATATTTCAAAAAATATCAGACATATCAGGCGACAGAAGAGGTTGCATCAAAATCAGAGATAGTAGTATTCTAGACCTATGCTAAACCTATACTAAACCTATACTAAACCTATACTAGACCTATAGAGCACCTTTGTTCATCGTAATTATTACAAATGATGATTGTAAAATATAAGAGGCTGCGTCGGTAGAATCGACACAGCCTCTTTATCATTTACAATCAGAAAATTCCACTTAAATCATAGATAGGAAGCTACTTTCAGATAAGCCGCTAGTCTATTGCTAATATAAGGCAAGTATAAGGTTGCTCGCAGTTTTTTTATTGTGCGCGACAAAGAGAGTCGGATAAAAGCAAAGATTAAATGAAATGCTCATCAATCCAAAAACGTTCATTATCTATAGTCGTACTTGGTCCGTGTCCAGGGAAAACACGGGTACTGCCAGGAAGAGACATCAGTTGAGTACGCAAAGAATTCCACAACAGCTGCTCGTTTCCTCCTGGAAAATCATATCGACCCATAGAACCAGCAAAAAGGACATCACCAGTGAATACGACATTTTCATCTGGCAGATAGAAAGCCAATCCTCCGGCAGAATGTCCCGGGACATCCAATACAGATATAGACAGGTTACCGAAAGAAATCACATCTCCACCCTTCAGATAACGGTCTACAGAGAAAGCATCAGGCTCAGGAATATGCCAAGATTCGCATAGGTGAGTATTCATAAACAAATACTGCTCCTCAAGTTGATGCAAATAGACCTTAGCGCCATATTTTTGTACCAAGTGAGCCACGCCGAAGATATGATCCAGATGAGAATGAGTCAGAAGAATGATGACATTAGGCGCATTGAGAGAATCGAGATAATCATCCAGGGCCGAGCGCTCCCTTGCTGTATATGCACCAGGGTCTATCACGATGGAAAATTGTGATTTTTCATCATGAAAAACGTATGTTGCCTCGGCCAACATATTAAACTGAAAGACTTGTATTTGCACTGCTGTATAAAATCAAAGAATTTATTATGTGCAAAAGTAACTAGTTTTTTGAAAGAAAAACAGTATCATTATAGCAATGAGAATACAACAAACGCTTGGCAGTTTAGATTATTTTATTAATTTCGCACCTAGAAAGATTGATCTAACACAAAGATAGATATGTCAATTAATAAAGTAATTCTTTTAGGGAATGTCGGTAAAGAGCCTGACATAAGGTATTTTGAGCAGAATCGCGGTGTAGCAAACTTTACACTTGCTACAACAGAGCGTGCACACACAGGTCGTAATGACCAGCAGATTCCTGAGCGTACAGAATGGCACAATATCGTAGTTCGCGGTGGTTTGGTGCAGGTTGTAGAGCGTTTTGTACACAAGGGTTCTAAGCTATACCTTGAGGGAAAGATCCGTACTCGTTCGTATGTTGACCGTGAGGGTAGAGATCGTTTCGTTACAGAGATAGTAGTAGACGTATTGGAGATTTTGTCACGTCGTGACGGTGGGAACAACAACCACAACAACGACTACCAGAATCAAGCATTCGGAGGCTTAGGCGAACCTAGCTACAGTGGTGACAACCCGGATGATTTGGGCGACGACTTTTTGGATACAAACAATCCGTTCTAAGTCGGAGCTTATTGCTAACTAAGAATCAATTTGAATGGATTCAGACATATACCATAGTATCACGACCGGCTTGGAGGCTATCAGCGTTCAGTCGGTCGCACTTTCTACCATAATCCAGAGCATACTACTCATAGTATTGCTGTTTTTTAGTGCACTCATCTCTGGCAGTGAAGTTGCCTATTTCTCCCTGACACCAAAGGAATGTCAGGATATGGAGAACAGCAACAGTCTGCAATCAAAGCTGGCACTCAAGCTACTTCAGGATCCCAAGCGACTTCTGGCGACCATTCTGATAGGCAACAACTTTGTGAATGTTGCTATTATCATGCTATCCGCCTTTGTCAGTTCTGCAATAATAGATTTCGGAGATTCCACTGTACTTAAATTTATCTTTGAGACGATAATCATTACCTCCTTGATATTGTTTTTTGGAGAGGTGATGCCAAAGATTTTTGCAAAACAACACAGAAAGAGATTCGTGCAGATAATGGCGTACCCATTGCAAGTAATGAGCGCATTGTTCAAGCCATTCAGCCTGCTACTGATGAAATCGACCAGTATTGTCAACGACAGACTATCAAAACATCAGAATTCGAACATATCAATAGATGACCTTCAAGAGGCGCTGCAAATAACCAGCAACGGCATACGAGAAGAGAAAGACATGCTCGAGAGCATTGTAAAGTTCTCCAACCTTACGGCTATAGATATCATGACGCCAAGAATGGATGTAGTGGCGCTAGATATCAGCGAGCCATTTGACGAGGTACTAAAAACAGTCGTAGACAGCGGATATTCCAGAATACCAGTCTATGATGAGCGTCCGGACGAAATAAAAGGAATCTTGTATGTAAAAGATTTGCTAACGCATATCGACCAGAAGAACAATAAGGAATTCGACTGGAAATCTTTATTGCGCAAAGCAAATTATGTACCTGAAAACAAAAAGACCAATGATTTGCTAGCCGAATTCCAGTCGTCAAAGAACCACATGGCAATAGTTGTTGACGAATATGGTGGCATGCAAGGCATTGTGACACTGGAAGACATACTGGAAGAGATTGTGGGAGAGATAAGCGACGAGTTGGATACCGACGAAGCAAAACTGTGGCAGAAACTGTCTGACGGTTCGATAATATTCGAGGGAAAGATATCCCTCAACGACTTTTTCAAGGTAACAAATATTGAGGAGACAGAGTTTGACGAAAAGAGAGGCGATGCAGAGACATTGGCTGGATTCTTACTAGAGATAAATGGACTTATTCCTCAGAAAAAAGATATCATCAGGTATAAAGATCATATTTTCGAGATAGTGTCAGCAGATATCAGAAGAATAAAGAAGGTAAAATACCACAGCATAAAAGTTTTCATTGCACTTATCCTTGGTTCAATGTTCATGGTAGGCTGTGGAGACAATTACGTACCTAAACCTCATGGTTATTTCCGAATTGACCTGCCAGAGCATTCATACTCAACATTTGACAGTTTAGCACTGCCATATACATTCGAGAAATCAGATTACGCTGTCGTATCCCCTGACAAGAAAAGTACAGAAGACGAGCATTGGATCAATATCTCATATCCTCAGTGGAACTGCAAGATACACGTTACTTACCGCGATATCCGAGGTATGGTAGAGCAAGCATTGGAAGACAACCGCAAATTAGCATATAAGCATACCGTCAAGGCAGACGCTATCGGCGAGGAGTATTACGACGATGCCGAGCATGGATTGTACGGCGCATTATACTTGATAAAAGGCAATGCAGCTACACCAATGCAATTTGCTATTACAGACAGTGCTGCAAACCTGTTCAGAGGTTCGGTATATTTTTGGGGGCGTCCAAACCAGGATAGCCTTGCTCCTGTTGTCGACTATCTTGAAAAAGACGTCACAAAACTTATAGAGTCACTACGTTTCAGAAAACAAGTCAAGAAATAAAGGATGCTCTTCAAGAAATTCAGCGATAAGAGTGCCACGATGGGCATATGGCAGATGACGGAGACGTTAGCTGAATTGGAGTCTATGTACACCGTCACACCCGACGAGCGTCCGGTATATGATGGATTCAGAAACGACCGAAGAAGAAAAGAGTGGCTTACTGTCCGTATTCTACTCAGGGAGTTATTGGGCAAGGACGTTGAGATATGCTACAGAGATACGGGGAAACCATACCTTAAGGACTCATCGTATTGTATCAGCATTACCCATACAATCGGGTATGTGGGAATAAGACTTGCAGCTCATCCTGTGGCACTTGACATGGAATACAAAGCCGACAGAGTGTTGAGGATCATTGACAGATTTGTCAATGAAAAAGAGATGAAGTATATAGACGAACGCGACCCTGTAAGTTCCGCTCTTGTACTTTGGAGTGCCAAGGAGACACTTTTTAAGCTATTTGATTTTCAGGAGGTTGATTTCAAGGAACATCTGCACGTCAGCAAAATGCACTGGGGAACTACTGGCCACTTCAGAGGCTCGGTGGACAAAGATGGATTTTGCGCAGACGTAAAGTTGAGTTTTGCCGTATATGGGGAGTTAATTCTAGTATATTGTTAATTATTGGGGATGAAAAACGTATATAACGACATAATATTACCTGCATACAAAGAGCATAAGCATCTGTTTGCCATACTTATTGACCCAGACAAATGTTCCGAGGAGCGTTTGTCTTCCATAAAGACGGCTATGGGTGAGTATACTCCAGATATGATATTAGTCGGAGGCTCATTGGTAATGGGCAGCACTTCGGATGCTGTATTAACTTGCCAGAAGTTCTTCCCTAAGACACCTGTCGTACTATTCCCCGGCGATGAGACTCAGTTGACCCCTATAGCTGATGCCGTTATGGTATTGTCGCTCCTTTCTGGAAGAAATCCTGAATACCTGATAGGTCAGCACGTTCGCGCAAGCGTAAAAATCAAACAGATGGGATTACAGACAATCCCGACTGGCTATATCCTTATCGATGGAGGGAATATCACTTCTGTCCAATATATAAGCAATACTATGCCTATTCCTAGAGAAAAGACAGATATTGCAGTAGCCACAGCCTTGGCTTCGGAACAGTTGGGACATAAAATGGTATATCTGGAAGGAGGTAGCGGTGCCTTGAAGCACGTACCTTTGGAAATGATAAAAGCAGTAAGGAAGTCTATAACAATTCCACTGATTGTGGGAGGCGGACTTAAGAATGCTGAAGACATACGAAACGTTTTCGACGCAGGAGCCGATATAGTCGTTGTCGGTTCTGCCATAGAACGTGACCCTGAAATAGCAAAGCAGATTTGTACTCATTATTAGATATTTCAATAAAAAGAGATGACTAGAAACCTGGTAATAATACCAACATACAATGAGAAAGAGAATATTACCTCAATTATCAGCGCGGTATATTCCCTTCCTGAAGATATGGACATTCTTATCATTGACGATGGCTCTCCTGATGGCACTGCCGATATTGTGTCTGATTTGATGAAAATGTATACTGATTGCCTGTTTATGATAAAAAGAGAGGGCAAACTGGGATTGGGCACTGCATACATCACTGGTTTCAAATGGGCTCTTGAGCATGGATATGAGTATATTTTTGAGATGGATGCAGATTTCTCTCACCCACCAAAAGATTTAATGAACCTACTGGAGGCTTGTATGGATGATGGCTACGATATGGCTATCGGTTCTCGATACATTTCTGGTGTGAACGTAGTAAACTGGCCTATCGGTCGTGTCTTGATGTCGTACTACGCATCTGTATACGTCCGTATGGTTACTGGTATGAAAATAATGGATACCACAGCTGGATTCGCTTGCTACTCCGCTAATGTCCTCCGTAGCATCGGGTTGGATAAGGTAAAACTCAAGGGTTATGGCTTCCAGATAGAGATGAAATTCCGCACCTGGAAGTATGGATTCAAAATAAAGGAGGTACCTATTATATTCACCGACCGCAAACAGGGTACTAGCAAAATGAGTGGTGGCATTTTCAATGAGGCCGTATGGGGCGTTATCGGATTACGCTTGCGCAGTCTGTTCACCAACTGGAAAAAGAAACCTGTAGAATAAGCAATATACAAATGAAACTTATCAGGAACGCTACAATAGTTAATGAAGGTCAGAGCAAGATTGGCTCAGTATATATAAATGACAACGGCATTATAGAACGTATCGTTTGGGGTACTACAAACGATACCGCCGAAGAAACAATCGATGCCGATGGTATGCTTTTGATTCCAGGTGTAATCGACGACCAGGTCCATTTTCGTGAACCTGGGTTGACTCATAAGGCTGATATAGAGAGTGAATCTCACGCTGCCGTAGCAGGTGGCGTCACTTCTTATATGGAAATGCCTAATACAAAGCCTACTACAACAACTGTTGAGGCTCTGGATTGGAAATATTCCCGCGCAGCTGAGGTTTCTACAGCCAACTATTCGTTCTGGATTGGCGCTACAAATGATAATATAGATACAATAAAATCTATTGATTATAGCAAGGTTTGTGGCATTAAACTTTTCATGGGCTCTTCTACTGGCAATATGCTGGTGGATAACGAAGAGACTCTCAACAGACTTTTCGCCGAGGCTCCTTGCCTTATCGCTACCCACTGTGAAGATGAAGCTACCATAAAAGCTAATATGGCTGCCTATAAGGAAAAGTATGGCGAGGATGTTCCTATGAAATGTCACGCCGAAATACGTTCTGCCGAGGCGTGCTACAAATCTTCCGCCAAAGCGGCCGAGTTGGCCCGTAAGAATAATGCTCATCTGCATATCCTCCACCTTTCTTCGGCTCAGGAAATAGATCTTCTCGATGACGGTCCTCTTTCCGAACGTCACGTAACAGGAGAGGTCTGTGCTCATCACCTTTGGTTTTCTGATGAGGATTACGACAAGTTGGGCTCTCGCATTAAGTGGAATCCTTCTATTAAGTCAAAATCCGACAGAGATGCCCTTCGCGCAGCAGTGAAATCTGGACGAATCGCAGTTGTCGCTACTGACCACGCCCCACACACAAAGGAGGAGAAGGCTCAGTCTTACTTCAACTGTCCTAGTGGTGGTCCGTTCGTGCAGTTCTCTCTGCCTACAATGCTTACCCTTGCCAATCAGGGGAATTGGAATATCGAGACTGTGGTGGACCAGATGTGCCACCGCCCAGCTGAATTATTCAAAGTATCAAAACGTGGATATATCCGCCCAGGTTATTACGCTGATCTGGTATTGGTAAAAAAGGAACCTATGCTTATCAACGTGGATATCATCCAAAGCAAGTGCAAATGGAGCCCTCTGGAGGGTACTACACTCGACTATACCGTAAAACAGACTTTCGTAAACGGACAAAGTGTATATTCTGACGGTAAGGTCAACACCTCTATACGTGGTATGAGACTTGAATTCGACAGATAATTAAAAGTGAAACAAAGAATACTTACATATTTTTTTGTTCTATTCTTAGCTATAGTAACTATCCCAACTATGGCTCAGAAGGATAATACCAAGACCGACCAACCTCAGGCTGGCGAGGGTCTGGGCGCTTTCCTCCTACGTAATGGTTATAATATCGCCCAATACAAGGATGAATTTATCGAACTGAACAAAAAGAAACTTGGCAAGGATAATCAACTTAAACTAGGTGTGTCTTATTCTTTCCCTAAGAAGAAAGAAAATATCAAATACGAACCTTTACTGGGCAAAACCGAACAGAATGTCAAGATTCTTTCTCACGAACTGAAGGGTGCTACATTCTACCTCGTAAGTGGTCACGGCGGACCTGACCCTGGCGCTATGGGTAAACTGAGGGGTAATGACCTCTGCGAGGATGAGTATGCCTATGATATTATCCTGCGACTTGCACGTCAGCTTCTCCAACGTGACGCTAACGTACATATAATAATACAAGACCCTAATGATGGTATACGCGACTCCGAGATTTTGAAACTCGATGAGGACGAGACTTGCGAGGGTGAAGCTATCCCTCTCGACCAGATTAAACGTCTCCGCCAACGTGTAGATGCTATAAATAACCATTATAAGTCTGAAAAAAAGGGCTATTGCCGCGCAATTTTCATCCACCTCGACAGCCGTAGCCAGGATAAACGAATAGATATATTCTTATATCACTACACTAAAAGCGTCCTCGGCGAACGTCTTGCCAATAGAATGCGTGATAAATTCGAGGCTAAATATAAACAGCATCAGCCGAAACGTGGTTTTACCGGTACCGTGTCTGAACGTGGCCTTTATGTGTTGAAGGAGGCTTTCCCTCCTTGCGTATTCTTGGAATTGGGTAACCTCCAGAACGAACTGGATCAGACTCGTTTCACTAAAGTGGACAATCGCGAGGCTATCGCTAAATGGATGGCTGAAGCAATAGTTGAAGATTATACTAATAAGAAATAATATAAAATATACAATACGATGTCAGAGCAGAACAAAATGAACCTCGGTACTATTTGTATCCAGGGTGGTTGGAAGGCTAAGAAGGGCGAATCTCAGGTTTTGCCTATCTACCAGTCTACAACATTCAAGTATGAGACTTCAGACCAAATGGCTCGCCTATTCGATCTCGAAGATGAGGGCTATTTCTATACTCGCCTTGCTAACCCAACCAACGACGCTGTCGCTAAAAAAATCGCTAAACTGGAAGGTGGCGTAGCTGCTATCCTCACTTCTTCGGGTCAGGCGGCTTCTATGTACGCTATCCTCAATCTTTGTGGCGCTGGCGACCATATCGTTTCTTCTTGCAATATATATGGTGGTACTTTCAACCTCTTTGGCGTGACTCTCCCTAAACTGGGTATCGAGTGTACTTTCATTGATTCTGACGCTTCTGAGGAGGAGATCCAGAAGGCTTTCCGCCCAAATACTAAGGCTTTGTTCGGTGAGACTATCTCTAATCCTGGCCTCGCTATCCTCGATATCGAGAAATTTGCCAACATCGCTCACAAGAATGGTGTACCTCTTATCATAGACAATACTTTCGCTACTCCTATCAACTGCCGTCCTTTTGAGTGGGGCGCCGATATCGTTACCCATTCTACTACTAAATATATGGATGGTCACGCTACTCAGGTAGGTGGCGCTATTGTTGATTCTGGCAACTTCGACTGGATGGCTCACAAGGATAAGTTCCCTGGCCTCACAACTCCTGATGAGTCTTACCATGGTATCATCTATGCCGAGAAGTTTGGCAAAATGGCATATATTACTAAGGCTACTGCCCAACTGATGCGCGATATGGGTAGCATCCCTTCTCCTTTCAACTGCTTCCTCCTTAATATGGGTCTCGAGACTCTCCACCTCCGCGTGCCTCGTCACTGCGAGAACGCTCTCAAAGTAGCTAAGTTCTTGCATGATGACCCAAGAATCGCATGGGTTAACTATTGCGGCCTTGAGGATAATAAGTATTATACTCTCGCTCAGAAATATCTCCCTAACGGCTCTTGCGGTGTTATATCTTTCGGCTTGAAGGGCGGTCGCGAGGAGAGTATCAAGTTTATGGATAACTTGGATTTCATCTCTATCGTCACTCATGTGGCTGATGCACGTACTTGCGTCTTGCACCCTGCTAGCCATACCCACCGTCAGCTCTCTGACGAACAGCTCAAGGAGGCTGGTATCGCACCTGACCTTATCCGTCTGTCTGTTGGTATTGAGGATGTTGAGGATATCATCAATGATATCAAACAGGCTTTGGATAAGCAGTAATTGATTCTTATATCGAATAATATAGTAATGGACATCTCCTCTCTGGAAATGTCCATTACTTTTTATAATATTATAAAAATCCTAATTCTATCGGTCTCTTCTTTTCTCCTACGCTCTCTTAACGCTCTCTTAATACACACATAACACAGACACTACCCAGAGCTGTTTCCTGAATCTCTTCTTTTCTTTCGTTTTTCTTTTCCCCTCGCCTGTCTTAAAAACCTACCCTACTCTCTTTCTTCAGTTTTTCCCTGAATTCGCTTTCTTGCGAAGCATCCTCAAAATCGCTCTTCCTGATAGTCACATTTGTAAGTCCTTCTGCCGCCGCTCTGTACGCTGCCTTCGACCAGGTCCTCTCATATAGATTTCTCACAAAACGCGCATTCGCAAATTCTTTGGAATTGAGGAACTCATCACTTAGCGTCTCCATATACTCTTTGACTGCTGACTCAAGGTCGGGTTCTAACTCAAACCCTTTCTTTACCATGTTCATGAACAACTCGGTAAGCTGACTCCTCGTGTAATTCTTGAACTCTAGTACAAATGGCATACGACTGCGTAATCCAGGATTTACATCCATAAGCTTCGACATCTCGTCCACATACCCAGCCATGATTATTACCATATCGTCTCTGTGATTTTCCATCTCTGCTATCAGTGTCGTAATGGCATCACGTCCATATCCTTTGTCATTCGCTCCATCGTCCAATGCGTACGCCTCATCAATGAAAAGTACCGACCCGTATGCGTCTCTGCATATATTGCGTGTCCTCGGCGCTGTCTGCCCTATATATTCTCCTATCAGGGCACTGGCTTCATACTCAAAGAAGCCTCCCTTTGTCAGTATCCCTTTCTCTTCGAATATCTTACCTACAATACGCGCTACCGTGGTCTTTCCTGTACCAGGCGAACCGACAAATCGCATATGAATACATGGATGGTCCAACTTATCGTTTTTCTTCGACATGACTACCTGTGCCACTATCTCTTCTATCTTCTTCTTTATTTCTCCCATCCCTACAAGCTGGTTCAATTCTTCAAAGCCACTCAGTATCTCTCCGTCTCTTTCAAACATTGAAGCGACGTCTTCTGCTGTCATTATTTTCTCATCTATGTCTTTTCCAGCTAATTGCGCTTCCATATCATGCGATAGCTTGGCCCATATCATCTCGCCGATAACTTTATCTGCCGTGCGTAATCCGTAGAAGCGTCCATCCATCTTCTCTCTGTGTATCCTCTCTATGAACGCCCTGAGTGTAGTTTCTTGAGCCTCTGCATAACCATACAGACTGAGTTCCGACTTGGCGTATTCTAACATCTGTATGTCGTTCAATGGCGGGATGCTAATCGTCTTGAGCGCCAAAATATCGTTTATGACTGACGCAAATGACTCTAGCGACTTTTCTGATATGCAAGGCACACGGAATATGAATATGAACGCTTCTTGAAGTCGTATCAGCCTCTTGAGGAAAATACGTAGCTCATCGTGCATCTCTCTGTTTATGAAGTATGATATGTCTAATCCTACTACCTGCGAATTGTATTCGTCGTCCCAAAGTGTGTCTATTAGCGTATTTGCCGATGTATAGCCGTTTTCGTCTTCTTTGCCGATAGTGTATTCCAACGGGGTGTTATTCCAGTTTTCATACAGGCCTATCTTGGATATCATAGTCGATACTCGTCTCAATATTGTGGTAAAGCCAAAACCTGCATCTATGGATACTAGATAGTTCATATTGTGCAACGTCATGGCAATGGGCTTGTCTTTTGCATATTTCATCGCACCGCAGATTGTATTGCAGACTTTCAGCATCTCTTTCCCCCCGATGTACGACGCATAGATGTCTAACATCGCACTTGCTCTTTCTGACCCGTCGTCTTCTGTCACTATCACGTCTATCGCATTCGCATTGTAAGGGAATAGTAAAGCAAATGTTTCTATTATCTTATTCCGACAGGCAGCTCCGCTTTCGTCTATAGCACAGAACAGCATGTACGTATGCTCCCCTAATATGTCTTCTTGGATGTAATCCCCTAGCAACTTACGCATCCCTAGTACCACCGACTGCCTTTCTTCATATTTCTTAGCCACAAAGTCGGGATTAAAATCTACTCTTACTATGTATTTCATATCACGTTACCGATGTTAGTCAAAACAAATATTAGCATATATCTATTCGCAAATATAACTATCTTCCCTAAAAAACAACTATGCTGAAATAAAAAAACTGCGAGCAACCTTAATGCTCTCTATATGCAGGCTTATACCTGACTATACATAAAGACTACTCTTTCTTATGGAATAATGAGCACAAAAAACTAACTTTGTAGGATAATACACGTATCAACAATTTATTACTATTGAAATAATGAAACACATAGCAGTTTTATTCATACTTGTTTGTTCAGCTTTGACTTTCGTTAAGGCTCAGGGTTTCGGTATGGGAATGGAAAGCCCTGTCGATGCCCAGTGCTACTCTTCCGTGAATGGCGAGTACATCGAAATCGGTGTCAGAATGATTATCAATAAATCTTGGCACGTCTATGGTACAGAGGGCGAGGATGGCCCGACTTGGACTACAATCAATATCGAGGATATCCAGAATGCTAAGGCAGAAGGTAAACTAATGGCTGCCGGTACCGAGCATAAGGTCTACGATAATATGTTCGAATGTAACGTGACTTTCTACGAGGGCGACGTGACTTTCTCTCAGAAATTCAAGCTTACTCCCGGAACGGACTACAAGATTGAGGGCTACTTCAATTATGGTGCTTGCAATGATATGTCTTGCCTTCCTCCAACTAATGTCGAATTTTCTTTCAAAGGCTCTGCCCCCGCAGCTGCTACTGCCGCAACAACCCCTAAGGAGGAACTTGCCAAGGCTGAACCTGAGAAATCTACTGAACCAGAAGAACTGGAATCTGAATCAAATACTGTCGCACAGCCTGTTGCCGGTCCTGCACCTGTAGCTGTCTCTGCTGCTTCTGTTGATAATATCGACGCCCAGAGTTCTCTTTGGCTGATATTCTGGAGCTGTTTCCTCGCGGGATTTGTCGCTCTTATCACTCCTTGCGTATGGCCTATCATCCCTATGACGGTAAGTTTCTTCCTTAAAAGAAGCCAAAGCCGCTCTAAGGCTATTACCGACGCCACCACATATGGTCTTTCTATCATCATCATATATGTCGCATTGGGTATAATCGTAACCCTTTGGAAGGGCGCAAGCGGACTGAATGATCTATCTACTAATGCAATAGTGAATATCTTTTTCGCTTTGATGCTTATAGTTTTCGGCATATCATTCCTCGGCGCATTCGAAATCACATTGCCTTCGTCTTGGTCTTCAGCCGTAGATAATAAGGCGTCTCAATCTCGAGGCTTCGGCGGCATTTTCTTGATGGCTTTTACCCTCGCCTTGGTTTCGTTCTCTTGCACAGGTCCTATTATCGGACTGCTGCTCGTACAACTGGGTACTGGCACTAGCATAAGCGGACCTATCGTGGGTATGTTTGGTTTCGCTCTCGCATTGGCACTGCCTTTCACTTTCTTCGCGCTTTTCCCTACCTTGCTTCAGAAAATGCCTCGCTCTGGTAGCTGGATGATGACGGTCAAGGCTGTATTGGGTTTCATCGAATTGGCTTTTGCCCTTAAGTTTCTCTCTGTGGCCGACCTCGCTTACGGAAGTGGATTGCTCCCTCGCGAGACTTTCATCGTTATATGGGCTGCTCTCGCATTGGCATTGGGTCTGTACCTCTGGGGGGTCATCAAACTTGAACATAGCGGACCGGTCGAGGGTATCGGCACAACACGTCTCTTGCTCGGTATGGCTAGCATAGCTTTTTGCTTCTACCTCATTCCTGGCTTATGGGGCGCCCCTCTAAAGGCTGTCAGCGCTTTCGCGCCTCCTATGCATACTCAGGACTTCGTGCTGGGCCGACAAATGCCTCACGCTAAATATACTTCCTACGAAGATGGTCTGCAGGAGGCTAAAAGAACTGGCAAACCTATCCTCATCGACTTTACTGGTCACGGATGCGTCAACTGCCGCCAAATGGAGCAGGCTGTATGGACCGACGACCGCGTAGCTGATAAACTGATGAATGATTATGTCCTGATCAGCCTCTATGTCGACGACAAACGCGCACTGCCTGAAGGAAAAACTGAAGTTACTGAACGTGATGGTTCAAAAACTATACTTCGTACTATCGGTGATAAATGGAGCTATTTCCAGAGATCTCGCTACGGAGTAAACGCCCAGCCATTCTACGTCAAACTGAATACGAACGAGGAGATAATCGGCACACCGCAGATATTTACTACAAGTGTCGATGATTTCTTGAAGTTCCTGCAATAAACTGGAGATTTAACACTATTGTTCGATTAAGCGATGTTAAAGTATCTGTTGATAAGAAAATGTAGACTGTTGGAACCCGAATTCGAGGGCCAATTAGTGGATGTTCTAACCTGTGAAAACAAAATCGTTGACATAGGTACTGATATTATCCAACCATCCATCAGCACAACTTGTATCGAGGCTGAGGGGCGTACTCTTTTGCCTTCGCTTATCGACATCAAAACGAATCTGTCTGTGCCTACCCCTTATGATAATGGCACTCACCAGACATTGCAGTCTCTTATTTCTATGGGTATCGGCATCACATTAGCTAGCGCCAAACTCCCACAGATACCTGTGGAATATACCGCACTCGCCCGCCAGGAGGTACCTACAGTCAACTATGGGTGCCATTTCACTCTCACTTCTTTGTTCCCCAACGAACTTAAGGAAATCAAGAAACTGAAGGTCGAATTTGGAATACCGACAGCCTACCATAAACTTATTACTAATGGTATGGGTAACAGGGAAAGACTCTTAGAGGCTATCGATGTGGCTAGAGAGGCAGGTCTTAGAATCATACTCGACATAGAAAAGGATGGCTCTAATATCGAACACCTTCACGTTTTGGGCGATCTATGTAATTATCTTTCGTCTAATTCCGACAATGATGTCTTTTTCGTAGGTGTGAAGTACAAGGAGGAAATAGATTTCATCGAACAGCTAATACAGCATTGTAATGTACATATGCAGCTGAATTTCTCTACTACTTCTTCGAAAAACAAGCAACTACACCCTATCGATATGCGCTCTCTGGTCCAATACGTGCGCAACTACCCTTGGTGCTCTATCGGTGTAATCGACTTGGGATTGAGAATGAGAACTATACAGAGTAATAATATTCAACACGATAATCATTGGTATAATACTATAAGCCTTCTCACCAGCATGTCTGAAGAGAATCCTATAACTCTCTCGGAAGCTATTGTCGCTGTAGTACAGAGAAATGCTGAGTTCTCTGGTATCGGTGCTGCTAATACGTGCATCAGAGTTGGCGCCCCAGCTAATTTCCTTATCTGGGATGACACAAAACGTACTTCTATATCAATGAGCAACGATGATAGCCTTCTTGAATCTTTGAATATCAAGGGTAGCATCGATTATACAATTCTAAATGGCAGCATAATATATTCTCACACGGAACAAAATGTTATTTCTGCCAAGGTTCGAGGCGAAAATGTATACCGTCGCATTTTAGCTAGTAGCAAATAAAAAATACCTATTGGGTTATGATGGAGAGCCAAACAGAAAATACAGTCCAGGAAACAGCAACTACCCCTAGCTTTATACGACTGAATCAGCGTCATCTCTTACGCACGATTGCTAAGAATTGGTGGCTGTTCGTCCTATGCGCTGGCATCGGTGGCGCTATAGCTATGTTCATCAATTATTATACTCAGCCTATATATATGTCCAGGACAACTGTATTACTCCAAGATGACTCTGAAAACCGAGGCATTGACCTTACAGAGGGTATCAAGCTGTCTTCTAGCCTTAGCAAACTTCAAAACCAGACTTATATCTATAAGTCTCCTATGATGGTCGAGAGAGCTCTCAAAAAACTCGACTTCGGCGTGACTTATTATCGTAAAGGCAAACTGAGAAACATTGAGACTTATGGTCTCGACCAATATATTCGCGTAGAAATAGACTCTACTCACATCCAGCCTGTCAATGCAACTTTCGAACTGACAGCTGTAGCTGATTCTAAATCTATATTCGATCTGCACGTTTACGGAGAGTCTGTGTCTAGTTACGATTTCAAGAGCGAGTCTTACTCTGGATACTTCGGCGCTGTTGACGAAAGTCACCAAATTTGCATCGGCCAGACTATTACTACCGATAAGTTCTCTTTCCGTATTATGCCCTACGATGAACAGAATATGAGTGGCTGGTACGGTACCATCGCCTTTACTTTCACTCCTCTACCTAACCTCATCGGCAGATGGGCAGGTAGTATCAGTATGTACCCCGAATTTAAGGAGAGCACTATTACTAACATTACTTGCCACGGCTATAATAGTACAAAGACTGTTGCGTTCTTGTCTGCCCTCAATAAGGCGGCTTCCGAATATAACCTCGAAAAGAAAAATGCCGCAGCTGAGCGTACCTTGAGTTTCATCGGTAGCCAACTAGCATTGACAAGCGATTCTTTACGCAAAGCAACAGCCAGACTGAGTAATTTCAAGAAGAACGTTGGCTTCACGGGTAACTCTGAATACGGCGGCACTCTCCAAACTACATATCTCGCCCAAAGCACTGAAATACAAGCTTTGCGTACAAACAATGATTTGTTGGCTAGCATAAATACCGACTTGGGCAAGGGGAATACAGTACAGGATTTTTTCATCAGTTCTACTGCTGCGCAGAATAACCCTCTTATTTCTAGCCAACTATCTGAACTGATTTCCTTGCAGAAGGAGATAATAATGACTGCTAACGAAGTGGAGTCTCACCCATATCGCAAACAGATTAAGGAGCAGGAGCAACTTTTACGCTCTAATATCATGACTCTTATCTCTCAGTCTATAGAGCTGAACAATAAGAAAATTGAAAAACTGGAAAATGCCAATCAGAGACTTATCTCTGAGGCTGGTCGACTCCCTGAACTGGAGAATATGCGCGTGGACCTTGAGCGTGAGTACAAAATTCAGGATGCCGTATACACTTTTATGCTCCAGAAGGAGTCTGAAACTCTCATCGCTAAGGCTTCTACAGTAGCAGATGGAGAAGTGCTCCAAGAGCCTGTATGCATAGGTACCATTGCTCCACAAAGACAAAAGAACCTTATGATGGGATTGGGCATCGGACTTGCTCTACCTCTCGTATTCTTCGTACTGATGGAGTTGTTTAACAAGAAAATTCGCTCTGTTCAGGAGTTGAAAGATACAGTTCCGGACAAAAAGCCTTTGGTAACAATACCTTTGTTCGATAAACGCCTTACTAAAACAGAAACGCCTCTTATAGACATCCCCAACTGCGCTACTAGTGAGGCTTTCAGAAAATTGCGCATCAAACTGGGTATGCTTATGCTTAGCAGCAAGAATAATGTCATTATGTTCTCTTCTTGTAACCCAGGTGAAGGAAAGACCTATTGTGCCATAAACACTGCTATAGCTATGGCGCAGAATGGCAAAAAGACGATAATCGTTAACTACGACCTCCGCCGCCCACGTATGGAGGAGATTTTTCCTCAGAAGAGCCCTAAAAATATTACCGAATATCTGCTTGGTCTGGCCAATGAGGACGAAATAATACAAGAGTCCGACATCGATAACTTGTATTATATCACTTGCGACACGTATCAGCTTCCTCCTAACCCAGCCGAACAGATTGCTTCTGAACGTAACTACGAATTAATCGAGAGTCTGAAGAAACAATTTGACGTGATAATCCTTGACACGGCTCCTATCGGATGTGTATCTGACTGTAAGGCGCTCGAACCTTTCATTGGCACATTGGTATTTGTCGTACGTGGTAATATCACGGAGTTTGAACATCTGGAGAATACTCTCGATGAACTTAACTCTCAAAAGACATACCTCATCTACAATGGTGCTCAGCGTCGCGACTTCGGATATAAGGGTTATTATCATAATTACTATGCCGACGGCACTCACACAAGTCGTTCTATCTTGAAGAAGTCTGATGCTTAGCCCGCGTAACCATATTGAATTGCTGGCCCCAGCTCGTGATGTTGAGTGCGCTTTAGCTGCCCTCAATCACGGAGCCGATGCTATATATTTAGGCGCTCCTAAGTTCAGCGCTCGCAAGGCCGCTAGTTGTTCTACTGATGATATCCAGCAGATAGTACGGACAGCTCACCTCTACGGAGCACGTGTCTTTGTGGCTCTCAACACGCTTTTGTTCGACAAGGAGCTTGAAGAGGCTCGTCAGTTGGCTTGGGATATGTACCGCATAGGGGTTGACGCTCTGATTATCCAAGACTACGCACTCTTGCAGATGAACTTGCCTCCTATCGAACTCCACTCTAGTACGCAGATGGATAATAGGTCTGTCGAGAGGGCTGCTTACCACGAATCTCAGGGGTTCAAACAGGTCGTCTTGGCTCGGGAACTTTCACTTGATCAGATAAAGGAAATTGCCGCTAGAACTTCTGTACGCCTGGAGGCTTTCATTCACGGTGCTTTATGCGTCAGCTATAGCGGTCGTTGCTTTATGAGTCAGGCCGTATGCGGACGCTCTGCCAATAGAGGAGAGTGTAGTCAGCCTTGCCGTTTGCCATATACAATACTTCAATCCGATGGCAAACAGATTGCATCCAATAACTACGCCTTGTCTTTACGCGACAATAATCAGACCGAGAATATTGAACGTATGATGCTAGCTGGCGTATCTTCTTTCAAAATAGAAGGCCGACTCAAAGATGCTTCATATGTGGCAAATATCACTCTTCACTACCGACATATCATAGACGAGATTCTCTCGCGCCATCCAGAATATGTACGCTCATCTGAGGGTAGTGTCAAGACTAATTTGATTGCTAACCCTGAACGGTCTTTCAATCGCGGCTTCACGACTTTCTTTATGGATGGTCGCCAACGTAATATCCATAACCCAGTCTCTCCTAAATCGATGGGGCAGCCTCTGGGCAAAGCTTGCCGCGTAACCAAAAATAGCTTCTCAATAGAGAATTGCGATATAAAGGTCAACAATAACGATGGCCTGTGTTTCGTCAAGGACGACAGACTGATTGGTCTTAAGGTCAATAAGGCTGAAAATGGTATCGTCTACCCGGATAAACTCAATGGCTTGATCAATGGCCTGATGCTATACAGAAATTCTGACGTCGAATTTGACAGCCTCATCAAACAGGCGAAGTCTGTCCGGCAGATTCCTATAGATATCACGGCAGGACTGTCTTTGAATGGCGACCTCGAAGTTCAGGCTATCGATCATAATGGCAATGTAGGTTCCGCTACTTTCCCTTGTGTCAATCTATCTGACGCTAAGGATATGAGCGCAACCCAACGTATAGCGGAACAGCAACTCACAAAAACAGGTGGCACTGCCTTCGTTGTCGAAAATGTATTCATCGAGGAATCTATATGCTGTTTCTTCGTCAATGCTTCTATATGGAATGATCTTCGACGTAAGGCTTTGCAGAACCTGACAGAGAAACGTATAGAAGCTAATAAACCCGTGGATTGCCCTCTCAATATGGACACTGCGGCAAAATATCCGCAGCCGGAGGCTGATGCACAGATAGGCATATTGAACGATCTCGCCAAAGAGTATCTTTCTCAGCACGGATGCTCTGTGACTGAATGGGGGTATGAACGCTTGTCTAATTATAAGGGGCGCGTCGTAATGACCACAAAACATTGCCTTATGTTTGCTATGGGCAAGTGCTTGAAGCAACATCCCGATGCCCACAAAATGCTGCCCCTTACTCTTATTGACGAAGAGCACAAGAACAATAAGTTCTCCGTATCTTGCGATTGTGCCCATTGCCAGATGATTATAAAGGCCTATTAATACAAAATCGACAATTAATTGCTCTTTTCAGTCAAAGGGTTTGCAATTTAAAAGATATCTATAATTTTGTAAGCAGAGAAATATAACTAATACAAGTCATTCCTTTAGATATATGGAAAACCAGACTTTCGGACATTTCGACGACGCTGCTCGCGAATATGTAATCACAAATCCTGCCACCCCTTGGCCTTGGATTAACTATTTGGGTAACGAGGATTTCTTCTCCCTCATTTCTAATACAGCTGGTGGCTATTCGTTCTACAAGGACGCTAAGTTCCGCCGTATTACCCGTTATCGCTACAACGGAGTTCCTATGGATAATGGTGGCCGCTATTTTTACATTAATGATAATGGCACTGTTTGGAATCCAGGTTGGAAGCCATGCAAGACTCCTCTCGATAAGTATGAGTGCCACCACGGTATGTCATATACTCGTATCATTGGTGCTAAGAATGGTATCGAGGCTAACGTCCTTTTCTTCGTTCCTCTCAACACTTGGGCGGAGATTCAGAAGGTAACTCTCAAAAACACTACCAAGGAGACTAAGAAAATCAAATTGTTCTCTTTCGCAGAATGGTGTCTCTGGAATGCCGCTACTGACATGGAGAACTTCCAGCGTAACTTCTCTACAGGTGAAATCGAAGTTGACGGTAGCACTATCTATCATAAAACAGAATACAAGGAGCGTCGTAATCACTATGCGTTCTATAGCGTAAATACTCCTATCAATGGCTTCGATACCGACCGCGAGTCGTTTATCGGTCTCTATAATGAGTTCGCCGACCCTCAGTGTGTCATGGCAGGCAAGCCTTCTAATTCTGTAGCTCACGGCTGGTCGCCTATCGCTTCTCATTATATCGAGGTTGAACTTAAGGCTGGCGAAAGCAAGGATTATATCTTTGTTCTCGGATACGTTGAAATGCCTCAGGAGGAGAAATTCGCTGCTAAGGCTGAAGCTGGCTTGGTAGTGTCGACTAACGCTAGTCCTATTATCAATAAGGTAAAGGCTAAGGAAACTCTCGCTAAGTTCGACACCGTAGCTAAGGTTGATGCCGCATTTGACGAACTTCATAAGTATTGGGACAACCTCCTCAGCATCTTCTCTGTTAAGACTCAGGAGGAGAAGCTCGACCGTATGGTCAACATCTGGAACCAGTACCAGTGTATGGTTACCTTCAATATGTCTCGCTCGGCTTCTTTCTTCGAAAGTGGAATCGGCCGTGGTATGGGTTTCCGCGATTCAAACCAAGACCTCGTTGGTTTCGTTCACCAGATACCAACCCGCGCTCGTCAGCGTATCATTGATATCGCATCAACTCAGTTCCCTGACGGCGGTTGCTACCACCAGTACCAACCTCTTACTAAACGAGGCAACAATGATATCGGTGGCGGATTCAATGACGACCCATGCTGGCTTATCTTCGGTACCGTGGCTTACATAAAGGAGACTGGTGATTTCTCTATTCTCGATGAACCTGTACCATTTGATAATGTAGTTGGTTCTGAGGTCTCTCTCTTCGAACATTTGCGCGTGTCGTTCAACCACGTTGTTGAGAACCTCGGTCCTCATATGTTGCCTCTTATCGGTCGCGCCGACTGGAACGACTGCTTGAACCTCAACTGTTTCTCATGGGATCCTAACGAGAGCTTCCAGACTACAGAGAACAACAACGTAGGTACAAAGGCTGAGTCTCTGATGATTGCCGGCCTCTTCGTAGTAACTGGTCGTGACTATGTTGAACTTTGCAAGCAGATCAATAAGAACGAGGAGGCTGCTCGCGCTCAGAAGTTCATCGATGATATGGTAGAGGCTGTCAAGAAGCATGGTTGGGATGGTGAATGGTATCTCCGTGCTTACGACTACTACGGCAATAAGATCGGTTCTAACGAGAACGAGGAGGGTAAGATCTTCATCGAATCTCAAGGCTGGTGTACTATGGCTGGTATCGGTCTGGAAGAGGGCATGGTCGAGAAAGCGCTTAATTCTGTCAAGGAGCGCCTCGAATGTGAGCATGGCATCGTCCTCAATAACCCTGCCTTCACAAAGTATTATGTCGAGATGGGTGAGATATCTTCTTATCCAGCAGGCTACAAGGAGAATGCTGGTATCTTCTGCCACAATAACCCTTGGGTAATCATAGGCGAGACAGTTCTCGGTCGCGGTGATCGCGCTTGGGAACTCTACCGCAAGATTTGCCCTTCATATACTGAGGAGCATTCTGCTCTCCATAAGGTTGAGCCTTACGTAAACTGCCAGATGGTAGCCGGTAAGGATGCCGCTAAGCCAGGCGAGGGTAAGAACTCTTGGCTCACAGGTACAGCCGCTTGGATGTGGTATACCATCAGCCAGTTCATTCTCGGCATCAAGCCTTCTTATAATGGTCTCGAAATCGCACCTTGTATCCCTGCTTCTTGGAAGGGCTTCTCTGTTAAGCGTAACTTCCGCGGCGCAGAATACGACATCGAGGTCATCAACGCTTCTGGCGCTCAGAAGGGTGTCAAGAGCGTAGAGGTCGATGGAAAGGCTATAAGCGGAAACATCATACCTTTCTCTGCAGGTAAGCATACCGTTAAGGTAACAATGTAAGATAGTATCACTGCTTTTTAATACTAAACCTCCCGTTGTATTCCAAATTGCAACGGGAGGCTTTTTTTGTTACCTTTGCTGCCATAATCTAATAACAATGCAGACAATTTTCAACCATAGAAGCATCCGTAAATATAAGTCTGATGCTATTCCTGCCGATACTCTGCGCCGTATCATCGAGGCTGCTAATCGCGCTAGCAATACTGGCAATATGCAACTCGTCAGTGTAGTTGCTACTACAAAAGACGACCTCAAAAAGGCTCTCGCTCCTGCTCACTTCAACCAGAAGATGATCACTGAAGCCCCTCTCGTTCTCACTTTCTGCGCCGATGTCAACCGTATGAATAAGTGGTGCGACCTCCGCAATGCTAAGCACGGCTTTATGAATATGCAGACTCTCTATACTGCAACCATAGATGCTACTATCGCTGCTCAGAATGCTGCCCTCGAGGCTGAACACCTTGGCCTCGGCATCTGCTACCTTGGCACAACGACCTATAACGCTCGCCAGATTGTCGAGGTTCTTAATCTGCCTAAAGGCGTAATGCCTGTGACAACCATCACTGTCGGATACCCCGCAGATATGCCGGAACTAACTGAACGACTCCCTGTTGAGGCTATCCTCCACATGGAGCAATATAAAGATTTTTGCGATGAAACAATAACCTCCCTATACGCAGAAAGGGAGCAGATGGAAAGCAATAAGCAGTTTTGTCGTGAGAATAACAAGGAGAACCTCGCTCAAGTCTTTGCCGAGATTCGCTACACAAAAGAGAATAACGAGTATTTCTCTAAGGAATTAATGGATGTCCTTCGTCTCCAGGGATTCATCGAATAAGACAACATCTGTCTCTATCCAGTTATCAACCAGTCGTTTTCCTGTAGCCAACAGATAGTATAGGTCTACTAGGTTCAATAATGGGATAAGGATAATAATATTACGCACCACTGCCTTGAACATCATCGTTCTGGACAGTGGTGCATTGTCTTGTATATTTACCACTCTTATATGGTACACCGCTTTACCAAATGACGTGTGCCCATTGAATGGCAAGATATCTTTCACAAAAAAATATATCGGAGCCAAAGCTATTCCCACGACCGGCACAACAGTCAGCGCCGCCGCAACAAAGATGTCTACCACAAATGCAAATATCCTCTCTATAATTGGTGTCGATACTGCTCTCTGGAGCAAATCATACAAATGTGGAAGTAAATCGTCCTTAGCCATAGGCCCCTGTTATCTGATATATTACTTCTTTCGCATTACTAGATTCACTGGCACTCCAGTGAAATCCCACATCTCTCGCATCTTGTTCTCAAGGAATCTCTTGTATGGCTCCTTGATATACTGTGGCAGATTACAGAAGAACGCGAATGTAGGCGTAGCACTAGGCAACTGTGTAATATATTTGATGCGTATGTACTTTCCTTTTGTCGCAGGTGGCGGATACTCTCCTATTATCGGTAGCAACGCTTCGTTCAATTCTGATGTCGAAATACGTCTCTGCCTGTTCGCATACACTTTGTCTGCCTGCTCTATAGCCTCATATATACGCTGCTTATTAGGTACCGACGTAAACACTATAGGGAAATCGGTATATGGTGCCATCTCTGCCCTGATAGCTTCTTCCCATTTCTTCGTGGTCTTAGAGTCTTTCTCTATCAGGTCCCACTTATTCACCAATACCACTACTCCCTTGTTGTTCTTCTCTATCAACGAGAATATCTTTTTGTCCTGCGCCTCAAAACCTCTGGTAGCATCCACCATCAGTATACATACGTCAGAGTCTTCTATGGCTCTCACCGAACGCATAGTCGAGTAGAACTCTACATCGTCTTTCTCTTTGTTCCTCTTTCGTAGTCCTGCTGTATCTACAAGATAGAAGTCATGACCGAACTTGTTGTACCTGGTATAAATCGAGTCCCTGGTCGTACCTGCTATCGATGTCACAATATTTCTCTCCTGCCCCATAAAGGCATTGAGTATCGATGATTTACCGGCATTAGGTCGACCAACTATCGTATACTTTGGAAGTGTATCGTCAATGTCACTCTTCACATCTTCTGGAAGCAACTCTAATACTCGATCCAATAAATCTCCTGTACCGGAGCCATTGCCTCCCGAAATAGTAAAGAAGTCCTGGAAGCCTAATCTGTGGAACTCGTATGAGTCTCCGACGTGCTCTGCATAGTCTACCTTATTTACTACCAGAATCACATTTTTCTTCGAACGACGAAGCAAGTCGGCAATCTCTGTATCATAATCTGTAATGCCTACTTGTACATCGACAACGAAAAGTATCACGGCTGCTTCATCTACAGCCAACTGTACTTGTCTCCTGATTTCAACCTCAAACTCGTCATCTGAGTTGAATGTATAACCGCCCGTATCAATAACCGAAAACTCCTTGCCATTCCAAAACACCTTTCCATATTGACGGTCACGCGTCACGCCTGCCGTCTCGTCAACTATCGCCTGACGAGATTGTGTAAGTCTGTTGAAAAGCGTAGACTTGCCGACATTCGGACGTCCTACTATTGCTACAATATTTCCCATAATTCAATATTTGCCGCAAAGTTAATCAAAGTGTTTGTCTTTGTCAAAGTTATTACTCTCTTTATATTTTCTTTACAAAAAACCGCTATCTCTTCTTCTCTCTATATGTCGACTTCACTGGTCTGCCTTTAAGTAACATTTACACGCCATTTTTCGTATCAACATCTTACATTTAGACAACATAAACATTTCTGCACTTTATCTGGTCGTGAAGATAGTATACCGACTTATCACTATATCTATACTTCTGTGCTATACAGTTTTTTCTAGAGCCATAGAGTTTGAGGAAAACAAGATAGCATACGAAACTATCGCGCACCAATCTAGCGTTCTCGTTACCCAAAGATCTTATTCCGGCGATATCGTAATCCCTGATGTTGTCATACACAATGGTAAGTCCTACACCGTAAAAGGTATAAAAAACGGCGCATTTACCAATTGCAAGGGTCTTAATAGCATAATCATCCCTGAGGGTGTCACTTCTATCGGCGACAAGGCTTTCTCTGGCTGCAAACGCTTGTCGGTCATCTCTCTCCCCTCTTCTATCGAATCTATCGGTCGCAATGCTTTTGCTGATTGCCCTAACCTTACTTCAATTGACAATCTCGGTAAAATAACTGCCCTGAAAAATTCTACGTTTTTCAATTGTGGTAAACTTTCAGCTGTGACCCTCCCTGAATCTCTGGAGTCTATTGGCGACAAGGTTTTCTATAATTGCGGGGCTATCACAAGTATCAACATTCCCGACAGGGTTACCTCCATCGGCTCTCTTGCCTTCAATGGCTGCTCTGCTCTCTCTAGCCTGACTATCGGTAGAAATGTCTCTTCTTTGGGCAACCAATGTTTCGGCAACTGTATGTCTTTGGAAAGAATAGATCTACCTCAATATATTACGGAGCTGCCCGAAAGTATATTCCAGGATTGTTCGGCTCTGACGTATGTCAAGCTCCCTGCTGAACTTGAAAGAATAGGACGATGCGCTTTTCTGAAATGCGAAGCTCTAAAAACACTAACTCTCCCTGCTAAGGTAACATCTCTCGGTGAGAAGGCTTTCGACGAATGCCGCTCTCTTGAGATTATTTCTGTGGAGGATGGAAACCCTGTCTACAGCAGCGTGGATGGTCTTCTTCTGGCTCACGGCGGACAGAAACTGGTTCGTTGTCCAGAGGGTAAAACGGATAATTGCGTAGTCCCGAAAACTGTCTCGGAGATAGCTCCTAAAGCTTTTGAGGGTTGCAGTAAATTGGCTTTCTTGGACCTGGGCGAACGTGTACGGACCATCGGTATGCAGGCTTTTGCAGGCTGCAGCTCCCTGACAACTGTCTCTCTCCCTTCTGGATTGGAGTTCTTGGGCGAAAAGGCTTTCTTCCAATGCTACCGCTTGGAGTCTGTTACTTTCGCCGACCCGGCTTCTAATAGTTCTAACCCTTATTTCAAGACCTATGGCGAACAGGTCGGATATAATTCTGGTAAGTTCTTGGGGAGCATCCAGTCTTATACCTTCGCTGAATGCCGCAAATTGCAGTCTGTCGTCATCCCTAGTTCTGTAAAGTCAATTGTGGACGATGCCTTCTATGAGTGCGAATCTCTAAAAGAAATATACTGCCGAGCTCTGACTCCCCCTACGTTCTACCAGTTGTCTAACAATAAGTCTTCACGCCACATCGTGGTAATCGTTATGCCTCACACTGGCGACAAATACCGCGCAGCTAGTGGTTGGAACCGCTACGTAATAGAGGAACTTATAAGTGAGGAGGAATATCTTGCTCATCGCCAAAAGATAATTCAAGCCCAACTGGCTGCTGAAGAGGCTAAAGCACTCAAGGAACAGAAAAAAGAATCCCGTGAGGAAAAGAAACTCCTCCGCAACCAACGCCGCAACGAAAAGGCTGCCCGAAAAGCGATGGAAAGGGAACAAAGGGAACGCCAGCGCAATCGTCGCAAATAGGTCTACGTAGCTATAGTCAACAAAGCCTGCCAGTTGTTCGCTGGCAGGCTCGTCCTTCTTATTCTTCTTCCTTTTATCTTCTCCTAGAATGTTATACGCCAGGTAATTGAAGGTACGCATTGATATAAATACATCATATGACCCTTTATGTCCGACAGATTTTCTTTGTCTCCACTCGCAAAAACCGAATATGCATTTTTCCTGTTGTATACATTGTACACTGAGAATACTAGCTGCTGCTTAACTCGCCTGTGATCGTTCTTGGGAAAGTTATATATGACGTTGAGGTCTAATCTATGGTAATCTGGCATCTTGTATCCGTTGCGCTCTGTAAATATCTGCATCGTCGCACCGTAAGCATAGAACGCTGCTAATGGCATTGTCGAGCGACCGCCTGTATGATACTGGAAATTCGCCGACGCTGTCCAACGATTATTGAAGTCGTAATGCGCATTTATCTTGAGATTGTGTCTCTGATCGTATACTGCATAATACCAGTTGCCATAGTTGATGTCGTCTATCTTTCGCTGCGCTGACGATAGTGTGTATGATGCCATAATACCGTACTTCGTGCCGTTCTTACTTATCATTGTCTCTAATCCAGCTGCACGACCACGACCGCTTATGACGTCTTCTTCCAAATTCGGATTTAATATGAAATCAGTGCCTTCTTTGAAGTCTATGATGTTATGCATCAGTTTTGCATACGCTTCGACCGACCATTCTACTCCAGATAGAAATCCATGGCCTTCTCCTACTGTGGAATGTAATCCTAACGAAACTTGGTCTGCCTGCTGGGGCTTTATCTTGCTGTCTGCTGGAGTCCATATATCGGTAGGTAATCCTAATGCCATGTTGTTCAATAGGTGCTGATATTGCGCCGTATGCGCGTATGATGCCTTGAGCGACATATTGTCTGCCAATGAATATGATGCCGCAATTCGTGGCTCTGCACAGAAGTAGGTCTTACTGTCATCTCCTAGTTTCGATGCTAATGTAACATTTAATCCGGCATTCAGATTGATGCGACTTCCTAATTTGAACTCATCTCCGAAATAGAGCCCGGCAAGTACCATGTCTTTCTCTGCTAATCGCATCGGAGCTATGACTGATTCTGCAGTCGTTGGTACGATTTCTCCAGGACGATAGTGATGGTATTCTAAACGACCTCCGTACGTTAGGTGCGACCCGTTTTGCATATATGTGTCCATGTCATACTTCGCACACCACTCTTGCATACCTGCTTCCCAGCTGAATCTCCTTCTGTCTCTCTCTTGTTTCTGAATGTAATCATAATCGGAAAACGTGAGTGTTAGATTGGAGAATTTATTGTCTCCGAATGTGTGGTTCCATCGCAATGTCCCTGTCTTGTTGCCCCATGTATGCTTGTTGTCTTGACGTATTATTGCATATTTGAACTCGTCTTCACTGTAATATGCCGAGGCATATAGCCTGTTGGCATCGTTTATTATCCAGTTCAACTTTCCACAATAGTCTGAGAAATTTATGTCGTCTCCCGCGTGGTTGTTGTCATTATCTAATTCCTCTAATGCTTTTTTCGCTACTATACCGTATCCTTTCCTGCCTGATATCATAAATGAGGCTTTGTTTTTCACTATAGGACCTTCTAGCATAAGGCGACTTTCTACGGCTCCAATTGATGCACTGCCGTGAAATTCCTGATTGTTGCCCTCTTTCATTCTCATATCAATGACCGAGGATAGCTTGCCTCCATATTTTGCCGGTGCCGCTCCTTTGTAAAAGTCTACAGATGATACGGCATCTGTATTCATGGCTGCAAACAGACCGAGTGCATGCGCTGGATTATATACCGTAGCCTCATCAAGGAGTATCATGTTCTGGTCATACGAGCCTCCACGGACTGATAGGTTCGTTCCTCCATCTGCCGCCGAACTGACTCCCGGCAATAGTTGTAGTGTCTTTATGGCATCTGTATTGCCGAAAAGTGGTATACTCTTCGATAGGTCTACCGACGCTAAATGATGATGACTCATACGTGGTTGTGTCAGTTCTCTCTTGAAAACGGATTCTGACGATACCGTGACCTCATTTAATGTTACCTCTAATGGCATCAGGTGTATATCCGTACGCGATTCTTTAACTGTAACTGTAGCATACTGATATCCTACATAATACGCCGATAGCGAATCTCCCACTGAGGCTTTCGGCAATGAGAAATAACCGTATGCGTTTGTCGTGACGGCATGGTTGGTGCCTTTTATTACGACTGTCGCATTGGGGAGCGTCTCTCCTGTCTTCTCATCTGTGACGTAGCCGTACACGGCATCTTCTGTCTGCGCCATGAGTGATATGGCTGGGAAGAGTGCCAAAATGAACATGTATATATATTTTCTCATTATTCTATATTTCTATATGTAACGTACCCTTCGTATTTTGTTTCATTTATCGCCATGAACTGCCCCATAACGTGCTTTCCTGTAAAATTTGTTATAGGGGTGTCCAGATTGGGGGTGTAAACTCCACCGTCTGTTGTCATGTGGTCTTTTATCGCACATAGATATTTGTAGTTTTCTCTGCTGACCGACCATAACGAATATTCATACATTTCTCCATAGGATATACCTGTTCCCTTGCCATGCGCTGTAGCACCCATTGTCTCGTTTATCTCTACTGCATTGACTCCCGGCTTGTAATCTTTCTCGCGTATCGGTGTAATTGGTATCTGATACCTCGTTTCGTGATTTCTTGTAAGAAACCTGTCCCACGCATAGACATTGCCGATAAAAATGTAATAGTTGTCTTTGTCTGGCTCACTGTCTCCTATATGTAGTGTGGGATTGAATGCTTCATACTCGTCTTCAACACGCCCACTCTCGGATGTCGTATACGGACGGAATGTTATCCCCTCTACTAGCGGATCTTTATGCAGATACTGTGTCGATGAGTAGACCTTGCCATCGCGCTCAATATTCATCGTATAGCTTCTGCCGGGAATCGGTGTGAAGTTCATCAGTACGTAAGCGTCTTTATCAAAAACGTATCTGTCAGTGTAATAATACTCCCCCTCTGGAGCACCGGGAATCTGTATCCCGACTAGCATGGTACGGTTTTCTCCTGGCTGTTCATATTGATACTCTTGCCCGGTAGTATTGTCTGTCAGGGTGATTTTCGCATCGCTTATGATATCATACGTGGTCTTCCCCGTGCTCTTATCCACCATTGCTGTCTTGCGGATATACACGCCTTGTACACTGTCAGCGGTCGTTATTATCGCATCTATGCAGACATAGTCGTTGTTATTGTCCAATACTATGTCAAAATCTTCTACACATGCCGTGAATATTACAGACGTGAGTATTGTGTATAGTAGATTGTGTTTCATGTTCAAAAGCAAATTTCGTTATAGTCCGAGAAATCGAATGTTGATGGTACAGTATAGAATCTGTCATTCTCTATGTCCCAATCGAATCTGGTCTTGTACAACAGTATTATAGGGCTCATGTTGTCATCATCTCTGCGAATACGTGCAAATTCTGAACCATATTCTATTGGGTAACGGTGATGTCCTGGCAATAGATATGGTATTGTTCCATCAAACATACTCATGGAATAATCACCTGCCCTTGGGTGTACTATGCTGGCGTCTGTCACTAGATCATAATCGTCAATGTACATATCTACACTGTCGCACGTTTCATATTGATTGATTTTTATCGTACCGTGGTTATGCAACACTAGCATATCGTGTGTGATGAATTTGCTTTCGTCTTCATGCCATCCTCTCCTGAATGTCATGGTATATATATCCAATTCTCCTTCTGGAGTGATCTTCCATACCGTATTGTTCCATTGCAGATACTTGTACGATAATATGTCAACTCTCGTAAATGGAAATTTGAGATACGGAATAGCTTCTGTTGCCTCTACTTCCATCTCATGACGGATTTGCCTCATCGATACATGGTTGAATATCATCTTGTTTTTGTATGGGGAGAAAAATTCTGCACTATGGCTGCCGTATATATGCTCCTCTCCTATTTTGTAGTCAGTGCATACACCATCTTCTGACGTAAGACGCACTATGTCTCCTGCTTGAAGCCATGTTCCTCTCTCTATCGTGAATTCTGTATGTACACTGTCTACATACTCGACCATACATCGTACGTATGTCTTGTCTTCTGATAGCTGATAATAGAGATGCTTGTTTTTCCCATTGGGAATCTCTTCTCTCATATTTATCTTGCTGGAGATTCCTACTATGTACGACCCCATGTAGATTTCCCATACTCCAACCATGTCAAATGTCGGAGGAATGTCTTGTAGTTGTTCTTTTTCGAAGTCTATCTTGACTTCTGGCTCTTCTTCCCATCCATCTTCTTTCTTGCAAGAGAATAGCGATAGCAGGATGCAGAGCAATAGCGTGTATCGTTTCATTTGGTTATAAAAGTTTTTTGACAATGCGAAAATACACATAACATTTCGCCTGACATTCTTTTTTCAACGAATGGTGTTTTATATTGAACTTTTGATTTCTTGTTTTGCGAATCGACTATTTTCTTCAACGTATACATCATAAATATGGAAGAATACATCTCTAATTTTTCATACCTTATTTACTTCCGTACCTCATAACGAAATAAAAAAACTGCGATGAACAAGGGACTTCCCCGTATATAGCCCGAGTGTAGACAGAGCATACACTTAGCCTACAAAATAAAAAATTTACGATGAACAAGGGACTTCTCCGTATCTAGCCCGAGTGTAGTCCGAGTATAGCCCGAGTACAGACCGTAGCCTTCTCTCTAAAACATTACTCCCCTAACCCTCCCTTTCAACATTTTTTCTTACATTTGTACACTAAAGACAGCAATTATTTGGCAAATGAACAATATCATAAAATCTATACCTCGTCTGCATAACGCAGATTCCGATCTTTTCTTCGTAATGGCTGGTCCTTGTGTCATCGAGGGCGAAGATATGGCACTCCGTATCGCTGAGCACCTCGTCAAATCATGCGACAAACTGGGACTCCCTCTTATTTTCAAGGGCTCTTACCGTAAGGCTAATCGCTCTCGTATCGATTCTTTTTCTGGTATCGGTGATGAGAAGGCTCTGAAAATCCTTAAAAAGGTATCTGATACTTTCAATATCCCTACTGTTACGGATTTCCACGCTGCCGATGAGGCGGCTATGGCAGCCGAGTATGTGGATGTGTTGCAGGTTCCTGCTTTCCTTTGCCGTCAGACTGATATCCTAGTTGCCGCCGCTAAGACTGGTAAGGTGGTGAATATCAAGAAGGGCCAGTTCCTCGCCCCTGAGTCTATGTGCCACGCCGTACAGAAAGTGAAGGATTCGGGCAACGATAAGGTGCTCCTGACCGATCGCGGTACAATGTTCGGTTATTACGATTTAGTGGTCGACTATCGCGGAATACCTGTCATGCAGCAACAGGCTCCTGTCGTCTTGGACATCACTCATTCTCTGCAACAGCCTAACCAGTCTTCTGGTGTTACCGGCGGTAAGCCTGCCCTCATCGAGACTGTTGCTCGCGCTGGTGTCGCTTGTGGCGTGGATGGCCTGTTCCTCGAGACTCACTTCGACCCTCGTAACGCTAAATCTGATGGCGCTAATATGCTCCAGCTCGACTTGTTCGAGGGCCTTATGGAACGTCTCGTTCGCATCCGCAAAGCTATTCTTTAATCCGGAAAGTATTCTTCTATGAGAATAATGATAACTAACGACGACGGCTACCTTAGCCAGGGTATCCGTGTCTTGGCCGAGGAGGCAATGAAATATGGCGAGGTCGTCATCGTAGCTCCCGCTACGGGTCAGTCGGGTAAAAGCCACGCCATAACCGTTTGCGAACCTTTGAAGCACAGAAAGCACGATGACTACGGCCTGGATGGTGTCGAGGTATGGAGCGTCAACGGCACTCCAGTGGATTGTATCAAGCTGGGTATCCACCAGATGATGGATGGCCGCCGACCTGATATCATCCTCTCTGGAATCAACCATGGCGGTAACTTCGCCTCGTCTGTTCATTATTCTGGTACCCTCGGCGCCGTACGCGAAGCTGCTCTCCTCGGTATCCGTGGAATAGGTTTCTCTTATTTCGATTACAATCCTCAGGCTGATATGTCCCCGGCTCGCGAAGTCGTGGCTCGACTCCTCCCTAGGTTGATTTCGTTCAATTGGCCTGCTTCTACTTTCATGAATGTAAATATGCCTATGGGGAAATCTAAGGGATTGCACGTATGCCCAGTCGGTCAGGGTCACTGGTTCGAACACCCACACCAGGTTACCGACCCATTCGGTCAGTCTTATACTTGGCTGGAGGGTGACTATATCGACGACGAACCTGCCGGGTCTGACTCGGATTACCATTGGCTCCTGCAGGGATATACCACAATTTCTCCTTGCAAACTCGACGTGTCCGACTATGACGTCATTTCTCAATTGAAGAACGTAGATTTATAATCTTCTCTATGAATAAACGATACATAGGCATAATACTCGGTCTCGTCCTACCTATGATTACCATCTGGGCGCTCTACACCTTCTCTTATGGTGCAGCCCGCCCTTGGAATGAATTCATCGAGGCTCTCATCAGACTCCAGAGTATGGCAACTATGATAGCAATAGCTTGCCTGTCTAACCTCGCCGTATTTACCTTTTTCGCTTACACCGACAAACTGGAAATTTCCCGAGGTCTGATCATATCGACCATTCTTTGGGCTGTTGCTATAGTAATTATTAAATTCTTCGTGCAATAGTATGAAATACTACATCATAGCTGGAGAGCCATCAGGCGACCTCCATGGCTCTAACCTTATGAAGGGTATATTCGCTAAGGACCCTCAGGCTGATATCCGCTTCTGGGGTGGCGACCTTATGTCTGCTGTAGGAGGTACAATGGTACGCCATTATAAGGACACAGCTGTGATGGGTGTATGGGATGTACTGACTCACCTCGGTAAAATACGCAACAATTTCAAGCTTTGTAAAAAGGATATTCTGGATAATAAGCCGGATGTACTGATCTTGATAGATTACCCAGGGTTCAACCTCCCGATGGCTGAGTTCGCCCACAATAATGGTATCAAGGTTTTCTACTATATCGCACCGAAGACTTGGGCTTCTAAGGAGTATCGTGTCAAGAAAATTAAAAAGGTGGTCGACCGCCTCTATACCATATTCCCTTTCGAAACGCCTTATTTCAAGAAGTTTGGTATAGATGTCCATTTCAGTGGCAACCCTACTATGGATGCCATAGCTCAACGACAGCACGCTGACGAATCTCGCGAGGACTTCTGCCAACGTAATAACCTCGATGCTGGTCGCCCTATAGTTGCTCTCTTGGCAGGTAGCCGACAGGGGGAATTGAAATACAACTTGCCTGCTATGCTCAAGGAGGCCGACCGTCACCCTGAGTGTCAGTTCGTCATAGCTGGCGCCCCTTCATTCTCTGAGAAGGACTACGAACAGTATATCAATGGTCATAATGTCCGTTTGCTGTTCAATGAGACTTATCAGTTGGTCAGCCAGGCGCGATGCGCTATCGTGACTTCTGGTACGGCTACTCTTGAAACAGCGTTGCTCAACTGTCCTCAGATAGTCCTCTACTTGATGTGGGGTGGACGCTTTGCCGATTTTATGGCTAAAAAGGTTTTCATAAAAGTCCCATATATCAGCTTGGTTAACCTCAATCTTAACCGTACAGCTGTGGAGGAACTTTTCCAGTGCGCCTATACTCCTGAAAAAATGCACTCTTTACTGGGCGATTTGCTGAATGACACCCCATATCGCGCTAATATGCTCAAAGATTACGCCGAACTTCAGTCGGTAATAGGCGGTCCTGGGTGCTCTACTCGCGCTGCCGAGAATATGGTGGACGAACTGATCGCCAGCCGACATAGTTAATTATGATATAGAATTGTAATAGGCATATTATATTTTTCTGAGAGAGATTCATACATCATGATTCTCTCTTTTTTTTGCTCTTCTGTCAATTTCTCATATTTTTTCATCGTCTCATCCATAACTATCAATGGCTGTTCAATGAGCTTCATAGACTTCCCTGTCCTGAAATCGTATGGATGATATGCACAACCTGTTCCGCAACGGAACCCTGTCTTGTCTGCATACCCTAACGAGGAATCTGTCTCCATCTCGTTGTCTTCCCATATCTCTAGCGTTCTTGGTATAAACACTCTCAGATAATGCTGTCTCCCCACTGTAAGTCTCTTCCCAATGCGTTTTTCCACCTTCTCTCTCTCTTTTTTCCATTGTCCTTCATCATCTGAAGTATAATATCCTGGATGAAACCCTATTCTATGCCCCCTCTTTTCCAACTTTTCTATCATTCGCGCAAAGGCTTTCTTCTCTAGATAGTTTTTCTCTCTGGGTTGCTTATAATCGTAATGTGTACCCATAATATTGAAGGTCCCCTTCTGACCACGCTTCTCGCTTAACTCCATCAGATACTCGAATGTATCGTGCTCATCATACCATATATTACGTATTCGCGATATTGCGGAGAGGATATCGTGTCTCTTCAATATGTCCCCTCCCATGGATTTCAATATCGGCTCGTTTGTCAATATATCTATGTCATGTGTATATATGACCTTTCCCCCTTGTCTCTTGCACTCTAAATCTACCCCCATCAAGGCAAATCGCTCCACTACCCATTCTGCATACTCGTTCACTACAGGCCTGTCTAAAAAACCTTCTTTATATGCCAATGACGCCTCTGCCTTGAATCTTCCGTGCTCGTCTAACTTATCTTCCCCAACCCCTATTTCTTCTTCTCGCGACAGCATAAAGAATGTTGCCATCAGGATATCATCCCCATATATCTTAACAATATCCCCGACTTCTACCGAAATGATGTCTTCTTTCACTATAGATAATCTTTTCCCCTCGCACTCTAGCACAACTTCCTTTCCTTCTCCACCTATGAATTCATACTCTACCCCCAGTATCATCCCTAGCAACTGCTCTGCAGCATATCGCCTCTTATCATCTCTCTCTGATATGTATACTGATATCTTACTCATTCTTATTCTCTATCACTTCTGTCATCAAATCAGCAAATTGCTGTGCCTGAGCCTTGCGCGAATATTGCTTGACTACCTCCAGATCTGGCTGTATCTCGTATCTGTCTTCTATAAGTGCCTCTAAGGTCTCTTTTACTCTTTCTTTATCCCTTAACACTACCCCTGTCTTTGATTCTTCAAGTAGTTTCTCTAATTGTTCGTATGGGTCTGGCAGACATAATATGGGTCTTCCCATAGCCATATATTCATAGCTCTTGGTCATCATCATCCCCTTACTGCCGTGATTTGTCAATATCAACAATGCCGTACTTTCTGCCAATACTTGTGGAACTTTTTCTGATGACACCCACTCTTCTACTTTCATGACATCTGTCAAACCTCTCTGACGGACTAATTCCGACACTACTTTCCCACTATTCTCATCTGTATAGAATACTACCTCCAGCCGTTTTCTCTTTTCTACATCCAACTCTTCTATCGCTTCTAACAGTATCTCAGGAGAATGTGCTGATATATCGCCTTGTGGTGTCGCTATAGTTCCTGTATATACTATCCTTGTCTTCTCTCCCTTCCATTTCGCCTGAGGATAGAATCTCTGCTCGTCAAACCCATTGAGTATCATTCTAGTATTTGGATTCCACATGGAGAGATACTGACAGTGCCAGTTCGTTACACTAACTACCGCATCTGCCTTGCTGATAACTTTATTCCTTATCTTTTTTTGGAAATGCCTCATCACTCCTCCAAATCCTTTGCGCGAAAAGAAACTCTCATCTTGCTCGTATATATCCCTGAAATCTAACACTACGGGCAACTTCTTCCCCATCAGTTTCTTCACTACCATAAGAGGATAGAACGACGAAGTGGAACATAGAACACAATCTATATCATGCTCTTTTAATGCTTTTTTTGCTTGCTTATAATACTGTGTATCTGTTTCTGTCCACATTGGACGCAATGTCGTCATAAAGCCTTTTACCGTAGATAACGCTACCTTGCTATGCGACATCTGCTGACCTTCTACCTCATAAACCTCATCGGCATACCCCGTCAGAAAACCAAACGAATTGAAATCTCTATGTCGTGTAATGGCAACCACATAAACTCTATGCCCCATATCCTTGAGGTTTCTTACCAAATACCCCATACGAGGAGCAAACGATGGCGGGAAATGGTCTGCCAATATCAGAATATTCATATTCTCTTTTCTGTTTCTTTGTCTCAATAAGGACTACTACCCGACCAACGCCTGTAGCTCTCTCATTATACAATCCACGTACTCTTCTTTTATCTCTCTCCTACTCTTTCCTCTTACATCAGATTTTACATTATATAGATGTACTTCTCCGCCGACTATTATGCAGAAAAATACCTCTCCTACGATACTACCTTCATTGTTCGGATCCACATTGCCTGTCGTTCCTGTTACCCCTATGGCAATATCTGCCTTCATCTTCTCTTTCACGGCCTTGGCCATTCCTTCTGCACATTGCGAGGAGTAAACTCCATATCTGTCTATTATCTCCTTGTCTACTCCCATCATCACCTTCATATCATTGGAGTAGGTGACTATTCCTCCCTTGAATATGGCCGATGCGCCCTCTGTATCGGTGATACGCGACGCCACGAGCCCTGATGTACAGCTCTCCATTACGGTAATGGAGATTCTTTTCTCTATAAGTGTATCTATGATTCCTTTACTCATTCCTCAGTTTATTACACGAATTCTCTCCCATACCCAGTCTGGAATCATCTTCCACAATGCTATGAGTATCTGATACTTCCAGTCGATAATGATACTTCTCTTCTTTTTGTATACTGCATTCACTATCTTCTTCGCTACGTATGGGGCTTCCATCAGTAACGGATAATTCTTCTCGCTGCTGAGTAGTGCCGTCCTCACAAATCCTGGCTTGATATCTGTGAATGTCACTCCTGTCTTGTGTATCGCAGAATGCTGACACAGACATTGTATGTATGTATTCTGGAATCTCTTTGTCGCTGAATATGCCGGAGCTGCACCTAGCCCTTTCGTTCCTGCTACTGATGAGATACAGGCTATATGTCCTCCTCCATTTTTGGCAAAATATCTGTATGCGGCAGTTATGATACGGGTGAACCCCATAACATTGGTGTCCATAGTCCTCATCTCGATATCTTTCTCAAGTGTAGGATTCTGTTTGCCTACTCCTGAAGCATGGAAAACAAGATCTACGTTCCCTACCTCGTTTATCAGTTCTGTCAGTTTATCATCGGCACCATATTTACAGATGTCTATCTGTTTGATTATGACTCTGTCGCCGAGTTCGTTCTTCAGGTTGTCCAATAGCTCTGCACGTCGACCTGCTATTCCTATAGTCCAGCCATCTGCGTGAAGAAGCCTGGCCACCTGCTCTCCGATACCCGATGTGGCGCCGATAATTACTGCGTGCTTATTGGGGAATTTATTTGTCATAGAATAACCTTATTAATCTATGCAAATATATTCATTTTTCGCAACCAACCCAATATATTGTAGGTTCATCTTTTACGCTGATATCCAGATACTCACTGTCTCTAGCCAAAACAAGAATATAGTCGCCCTTCTCAATGCCTGTTATCTCAGCTGTGACATCAACCATACACACACAATCAGCCACTTCTCCTTCTTCGCTTTCTGTCAGGGTAATAATATTTTTGTCCGTATCAAGAGTTGCGCGAACTACAACCTTTGCTCCACAAGATAGCCAGGCATTAATATGCCTAATGGTTATCTCTCCTGGAGTTGATGAAGGTGTGATAACAATCAATTGTCTTGTACCTTCCCCATATTCTTGCTCTAACAAATCTTGCTCAAGCAAATCATTCTTGCATGCGCCTACGTTATAGCTCATCACCTTTAATGGGTGGATTGCTGGCTGCTTGTTTTCGCTTGGATCTTCGTTCTCACAAGCCGCAAAGATGCTTAGTACAAACACTAGAAGCATCAAAAGTGTTCTCTGTTTCATAGCTTTATTGTTTTAATTATGACGTTGTATTCTAATTCTGATGTCCCATACGCGAAGTGTCTGCTTCTTTATGCTTTTTCTCTTTGTATGATCCGATTCTGACTGTGAAAGATGCCTGGTATGTTCTCCAGTTGTTCCACATTTCCATGCTGTAGTTCTGGTTTTCTATCTTGTCGTCCATAACTACGCTCGCATTGGTGATATTATTCACTCCTATGCTGGCTGATAGTATCTCTTTTGGACTAATCCACTTGAATGATGCGTTGACATTGAACATATGGTCAAGATCATACACTCCTTGTATGGCTTTTGTCTGATAATAGGAACTGACAATAGCTTTCACTTTTTGTCTCGGTATGATATTGGCGGATATTGTCCCCGAGAATCTGGCTGAGATCTTCTCTCTGTCGAATGCAATGCCGTGGAAATCGTCGGTCTTCCAATATGCCTTCATGATTGCTGCCGAGAGATTGCCATTCACTACATTGGCAATGTTGAAACTTCCGGAAGCCATAGCTCCTCTTACTTCATAACGGTCGATATTTACCTTTTGAAGTATCAGTTTCTGCTCGCTTTCTGACTGGTATGGCAACTGTGAGTTGTGATCTATGCTGATATTGTCAAAAATATTGAGCATATATCTCTTCTTGAATCTCCACATGATGGAGGTGCTGTAATCACGGGCTGGACTGAGGTCTTTGTTTCCTACTATTACTGAATATTGGTTCAAATAGTATGAATTGCCAAGCAGATACCAATAGTCTGGATAACTGGAATTGCTGCTGAATGAGACATTGAAAATATTATCGCTGTTTATGATACATGTTACATTCAAACTGGGATATAGGTAGAATTCGTCTGTACCTAATGTCTTGTATTTCTCTCCTTCTAGGCTGACAGATGCACTTAGAATGTCATTGAACTTTTTGTTCCATGAAATATAGGCACTGGCTATCTTCTCTGTCTGGTCAAGTTCTGATTCTTCTTTTTCGTGCGAAATATCATCAGATTGGGCGTCGAATTTCTGCACACTGTTACTTGCATGCTTGGTGTACTGATACTCAGCACCGAAATCAAGTGATGAACTTTCTGATAGTTCTATGCTCTGATCGGCCGTAAACAGCAACTTGTCAATATCTTGCCCACTGATGGCTTCTCCTGCAAGATTGCCGCTGTGGTAGAACTTGTCGACTTCCTCTGCGCCAGTGCCGGCATTTATTTCTGAATCATCTGATATATTCTGCTCTTGCGGACTTCTGAATCGTAGGTAAGAGGCACCAAGTGTAAGTCCTATAGGATTACTATACCCAAAATCAAAATTGTCTATCTTGTTTCGGGTATTTGTTCTATACTGGTAGCTGTAGCGCACGTCTCTGTCAAGTTCGTTGCCGTACCATATTTCTCCAACTGGAGGAATATGTAGATATCGGTGTCTTCCTTTTGTCAGACTGGTATCGTCTGTTTTCTCTCTGCTGCCAGAATAGCTGATGTCTATTTTATGGTCGGTGTCGAAAGCATACTCCGCTTCGATTCTGTAATCAATCTTTTTACCATGATTGTCTATCTCTGTACGATTGCCTACTTCTATGTATTCTGTCTCTCTTGATGGGTGTACGGCTTGTTCTTCTGACTTGAAGTAGGTCTTGTCGTTGTTGAGTGACAGCATAAGGTCTACTGCAAGATTACCGTTATTTATCTGCATAGAGCCTGTGAGTTTTTCAGAGTAGTAATGATCGTATTCTACTCCATGTTGTATTTGTCCCGATACACCGTCTTTCCCTTTGAAACCTCTTGTGATTATATTTATCGCAGCTCCTCTAACGTGATATTTTGCAGGCGCTGCTAACATCACTTCTACTGTTTCCATCTTGTCTGCAGGCATAGTACGGAGAATTTCCATTACCTGTGATTGGGATAGTGTCGTGGTTTTGCCATTGATTATGACTGTGGCGACCTGATTGCCTATCATAAATTGACCGTCTCTCTCAAATAGACTGGGTACGTGGGAGAGCAGTTCAAAGGCATTGTTTGATGGAATCTGTTCTTGTAGTACTGTCATGTCAAATAGAAGCTTGCCTCCTTCCATCTTTGCCATAGGTCGTTCTCCCTTTACTCTTACTGTCTTTAGCATGATATCGTTTGCTTTCATGCTGATAGTGCCGATATTGCCCGTAGCGTACGCCTTGTCGATTGTATTATAGCCGACAAACGATACTCTTACTAAAACGCTGTCTGATTCACAGGGTATTACAAAATCTCCATTTACATTTGTCACTCCTCCACTGATATATGAACTGTCAACTACCGAAAAAAGGGCTACACTGGCATACTCTAGGGGATTTTTATCTTCATCTACAACTCGCCCTATGACTTTTGTCTTGCTCTCTATAAGACTCTCAACAAAGATATTCTTGTCTGTCTGCTTTATCTTCATAGGATAAAGACCGCATACTTCTCTGATGGCGTCTATGGCATTGTTGCATTTGACTGCCTTGCTTACTCGATAGGCTTCTAGATCGTCGTAGATAAATTGGATCTTGACCGACTTGTCTGCCTGGTCTATCTGCTTCAAAGCCTCTGAGAGGGAGGTGTTATCGAATGTAATATTGATTTTCTGCGCGTATATTACTGAACATAATACGCCCATTACTAGTGTTAAAATCAACTGTTTCATGGCATAGTCCTCCTTATTTAACAATTAATTTCTTGCCTTCTAATCGGACATTCACTTTCCTGAAATGGTTGAGCATATCCACTATCTGTTCAATACTCTCTCCTTTGTCTATCTGAATATACATCCTGACGTGTTTTACTTTTTCGTTCTCAAATACTGGTTCTACGCCATAATATTTCCCTAATGTGATGGCTATCTCTTGAAATTCTACATTGTCGAACAGGAATATCTCTGGCGATGTGTCTGAACTCTCTTCTGCAATATATGTATCGTGTTTCTCGTTGGTTATGACTGGGGCTGTATCTTCTTTTTTTGTCGTATCGTTATCAAAATGCTTGCCTACCCATACCGACGCCACTGCAATGCAGCTGAGGCTTATCAATATTGTAGCAACAGCAGCTATGCGACGGAATAGTGGTATTTCTACCGCTACGGACTTTTCATTTATAACTTCGGCTTCAAAGCGCGCCCACTCTTTGTCTATGTCGGGCATGCCTATCTTGCTGTCTATATCTTCTACTCTCATAATCATTTTGCTATTTTAAGGTTTTGACGAATCTTGGCTAGTGATTGCGTAATGTGCTTGTTCACTGCCGCCATACTTATCCCGAGCACTTGCGCTGTCTCTCCATAAGTAAGTTCTTCATCGTAATGCAGATTCAATACTCGCTTGTCTTGCTCGGTGAGGTTTTTCTCTATGACTTTCTTCAACTCGCTCATCAGTTCTTCTTTCTCATTGCTCTCTATCTCTTCTCTCTCGTCTCTCAGTTCTTTTTCCATCTCAAGCCTCAACTTCCTTTGCTGCAGTATATGAAGGCTCTGATTGCGGGTGGCAACCAGTAGATAACCGTTTACCGACGTATCGCTTATCTGCGGTTTCGTACGCCAGATCTGCGTGAAGACCTGACTTACCGCATCTCTGGCTTCTTCCGAATCTTCTAATACGGAGTAGGCCAGACGGTACATCTGCTTATAGCTATCTTTGTACAGCTTCTCAAACTGCTTGCTGCTGTAATCCATAAGTCTTTTGTTTTTCTTTTACTTATAAGACCCTGAAATCGCAAAACCAAATACCCCTAATAGCAATTTTTTTTCATTTTTTATTTTTGCCGGCTTCTGTGGAGACTACTACAACACCTGTCATCTTCTTTTGTCCTCTTAGATAGTCTACGAGTAGTTTCTCTTCTTCTACTACTTTCTTATGTAGCAATGAGGCGTTCATCAGATGCAGCCCGTCTTCTTTCCATACAGCAAAGCCTATGTGTTGTGTCTCTAGCCCTTTTATTTCTGTGGTCAACGCCAGTATGTCGCCATCGTGTATCAATGCTCTCAACGCTTCGGAGTTGTCTATCTTGTCTTTGGGAATATACGGATATCGCAACGCTGTCACTTTTTCTTCCATCTTTTCTATCATGGGAACCCACTCTCTATGCGCATCTAGCATCTTGTAATTTTCTATATGGGTACTCATGAAGTCTATCCGCGATTCCATCTTCGCCGTGTGGTAGTCTGTATCTGTGACTCTCTTTACAATCCCTTTTTTCTCGTTTTCTTTTATCCACCCGAAGAAGTAGTGGTTCCTGTTCCAATATGCTACAGTGTCGCTTTCTCCATATCTTATCTTCTGAAGCATATAGCAATAGTCGTCAAAACCGTATCTCTGCGCTTCTATACACTTGGTCAATGCTAATACTGTCTCGACAAATGTGGTGCAGTCTAGCTCTCTCAGATTGATGACTAGCTTCTCTTCGTCGTTTATCTCCAGGGTGCGCCCGACGTATGGTATATTTAAAAAATTACGAGCAACCTTAATGCTCAACATACGCTCACCATAAGCAGCACGTACCTTGGCTGAATCTAGAATCTCAACTACCCGTAAGCTGTCTTCTTTCTGATATACTCTCTCTCCCAGGTATTTATATGGCTCAATGGCCTTGTCTTCGCTCTTTTTCTGCTGTCCATCGCACCCCGTCAGTGTCATCAGACTGATTATCCCGACTAAAACCCACTTTTTCATCGCTCTTTCGCTTATATATTGTTTGTCAACTACATTTCGTTTATCGATATCTGCTGTCTCTGTAGCACGAAATATTCCGTCAGCCAGCGCTCTAGTTCTTGTGTCCATTCTTCTTTATATGTGAATGAATCTCTGAATCCCCATCCATGACCTCCTGTAGGATAAATGTGCAACGATGCCATCACGCCGTTGTCTTTCAATGCCTTGAAATAGTCTATGCTGTTTTCGCAAGCTACTCTCTTGTCATCAGCACTGCACATTATAAATGCTGGCGGTGTGTTTTTCGTTACTTTTTTCACGTTGTTGTACTTGTCCATCTTTTCTTCTGTCTGTTCGTCGCCATACATCTCTTTCTTCATCTGCTCGTCTTGTGTCGTTATGGCATAGAATAGTATCTGAAAATCAGCCCTGTCTTCTGCCGAGGTATAGTGCGTAGCGGCCATAGAGGCAAGATTTCCGCCTGCAGAACATCCTGCAATTCCCACTTTCTTCGGGTCTACATTCCACTCTTTATGATGTTCTCTCACCATTTTTATGGCTTGCAGTGCATCGCTCAATGCCACTTCTATATTCCCATTTGGCATCCTGTATTTCAACACGACGAACGTAATGCCTTGTCTGTTATACCATTGCGCCATATCGTGCCCTTCATGGTCTATGGCTAGATGCACATATCCGCCTCCGGGACATTGTATGACTGTCGTTCCATTTCCGTTCTGAGCCGGATATATGGTCAACGTAGGATTTGTGACGTTCTTTACTCTTCCCGTAGGTGTCACATACTCTTCGCCCGTAAGCCCATTACTGTTTGGTGCCCCTTCTGGCCATAAATCAACAACAATTGGTCCGCCGCCCTTGCCTTGCGCCATGGCAAGGACCGAAACCATGCATAGAATAACGGTATACAAGATCTTTTTCATAAACACTACATTTACTCAAGTTTCGCATGTAATTATTTCCAAAGATAACCATAATTCTACATCCCGTCAAACAATGGGAAACAAGCTCCTTTCATAGATTACAACGCAATAAGCATCAATAAGACGCACTAAACAAAAAAGAGACGCTGCCCATCGGCAACGCCTCTTAATTTATTTGCTTTTATCGTTGTTGTAGAGACGCGATGTATCGCGCCTTAACCTCTACCCCGGCTAGCATATCTAGCCCTTCTACAACTCTCTTCCACTCAAATCGTATTTCTTGTCACCACGTATGATGACTACCTTTCCATTCTCGATGGTCTTCACAGCTTTCTGTGCCTTGTCAGCCTCGATAGACTCAATGGCTGTAGGTACCAAGCTCTTCTCTACCACCTTGTATGGGTAATCAGCCTTTGTATCCTCGTCATCGTTAGGTACTGCCGCGTAGCCCTCGGCTACACAGTCGGATGGGTCCATTGAGAAGATACCGCCCTTGACGATTGGCTTGAAGTGCATTGGTGAAGTATAGTACAATGCTTCAGCATCGAACTTACCTCCATTGATAATCAACTCTGCTCCATTAGCAACACCACAAACTGCCATGACAGTTTTATATGTGCCGCCATTTACAGTAAGGGTTCCAAGGCTAGCTATCGCAAAGCCGTACTTGGCAGTATTCTCTATTGTTCCTTCTCCTGTAATTGTGAGGGCACCTTCTGATATAAATAGAATAAGACCATCATCTTCATTGCATGTTATGCTGTGCCCATTGAGGTCTAAAGTGATGTCTGCACCCGCATATTCGTTCTCAAAATCAAAATCTGACAAAGTGATGTCGCCAAGAAGCTTGACGTAGGCTTTTTCATCGATATAATAGAATTTTTCGCGGAAATTCTCTACAGAATAATATTTCGTTGTCTCCTCGCCGATAGTGATCTGGGCGATAGGAACTGGAACATCATAAACAGGACGAACAGGGAACCCGTAACAACGGTCATTGCTGTCGTCCGGGCCGACGTCGTCCGAATTGAAGTAGAGGTTGCACGCGTAGTCGGCGTAGTATGAGCTAGGAGTAGACGACCAGTAGATGCCGTCCGAACCCTCGAGGTCGAGGCCCTCTCCGTCACGAAAGCCAGCAGCAGGAAGGAAGATAGAGTTGCCTGTATAGCCTGCCTTCTTTGATGT